>CAVIWF010000021.1:0-39127 GCA_963646285.1 bacterium
GTTCGTTCGTGTAATGAAGCTTTTTCTGGCGAAAAAGCACGAAAATCGCCGCACAGGGGCTTCGCCCCGTTTAATGCCCCGAAGGGGCTCGCCGATTTTCGATTTAGAGTTGAAGGGCTTGCGATCCCTCCAATGCCACCTGGGGTTTGTTGATGGTCTGAAGCTCCTCAGCGAGTCATTCGCCGAGGAGCTTTTTGTATAGATCACTTTCCCCATGCTTCCCAGATGTCCGGGGCGTAGCCGAGGGTGCACTTGCTGCCATTGCGCACAATGGGGGACTTCAGCAGCCAGGGGCATTCCAGCACAGCAGGCAGGAGCAGGCTGTCCCGGTCATAGTAGCAGGCCGGATGCTCCTTCACCTTCTTATCCTCCCGGTCGATCAGGTTGCTGAGACCACCCAGTGCCTGGGCCATGGTCTGCACTTCCCGCTCTCCCAGGCGGTGCTTCTTTAAATCCATCACCTGCACAGGAATCCGCCGCTCCTTAAAGAAGCGTTCCGCCTTCTGCACATCAAAGTTCTTTTTGCTGATATAGAGCTGAATCACTTTGTTTTCCTCCCTTACAGGCGACGAACATCATCCCCACGGAATAGCAGCAGATCACACTTCCGCTTATCCGTCAGTCGGGATGCAATTCTCTCCGTATACCGCTGCCGCAGTTCCCGTTCGTTCAGATTGGTGGAGTACACCGTTCCCCTGCCGGTGCTGCGCCGCTCGTTGATCAGGTTAAACAGCTGGACGATGGTAATGTTTTCCATCAAGGGCTCACTGCCCAGGTCATCCAGCAGCAGCACGTCGGTGGTCATAAGGCTTTCCATGGCATCGGTGCTGCCGCCGAAGTAAGCCTTCCGTGCCGTATCCAGAAAGCGGTAGGCACTGATGAGGAGCACGTTCATCCCACGATCCAGCAAGCGGCGTGCCATGGCGTGCATCAGGAAGGTTTTGCCTAAACCACTGGGTCCCATCAGCAGCAGATCCTGGGTATCTGCCTGAGGGTAGTGATCCGCATAATCCCGGCACATATCCCGAATGACCTGCATGTTTTCCCGCTGGGTGCAGGGCATATCCGGCAAGGGTTTATCCGGGAAAACAGACAAATCAAAGGTATCGAAGGTTTGCTGGTCATCTTCCTCCAGACCTACCTGCCGGTAAAGCTGACGATAGTAAGCCGTGCGCATACATTCGCACATTTCCTTCACCGGCTCCCCCACGTAGCCCGTATCCTTGCAGCGGTTGCAGCGGTACACCGGGGCGAGATAATCTTCCGGCAGGCCACCGGCCTTCAGGCAGACAGCCACACGGTTGTTCAGCAGAGACATGCGCTGGGGAAAGTCTTCTGCCTGGGTGGTACCCTCCAGAATCCCCCGAACCCCCCGGTAGATGATCTGCTGACGGTCATCCAGCAGCTCTTTCAGTCCCGGGCAACGGCGAACGGCTTCCTCCCGGCGGTGCTCCTCTTCCCGGCTGTCCAGCATGCGCTGCTGCTCGTATTCCGATTGCAGCTGACGCAGGATCTCGTTACGCATTGGACTTCAGCTCCTTCAGCCGCTTGGCCATCTTTTCGGTCATGCCCTGGGTCGCCTCATACTCCCGCTGCTCATACTGCTGCTCCCGTACAACTTTTCCGGCAGGCTTGACGCCTTCCTTCCCCTTCTCCTGCTGCGCCTGATAGGCTGCCCGGGAAGCTTCCAGCTGGGCAGGGGTGTGGATGCCCTGTTCATGCAGGGAAGTCAGCATTTTGTCCAGATAGGGCACAGGATTTTCCGCCTTGCTGGACAGTGCCCCGCAGTGAAGGATCATTTCGTCCGTCATCTGCATGTCCCCCATCCACTTCTGCACCAGCGTCCGATCCGCTGCCGTAGGCTTGCCCCGCTTGCCCCATGCTTCGTACAGCACCTGCAGAAGATCATTGGAAGCCTTGAACTTCATCACGTAATCCTGTGCCTCGGCAATATTGCGGATGCCCTTCTGCTTCCAGGAGCGGAGCATCAGCTGCACATCGTCAATGCCCTTGCCAGCACGGGCACATTCCCGGCCAGCCAGCAGAATCACATCATCGGTATACAGTGCCCGCATTTCATCATACAATGCCAGGGTGCCTTCATTCACGGTGGCACCCGTATTCATGGTATTCAGCAATGCCTTCAGGGGTGCGATCCGCTCCGCATTGGCATTGCGGGCGGCTTCCACTTCCTGAGCAGAACGCATGCCCTTGCCCTGATTCCGCTTCTTCATGCCCCCCAGAATGCCGTCCAAGTAGGAGAAGGACGGATCCCCCTTGGTGGTTTCTGCACAGGCATCCAGAATGGCATCATCAGAAAAGCCCCAATCCCGGCTCCACCGGCGATACATGGCCTGCTCATCCTCCGAGGGCAGGCGGCGCTTGCCCATGCGGCGAAGCACCTTACGGCAGCCGTCGTAAATGGCCTTATCCCGGTCGAAGAAAGACTCTGCATCCTCCACCGTCATGATTTTTTCATCCGCCATTTGAATGGCCAGCTTCTGCGCCGCATTAAAGGAGAAGTGCTTCCCCTTGGTTTCAATGCAGTGCTGCACCAGCATAAGCACCACGTCCGCAGGCAGATTCATTTCCTCCACCCACTCGTAGGCCATGGTCATATCGTTGGTGCTGGGGCGGCGGTCTGCACCGAAGAGGGCATACATGGCCTCGGCAAACTCCGCATAGGCATCATCCACCGCAGGCTCCGCATTCATGAATAACCGCTGCTTGGCTGTGATGTACCGCCAGGACGGGGGATCATCACTAATGCGGCGGACAAGTCCCTTCCGCTCCCAGTGACGATAGGCGGCAAGCACCTGCTCCGGGGAAATGTCCAGATCGTGGGCCATCTGCTGCACGCTCATTTCTGCCGTGGGATGGTAGCAATGCATCAGCCCGTACAGATAAACCTTCACATAAGCGCCCCGGGCACCGGGCATGTACTCCAGAATAAACTGGTTCTCCACCGGGGTGGCGTCAAACATGGCAAACTGCTCATCAAAATCAAACACCCCCATGTGAGATCCCTCCTTCATTCGCAGGTTTCATTATAGCATAAAAAAGCAGGGAAGGGCAAGGATGAGGAAAGGACGGAAACCGGGGCTCTCCGTCTCCCATCATTCCCTTCCTTCCCGTTTGCGGGTGTGAAAATCGTAAAACTTCTCTGATTTTGATGGTTTGGCTGCCACATCGTCGGGAAATTGTCAGGTTGCCTATTGCAAAATTCATAGGAATTGGGTAAAATAGTGAGTGGGAATTCCAGATGTTTTCTCGTGATGATTTAAGGAGGTTTTTCCAATGGCAGTGAAAGTTGCTATCAATGGTTTCGGCCGCATTGGCCGTCTGGCTTTCCGTCAGATGTTCGGCGCTGAGGGCTATGAAGTGGTTGCTATCAACGACTTGACCTCTCCCGCCATGCTGGCTCACCTGCTGAAGTATGATACCGCTCAGGGCTCCTACTGCGGCCACATCGGTGAGAACAAGCACACCGTGTCCGCCACCGAGGATTCCATCGTAGTGGATGGCAAGGAAATCAAGATCTATGCCGTGAAGGACGCTAACGAGTGCCCCTGGGGCAAGCTGGATGTAGACGTTGTGCTGGAGTGCACCGGCTTCTACACCTCCAAGGACAAGGCCATGGCTCACATCAACGCTGGTGCCAAGAAGGTCGTTATCTCCGCTCCCGCCGGCAATGACCTGAAGACCATCGTGTACAACGTGAACAACAGCACCCTGACCGCTGATGACCAGATCATCTCCGCTGCCAGCTGCACCACCAACTGCCTGGCTCCCATGGCCAAGGCTCTGAACGATGCATATCCTGTGCAGAGCGGCATCATGACCACCGTGCATGCTTACACCGGTGACCAGATGATCCTGGACGGCCCCCAGCGCAAGGGCGACCTGCGTCGTGCCCGTGCCGGTGCACAGAACATTGTGCCCAACTCCACCGGTGCTGCCAAGGCTATCGGCCTGGTCATCCCCGAACTGAACGGCAAGCTGATCGGCTCTGCTCAGCGCGTGCCCGTCCCCACCGGCTCCACCACCATCCTGGTGGCTGTTGTGAAGGGCAAGGACGTGACCAAGGAGTCCGTGAACGCCGCCATGAAGGCTCAGGCTTCCGAGTCCTTTGGCTACAACGAGGAGCAGATCGTTTCTTCCGACGTGATCGGCATGAAGTACGGCTCCCTGTTCGACGCTACCCAGACCATGGTTGCTAAGCTGGACGACGATACCTATCAGGTGCAGGTTGTGTCCTGGTACGACAACGAGAACAGCTACACCAGCCAGATGGTTCGCACCATCAAGTACTTCGCTGAGCTGAAGTAATTTTCTGATGTGCTCACGCTCCCTCTTCCGTGCGGAAGGGGGAGTTTTTTTGCGGCATCGACAAAGTGGCGATACCCCGAGGAGCGTCAAAAAGGCGCTTCTTTTTTGATTAAAAAGTCAAGTGGTTTTCGAAGAGAGCGTGAGAGGAGGCTTGTGGCATAAAAGCCGCCCTCTCGCAAAACCTGCCCTGTTCGAACCCTTGCTTTTTTTCATTTCTTTGGGTACAATGTAGTCGTCATATTGTCTTCTTTTTTCCTTGGTTTCATTTTAAGGAGGTTTTTCAATGGACTACATCTTCATGACGGACAGCGACAGCGACCTGCCGTTTGCCCTGAAGCAAGAGCTGGACATCCCCGTGGTGTACATGCCCTATGCGCTGGATGGAAAGGAATACTTCGACGATCTGGGGCAGACCATTGATCACAAGAGCTACTACGACCGGATGCGGGCAGGGGCTCAGCCCGTTACCTCAGCCCTGAATGAGGAAGCCTACCTGGAATACTTTGAGCCCATCCTGAAGGAACACGACCTGCTGTTCCTGGCCTTCTCCAGCCACATGAGCTGCACCATCGAGGCCGTTCGTTCGGCACGGGAGCGGCTGCTGAAGAAATACCCCGAACGGAAGTTCATCGTGGTGGACACCCTGTCCATTTCCGCTCCTCAGACCATCCTGGTGCTCAAGGCACACGAAATGTACCGTGCAGGCAAGTCCATGGAGGAAGTGGCCGAGTGGGTGGAAGCCAACCGCACCCGGGCACAGGCCTGGTTCACTGTAGACGACCTGAAGTACCTGAAGCGGGGCGGACGCATTTCCCCCACGGCGGCAGCACTGGGCACCATGCTGGACCTGAAGCCCATCATCATCATGAGCAAGGAAGGCAAGCTGGCCAGCGTTGATAAGGTACGCGGCCGGAAGAAAGCCATCAACTACATTGTGGACAAGGCAGTGGAGAACGTCCTTGACCCGGCAGAAGCCTGCGGCATCATCCTCCATGCAGATGCACCGGAGGATGCTCAGCGGCTGAAGGCTCTGCTGGAGGAGCGGATTCCCGGCCTTTCCGTCCGTGTGGAATGGGTGGGACCCGTCATCGGTGCCCACTGCGGCCCCGGCACCCTGGCCTTCTGCTTCCTGGGCAAGGAACGTCCGCAATAACAAGTTTTTTCTCAAGCAATGGGGCTTCTGAACGGAAGCTCCATTTATTTTCGGGAGGCAGCCATGCTTTTCATCGGAACCCTTCGGGAAGAAGTGACTCTACATCTTTCCGCACTGCCCCGGGATGGGGATGAGCTTTCCATTCAAGACAGGCAGGTTCATCCCGTCGGCAACCTGCTGGATGCTTTCCTGGCCTTTGAACAATCCTGGGGCAAGGGCAGCCTCATGACCTTATGGGGAAAGGATACGCCCATTCCCCAACAATTGATGTCCGTGGAGAACGTCATTGCCCTGACGGATGCGCCCCAGCCCCGCCGGTATGTGCTGCATACCGCCATGGGTGAAGAAGCGATGCTGCTCGATCCGCCCCCTGCCGCACCTCTGCCGGAGGTTTGGCGCAGTACGCTAAATGCTCATCAGGAGGAAGTTTTGCTGGATGGGGAAGCTCTGCTGTCCGTGATGGGACTGGGCGCATGTCTGGCGGAGCATCCGCCCAAGGTGCTCCACTTTGTCCCCGGGGAGGGTCTTTGCAGGATTCCCCCGGCTATCATGGCACAGCTGCTTTCCCTGCATCCGGTGATGCACGTTACCGAGGAGGCCTTGCGACGCTTTACCCGGGAGGATGACGTTGCCACCGCTGCCGCCATGGTATTTGCCCTCAGCGGCAACGCCGTCATGGTTCGCATGCAGGATGGCGACGGCTGGCTGCACCTTGCAGAAGGCGGCATGATGATGCCATCTCAGATGGAGATTCCCGCATCGGCGTACAGCCGTGCCGGCAGCATGCTGGCTTATCTCCAGCAGGGGGCGTCCCTCCAGCAGGCGGCTCGATCCGCATTAACCGAGATCAACACAGTGAAGGAGCATGAAGGATGAACGGTGAATCCACAGCCCACGTTCGTGAGGCGTTGACCCCCTTTGGCGCAGGGGACAGAATTATTGAACTGGATGTTTCCAGCGCAACGGTGGAACTGGCGGCGGAAGCCCTCCACTGCGAGGGTGCCCGCATTGCCAAGACCCTTTCCTTTATGGCAGATGGAAAGCCCCTGCTCATCGTCCTTGCCGGCGACGCCCGGGTGGACAACGCCAAGTACAAGCATCTTTTCGGCTGCAAGGCTCGCATGATGACCGCTCAGGAGCTGGAGGACTGCACCGGGCTCCACTTCGGCGGCGTGTGCCCCTTCGGCATTCCCAAGGAAGTGACCATCTATCTGGATGACAGCCTGAAGCGGTTTACCACCGTCTACCCCGCCTGCGGCACGGCAAGCAGTGCCATTGAGGTCACGTTGGAAGAGTTGGAACGGTTCAGTGGCGCCGCCGGATGGATCGATGTAAGTAAATAAGCAGGAAGCGGAGAAGCTGATAATCAGTAGCTTCTCCGCTTCAGGGCATCGACAAAGTGGCCTTGCCACTTTGTCGAGTTTTGCACTCACTCACTGGTCGAACGGTTTCACCGTTCTCCCGGCCGTTCGTTCGTGTAATGAAGCTTTTTCTGACGAAAAAGCACGAAAATCGCCGCACATGTCGCCGATTTTCGATTTAGAGTTGAAGGGCTTGCGAGCCCTCCAACGCCACCCAAGGTTTGTTAATGGTCTGAAGCGGAGAAGCTGATAATCAGTAGCTTCTCCGCTTCTTGATATGTATATAGACTTGCCGAAAGGCAAGGAATTTTTTGCGCTGCGGCGGATGGGTTCGGTTCGCTATCCGTCCCTACCGTGGCCACGGCAAGGAATCATCCGGCAGCTTGTCCCCCCAGGACAAGGATTTCAGCTTCGACCGCCCCCTTTCTTTTGATGACTTGATTCTACCGGCGAAACATGACGCGAACATGAACTTCCCGTGAAAAGGTTGTGACTATGATTGAAAAAAAGGAGCATGGATGCAAAAATCCCCCTTCCTTATGGAAGAAGGATTCTTGCAGGATGCTGCTATGGTTGTTCCTTTCGGGCAATGATTCGCCTATGGATGCGATTCCTCGTTTCCGACACATATCGAGGATGTACATCCTTTTACGAAATATCCGCTCCAGCCTCTTCAAACTTGGCACGCATGGTCGGATTCCCCTTGGTCAGCTTCTTAATGGACAGATCTTCTGCCTTATCATTCGCCAAGCGCAACTGACGATCCGAGGCAAGCAGCGCCTTCTTGATTTTTTCCAGGTGATCCATGGCCTTGTCAATTTCATTGATTGCTTCTTCAAAACGCTTGCTGGCCTGATTGTAATTGTAGGAGAACCCTTCCTTAAAGGCCAGCATTGCTGCTTCGAAGTGGGTAACATCAATGTTCTGCTCCCGGACTTCGGCAAGCTGACGCTGATACTCCACGGAATTCAAGGCGGCATTGCGCAGGATGGTAATCATCGGGATAAAGAATTGGGGGCGAATGACATACATCTTCGGATAGCGATAGGATACATCCACGATACCAGTGTTATACAGTTCATTATCTGCTTCAAGCATGGTCACCAGCACAGCGTACTCGCATTTCTTTTCCTGCCGGTCTTTATCCAGTTCCTTGAAGAAATCCTCATTCCGATGCTTCGTAGCAGTGGTATCCATTTCGTTCTTCATTTCGAACATGATGGAAATGAATTCAATGCCGTCCTCCGAGCTTTCCCGATAGATGAAATCCCCCTTGCTGCCGGTGCGAGCATCGTTGTCCTTTTCAAAGTAGGCACGTGGGAATGCCGTCATACGAATCTTGTCAAACTCAATCAGGCAATGCTGTTCCAGACTTTCGCCAACCATCTTGGTAGACTGACGGGCTTTGAAGTCCTTATACTGGGCAATGACTTCATCCTTCAGTGCCAGGTCTCGCCGATGCTGGTCAGCCACATCCCGGTCATGAGCGGCACGATCATCCTTTTCATGCCGCAATTCGCTTTCCAACCGAATGATCTTCTCCTGCTGCTCCTGTACTGCCGTATCCACCGCATGCTTCTTTTCGTTATCAGCCACTTTGGCCTGCTCCTGTAGGCGGACAATCTCCTGCTCCTTGGCAGCAAGCTCACGCCCGTGCTGAGCCTGCATTTTGAGAAGCTCTGTCTGCTGCTGCTGCACTGCCGTGTCTACGGCGTGCTTCTTTTCGGCATCAGCCGCTTTGGCCTGCTCCTTCAAGCAGGTGATTTCCCGATCCTTTGCAGCCAACTCTTCCTGACGCTTTGCATCCGCATTCATCAATGCCGCCTTCTGTTGAGCTTCCAGCTGACGATGCAGGGCTTCTTCACGGGCACGCACTTCCTCATCAAACTGCTGGTTGCGAACCTGAGCCACAATGGCCGCATAGCCTGCTTCATCCACCGTAAAGACCTCTCCGCAATGGGGACATTTGATTTCATTCATTGAGTTTCCCTCCTTTGTATTCTTTGTACCCCTATCAGGCAATCCGCTGCTGCTCACCTGCTGATTTCGTTAAGCCTTTGCTCAATCTGCTCCACATCAGCCTGGGTGAACGAATTAGGATCCACATCACAGGCATAACAGGCGGTGCGAAATTCTTCTTCGCCAATCATGCTGTTGGCACTGTGGGAAAGAAATTTTGCCGCCCGGTTGATCAACCCTTCATGGGTATCCAGGATGCCCTCGGCCTCCATGGCTGCGAAATGCCACGGTTCCAATTTCATGAACGCACCTGCTTTCTGCAGAAGGAATCACGATTCCAACATCGTTCTCTGCCTTTCATGCTTCCATTTTACAGCCGGTGCAGCAAAAAGTCACGTGCGAATCCTGCACATTTCCCGTGCGCAATGTGCAAATCATGCACATGGGGTGCACAAGCACCAAGAGCGGAGGATTTGGTGCTTCTTTTGTTTCAGTTGTCATAAAAAGATAAAAAGTGAGGATGCCTTTTTGAAAAGCATCCTCACGCAAGTCATCAAATGATAGAGAAATCCATCCAGCACATTTTACCGAGGGACTCAGTATCCGCCTTCCATTTCCTTCAGGTCGGTGACTTCCTTCAGGGTGCCTTCCGCATACCGCTTCTCGGCCTCTGCCATGATTTTCTCCGTGGCACTAACGCCGCACCGGCTTGCGCCCACCGCCCGGGCAGACAGCACCGTATCCAGATCCCGAATGCCGCCGGAGCCCTTAACCCGCACGTGGGCGGAAACGCTGGCACGCATCAGCTTCAAATCCTCAATGGTGCAGCCCTTGGAGCCATAGCCGGTGGAAGTCTTCACAAAATCCGCACCCGCTGCTTCGCTCAGCTTGCAGGCACGTACCTTCTCCTCATCGGTCAGGTAGCAGGTTTCCAGAATCACCTTCAGGATGGCGCCACGGCTATGGGCCACTTCCGCCAGCTGGTGAATTTCATCCTGCACGTAGGCATCATCGCCGTGCTTCAGCTTGCCGATGTTCAGCACCATGTCCAGCTCCTGGCAGCCTTCATCCAGTGCCAGCTTGCTTTCCGCCAGCTTAATGGCGGTTTCGTGGGAGCCATGGGGGAAGCCGATAACCGTGCACACCTTCACATCGCTGCCCTTGAGCATTTCAGCAAGGATGGGCACATCGCAGGGGCGGGCGCAGACGCTGGCGCAATCGTACTTCAGGGCAACTTCACAGCCGTGGCGAATATCGTCCTCTGTCAGGTAAGGCTGGAGGGTGGAATGATCCAGCATTTTCGCAATATCATGGGGCGTAATGGACATGAGGAAATCCTCCTTTATGTGTTGCAATCTTTCTCTTTTATTCGACAAGGGAAAGGGTTTTCCCTGCCTGGGCAAAATTTCAGAATTAGAATGAATCATTTGCCAAGAGAATGCATCGTCATGGATTATTTCTTGCACAGTTTCATAAATAATGACTGTATTATTTCTTGGATTGCATTATTCTTGTTCTTTCTTGCATTTTCTATTGCTTTCTCTCCGAAAAAGTGGCAATATACACGCTATACCATGGACGAAGGGAGGACAGAACGGATGACCTTCTTCTTGAAAACCCGTTTCTTTCGGTGGACAGGTGATTTTTTGCAGTGAGGGAACAATTGAGTGCTTTACAAGAACAGCGAACTTGTATTATAATGTCTTAAAAATGTTCTTGTGGTGTATTGCACAGAAATATTTACACTTTGTTGGGTATTTATAAAAAATTGCTCCAAATTATGATGAATCTATTGACAAGTACCCATCAAAGGGATATGCTTGCAGTAGCCAAAGGATGTTGTTTACTCATCGACATGTTCACACAAGGAGGTTCCTATGAAAAAGATCCTGTCCCTCGTTTTGGCGCTTGCCATGTGCCTGACCTGCCTGTCCATCTCCCTGGCCGATGGCGCCAAGGATACGCTGGTGCTGGCCACTTCCGGTGAGCCGGTGCGTTTCTTCGCCCAGTCCGAGAAGAGCTGCAGCGGCAATGATAACCTGGTACTGGCCAATGTGTACGACAGCCTGCTCCGCCTGGAAGCAGACGGCACCCTGACCCCCGGCCTGGCAGAGAGCTATGAAGTATCTGACGATGGCCTGGTGTACACCTTCCACATCCGTCAGGGAGTTAAGTTCCATAACGGCAAGGAACTGACTGCGGAAGACGTGAAGTTCACCTTCGACTACGGCTATCAGGGACCCATCGGCACTGCCCTGTTCGTCAACTTCGAAAAGTGCGACATCATTGATGATTACACTGTAGCCGTTACCCTGTCCAGTCCCTATGCCGCCTTCCCCTATGGCGTAGCTTCCCGCCTGGGCGGCGTTGCCTGCAAGTCCTACTTTGACGAAGTGGGGGACGAAGGCTATCTGGCTGCTCCCATCGGCACCGGCCCCTACAAGTTCTCCGAGTATGTAAGCGGCGACCACACCACCTTGGTGGCTAATGAAGATTACTGGCGCGGCACTCCCGCCATCAAGACGGTCATCATCAAGGTGGTCGCTGACACCAACACCCAGATCCTGGGCCTGCAGAGCGGCGACTATGACGTGGTTCGTGACCCTGCCATCGACGTTTGCACCCGTCTGGACGGCACTGCCGGCGTTGCCTGGAACAGCACCCTGTCCACCGGTCGTGTATCCCTGTACCTGAACGACTGGACCGGCGTGTGCAAGGACGTGAACTTCCGCAAGGCCGTGCAGGCTGCTATTAACAAGGACGAAATCAATGATGCCGTGTACTCCGGCCATTCCGTAACCCTGGATGTGGACATGTGCCCCAACTACGGCGGCTATGTGACCGTGGCAGACGGTGTTGAAACCGTTGCCTATGACCCGGAAGCTGCCAAGGAATACCTGAAGGCTGCCAACTACAATGGCGAAGAATTCTCCGTGACCGTATCCAGCGGCAGCGTGCTGGAAACCGCCGCCAAGGTGATTCAGGCTCAGCTGATGGACGTGGGCATTAACTGCACCGTGAACGCTGTGGATGGCCCCACCTATTCCGAAGGCTTCCAGAAGCGGAACTACGCCGGCGGCTACATCATCGACAACCTGTGCTCTCTGGTGGACGCTGACGGCATGTACACCGAGCACCGGCTGGATCGTGCCGCTTGGGAAAACCGTGTCTTCGCCCGTGACGGCGAAATCTCCGAACTACTGCTGGCCGGCCGTGCCGCTCAGGGCGCAGATCGTACCGCACTGTATGTGAAGGCTTGCAACATCATCACCGAAGAAGCCTATGACGTGCCGCTGGTCAACAGTCTGGTGACCGTGGCCTACAACAGCAGCCTTACCGGCGTGAAGGCGCACTGCCTGGGCTACTACTACTTCTACGACATGAGCTTTGCCAACTAAGCATCCATGATCAAAACAGTCGATCTGTTTTGATCCCACAAGGAAGCGGAACGGTCCTTGCCGCTCCGCTTCCTTTTTCGAATGCTGATTGAAAGCAACACCTATCATCCCTGGTAACGTCCCCTGAAGGAGGAGATCAGATGACCTGGTTGAAATATGCGGGGAAACGGCTGCTGATGCTGATCCCCGTCATCATCTGTGTAACCTTTGTGCTATTCCTGATTCTATCCGCTGCTCCCGGCGACATTGCCCGGAACCTGTTGGGCGACGATGCCACAGAGGAGCAGATTGCCGCCAAAAAGGCTGAAATGGGGTTGGATCAGCCCCTGCTGACCCGGTACGTCAACTACATGGCCGGCGTGTGCCGCCTGGACTTCGGCACTTCCTGGACAAACAGTGAAGCAGTGCTGGATCGCTTTGCGGCACGGCTGCCCAACACCCTGCTTTTGTCCACCCTGGCCATGCTCTTCGCCATTGCCGTAGGCGTGCCCCTGGGCATTGGCTCCGCCATTAAACAATACAGCTTGTTGGACTACGGCAGCTCCTTTGTGGCCATGCTGTTATTTTCACTGCCTGCCTTCTGGCTGGGAACCATGTGTCAGGTGCTGTTCTGCGTTTCCCTTCGGTGGCTGCCAACCTCCGGCCTGGGCACCCCTGCCCACTGGGTGCTGCCCACCATCATCCTGGGTGCCAACACCATGGCCACCATGATCCGCATGAGCCGTACCAGCATGCTGGACGTTATCCGTCAGGACTACATCCGCACTGCCCGTGCCAAAGGTGCCAGCGAACGGGTTGTAATTCGTCACCATGCCATGCGGAACGGCCTGATTCCCGTAGTGACCCAGATCGGCGTCAGCTTTGCCGGCACCATCGGCGGCGCTGTAGTAACGGAGAACATCTTCGCCATCCCCGGCATCGGCACCCTGCTGCTCAACGCCGTCAAGTCCCGTGACGTGCCGGTGGTGCTGGGCACGGTCATCTTTGTGACGATCATTGTAGGCGTTATCAATCTGCTGGTGGATCTTCTGTGTGCAAAGATTGATCCCCGGATTAACCTGGCATCCTGATGGAAGAAGGAAGGGATTGCAATGGCAACAAAGCAAAAAAGGCATAAGAAGCCTTTATCGGAATACAGCACAGGTCAACTGGTCATGTTCCGCTTCCGCAAAAACAAGCTGGCCATGTTCGGCGTGTTTCTGCTGGCATTGGTTTTTCTGGCCGTATTGCTGGCACCTGTTTTGTCCAGCTATGAAGCCGTGACCAAAATGCACATTCGGGACAAGTTTTCCTCCCCCAATGCTACCTACATTTTCGGCACGGATGAATTCGGCCGGGATCTGTTTGCCCGCATCCTTTACGGCGGACGGATTTCCCTGCTGTGCAGCTTTGCCATTATCGGCATTGCCTTTGTCGTCGGTGCGCTGATTGGCGGGGCGGCAGGCTACTTCGGCGGCAAGGTGGACACCATCCTCATGCGCATTGTGGACATGCTGATGGCAGTTCCCTCGGCACTGCTGGCCATGGCCATTATTACCGCCCTGGGTAACGGCATATGGAAGCTGGTGGTGGCACTGGCCATCTCCCAAGTGGCACGCTTTGCCCGCATTGTCCGTTCCTCCGTGCTGACGCTGCGGAACGTGGAATACATTGAAGCCGCCAAGTGCTATGGATGCAGTTCCCTGCGGATCATCCTCAAGCACATCCTGCCTAACGGCATTGGCCCCATCATTGTTTCCGCCACCCTGTGCCTGGGGCAGACCATCCTGAGCATTTCCTCCATGGGCTACCTAGGCTTGGGCGTTGCCTCCCCCACTCCGGAATGGGGCACCATTATTTCCGAAAACAAGATCAACATTCAGGCCTATCCGTACCTGGGCATTATCCCCGGCATTTGCATCTGCCTGACGGTAATGGCTGTGAACTTTATCGGCGACGGTCTTCGGGATGCCTTTGACCCCAGAACCAAGAACTGAGGTGCATCACAATGGAAAACGAAAAGGATTATTTGCTGCAAATATCAGACCTGACCGTGCAGTACAATACGGACGATGCCGTGGTGCACTCGGTCAATGACTTCAACCTGAAGCTGGTGCGAGGAGAAGCCCGGGGACTGGTAGGCGAAACCGGTGCAGGCAAAACCACCACGGCGCTGGCCATCCTGCGGCTGCTGCCTGCCAAGGTAGGGCAGATTGTGAAGGGCAGCATCAACTACAACGGCGAAGAACTGCTGACCCTGCCGGAGGCAGAAATGCTTCCCCTGCGGGGCAAGAAAATTTCCATGATCTTTCAGGACCCCATGACCAGCCTGAACCCTACCCACACGGTAGGCGCACAGATTCACGAAGTGCTGGATCTTCACTTCCCGGAAATGTCCAGGGCAGAAAAAGAAAAGCGTGTGGATGAAATGATGACCCTGGTGGGCATTCCCCCGGAAAGAAAGGACAGCTATCCCCACGAGTTTTCCGGCGGCATGAAACAGCGCATCGTAATCGCCATGGCACTGGTGGCTGAACCGGAACTGCTGCTGGCAGACGAACCTACCACCGCCCTGGACGTAACCATTCAGGCGCAGATTCTGGAACTGATGAAGCAGCTGAAGGAGAAATTCAACACCTCCGTGCTGCTCATTACCCACGATTTGGGCGTGGTGGCACAGTTCTGCGACTCCGTTTCCGTGGTGTATGCCGGGCAGGTGGTGGAGTTTGGCCCCGTGGAGGATGTGTTCCGGCGGAAGGAGAATCATCCCTACACGGCTGGGCTGTTCAACTGCATCCCTGACCTGAACGATCAACAGCCCCGGCTTCATCCTATTCCCGGGCATATGGCCAACCCCCGTGTGCTGCATGAAGGCTGCTGCTTTGCCGACCGGTGCGAGTATGCCTGCGACCGGTGCCGCAAGGAAAAGCCCACCATGCACGTATCCGGCGAGCACGGCATTATGTGCCACCGCTACGAAGACAAGGAGGTGTTCTGAACGTGACTGCACCGCTTGTTGAAACCAGAAACCTGAAAAAATATTTCAAAACATCCCGGGGCCTTCTCCACGCTGTGGAAGACGTGAACCTGAAGATTCTGCCCGGAAAGACCCTTGGCGTGGTAGGCGAAAGCGGCTGCGGCAAGTCCACCCTGGGGCGAACCATCCTTCGCCTGCAGGAGGCCACCGATGGTGAAATCCTGTACAACGGAGAAAACATCCGCAAGTACCGGGGCAAGGATATGCGGAAAATCCACCTGAACATGCAGATGGTTTTCCAGGATCCCTACAGTTCCCTTGACCCCCGAATGTCCGTCCACGACCTGATTGCCGAGCCTGTGGCAGTCTGCGGCCTGATGCGGAACAAGGCAGAAATCAAGGAGCACGTCCATGACATTATGGAAATGTGCGGCCTGCCAGCCAACCATTCCAACCTGTATCCCCATGAATTGGACGGTGGCCTTCGCCAGCGGGTCGGCCTTGCCCGTGCCATGGCAGTAAGCCCCAAGTTCATCGTGTGCGACGAACCTGTATCCGCCCTGGACGTATCCATTCAGGCACAGATTTTGAATCTGCTTATGGATCTGCAGGAGCAGCGCAGCCTTTCCTACATGTTCATCACCCACGACCTGTGCGTGGTCAAGCACATCAGCAACGAAATCATGGTGATGTACATGGGGCAGACCATTGAATACGCCCCTACGGCGGAGCTGTTCGCTCATCCGGCACACCCCTACACCAAGGCACTGCTGGCCGCTGTACCCACCATTGACCTGAGCAAGCGGAATCAGGAGCACTTTACCCTGAAGGGGGAAGTGACCAGTCCCATCAATCCTGCCCCCGGGTGCCGGTTTGCACCCCGCTGCCCCTATGCCTGCGACAAGTGCAGGGAACCCTGCCAGCTTCACGAGGTGGCGCCGGGGCACCTGGTATCCTGCAAGCTGTTTGAAAAGTAAAACCATCAAATGGAGGATGTTATGGATCTTCAAGCCATCAAAACAGAGCAGCGCAACAGCCGCACCATGCAGATTGACAGCCTGCCCACGGTGGACATGATTCGCCTCATCAATGAAGAGGATGCCAAAGTGGCGGCGGCTGTGGGCAAGGAAGCTGAGCACATTGCCCAGGCGGTGGACGTGATTGCCAATCAGCTGAAGGAAGGCGGGCGGCTGGTGTACATCGGCTGCGGCACCTCCGGCAGGCTGGGCATTCTGGATGCAGTAGAGTGTCCCCCCACCTTCTCCACAGATGAAAACATGGTAGTGGGGCTGATTGCCGGCGGATATGATGCCATTTTCCGTGCCAAGGAAGGTGCGGAGGACGATGAGCAGCAGGGTGCAGAGGACTTAAAGGGCATCCGCTTTACCGCCAAGGATGTGCTGGTAGGCATTGCTGCCTCCGGCCGCACCCCTTACGTCATCGGTGCCATGAAGTATGCCGCCTCCCTCGGCGCTCATGTGGTGGGACTGTGCTGCAATCCCGGCTCCCAGGTGGAGCAGCTGGCAGAGATCCCTATTACGCCCGTTCCTGGGCCTGAGGTGATTACCGGCTCCACCCGGCTGAAAAGCGGCACGGCGCAGAAAATGGTGCTGAACATGCTGTCCACCGGTGCCATGATCAAGCTGGGCAAGGTGTACGGCAACCTGATGGTGGACGTAAAGCCCACCAACCAGAAGCTGGTGGAGCGGTGCAAAAACATCGTGTGCGCAGCAGCAGGCGTTGACAAGGAAACGGCTGAAAAAGCGCTGGAGCAGTGCGGCTACCGAGCCAAGACAGCCATCGTCATGCTGAATGCGTTGGTCTCTGCCGACGAGGCAGACGCCTTACTGGAAAAGAACGGCGGCCGTGTAGCCGATGCCATCGGGGTACGAAAATAATGGCACATATTCGTTGTGATTTTCGCTCGGAAGTGCTGGACATGAACACTTCCATGACCGTGGTGCTGCCGGAGGGGATTCCTCTTGGTGAACGGCCGGTATGCTATGCCTTCCATGGCCTGCAGGACAACTGCACCGGCATTTCCCGGTACACCAGCGTGGAGCGGTATGTGCGAAAGTACCAGGCTGCCCTGGTGATTCCCGAAGTGCAGCGAAGCTTCTACATCGACATGGCCTATGGGCTGCGGTATTTCACCTTCATTCACGATGAGCTGCCGAAGATTTGCCAGGGCTTCTTTGGCTTATCCGGCAAGCCGGAAAACAACTACCTCATGGGGATTTCCATGGGGGGCTACGGGGCATTGAAGTGCGTCCTTCGCACCCCGGAACGCTATGGCGGTGTGGCTGCCCTGTCCCCTTCCGTTTCCCTGGGGCATGAAGTCTTTCTGTTGGGGAAACAATTTCCCAACCAGGTCACTGGCTGGTTCGGCACGGATGGAAAGGTTCCGGAGGAGGACAACCTGTTTGCCCTCACGGAAAAGGCAGACCCAGCCCGAACGCCCCGCATTTTCATGGCCTGCGGCGAGCAGGATCCTTTTCTTGAGCCCAACAGCCGGCTGGCGCAGTGTATGCAGCGCAAAGGCATGGACGTAACTTTCCGCCACTGGGAAGGGGATCACGGCTGGGCATTCTGGGATCGGGCACTGGAGCAGGCCATTGATTTTCTGCTGGGCGGCAGAGCCTGACAAACCACCAAGGAGTGTAGCATGAAATTCATCGCCGGAATCGACGGCGGCGGCACCAAGACTCGTGTCTGCTGCCGTGATGTACAGGGACAAACCCTTTCTGAAAAAACCTTTGGTGCATTCAATTTCAACAGCATTGGAGCGGAGCGGTTTGCCGCCCTGCTGACGGAAATCACTGCCTATCTGCAAAGTGTCGGCACCTGCGCCGCCCTGTGCATCGGCACGGCAGGTATCAGCAATGAAACCATGTCGGCGATGATTGACAAAGCCCTGGATCAGGCCGGCATCACAAGGCGGAAGCTTGTGGGAGATCACGTCATTGCCCTCCACGGGGCCTTGGACGGTCAGCCGGGCATTACCCTCATTGCCGGCACAGGCTCCATCTGCTTCGGCATCAGCCCGGAGGGGGAAGAAGTCCGTGCCGGTGGCTGGGGACATCTCATCGGGGACGAAGGCAGCGGCTACGCCCTGGGGCGTGACGCTTTGTCCGCCGTTGCCCATGCCTGGGATGGATACGGAACCCCCACCCTGCTGACCGGGCTGCTGGCTGAAACCTACGGTCTGGACAGCCGAAGCAGCATCGTTTCCTATGTCTACGCCGGGGACAAAAGCCGGGTGGCTGCCCTGTCCCGGCTGGTGGAGCAAGCTGCTGCCGCCGGAGATGAGGTCGCCTTGAGCATCATTCAGGCAAACGGTGACAAGCTGGCGCAGCAGGCAGAGGCCGTATACCGCCGCCTGCACATGAGGGCAGCCCCCCTTGCCATGCTGGGTGGCATGCTGGAAAACAAGACCCTGCTCCGCTCTGCCTTCATCCATGCCATGGGGCAGCGGTGTCCCTTGGTACACTGTATCGACCCGAAGCACGACGCCTGCACCGGTGCGGTGATGATGGCGCAAGCCATGCTGTGAGGTGATAACATGCAACATCCCCTGGTACAACTCATGGAAAAGCCTGCCCGACTGGTCATCGGGCTCATGTCCGGCACGTCAGCCGACGGTGTGGATGCCGCACTGTGCCGCATAACCGGCCACGGCACATCCACCAAGGTGGAACAGCTGGGCTTTGTTTTTGACCCCTTCGATGCCTGTGTGCGGGATGAGATTCTCCGCCTGGCAGGCGGAAAGGAAGCCACGGCGGCAGACTTCTGCCGAATCAATTTTCTGCTGGGACGATTGTATACAGAGACTTCCCTGCGGCTGTGCCGGGAATGCAACATCAAGCCGGAGGACATCGACCTGATTGGCAGTCACGGCCAGACCCTGTGGCACATTCCTCAGCCGGAAGCCTACCTTGGACAGACTTTCCGCAGCACCTTGCAGCTGGGCGAATGTTCCGTGTTGACAGAAACCTTCGGCTGCCCGGTGGTCGGGGATTTCCGTGTGCGGGACGTAGCCGCCGGTGGCTTAGGTGCACCCCTGGTGCCCTACAGCGAGTATCTCATCTACCGCAGTGAAACCAAATGCATTGCCCTGCAGAACATTGGCGGCATTGGCAACATTACCTGCCTGCCCCCTGCCTGCAAGCCGGAGGAGGTTTTCGCCTTCGATACCGGCCCCGGCAACATGGTGATGGATGCAGTATACAGCCTTATCACCCACGGAGAAAAGCGGTTTGACGAAGGCGGTGCCTTTGCAGCCAAGGGTCAGGTAAATCAAGCTTTGCTGAAGCTGATGATGGAGGACGAGTACGTCCGCCGCCAGCCCCCCAAGACCACCGGCCGGGAGTATTACGGTCCGGCGTATGTGCAGCGCATCATGTCGGAAGCAAATGCCCGTCACTTGACCGATGAAGACCTGATGGCCACCGTCACTGCCTTCACGGCAGCTACCATTGCCTACAGCATAGAGCATTTCTTCCCCGTGAAGCCGGAGGAGCTGATCATTGGCGGCGGGGGCAGCATGAATGCCACCCTGCTGAAGGATATTGCCGCCGCCTTGCCTGCCTGCAAGGTGATGACCAACGAGGAGCTGGGGTACGACAGCAATGCGAAAGAAGCCGTAGCCTTTGCGGTGCTGGCCAACGAGGCCATTTTTGCCGGGTGCAACAACATGCCCTCCGTAACGGGAGCAGCCAAGGGCGTGGTCATGGGAAAAATCAGTCTGTAAAAGCAACACCAGCCTTTTGCCATTCAAGCAGTGCAGAAGGCTGGTGCTTTTCTGTTCATTACCTGTAAAAGAAGGGGCTGCGGAAGTATTTCGCTTCCACAGCCCCTTTTGTTTACTTGTGACCGTTGGGTGCATGGTCGTATGCGTACTGAATGGCCTCGGTATGGTAGGTATCCACCTTATTGGAGGCGTGGGTCTTACTGTTGGTAAAGTGGATGCACAGCTGACCCTTGAAGTTATTATTGGAGATGGTGTCGCCATCCGGGTAATTATGGGGGATACCATACAGGGAGCAGGCGAAGGTACGGGTGCCGATGGTTACCAGGCAAGGCCGACGCTGCCACAGGTTCTTGGAGGCAATCTGGTCTGCATTGCTGACGCCGTAAATCTTGCACAGCCGCGCCGTGTCTGCCGCCGTCAAGGGCTCTGCGTCCACGTGGCTGCCGCCTGACCAGCGGTGTGCCCACCAGACGATGCCCGTCTTCACGTCGTAGACCTTATAGTTGGATCCCTTCGGCCACAGCTGCTGAATACCGCCGGTGTACCAGTCGATCTTTTCAGCCGGGTAAATGGCCATGGTCAGGTCGGATGTGTCGGAAGTTCCGGGTTCCACGGTGTTGAACAGGGCATGCTGGGTGTTCTTACCGGCAATGCCGTCCACCGTCAATCCCTTCGCCGTCTGGAATGCCCGAACTGCGGCTTCCACAGCGCTGGTATAGCTGCTGGTAATGTCGCCGGTGTAGTAACCCTGATTCTTCAGCTCTGCCACCAACGCCTTCACTTCCGTGCCGCTGGAACCCTTCTTCAGGGTGCTGTAGGTGGCTTCCTGCTTGCCATCCGTGCTGGTGGTGGTAGGCGTAGGCGTTGCAATGTCGCTGCCGTCCTGGTTGCAGACCACCAGATAATCTCCACGGAGATAGCCGTAGCCCAGGGACGTCTTCACATAGTACCAGGTGTAATTCCGCACGGTTACAGGATCCTGAGAATAGCTCATGACCACGCCCTTATCAATGCGGCCGATAATGTTGGAACCGTTGGCTGTGGTTCGCAGGTTCACGCCGCTGGAGGTGGTACGCACGTAGCCCTTAATCACCTCTGCCTGAGGCGTAGAGGAAGGCTGGCTGGCGATGTAAGCCTGATATTCGGCCTCGGTCATCACCTTCACGCAGCTGCCCAGCACCCACACTTCCGTGTTGCTGTACACTACACGGTACCACAGGCTTCCGCCCACGGTGGCGGTAGAGTTATACGCCATCACCGTGTTGATGCTGATGTTGTAGGGGGCTGCCGCATCCTTGGAGGCGGAAGCACGCAGGTTGACCTTATCCAGGATGGTAATCACATAGGTGCTGGGTGCGGTAGTCGGCGTCACCGTTTCTTCCGGTACACCGTTGCCCGCAATGTAGCTGGCTTCCTGGGTGGCACTGAGCTTGAAGGCGCAGTCCCCGCGGATGTAACCGGCTGTGCCGTTCACATTCACAGGATACCAGGTGTAGCCGCCGGAGGTGGTGGTGGTGCCCGTCATAGGCCACACCGTATTCTTCTCCACAGTACCGGTGGATGCACCGCCGGGAGTTTTCCGCACATTAGTGCTGGACTTGGTAACCATGGCATAGCCATAGCCGGAAGTGCTGCTGTTTGCCGTCGCAGTAGGCGTAGGCGTTACTGACGTGCCATCGGTATCGGTCAGCACAGCACAGTCCCCACGGACATAGCCAGTGGTGCCGGTGGAAGTTCGCACAGGATACCACACGTAATTGCCGCTGGTCACCGTGGCGCCGATCACAGGCAGCACCAGGTTAATGCTCAGCTGCTCCAAGGAGGAGCCTGCCGGCTTATTCCGCAGATTCACCTTGTCGGCAGTCAGCCGTACATAGCCGTAGGAGGACACAGCAGGCGTAGCCGTGGCATCAGGAGCGGGGGTGGCGGTTACCACAGCCGTTGCATTGCCGGAGGCATCGCATTCCTGCACACAGTCTCCACGGAGATAGCCCTTCACATTGCCAACGAGCACGTAATACCAGGTATAGCCGCCGGAAGTCACAGGATTGGCCAGCAAGGGCAGCACCTGATTACTGGGCACCTGCTGGATGTATTCCCCGGAGGGCTGAAGCCGCAGGTTCACGTTGTTCTTAATGGTCTTCACATAGCCCACGGTGGTCACGGTAGAAGTGACAACCGGCGTAGGCGTTACAGAACCATCCGCAGAGGAAACCACCTGCACGCAGTCCCCACGGACATAGTAAGCGCCACCTTGATAGGTAATGGGATACCAGGTATAACCATCTGCTGTTACGGCCGTGCCGGTTACCAGCAGAATCTCCCCGGTGGTTTCCCACTGAGCGGCAACCTTACCGCCGGGAGCCGTGCGCAGGTTGGCACTGGAAAGGATCAGCTTCACATAGGTTGCATTTGCCTGAGGGGTTGCCGTAACAACAGCCGTGGGTGCAACGGTAGGCACCGGGGTGGGTGTTACGGAACCGTCTGCCGAGGAAACCACCTGCACACAGTCTCCACGGACATAGTAAGCACCACCATTATAGGTGACAGGGTACCAGGTATAGCCGCCGCTGACAACGCTGCTGCCGGTCACAGCCAGGACTTCGCCGGTAACTTCCCACTGAGCGGCAACCTTACCGCCGGGTGCCGTACGCAGGTTGGCACTGGAAAGGATCAGCTTCACATAGCTGGAAGGCACAGGGGTAGCCGTGACCACGCTGGGCACAGCCGTCACCGCAGAAGGCGCCGCTGTCACCGTGCTGCCGGTCACAAGAAGAAAAGGAGCCTGAATATAACCTTCCTGATTGTTATACCGGACACGGTACCAGTGATTGGAATCAATGGTCGAAGGGATGCTGAGTACCTCCACAACGGTGCCCCGATCCAGTTTGGCCAGCACTGAACCGCCTTCCGTCTGGCGGAAGTTAACGCCGCCGTTGGTGATGGTGCCAATGGTTCCGCTGGTGGCGGTGGTATTCGTGGTCGTGGTGTTCGTGGTGGTAGAACCGGCCGTGGAGGAGGCCGTAGTCTTGCCGGGCTGCACGGGATTGGCTTCCCAGGCAATGGCTTCCGCTTCCGTCATGGGGGTGAAATAATCCCCGTGGATGTAGCCCACATACGTCCGGGTATTGCCGTCATCCGGGTGTTCCACCGTTACCTTGTACCAGGTAAGGCCTTCCGATGTGACGGTATCCATCAGTTCGCACACATAACCCATGTCGATTCGGAACCAGTAGTCCGCTGTGGTGCTGGGCTGCTTACGCACGCGGACACCGTTGGCAATGGTTTTGCCGTAGGTTCCCACCGCCTTGGCGGAGGAATTGCCCGTCATCAGGGGCAAAAGGCTCATCAACATAACCAGAGCCACAGCCGCTGCGGCAAACCGCTTCCACCCATACTTCATCATGATTGCACCTCAGTCTTCTTTCCGTCTCTTACCAACGCAAGAGATACAAGGGGATGACTTTATTCTATTACAGAATTGTTACAGTGTCAAGATAATTTCTGTAACAATCATGTTTTTCATCCGGCATTTCACGACAAAAATGTTGCAAAGCCATGACGCTTCCGATAGAAAAACATCCCTGCCGACTTGAAACTGTCAGCAGGGATGGAATGCTGTCTTTAATTTTCCGCAGACACCTGAATGAACTTTTCCACCAGCGACCGATTACCGCCGGCGGCAAGGAATTCATCAATGGCTGCCTGCATCTGATCATGGAACTCCTCCAGGCACAGGCCGTTTTCCATGATATAGGTTGCCGCCGGCACGCCCACGTACCGCAGGTGCCAAGGCTCGTAGTTGATTTCCGTAATGTCTTCCTTATCCTCCGGATAGCGGATAATGAAGCCGTACTCTGCACAGTGCGCTGCCATCCACTGGCATTCCTCCGTGGATGCCATGCTGGAATTCATGGACTTATCCCGCCAGCTCTTGGGCACCACGTCACAGCCCAGTCCCGTTTGATGGTCGCTGGCGCCGGGCTTGGACACCCAGCCATCATCCTTACCGTTGTTCTTCTTCAGCCGGTTGTAATACATGGTGTTCTGGGTTTGGTAGGAACGGTAGGCGCTCTTCAGATAAAGATACAGTCCCTCTTCCCGAGCGGCTTCGCACATGGCCACCAGTGCGGCGGCGCAGTCTTCCTGAAGCTGCATTTTGCCGGAGGATGCCTTCAGCACGCCGTTGTTGGTGTTGTTGCCGTCCTTGTCCGCCTTCCGTGTCGGGATGGAAACCAGGGGTTCGGATACAAAGTCCTTGCTCAGCAGCATGTGCTTGTTGGCAAGCACAATCTTATCCGGCTCCATATCCTGCAGATCCACAGGAAAGTTCCATTCCACATCATCGTAGGATACTTCGATTTCCAGGTCCAGTCCGGATACATCTGCAAAGGAGACTTCTTCATCTTCCTCCTCCCCCAGACCGAAGGCAGGGAACAGCAGCAACCCGGCACACAGCAGGCTCAGCAAACGTTTCTTATTCATGTTCACTCCTTGTGGTAGGCTTTGATCAGCATCAATCGTGGAAAATGGTGATTTCCTTATCTCCGTCAGGGCCTTCAATCTCCAGTTCCACTGCGCCCTTGGGCAGGCGGACGGAATTCATGGCCTTCTCCACGTCGCCGCCGATGGCAGCAAACTCATCATAGGCCACGTTCAGCTCTTCTACAAACTCTTCCAGGGTCAGGTTGTTCTGCTGAATATATTCTGCCACGGCAAAGCCCACAAACCGCAGGTGCCAGGGCTCCCAGCCGTAGCCCGTAACATCTTCCTTCCCCTGAGGATAGCGGAAGATAAAGCCGTAACGGGCAGCATTCTTTTGCAGCCATTGGCCTTCCGTGGTGGAGGCAAAGTCCGTGGTCAGCGACGTGCCCCGGGTATCCCGGCCCACCAGGGTAACAGCCAAACCCGTCTGATAGTCGCACTCCCCCGCCTTCTGGGTATCGGACACATCCCCCCGCTGCTCTGCCCGAGCATACAGCTTGGCCTGATCCGCATAGGAACGGTAGCCCGTGCGGAGGAACAGGGTTACGCCGTCACTTTCGGCGGCTGCCATCAGCTGGGTCACGGCGCTGAAGGCGGACTTCCGCAGCATCTTCACACCGCCGGAAGCCAGGTACAGACCACCGTTCAGGTTATTGCCGTCGTCATCGTCCTTCCGGGCAGTGATGGTGCGAAGATCAGAGGGTTCATAGGACGCATCCAGAGGAGAAGCACTGTTGGCCAGCATGAGCAGATCTTCATCAATATCCGCCAGAGCCACCCCGTAGGTCCATTCAGGCCCGTCATAGGCAGGCAATCCTTCTTCTTCCCCCAGCGCAGGGATCCACGTCCACAGGATCATCAGCGCCAACAGCACACAACTTATCCTCCGCATATCCACACCTCTTACTTCACAATATTCATCAGGGTCTCTTCCCGCAAACTCAGCAGATAAGTTTCCAGAGGTACATTGGCTTCCTTGATGCTCATGGACAGCTCCTTGCCCACATACCGCACATGCCAAGGCTCATAGTTGTAGCCGGTAATATCCTCCCAGCCTTGCTGATAGCGGAGGATAAAGCCGAACCGATAGCAGTTTTCCCGCAACCACTGGCCGCCCTTGGTGTTGCCGAAGCTGGCCGTCAAGCCGGACTTGCTGTTCTTCTGCCCCACGTCCATGGCAAGACCCAGCTGATGCTCGCTGGCACCGGGGCGTGCCACGTATTCGTCCGCCTTGGCGTAACTGCCGCCTACGTTGCTCAGCTTCCGCTTGTAAATGGCCGACTGCTTGCCATAGCTGCGATAGCCGCTGACGGAAACCAGGGTTACGCCGATTTCCTCCTTGGCGGCGGCATACATTTCTTCCAATGCAGTGGCTGCATCCGGGCGAAGGCGTCGCACCTGCCCCTGCACATCCGTCATGCGAACCTCCGGCACATAATCCTCACTGATCCGCCACTGGCGGTTCACCAGCAGAATCCCATCCGGGTCATTCTGGGGTGCAGCAGCGTTCACGGCAGAGGACAGCATCAGCGTTCCTGCGGCGGCAATGGATGTAAGGGTTGTCAGCAAGGCAGCCATAGGGCGTTTCTCCTTTCGCTACGGGTCACGGGTCAATCAGGTCGCTGCCTGAATCGTTAACACACACGCAACATTATACCGCATTTTTCCCATTGTGCAACCCAGGGTGAAAAAAAGTCAGAAACCCCGGGGGTAAAGCATGAATTCCCAAAGCAAGTGCCCCAGGGACATTTACTTTGGGAATTCGGGTGTTTAGCAAATCCTGCCGTTCCTTTTCGCAGGGATTTGCCTATGCTTTTGTTTGCCACGGAATTCAAGGTGAAGGTTCTCACCCGTTGGCTTTTTCATCCACTTTCAGTTCCACGCATGCACCTGTATAGGCGTTGAGTGTAATCACGAAACCCCGGTCATGGGTCATGACGACAGTGCGAATCTGCTCGCCTTCCACCGTAATCTCCGGCTCATAGTCTGCCAAGTTCTCCCACGTTGTGCCTGCATTGATCTGCATGCAGTAGGTTGCCAGCAGGCGGAACAGGGTTTCCGGGGCGATCATTTTTTCATCGCTTTCCAGCGTGGTATAAGCCGCCTGATTCGCATCCAGACCGTACCAGGCTGTCAGCATGTCATCGATTGTAAATTCCCCTTCCGGCAGGGCAATTTCCACATCAAAGCCTTCGGCCGGCGGGGTAGGTGTCACCATTCTTTCTGCCATAGCGGGCGCAACAGCCAATACAAGGCAAAGGATGCAGACAAAGAAACGTTTCATGTTTTTTCCTCCTTTTATTGCGATTCCATCCATACCATGGATGCAACCCGGTCGATTTGTTGAATGAATTGTTCGGCAGTGATTTTCCCGGCAACAAGCTGCCCGATGTCGTCCGCTATGCTTGATGTAAACGATGATTCGCTGTCGCTTTGGCTTAGGTAATTTGAACGAGCTGACAGTTTGATGTATGGCAGCATGTCTTGGTAGGCTGAGATTCCTCGTTCCG
Source organism: bacterium (assembly GCA_963646285.1). Taxonomy (GTDB): domain Bacteria; phylum Bacillota; class Clostridia; order Christensenellales; family Aristaeellaceae; genus CAKUFA01. The sequence continues at coordinate 26,902 of CAVIWF010000021.1, forward strand.
TAATGGCTCGTTCCTTTTTCCCTTGCACGTATGTAAGCGGCTGGTTACAGGAGCTGAACAAAGCATATTGGGTTTCGATGGACAAAGAATCTTTTTGTGCAAGATGTTCAATGAGCGCCTCTGTTTCCTTCGGGTATTGCGTAAAGCCATTGCCCACCAATACAACAACATCGGCTCGGACAGCAACATGATCCCCATCCGTTTGGAATGGTTGCAGAATGGTTGTTTCGTCATCAATGTGAAATAAGTTTGTTAGATTGCATGTACTGAACACAGTTTCATTGCCCAGGTTTGCATTTTGTTCAAATCTGGTTTGATCCATGCGATTCAGCAGATCAACAAACCTCTTGACCGATTCCCGAAACACAGGCGTATCAAAGGATAATCGTCCATCATCACTTTCATATGCCAGAATGTACTGCTCTATCATCCGTGAAAGCAGGGTATGAAGGTTCCAATCATCAGTCATATTCACATCAGCATAAGCATCACTGTAGTTTTCCTCCCATTCCATCATCCGCATGAACAGCTCCTGATAGGTCGTCGGATAGGGCGCATCTACACCAAAGGTTTCATCCCATATTTCCGAATCAACCGTAACCAAATTCATTGAAACCATCGTCGGCATGGCAACAAGCTGCCCAGCATCATTTCGGAACGCTGAACGATAGAGCGGATGCATGTCCTTCAGCAAATCGGCAACGCCTGCATCATCCAGCACAAGTGCGTACCCTTTTCGCACCATGTCCTGATACAGTTGGTTGCCATACAATGCAAACACGTCCACCGTACTCGTGCGGTTGACCAGCGCATCCACATCTGAGCTGTTCAAGTCGGACAGTGTCCTGCGCAGTTCAATGCCCGGATGGTTTCCCACAAAATTCTGGTATGCGGCTGCATCCTGATGCAGCAAACCTTTCAACTTCAGGGTGACTTGCAAATGACTTAATTCATCCAGTGTACACACCGTTGCCTGTCCGCCCTGCATCCCCATCAATGTATCATTATTCAACAGATGCATAGTGCCGACATTGTGCACAGTCGCAAGCTTCTCCCAAGGTGCACCGTCCACGGATTCACAAAGCATGCCATCTTCTGCGAAATCGTTCCCACCGACCCGCATCACAAGTTGGTCATCAGCTGAATTGTATGCCACCCACGTCATTGAAATGCCATCCGACGAAGATGTCATTTCCGGCAATTCTACGCCAAGGGTTTGCAGCTGCCATGTGTCCAAATTCAGCACGTACAGTGCCGTGTTCCATTCACCGCTCGATGCCATAACATTCAGCAGTGCTTGATGGGGGTTATACGGAATGCACTGGAGTACAGTCGCATTGATGGAAATTTTCTGTGCTGTTGCCGTATCCGTATCCCATACATGCAGGACATTTCCTGTCAACATGTAAACCTTTCCGTCTTCAACAAATCCGCTGAGTGGTACTGCAACCGGATACTGATTCTCTTCAAACCAATCCGAAGGATCAAATGCAACGTCAAAAAAATGCCCGCCGGCTGCATCAATTCGTGCAGTCAATCCGGCATACGCATTGATGCCCCATAATCCATCGTCACCCACAAAGATATGTGTGATGCCTGCCTCCACCGCTGCCTTGTCATCTGCATCCATTTGTAGATAGGCCTGCAAGGTCACATCCGTTATCACAGGAACAGACGAATAACGCTGTACATCACCATCCGCCGTGCAAACCAGCACGCCTTCATCTGTCATCAAGTAAACATACTTACCATCTGAAACCGATTGATAGACGGTGGAATCAGTCACCGTGAATACTTCAGCAAAGGCCCCAAGCGGAAGGATCAAAGCAATCAGCAGCAGAGTCATCAGAAATCCTTGCCGGCGAATCATTGAATCACCTCGCATGTTTAGGTAATGCAGGGGCAGCATGTGTGCCCCTGCTCATGAATACTATTGCAAAAACTTCGACTGAACCCAGCCGTTCTTGTAGTGATTATATCCTGCCGTTTCGCCTGAGAGGTAACCCCAACTACCGATATACTTCCAACCGCTTACTGAGGATGCACTGGAACTCTTATCATCGACAGGTGTTCCATTAGGAATGTAGAGAATAACAGTCGCCGTTGCCGATGCCTTCTTCCGCATATTCAGGCGTCCACCGCCAGTAGCAACCGTGTATTCTCCACCCGCCAACGCAACCTGCGAAGAAAGTACACAAATGAGCATCAAACCCACCACAAACAAACGAATCGCCTTTTTCATTACAATAGTCTCCTTCCTATGCCGTCACATACTTGTTGCCAGGCAACGCCTATAACGAGTTCTTCATTTCTTCCTGCGCATGATGCCAATCATCCTCCTTTTTATTGACGTAATGTCAACTGATCGATATATCAGCCGATCCTCATCCCGTTTTAGAGTTATATTGCTTCATCCTTTTTTCCTAATAAACCCTCTGTGAAGAAGTTTCTGTAAGTTGTTCCTTGTTGCCGTCAGAAGTCGTTACGCTTCCAGAAGTAACCACCTTATATGTCCCTTTTGAAACGATGTACACTTTGCTTAGTTTCAGCGAAATACCGGACGTGAAATTACTCCAAGATGTTATTTTAGTCCATGTGCTTCCCACTTTCTTATACAATGTAACCGTCATCGAGATGTCGCTTTGTGCATTTGCTTTAATCAATCCATAACAGGTTGCCTGTCCATTCACATCAATCGAAAGCGATGCGGTCACTTTTCGTGTATAAAGGTAAGCAGGAGACATTGTTCTCTCACACGCCAATGCAGCAGATCCATTCAGCATCACTGACAACATGATTCCTACCAGCAAGATAGAAACAACCCTAAAACGATTCAAAATAATCACTCCCTTGCTTTCACTCTACACCTAATAGATGCATCTCAAAGCCGATTTGCAAATGCTTTTTGAAAATAAGCTCGATTCTTCATTCTCATCAAGGAATCAACGTGACACTTTCAGCCATTTTCATAACTTCTTCAGCGCTTCCATCCATTTCAACCACAAAAAGGCGGTTGTTTGCCGACCAAACCACAGCAGACCATCCATCCTTCTCAATCAGTGTTGCGTCTGCACCGTTTACCTTTGTTGCCAAAACAGATGCGTTCTCCGTATCAAGGCTAACCCGTGTTCCATATTCATATTCGCTGAACGACAGACTATCTTGATCGTCATTTTGATATTCCGCTTCCATAAAGCTGCCATCCACCAGCACAAAACCATCCGGAATATATGCCGGATAGAAAACACCCTTCCAACCATCCGGGACTTGAAACGTTTCTTCCGAAAGTGTCAGGCCATAAGATGTCCGCTCCTGACGATACTGTACATCCAACTTCAACAGACCTTTTTGAATCATGCGCACCGTTGCAAACGCAGAACCCATCCCCACCATCAGCAGAATCAAAACAGCCGCTATGATGCGTCCACTTTTAGGAAATCTTCTTTTTCGCTGACATGATAAAAACGTCATATGCCGCTTCATATCATGGCGAACCTTCGCTTCCAGTGCACGCATCGTTTGCGTCTGTTCTGCATATTCTGTATTAGACGCTTCCACGATGGCGGCAACCTCCTGCTCAAATTCCTGCTGCAGTGCCAGTCGGATTTTCAAATCTGCAATTTCATGCATGATTTCCTGGGAACTCATATATGCTTCACCCATGCAAATCCTCCTTCAGTTCGTTTTTCAATGCCCTGCGTGCCATGGTCAGGTAATAGCGGACGCTGTTTTTCCCGATGCCAAGCTGTTTACCAATGTTTTCATCATCCATCTGTGCAAAATATTTCATAACCAGTAAATCACGTTCCTGTGGCTTGAGTCGGTTCATTGCGCATTGTAACATTTGGCTTTCCGCTTCACAGATCAGTGCGTCATCTATGTCATCATCAGCAGACAGCTTATCGAAGATGCTCCCTTCCGCCATTGTCCAAATGCTCTCCCTGCGTCGTTTCCTCAAGTCCATCAGCGCTGTATTCTTTACAATCGACAAGATGTATGGGGTTTGCTTCTGTGGGTCGATTTTCCGCAGATAGTCGATCTTTTCAATCATCTTCTCGCATGCTGCGGAGACAATGTCGCAAGCCGTATGATGTTCCTTAACAATAGACATTGCCATGGCATACATGCTTCGTTCATTTTGCAGAAATAGCCGCTGAATCAGTTCACGATCACTTTCATCATCGATCGTCATTAGAAGTAGAGGGAGCATCTGTACACCTCCTATCATGCATAAGTTTCATCAATCATCCTGCTTGCTTCCCTGTGACCCATATAATAGATGCACAACAAAGCGGCATTGCAAATCCTTTTGAAAGAAATCATCATTTTTCCTTTTCCCTGAAAAACCGTGGAAGTCAAAACAGAAACACCCTTCTAAAACGAATTCCCAAAGCAAGTGCCCCAGGGACATTTACTTTGGGAATTCAGGTGTTTAGCAAATCCTGCCGTTCCTTTTCGCAGGGATTTGCCTATGCTTTTGTTTGCCACGGAATTCAAGGTGAAGGTTCTCACCCGTTGGCTTTTTCATCCACTTTCAGTTCCACGCATGCACCTGTATAGGCGTTGAGTGTAATCACGAAACCCCGGTCATGGGTCATGACGACAGTGCGAATCTGCTCGCCTTCCACCGTAATCTCCGGCTCATAGTCTGCCAAGTTCTCCCACGTTGTGCCTGCATTGATCTGCATGCAGTAGGTTGCCAGCAGGCGGAACAGGGTTTCCGGGGCGATCATTTTTTCATCGCTTTCCAGCGTGGTATAAGCCGCCTGATTCGCATCCAGACCGTACCAGGCAGTCAGCATGTCATCGATTGTGGGGGTGCCTCCTTCAGCAGGCGCAGCCGTCACCTTTTCTTCTGCCAGGGCAGGGGCAACAGCCAGTACAAGGCACAAGATACAGACAAAGAAACGTTTCATGTTTTTTCCTCCTTACTTATTTCGATTCCATCCATACCATGGGTGGAACTCGATCGATTTGTTTCATGCATTGTTCATGAAGAATTCATTGCAAATGTATTCGCCTTTCGTCGGATGCATCGAATGACTGACTTCACTCGATTTTCTGTCATCCCCAGGGATAGAGCAACCATTTTCATCGTCTGCTGATGGAAGAAATAATCAACCAATACCGTACGTTCCATCAAGGATAACTGTGGCAGCAACATTTGAAGATCATCTCGCAGCGTCTTTCTTTCGTACTGCTCCTCTACTGGATCGAAACCGAAGTTTTCAGCCATGATTCTTTTCTCCAGCAAGGCTGCCATGATTGACTTCTGTCGTTTTTCCTGCCTGAAGGCATATTGGAGGCAATGGATGCAGGTCAGCGCAAGCCACCCTCGCACATTTTCATGTTGTAACAGCAGATCATACGATGCCAAGGCTTTTAAAAAAGTTTCCTGAACGCAATCGTCTATCATTTCCTTGCAGCAAGGGTTATAGCCTGTGCGCTTGCGGCATAACTGAACAAGAAAGGCCGCATGCTCAATGTAGAGCTTTTCAATAAAAGCCTGCCGTTCCTCCATTTGTGTAACACCTCCTTCTACGTTACGTTATGATCAATCGCCCATACCACAGTGAAGGGTAACGCATACAGACGTTAATGCTTCTTACAGTTTCAGAAATATAACGTTCAAAAGGTACTTTTTGTTGCATGAAATTTTGATAAATTAGAATTTATTTTTCTTTTCTCTGCTTGCGTTTAGAAAAAGTAAATAGTTGCTCACAAAATAAGCAAACAATGCCAATAGCAAAATAGCAGCAAGCACGATCATCCCATACTGCTCCGTTATGCCTGATGCGATTTCAGGTTTCTGATATGTGTCCAGCATGCAAAGCGAAACGGGAGAAAATTTTCTGAAAGGAATCGGATAAAGGTTATAGAAAAGAAGATCAGATAACACAACAGCAATATCCCACACAAAGGCAACTACCTTGTTAACACAGGTAATGAAGACGAACGTCATAAGTGTCAAAGACAACAAAAAGGTCGTTTCAAACAGAATTGTCTTGACTGTTGCATCTTGCGCAGAATACTCCCCAACAAGAAATGCGCTCGGATAAAACATCGGTGAAAACTGGCTCAGATTTGTTTGAACGGTCAAAAGCCTCCATCCTTCTCCCCATTCCGAATCGAAGGTCAGCACTGGCATCATGATAACACTTGAAATAATGATAACAGTTAGCTGAAAAAAGAGAACCGTAATCAAAACAAAAAACAAGTAACCAATGGTTGCAGTCCTGTATCCCCATTTTCCCATACGCAGAATCAGCGAAGATGAATCGTCCAAGGTGACCGCAAGAAAAAGTAGGAAAACTGAAAGCATTGTCAAGTGCACTACGTGGTCGTTCATCATAAATAGGTACGTATGAGGTGCAACTCGTGTTCCCATTGCCATTGCTGCATTTTTGAGTGGGTTGACGAAAATCCATGTATAAACTGCAATCAACACAAGCACAACTGCATTTTCTTTTTTTGTAATATTTCCAACAGATATTTGAATTTCTTTCCAAATCATGTTCATTGTTGAATAACCTCCTGCTTGCTTTTTACCAAATACACAATCAAGAACACAATTAGGATCAAAAGCACACGGCCAATTGCAAAAAACGGTGTTTGGAGTTCTTCACTATATGATGTTCTCATGAAAAGCCAGTAATCGATTCGATCATTGTACTCAATCGGGATAATTCGATAAAGCTGTATCCACAGGAAACGTACCATAAAGGGTATGAGAATGACTACGCTTTCGTTTAATGTAAACAGCGCAAATGTTGCCGACATACCTCCATATAGTGCCCCAAGGAGGAAACCATTGAGGAGCATGATGAACAAATGTAGACCGACATAACCATTCAACGAGTATGACACATACGGAAAAATTGTCATGCCAGCCTCAATCACATCATCAGAAGCAAATGGGAACTTTAATGAACAAATACCAACAAAAAAGCCATAACCCAAGCTTACTACGAAGCCTCCACAGGCAGTCGCTATGAAGAAGTCTCGAGCTTTCCTTCCTACGGTCATTTTCTCCATAGTTTTTCCTCGTTGCTTAATATTCTTCATATTCCATGGCAGGCAACAAAGAACAGGTATAAGATACGAGCTCATTATTCCAGAAAAAACGATAGCATTAAAGAACAAATAATAGATCGAAATGTTTGCCGTACTCCACGCCGTTTTTATTTCCCATATGTTATCAATTAGCATTAGTACTGCCACACCTAATGCGGCAAAGACCAACCTTAAAGCAAAAGGCATCTCCTTCCTCGCTTTGCCAATTGCACGCATTGCTTGCCCACCACCTATTCTTCCTCCATGCGCATCATTTGAACACGTTGATCCAGTTCACGAATGAATGCCTCTTTATTGATCACCCCATTGACATACTGCTTGACCAGCGTCTGTGCCCAGGCACCAGTGAACGAAGACTCTGTGATCTGATTTTGATAAGTAATGCCCATATTTGGGATGATCACCTGCTGATAAAAGTTGATTTCAGCAGCCGTGATTTCATACCGTAAACTGTCAGATGGATTTTCAATATATGCTGTCACCTTTTGAATTTGATCTTCCATGTCACGCTTTGTCACTTCATCAGTTTCAACCGACAGCTGCTGTTCCAGCAAGGCTCGGCTTTGTTCCCATCTTTGTTTCTGCTCCTGAAAGTCATCACGTTCAACCGGCTCATATTGCCCGTCATAGAGCAGCATATTCTCAGCATCAGACAAAAGCGACATTCTGTAGGCAATGTATTCTGCTGCCAGTTCCGCATGCTGACTTCCTGAGTAAATCATCCACCCTGAAACGTTTCCGTTAAAGCGAGGTGTTTCATTCTCCCGCAAAGGAAATGTAACGGTATGAATTCCCGGCACCGTACGACCTACCTGCATGAAAAGACGTGCCGGATTGTAATCCGCCGTCTGCATGAAACTGCCTTGCGCCGCTTCTTGTACTTGATCCAGCAAGGTGCGAAATTCTTCCGTATCAAAAATCAATTCTTCTTCGGCCTTTGTGTAACTGGTAATATAGGCATTCAGTGCATACAACAGCAGTTCGCGATGCGGGTTCTCATCAAACAGCATGGGAACGACTTCCGGCTTGTCGCCATATTCCCCGTTCCAGTCAATCATCATCTCCAGCAATGCAGTGAATGTCTGCGGGATATTATCGGCGGTCAGATCAGCTTCCGCCAGTGCCTCTTCCCGATACTCCATCACATAGTTCAGCCGAATACTGCAGGGGAGCATCACCAAAGCATCGTTCACATAGGCAAAACTTCGTATTGGCGCATACATAGCGTCTGCCATGGTTTTCAGGGACGGAAAGCATGACAAATCAAGTGCGTAACCTTTATTCAGGAAAGCCTCTGCTGCAGACGTATTATCGGCATAGCAAACATCGATGGTAACCAAGTGACTGATCATCGCTTCATAAATTGTCATGCCTTCGTACGTATCGCTGCCTACATACTGAATCACGACGTTTGGGTGTTCTGCCTCGAATTGCTGATCAATCTCATTTGCACCACTGCCTTCAATATAAAGGTACGTTACATCAGCGGAAGATTCCTCTGCAATTCCGTTCATGAAAGGAAAGTAAATAAAAACAGCAAGGACAACAAACAATCGTAAAAAGCCGTGCATCGTTTTGCTCCTCCTCAAGCTTTGTCTATGCGCATATTTCCAAATGTGGGAGATGGAAAAATTTCCATCTCCCATGCAAACTTTTAAGGACGGAATACCCCGGAACAGCTGAAAGCACCGGAATAGTCAGAATCCTGTCGCATACGCCAAACAACAACCGCACTTCCGCCAATATCCTTATAGCTCCTTGTTGGACGCCATCCAGTTGTTGAAGTGTTGTAGGTATACAGGCCACTTCCCCATGCATAATCGGATTCTCTGAAAACCCTGCCAACGCCGTGGTTGGAAATACTGTCAATCCGGATATCCCACTTATTACCTTCCCTTGTGGTTGACGCTGAGGTTCCCCACGTAGTCGTTGTTGTATTCACGAAATTGAAGTTAACGTTACCTGATGCCAGAGCGGCTGAAAAAAGCAAAGCCGTCACCAAGCAGAGAACCAAACAACCCCTGACTACCTTACGCATCGTCATACTTCTTTCCTCCTCAATTGAATTGGTTAAGGTCAATGACCAACAACGATTCATCTGCGTCAATATACCATGTAACCATCTCGCCCGAGTCCAAAACGAATGCCCTTTGATCCGTCCAGCGAGGGAAGCCACTGCCAACAAGACTGCTGCCTTCCGCTGCGGTAAAGGCATACAAATCGCCTTCCGCAATGTAGTACACCTTATCATTGACCCGATCATAGGCAATGCTTGTTGCACTTGACGGCAATGTTTCCATGCTTGTCAGCTCGCAAGTGCTCCAATCCAGCACGGATAGCTCCTTTTCACCTGTACGTTCCGACGTCTTCACCACAAGGCATTGTCCTTCTGTGTAAGGCTGGAAAGCAAAGAGATTATTGCCGACTGCCAAGCTCTTGAACTGTTCATTTACAAAATCGTAATAGCAAAGTGTGCAAGAATCTCCTTTTGCCACCAAGAAGGTAACGCCGTTGTCATCGCTAAAATTGACTAAGAACGGCGTCGCCGATTTATTCTTTTTCGCAAATTGATCGGATATGATCGTCCGTTTCTCGCCTCCATCAAGTGCGGACAGTTTTGTACTGCCCGTTCTCCATGCAAAAAACTTATCATTGAGCACAAAGAGGTAATCTTCCTCTGCTGTCAGCGTGCCATTCATTGACACTTCAGACACTCCTTGCCCTGCTGTATACAGAAAAGGCTCACTCGTTGGATAGTTCGTTTGAACCTGGGTGTACACATTACCGCTTGAGCAAGATACATACTCTATTCTTCCTGGAAAAGCATAGAGCTGATACTGCGCATCCGCTACACTCAGCATCGGCACAGCCATCATCAGCAGCAAAAGAAACAAACAAGCAAACCGTCTCATCATTTCGCACCTCCATACATTTTCAACTGCCTTCGCTCCGACTGCAAGCATGATTTACAGCCACCGCCATCTACCTCTCAGTAAATCATGTTCTGCTTACGTGGGAGCCTCTTCACTTATCATAGGACAGAGCAAGCTGTTTTGAGCAGGTAGAAATAAAACATTTTTACTACGTGCACAGGTGTCTTCACTCCGTCGCTTGTTCCCTCAACACCATTTGTACACGGTCATTCAAGGCACGGAGAAATTCCCCTGCCGTGATCTTCCCTGCCGACAGCTGGGCATGGTATTGCATGTACTGCTCACTGACAGCATCCAGCGGATCATCCGTCAGGAACTGCATGCGGGACGTAAGGCTTTCATAAACCTGCACCTCTGCATCCGTGACCACCCAGCGGTTCTGTTCAAGAATGTCCAGCTCTGCCTGCAAGGTATCCAGCCTGCCTTGGGCAGTATCATCCGAAGCTTTCGATGCGTTCAGCTGTGCCATTTCCTCCAGCAGCTTGTTTTTCTCCTCCCCATAGTCTGCCCATTCAATGGCCTGATTGGAGGATGTCAGCAGCAGCACCCGGGTCACGTCCTCCCAGGCGGTGCAAAGGCTTTCTGCCAACAGCAGAGCATCGGCAAAGTGCTCCGAATAAGGATTGACCACCATGTAGGTCATTTCAAGGTAGGCGTTGCTGATCACAGGTTCAAAGCCTTCCTTTACAGAGAGCAGCAAAGGCGCATACCGTGCGCTATGGGGCAGATCCAGGGTGTTGAAGGCATACATTTCGGCGGAACCGTTGGTTCGGCTGTCTTGGTACAAGGCATACACGGACATATACTTTTCCACCAGCTGTGCCAAATCCCTGTCATCAAAGGACAGGGGCTTGGAGGCGATGGCGCACTCTATCTCGTATTGTTTCAGGATGGCCATGAGGGGGAACCCGTTGGTAAAGGGATCGAAAACCACCTCCGGATAATCCGCCGCATAGTCGGTAAACCATGTTTCTGCCAAATTCAGCAGTTCCATGGCAGTTGTGGGTACGGCAAAATCGAACCGGGTGAAGAATTCCTCATTGTATGCAGGCACGGCGATGTAGATGGTAATGGGCAAGGCAACAATTTGACCGTTGGGCGCAAAGAGCTGCTGGAATGCCGGATACATGTCCTGCACCAATGCTGCAATGTCAGCCGATGGGGACAAATCTGCCGCCATGGCCTTGCTGGCAACCGATGAAAGCAGGGACAGATCGGTCATAACGTACACATCGGTGGAAGCGGAATGGGTCGCCATATCCTGCACGAATTGCTCTTCCGCAGATACATTTTCGTTCCCCACAAACCGAAGATTGATTTCGGGATGCGCTGATAGGAAAGCCTTGTAATCGTCGCTTCGTCCCGTCGGCTGGTATACCGTCAACGGATGAGCTTGCACATCGCTGCCTATTGAACGGACGGACAGGGAATTATCCACAATCACTGCCACGGTGTCCGTATTCAGCATGGCACTGTCCACCACATCGCCGGATGCAATGGAGGCCACCTCCGTCAGCGCAGCCTGAGCTTCCTCCAGCCGGTAAACAACGCCACTTGCTATGGCATAGATGGTGCCCGCCTCGTCACAGCACAGGTTTGTGATGGATACCTGGTCATCCAGCTTCGCTAAAACAGCGATGTCTCCAGATGCCAGATCAACCTTGCCGATGGTGTAGCTGATCCCGTCCGCATTGCTGGATTGGGCGGCGTAAACAACCGCATCCTGTCCGTAAGCCGCCAGGGCGAAAGCCCCTTTCACGTCAAGGGTTCGCTGCTGCCGGCTTGCTCGGTGAATGATGCGCAGCCCCGTGCCGGAGCCTTCCTGTATCAGGAGGCAGGCGAAATCGGACGTCAGCACACTGTCCATGGCAAAAAAGTCTTCATCAACTTCTTCCGCCAATGGTTCGCAGGATACCTCCAGCTCAGTGCCGTTCAAAATGCGCCAAAGGGTCATATCCTCGTATCGAATGCCATACAATCCCTCCCTGGTACCAAGGAGCCTGTCCACACAGCATTCACTGCCGTATTCTCCGTTCACTGCATCGGTTAACAGAGAGGTTGTTCCGTTGGCAGCATCGTACAACCAAACCCCGTTGTATGTCAGCAAATACAATTGTTCATTGTATACAACGATACTGAGAGCCGGGTCATCTTCTTCAAAGAAAATGGTTTGGTTTGAGACTTCGGCACTGGCTATACTGCATGCCAAAATAAGTGCC
>CAVIWF010000022.1:0-38291 GCA_963646285.1 bacterium
CATAAGCTGTGCTTGATGCAGGGTACAAAAAATCCACCCCGTCATGGGATGGATGAGGAGAAACCATTATTCGTATTCTTCTCGTAAACGTTTCTTCTCCGGCAGGTAGGCTTGCCAGTTGAAGTCCGTCACTTCGATGGGTTCGTAATGCATGTATTGAAATTCCAGAAAGGGAATGCCAAACCGTCTCCCCACGGCACTGTTATATTTTTGCTGACCATCTATCAAGATGAGGTCAACGCCATCATCGCAACCCCAATAGAAGGGAAGGCCAATGATCACATCTTCGCTATGGTCTTTACAGGCTTTTTCGAAGGTGCATCGCACAGGGTAGTCGATGGCAAGGAATCTTCGCATATCCAGCACAACTTCCTTGATGCTGTTATATTGCTTATTCATGGCAATCATCGTCCCTTTCGATCATCAGGTACAGGCCACATATGGTAGCCATCAGCCTTGGAGTAAACCGTTTCAACCGTATGGGATGCTTCAAACTCCCCGGTACTCCTATTATATGCCCTGCCCACGGCATCGTTGAAAACAACATGAAACCGTGGTGAGTTAAAGGAGCCAGCAATTTCATCAAAGTTCCCTTTGCGGATTCTGTCCAGCGTTGTCGCTTCGACAGATTGAAACTTCTTCGTAAAGTAGCTTTTGGGTGTAACCTTTTTGCCGGGATTCTTCTCCTGTTCCCTTTCCGTTGCATCTCTGGCGGCTTGGGGTGTCAGGTGCTGTTTCTGCTTCCATTGGTTCTGTTTGATGTTCTTTGCGCAGAACAAGTCAAGCATCTTTTCCCCCGCAGGCGTTTGTGCTCCCTTGGGGCGGCTGCTTGCCTTAATAGAGTTCTGCGCCGGCTGCTGTTCTCCTTCTTCCTTGGCTGATGATGTTCTGGAAGTTCCCGATTGTGCAAACTGTCCTTCCTTGTTCCGCTTGTCGTAGTAGTCCTTTGTCAGGGCATCGAAGCCGTACTTCCTGCACAGGAGAAGGACGATCTTGCGAAGAAGATCCTGAATTTCAGGGGAGAATCTCAAGGGCAGCACTCCTTTCTCGTTTGAAATGCAGAACCACAGCCCCGGAACGGGAAGCTGCACCAGCAACGTTCTTCCCGCCCCGGGGTTTAGTGGTTGGCGGTTAGCTTTCAGCAAATATCCCTAATTGCTAATTGCTAACTGCTCACTCCTCATTCCTCATTCCTCATTGCTTTCCGCCTCATCCATCGCCTTCAGCTCGCCACCGCACTCAGGGCAGGTGAGGGCTAAATGGGCGGGGAAATCAAACTCGGGCAGAATCGCCATTAGCTTTTCACGCGAAAAAATATAGAATGCCCTCTCGCAATGGGGGCATATAACGGGCTGCAAATTGTTCAGCATTGTTAGAATCCCTCCTTAATAAACAACACACTCAGGGCAAATCGAATAGACGTTATCACAGTCGTACCACATAGGAAAACCGTTACTAGGCACAAAAGCACAAGCACACCCTGCTGAAGTCTGGGACGTAGAGTCCAGTAACCAGTAGGAAGCATAGGAAGTCGTATCACCGACCGGGTATTTATATACGCTCAAAAAGTTTTTAGCATAAGCAGGCAGTTTCGGTGCACTCGAGTTACCATCAAATCCAAACAGGTCTTTCATATACGGCGTGAAGAAGGTGTCCTTAACCGTATAGACACTGCCTGGATCGCGTCCTTCGCTCCATAGCTGGTTGGCGATGAGATTGGTATCCACCGCACCAATTGCCCTATAGAATTCCTTGTCCAACCCGTTCAAAAAGCCAGCCTTGCTGTTAAAGCTGGCAGGCAGATCAAATACTGATTGCTTGCTCCACCATTTTCCAGCAGCCGAGGAGCTGTTCAGCCACTGACGGGCGTCACTGGCAGCCCAGTCGCCGCTGCCAGAATGACTGCAGAATGTACAATTAAACTGGCCGACCAGGTTTACACAGTATGCCTTGGCTGTGAAAGTAGTTGTGCCAAGCGCTGTGCCTTCACTGCCCTCGGTCACAACCAGGTCGGTTTCCAGCGCATTGCCGCTGGCGTCGTAGGTGGTAATGGTACCTTTAGTAATGCCCGCCTTATCTTTCGTGCCATATGCACCAACGGTGCTGTGCCGCCAGCCGCCTCTGTATAGAATCGCCTTCGTGGTGGTGAACTGATAGGTACCATCAGTGCCTGTACTGCCATCTCCATAATTGTACTGGCTCTTATACAGCGTAAAATTATACGTCCCTGCGGGCAGAGCGGTTGTCCCCGTGTTCGCCCACAGCATTTCCGCTGCGTCAAAGGCAATACCCGGGATGGTGTCGTGCATCAGCAGGGTCATGGTGGGGGCGGATTCATCATCCGGGTTCTTGTGCCAGTTGTGCGCCACCACGTCAAACACCAGGTCGCCATACTCGCTGTGGGGCACCGTGATCTGGCTGCCTACAGGATATGCCAGCTCGCCCAGGCCGCTGCGCACCAGCCGTGCCATGGTGGTAGGGTTGTTCAGGTCACCAGCGTTGCTGATGGCCAGGAGGCCCAGACGATTGTTGGTCGTCTTCAGGGTGCCATTGAGATTCTTCAGGGTGTCGTTCATGTTGCCCAGCAAAATATTGCTCATGTGTTTCCTCCTTCATTGATCAAGCATCATTGTTCACAGGGGATTCCATCAAAGACACGGGGCTCGGATCATTCCTTTGTCCTCCTGTTCTTTATTTTTGGGTACAAAAAATCCACCCCGTCATGGGATGGATGCGGGAAAACCATTATTCGTCTTCTTCTCGTAAGCGTTTCTTCTCCGGCAGGTAGGCTTGCCAGTTGAAGTCCGTCACTTCGATAGGTTCGTAGTCCATGTACTGGAAGTCCAGAAAGGGAATCTCGCAGCGCATTCCTTGCGCATCTGGACGGCGAGGGTGACGAATGAGAATCATCTCCACCGAATACTCCAAGCCCCAGCAGAAGGGGAGACCATCTATCACATCATTGGTACCGTCCATGAAATAGCACCGCACCGGCCGATCAATGGCAAGGAACGCATCCTGAGCTTGAAGAACTTCACGTGCAGTGGAAAAGGTATGCTTGGAATTGCGCACTCTTGCCATTAGCTTTTTCCTTCTTTCTTTCGTGCAGGCCACATGTGGTAGCCGTTCTTGTGGGAATACACCACTTCCACCACGTTGGTTGGGAAGTCCTTTGTCCCGCTCTCATTATAGGCGATGCCGACATTCCGGTCAAGGCTGACTTGGAAGCGTGTATCTCCACTGCGGACAATAATTTCATCGAACTGATTGTCTCGAATTTTGCCGATGATCTCATCACAAAGGGGATTAAACTCTTCCGTAAAGTAACTTTTGGGCATCACTTTCGCTCCGGGATTGGCCTTCTGCTCCTTTTTGGTTGCCGCTTCAGCACTTTTCTTGTCCATGTGCTGCGCTTGAGCGGCAGAATTCACCTTGTGGGGTTCCTTCAGGATTTTTCGGCGCATCTTTTTCCCTTCTTGCGATACTGCACTGGCAGAGGCTCCCTCCTTGGCAGACGACTGCGCCGAAGACGTGCCGGAAGCATTCGTTTCGGTAAATCGACCGTCCTTGCCGTGATTTTTGTTGAAGTCTTCGGTCAGGTCGTTAAACCCGTACTTCCTGCACAAAAGAAGGACAATTTTGCGAAGAAGCTCCAACACATCCTGGGAAAACTTCAAAAGCACCACCCCCCTCCCTCATTGCTAATTGCTAATTGCTACCCCCTCATGCGTGGTCACTCCTTCGTACCTCTCCCGTGTGGGGATTGCGGATGGGCAGCCGCTTCACCTGCTCCATGACCCGCTCCGCACTGCCGTTGCCACCTAGGGCTTTATACGGCTTGTACAGGTAATCGTTGAGATTCTCATACTCGTCTGACGTGATCCACCCTGCTTCAATGGCTTTTTCGCCCTCCTTGATGATCAGGTCATGGGCAATGCCCCGCATCAGCTGCCGGTTGCCGTCCCGCTTGTCCCGGCGTGCTTGCAGGTATGCCCAGAATCCGTTACTTGCCAGCACCGTTAACAGCACGGCAATGATCTGCTGCACCCACAAATCCATCAGCCCACGCCCCCTTCCAGTGCCTGGACCCGCTCTTCCAGTTTCGTGACTCGCTGAAGCAGCTCCGCCAGCGTGGTGGTGTCCGTCTCCGTGCCGCTGTCCGCACTGGTCAGGTACCGGCTCATCATGTAGCCCGTCAAGCCGTCATACTTGACCATGCTCCACTCGCTGCCCCTGCTTACCACGTCCACCGTTGCCCCCACCGGCACCCGATCCACAAGGTTGGATGTGATGCTCGGCTTCACCCGCATGTTCACCGTGGTTCCGCTGGATGCTGTTACCGTTGCCTTTTCCATGGTGGTTGTCCCTTCTTCCTGCTTCGGCGTTGTGTCCTCATCGCCGTAGTCGATATGTAGCCCATAGCCCACATAATCCCAGCCGTTTCGTGCGGTCAGGGCAGAGGACACGAACCCGGTCTCGCTGCTCTGTGCGTTCAGCACCTGCGTCCCGCTTGCGTCCACAAGCCCCACGTGATAGTAGTCCCGCACGTCCCCGGTGTAGCTCTTCCCGCCTTGGCGGTACTTCTCCGGCAGGGCATACCCCTTTTCAGCGGGTTCCCGTGCCTTGAAGGCAATCATGCCCGGCCGGGCGGATGTGATGGGCAGCAGCTGCATGGCTTCGTTTCTTGCCATGTAGTTGCTGCCATGGTACAGGTCAATCTTTTGGGTGTTGTAGGCATAAACAAAGGCGCCGCTGCAATCAACGGTGCCTTTTTCAGCCCCTCCGGCCTTGTAGCTCCAGTGCTCGTCCAGCATTTGCTGAAACAGGGCAAGGAGTTCATCCTTTGCAATGGTTTTCACGTTTGCATCTCCTTCTTGGTCTCTCCTTTGGCGGTTGATTTGCATTTGTATCCCAGAGGGCTTGACCATCGCCCTTGGGGAACCTTCGCCGCCCCTTCGGAAGCGGCTTGGTTTCTGATGATGGTTCGCAGGGGGTTTGATCGTCCTTTCCTGCACGCCGCAGGCCTTCCTCCATGAAGAAGCCCTTGTAGCCGTTCATCGGAACAGGGCTCCGTCAATGTAGCCGGTGATTTTCAGCCCGGCAAAGGTGGGGGTGGAGGCGGCGGTCAGGCTTTGGGTCACACGGTCGCCCAGGGTATCAAGGGCTTGCTTGTCTTCCTTGGACAGGAAGCCATCGGCGGCCGTGGTGGCGTTGTCGTGCCGGTGGTCAGCAGCGGCGTAATAGGCCACCCCGTGCCCTCCAAGGGTCAGGGCATCCCCGGTAATGTCGCAGGGCAGCTTCCCATCATCATTCAGCCGCAGCAGCTTCCCGGCCTCCGCCTCCGTCACCGCATCATCTGCCGGCAGCAGGGCGGAAGGGGTAATGGTGACGCTTACCGTCTCCCCGGTGCCGAAAAGGAAGGGCACGTCATAGGTGCGCTGGACGGACGAATCTGCCGCCGCCAGAATCAAATCCGGGAACTTGCCGAAGGTCAGGTAGGAGAAGAGGATGGAAGCCGTTTCCCCTTCCAGGCAGGCGTATAAGCCCAACTCTTCAATGTAGGTGCTGGCCTGCACCTGATCGTTCCAGTACTGGACGGTGACCATCAGGTTGCCGCTGCCGTCCATGCGCCTGCCTGCCACTTCTGCATCGTCGTAGTAGGTCATCAGGTCGGTGTAGGTGCTTAAATCATCCCCATCCGGGGCTAGGCCTGTGCCGATCTTCGCCCCGGTGAAGGTGACGGCTTTCCCCTCTGCCAGGGATCGGGCAATCAGCGCCGCCCCCTTGGCCGTCAGGGTGTTTTCAATGTTCCTTGCCATGGTCAATCCTCCTTTTATGCGTCAATTCTGGTGAACACGATATGCCCGGCCTGATACACGCCGGACTGAACAATAATGTCCGTGGATACAAGGGTTTCCGGGATCTCATAGGTCATGGTCACCCCCGCCGGATGGGGGATCATGAGTCCGGCATTGATCATCTCCGCCTGAATCTCCGTGAACATGCCGCGAATGACCACATTGATGCTCATGTCCTGCTTGTCTTCCAGGGTGATACCGAAAGCGGGGAACACCACGCTGAAGATATTGGATGCAGATTCGTTGGTACCGTCCCACATGTTCTGCGCCACAGCGGCACGGATGAGCAGGCGATAGTCTTCATCCCCCAGGGTGCGGGAAGCGGATACCGGGGCAAAGGGCAGGATGCGGGACACGCCTACCATGCTGCCCAGCATGTCCAGCTGCGGACCCACGGCGGTATCCAGTGCAAAGGTGGTGGTGAAGTCTTCCAGCATGGTCATCATGTCCGTGGCCTGGGTCAGAATCATTTGCAGGAAGGCCAGCCACTTGGGCTTGCTCCGGTTCCAGCTGGGGGCAAGTTCTTCATAGGGCAGGGTTGTCATTTATTCCACCACCTTCAACAGGATATGGGCGGCATCTGTGGATAACTGTTCATTATAAGCCGCCGTAATAGCATCCCCGGTGGCGGACTGGGAAGCGGTCTGGGCTGTCAGGCTGGTGACCGCAAAGGCCGGGGTGGACGTGCCGCAGGCGGTAAAAATCACCCCGTACAGGGTGGACACAATCAAGGGCTTGCCAATGCCCAGGGACGTGACGGAAGCTGTGACAGCCGCCTTGATGGCTGCCTGCATGGTGTCGCTGTCCCAACCGTCCAGCTGCTTCAGGGTGATGTTCACGGTTACCGGCACGGCAGTGGGACGGGTAAAGCCCATGGTGTTCTTGTTGCCCCATTCATCCGTGTACACGGCGGAAGAAGAACCGTAGGTCTTCACTCCCGGGGACTTCTTCAGGTACAGGGTTTTGGCAATATCGGCATCACTGCCCCCGTCCACCACAGCGCACACGGAATGAGCAGGCAGGCCGTTGGCATCCTCTTCCCCTTCGGCATTCTCCAGCACGGACACGTACTGCACCCCGTCCAGATCCGCCAGGGCGGAACGCAAGCCGTCCAGAATGCCCCGGCTGGGCAGAGATACGGACAGGCTCCGCCGCTCCCGGACGGCGGCATCCGTTTCCACATCTCTGCCGGGGGTGGAAGACGCCGCATTGGTGACGCTGTTCCACGTGCTGGTGGGGGTGTGAATAGTGGTAATGGTGCCGGCAGGGGCAAGGATGGCCCCGGCAGTCAGGCAGGCGGCAGAAGCCTCGGCCTTGCCATCCTCCCCAAGGGTTACGGCGGTCGGAATTCGCCACAGGAAGCCCTGGTCATCCCTGGCCTGCATCCCGGCAGGCAGCACCGCCCCCGGTGCCCCGGTCAGGGTCAGGGTCACAGTGCCATAGGTGGCAGACCGCCGCCGAATGCCGTTTAAGGGCAGCAGCAAATCCAGCGCATTGCCGGATGCATAATTGGGGTCACGGGCATTGTATACATCCGTGACGGCGGCGGTCAGGTCGTCCACCGCCCTTGCAAACAGGGA
Organism: bacterium; assembly: GCA_963646285.1. Lineage (GTDB taxonomy): Bacteria > Bacillota > Clostridia > Christensenellales > Aristaeellaceae > CAKUFA01. Next base: position 7,439 of record CAVIWF010000022.1, read on the forward strand.
CAGCAGCTGATAATCCTTGCTGTCTGCTTCCAGGTATACATCCGTGCCGAAAATCTGCTTGTAGCCTGCCAGGAGGCTTTCCATCCGCTCTTCATAGGTGGGGATGTGCATCCCTGATGCGTCAAGATATGGCGACGTATAGGGCATCACTGCTCACGCTCCCTTCAATTTCTCCGTATGCTGTGACCACGGTGCAGCTGTAGCTCATGGCACGGCCTTCCGTTTTGGTGGTCACGTCCTTCACGGCGGTCACGCCTTCCGTGTCTGCAATGTAGGCGGTAATATAATTGGCCAGCATGGTGCGCCCTTCTTCTGAGCGGACACCTTCAAAGATCAGCTGGGGCACCACAAAGCCCAGGGACGTATCTTCCCACCACTCCCCAAGGAGCAGGTGCAGGCGGCTTTTCACCGCCTCAAGCACGGCCTGCGCCCCGGATACCATCTGAGACGCTGCACCCACGGGGGTCATGTCTCCGTCCTGGTCAATGGGTCTGCAAAGCATCATACAAGGTCACACTCCTTCGCACAGGGTTCGCAGGGCGTTCACGGCAGCGGCGGCAGGGTATACCGGCACATCCACCGCTTCCGCCGTTTCCTTCACGGCGGTATAGCAGCCGCCTGCACCCTCCAGCAGGGCGGTCATCTGCTTCTGCCAGTCTGCAAAGGCTCCCAAGGTGCCCGGCAGGGTGATGGCTGCCAATCCCACCCGTGCCCGGCACAGGTTTACCTGCTCCAATAGTTCATTGATGTCCGCCTGATGGCTGATGGCGGTGTCTGCAATCACATCCCCGGATGCAATGGTCCTTGCCCAAGGGATCGTCCCCACGGTGAAAGTGCTGCTTGCGGAAGCAGAAACGCCCCCGGAGGCATCCACCAGACGAACCAGCAGGCGATGAGCGCCCGTTTCCAGCACCAGCTTGCCCCGGAAAGCCGCCTTGCCCCCAGAGGATGGGAGAACCCCGCCGTCTGTCCAGGCAAGCTCCTGCGCCCCGTTTGGGGCTTCCACCATGTACTGCACGGTCATGGCTTCACCGTCCGGCTCTTCACCGGCGGTGACGGCAAACACAGGGGATGCAGCGACCCGGTCAAGGGCACCTGCACAGAGGATCACCGGCGCATCCGGCACCCGGTTCCGCCGAACGGCGGAAGACTCCGTCCAGGAAGAGGCGGCGTTCAGGCTGTCCACGCTTCGGACACGGAAGCGGACGTACTGCCCCCGATTCACCGATGGGGATACCGTGGCAGCATTGGCGGTGACGGTGGTCACGTCTGCCCAGTCTCCCCAGGTCATGCCGTCTGCGGACAGCTGCTGCTGCACCTGATACCCGGCAAGGTTCCCGTCCGGGTCGGTACAGGCAGGCCAGGAAAGGGCAATGCCCCCGGATTCGTACAGGCTGGGGCTGGCTTCCACCCCGGCAGGTGCATAGGGTACACGGTTTTTCTGCACATGATTGCTTACACTTTGTGCAGAAAACGCCCCCAGGGCATCCGCTGCCGCCACCAGATAGCGCACGTACGCCCCACGGGAAAGGATGGGGGCATCCGTGCAGGCAACAGCAGACAGGCCGGAAGCGATGGTCACAGCTTCACTCCATGTGGAACCGTCTGAAGAGGTCTGCCGTGCCACCTGATAGGCAACGGCCTGCCCGTCCGGGTCGGTGGATGCATCCCATGCAATGGTCACATTCCCACCCTCGTACAGGGCAGGGGAAGCGGTCACGTTCTCCGGCACGCCGGGGGCACGGTTGCGGATCACATCCGGGAACACGGCAAGGGCAGCCGACTCCATGCCGAAAGCGTCCACGGCATACACCCCATAGCGGATGTACGTGCCACGATTCAGGGACGGGGACAAGGAAAGCTGACAGGCCGATGTTGTCCCGGCGGTAACATAGCCGCTCCATGTGCTTCCATCTGCCGATGTGGCGGACACAATGCGGTAGCTGTTCACGCTGTCCGTTTCATCCGTGGCTGCTGTCCAGCTGAGGGTGATGGTTCCGGACTCGTACACCGTAGGGCTGACAGACAGGTTGGTAGGGGCGTTGGGCAGGATATTGGTGCGCACAGCAGAAGAGACTTTCCATTCGCTGCACCAGCTTGTACCGGCAGAACCTAACGTCCGAATGCGGTACTTCCGCCATGCCCCTCTGGTACCGTTCACCGGCACAAAAGCCGATCCGGCGGCAGAGGTGGACGCAATGGCAGCGCAGGCGATCCAGTCCCCATAGGCGGCATTGTCCGCACTGTCTGCGCACTGAATCTCATACCCGGTGATGGTGTTCTGCACCCCAGCCCCAGCCCCCGACCATTGGAGCGTCACACTGCCTTCCCCTACAGCAGAAGCAGGGTAGAAGGTGCTGGGCGGGGTGGTGTTGGTGATGTTGATCACATACTCCACGTCCAGCGTGGCAGTGGCCGCAGACGTGCGGAAGTAGGCATTGCTGGGCATGACCAGAGCCATGGTCAGGGTGCCGCTTGCCGCCGTGAAGGCTGCCATCACTGCCCCGGAAGCGTAGCAGGTGCAGTTCTGCCTTGTTTCCCCCGTGGCCGTCAGGCTGATGGTGAAAGGGGAACCGTTCATGGTCACGTTGGCGGTGCCGCTGCTTCTGAGCACATTGCCATAGAAGTTGAACCGAACCGCCGTGACCGTGGCGTTGCTGATGGGGGTGCCGGTGTAGTCCCACAGCACGGTTCGGCCATTGCCAAGGTAAGCATCCACATAGCTTTGACCGTTGGCCGCCCGGGGATTGGAAAGGGTAAAGGTTACGGAGGGCATTTCATTCACCGACTTTCTTCAGGGTATAAGAAACCCCGGCAGCCTTCTTCACGCTGTCGGGGATGAATGGGGAACAATATCAGGTTGGGGGTTAGGAACGTTCTACGCCACGGCGGCACCTGTCTTCATAAATTTCATCCTGTTCTTTGCACCATGCACGCAACTCGGGAGAGCCGTATTCTTGGCGAAGTGCTTCCAATTCTGCAATGAATGCCTTGGTGGATATTTTCCCATCAGGGTGTCTTGCAGCCATGATGTCTACCAGTTTATCGTCTTCTTCCATCAAGTGTTTCGGCATCATAGCCATACGGCACTTCACCATTCACGTTCCCTCCTTCAGATAGCATTCACGCCAGTTCTCTGCCTTCACGGCGGTTTTGCGCAACGGTTTCTTCAATCATCTTGCACCATGCACGCAGCTCTTCAGAACCCTTGGCGGCAATGGCAGCATTACGGCGTCTCCAATACTCTTTTGAAGTCATTTCTGCATCCGGTGCAATTCCGGCGAACTCTTCAGCAAGAATCTGTTTACATTCTCTTTCTAAATGTTCCGGCATACGAATTAGCATTACAACTCCTCCTTGTTGAAGAACCCTGCCTTCTTACAGTGCTTGATGATTGCTTTCAAGAGTCCTTCCGCATCCGGCGGGCATCTTCCGGTGACTGCCTTATCGACTGCATGGGCAACAATCTCCAAAGGATCGTCTGCCGCTTCTGCACTGCCGTTCACGATTGCATCAATAGCCATGCTAGTGTGAAAGTCCCTTGCCCTGTATGGATTCGCCTTATCCCGCCATACAGCGGTCATGATCTTCTTCGCATCCATCCCGCCTCTGTACTGCATGTGATGGGTCAATTCATGCACGGTGGTAGCGTAAAACTCTATGCTGTCTGCTGCCTTAGAACGACGGTCAGGGTCAAAGGTAATGGAGACTTTTTTCGGGTCATATTCACCGTAAGCATTGTTCAGTTTCTTACAGGTCACTGATTGCAGCCTGATCTTCTTCCCAAACAGCCTTTCCGCCGTATCGAAGCCGTGGACAACCGTCTGCTTGGCTTCCAAAGGGAGCTTCTGAAAGAACCCGCTGAGGCTGCACTTGCCGCTGACATCGGTGAAGTATGCATCCACGTCCTTGTCCGTCAAAGCCTTGTACCTCTCGGGCAGGGTGTACTTCTTGCCCTCTTCTATTATACCATGTTCGGCAGGTTTTTTCAGCGGTTTCGTGGATTTTTCCTCGGCAGAAGAGCCGCCGCCACCTTCTGTGGCTGCAAACTTCCCATCCTTATCCCGCTTGTGCTCTGATTCTTCCCACGCATCCATGGTCATAGATGGATATATCCGATAAATCAGGCGAACTATGACTTCCGCCAGCATGCGCCATTGCCTTTTCGTCAACCGCACATTTGCCACCACCCTTCTGTTGGATTTGGGTACAAAAAATCCACCCCGTCATGGGATGGACATGAAAAACTGTTATTCGTCTCCTTGTAAGCGTTTCTTCTTCGGCTGAGAAAAAGGACGCCGCACGATGATCGTGCTACGCCCTTCGTCTTAACGTATCCGTTTATCGATTTCCACTTCTGGCAGGCGGATCGTATTCCCGTTCTGCCTTTTCAATTCCAGCATAAATCCTTTGTATTCGGCCTCGGAAATTTCCCCGCTACGAAGAAGTTCATCAAATATCCACAGTGTACCACGAACAGTCACACCTTCTGCGGCGGCTGTCTTGCGCAGCCTTTTGTCGCCAGTCAAAAGCACAATCTGCCGGAACTTTGCAATTGCCAGAGCAAACGTGTCATAGACCGACAGCTTGGGATTCTTGCTGTGGATTTCGTCCGCATAGTAGAATTCTTCGGTTGTAATCTCCACAGCCTGCAAGCCAAGAGAAGCAAGTTCAGTCCCTCTGCCCTTTGAAGAACGCCATTCGTCTTCAAGGGCATCGCTGCTCATCAGGTAGGTGCAATCAAGGCGAAAGGGAAGTGCCAAGGCATTGACCGCTGAAAAATCGATCCAGATATTCGTATCGCTGCTGATGTACTCCATTAAGCCTCCTGCGCATGGATCATCCGATCAAACGTATCATAGGAGATATTCAGCAGTTCAGCACCACGCTGCGCACTGATTTCATCTTCGTTGACTGCACGGATGGTCATCTGTTCAAAGAGGTTGGTCGTTTCTTCCGGGATACGTGATGGCTCATGCTTCCTCCAGCCCCACTGGGATGCCCTGATCATGAAGTCCCTGTACAGCGCATCAGTAATGATCCCCAGTATGTTGGCACGTTTCATGAGCAGAAGCGTGGATACTCCGTATTCCTTAGCAACCATCACCATGTCCGAAGTGATTCGTGTGCGTTTCACGCCAAGTTCACGGATCATATCTTTTTCCGGGCACAGGAAAGCACCGCTGATTGCAGTAGCGAAGTCCTCGCATTCTTTCTCAGTCATACCATCCGGGAAGATGCAGAATACATGCGCCAGTTCATGAACCAGCGTGGAGCGTTGGCGTTCCGGGGTCATGTTGGTATTCAGGATGATATACGGACGACCATCTACCGTACCGTTCATGCCGGAAAAATGTTCGCTCTCCATTTTGCAGCGGAACAGCAGTATACCCTTGTTCTCCATTGCCCCCATGATGTTCTGGATGGGACCATCTGCCGCAAATCCAAGATGATCACGAAGCAGCTGTGCGGCTTCTTCAGCGTCATGACCGATGCGGACACACCGGGTCGCTGGATATTCGGGCAGCACTTCCCCTCCAAGGGCGTCAACCACATGAAAGAACCTGTCAAAGTATTCTTCAACACTTTCACAGATGAATTCCTGGTCAGCCTTTGTAAGAACACTGTTTTTCCTGAATTCACAATGTGCGTATTGGTGGTTGCCGTTGCGGACAGCAAGGAAGTCAGACAGTCTTACACCAAGTTCGTTGGCAAGCTTTCGAAGGATAGCGATTTCCGGCTTTCTTTCCTCATTCTCATAATGAGTGATTGCCATTGCGGATACGCCTACTCGCCTCGCAAGTTCCTTTTTAGAAAGCTTGCTGCGCAGACGATAGTATTTCAAATTCTTCCCAAACATCACGCCACCTCCTTCCTGTTTATATTATAGCTCTTTTTTTTAAAAAGTAAACACCTTGGGACTGCCATTCGAAGCTTTTACGCCATCTTCACCACCATCAGGGTAATATCCTCGTACTGCATCACCCGCCGGTGACGCTCCACAGAATCAGCGGTTAGCAATGAGCAGTTGGTATATTTGCTAACGACTAACAGCTGCCCACGAATCGCTCGTTTTTGCAGAAAATTCGCAAATTCGCATGATAAAAGAGCGATTTCGTGCAATTTCGCTCCATCTTCCACAGGATGCATCAATCCTCGAATTCCACATTGTCCATCCAGATGACTTCAAAGTCCGTCAGGGTGTCCTTGGCCGGGTCTGCCGTTTCGTGGTCGTCCGTCAAGGGCACGCAGAACACGGAACCGATCCCCTTGTGCCCCAGCTGCCCCATCAGGTCGTTGTACTTGTCCCCGGAGGCAATCAGGGGGATGAAGGAAGCCATGCATTCCCCGGAGGAAGCGTCTTCCACGGTCATGTACCACCGGTCTGTGTGCCGGAAGTAGGCTATCGTTACCCGGAGGGAAACCGCCGTGCCGTTGGGGGTGATGTTCAGGTCAATGATTTGCTTTTCCGCTGTACTGTTCAGCGGCAGGGCAATGGGTTCCATTTACCATCCCTCCTTGTCAAATGCAGTCCTTGCCGACCCACCCCACCCAGATGGAGGGGGTTCGTCCCCCTGAGGTGGCGGTGACGCTGGATGTACCCACGGTGGACGTGGCAGAGCCGGCGGAGGAAGAAGTGACCTCCTTGAACACCAACTGCCCCGTCCAGCCGAAATGATTGCTTTCATCCTGAGAAATGGCGATCCCCTGCAAAAGCATGTTGTTGTAGGTGGCGAAGTAGGTAATGACCTGCACCTTCCGCCGGGCTTTCTTCAGCTCCATCAGGGTGGCCAGGGCACCCTTGGCACGGTCGTCGTTGCTTTGGGTAATGTCGCTTTGGGTGGAGTACACGTTGGACATGACCACGTCCATGGTGATTTCGTCCGGCTCATTCTGGGCGTTGTTTACGATGTCCTTGCCCTTTTTGCTGCTGGTGTCTTCCTCCATCTTCAGAGACAGGGCGTGCTGAATCTTCGTGACCCCATCAAAGACGTAGGTCTTGCCTTTCTCCGTATCGTAGATGTAAGCAGGCTGATTGCTGTTTGTCACCATCAGGCAAGCACCCCCTTCAGGGAACGGATCAGCTGACGCTCAGCCGCCGAATAGGCCGCCGTGCCGATGGCCTTGGCATCCGATCCGGAAGCCGTCACCTGAATGGTTACCGGAGCGGAAATATTGTAGCTGTTGGAGATGCTGGAGCTGCCTGCCATGGCGGAAATGGAGGCGGCAGAGCTGCCAACCGTGCCCTCCATGCCCAGCCCCAAATCCTTCATCAGCTGATTGGTGGCCACGCCGCCCATTTCGCTGAACATTTGCTTGATCAGGGACAGGGCTCTTGCAGGCTTGTTCAGGGGGATGATGTATTCCGTACCCCCGTCTTCTGCCACTTCCGTGGTAATGGGATGATTGTACCGGCCGCCCCAGGCGTTGCCGAATGTGGCACCCACGCTGCCCCCATGCTTGGAACCTACGGACACTTCCACCTTTTTGCCGCTGCTGTCTACCTGTTGCTGCACTTGCTTGATCACGTTGGTGCCTGCATCAGACGGAACAGTAGGTTCCCCGGTTTCCCAGGTCAATTCGCTTGTGCCGGAAAGGGCATCCTGCACGGATTGCTGAAAGGAGGCTGTGTTCACGTTGGCATTTCGTTCGGTGACAAGGCTCTGAACGTCTGGATTGTACAGGGGATTGTCCAGAAAGCCCTGCATCATGGCAATGGTATCCGCTTCTGTGTCGCTGCCCTGCTGGAATTTACCCAGCAAGCCGGATTTCCGCCCGCTGTTCCATTTGCCCTTGGATTCATTGACGGCATTATACCAATACATCATTTCATCCATGGTGGTTGCATTGTTGAAGTTCTGCATGAGCTGCTGATACATCTTGGTGGAATCGGTGCCGGGGCTCATGCCTTCGCCAAACTCGAAGAAATCGGCTGTCCCAAGTTCCGACCGTTTCTTGTCAACCTTCGTCCGTTCAGGGTCTCGTGCTGCTGCATAGGCTGCACTATCCGTCATGTAGAGTTGTAGAGCTTCCTCGTTGGTCAGCTTCTTGCCGGTTTCCGAATCATACAGATAGCCGTTTTCTTCCATGTCCTGCTTTACAAAGTCCATCATTTCATCGGAACCCAAACCAAGGAAGTTCTTCAGCCAATCCGGCCAGCTGTTGATCCAGTCCGACCACCAATTCATGAAGGGCAGGAAAAGACTATCCGAAAGCCCGGAGAAGGCATTCTGGATAGCACTGACAATGGCCATGGCCAGATTATCACAAGCATCCAAAAAGGATTCGTTGGTCAGCAGGGAAACAAGAGCTTCGATCAGCAGAACACCAATGTCAACAACGCCTTTGATGGCTTCGCCAAGGAATTCTGCAATCTTCGTGCCTGCGCTGATGATGTCTTCCTTGTTGTTCTCTACCCATGCTTCAAGGTCAATCGAAAAACTGCTAATGCCTGCGCCCAGGGCGGTCGTGACTTTTTCCACGACTTTGGACATTTTATCGGGGTCGTCACTATCAAGAATTTCCCAAATCCCCCCGAAGGCCACGTTCACCTTTTCCCCTTCCGGGGCGGTCTTGTTCCACTGAAAGTTCTCGTAGTCGTCAATCAATCCGCCAATGGCGGTGATAACGGCCATGATCTGCCCCAAGGGTCCCGACTTCAGCAGGGCGAACACGCCCACAATGGCCGTGCCTGCCGCCTTAATGCCGCTGGGCAGCTTGTGAATCCACTCGGCGATCTTCACCCCCAGCTCCACAATGCCCAGAAGTCCCTTGGAGAAGGCGGTCATGTAAGCGGCAATCTTGGAGGAAAAGCCGTTCATGTCCTTGCGGATAAAGTCGCTGATCTTCTTCAGGTACTCGGTAATGCGCTGAATGGGCTCTTGCAGGTTGGCCAGAATGTGATAATTGATCCACTGGGTGGCGTAGGAAATGACGCTCTTCAGCTCGTAAAAAGCCCCCTGCAGCTGGCTGATCATGGCCATGGCACCCTTCATATCCGGCAGGGCAAGGGACTTGTTCACCTTCACAATGTCGCTGTAGATGGTCTTCAGGGCAGGGTCTTTGGATACCTCGGACATGGTTTTCCCCATGGCCTTCAAGGCGTTCTGTTCCGCCCGGACGGTTTCAAGGGACTTGTTCTGGGTCCGTGCCAGGGCGGCAAAGCTCTGTTCTGCCTCCACGTTGGTCTTGATGAAGTTGTACATGGCCTTGCCGGCAGCCACCAAAGCCGTGCCGAATGCGGCGGTCTTCAGGGTGCCGGAGTTCAGGAAGTTCATCACCTTGTTGACGTTAGACCAGTCGGCCTTCACGCCCAGGCTGATCAGATATTCCTGCATTGCAGCCCCGCTCGCCATATGCGTCACCTCCTAGAAATGGGTACAAAAAAGGAACGGGGCGGATGCCCGTTCCGGGGTGGGGAATAAGAATGTTGTTGTCTTGACATACCCTATTGAATAGGGTATACTGTGCATCCGCAAGGTTCGCTTTGCTTACGAAAACAGAGGGAAAAGCGGCAGCGTCCGGGTGATTTACATCGACTTTGAAGTTTATGAGAAGATCTTTCTGCTGACGGCCTTTGCGAAGGCGGATCAGGCGAACCTGACGGCCAAAGAACGGAACGATCTGCACGGGCTGGTGGAAATCTTGGAGCTTGACCTTGAACGAAAGGAAGGGTGGAAGCATGTCTGAAATGTTTAACGATATTGCCCAGGGCTTGAAGGAAGCCATTGCCTACGAAGAAGGCAGACTGCCTGCCCAGACGGTGCGCCTGTCCAGGGAAATCCCTGCGCCGCCGGAATGGTCAGCCCAGGAAATCAAGGCCTTGCGGCTGAACCTGCCCATGAGTCAGCGGAGCTTTGCCGCCTTCATGGGGGTATCCGTGAAGACGGTTGAAGCCTGGGAGAGCGGCAGGAACCGCCCCAACGGCAGTGCGGCAAGGCTGATGGAGCTGGTCGCCAAGGATCATCATGCGGCAGTGCTGTGAAAGGCACTGCTTTTTGATTGCCTCGTTCATCAGTCTTCACCCCGTCCAGAAAGCCCCGTCAGGACCGCTCTACGCCGCGGCGGCACTTGTCTTCGTAGATTTCCCTTTGCTTTTTGCACCATGCACGCAGCTCAGGAGAACCGTAAGCGTTGCGGAGGGCTCTTAACTCTGCAACGAACGCTTTGGGTGATATTTTTCCATCAGGATGCCTTGCAGCCATGATGTCCAACAGCTTATCGTCTTCTTCCTTCAGGTGCTTAGGCATCATAGCCATGCGATATTTCACCATTTACGTTTCCTCCTTCAGATAGCCTTTTTTCTTGCACTGGTTAATGATCGCTTCCAGCACACCGTTTGAATGGACGGAATCTTTGTCCGTCACCATCTTCTCGATCGCATAAGCAACAACCTCTTCAGGGTCATAGATGGTACCCATTTCACCGCCAACAAACTTTAATAACAACTGCTGAGTTTTGAAGTCCTGCTGCCTGTACGGATTGTTCTTGTCTTGACACACCCTATTGAATAGGGGATGTAGTTAAAGCATTATGAAAGCACCCGCAGAATCTGTTCATCGCTGATTTCGTCTGTGTAAGTGTCATCATCTTTGTTAATATCCGCAATATAGTAACCATCGCCGAAAACTTCGACAATGATTGCTTTCGTGCCATCTTTAAGCAAAACCCAATCGTACTGTTCAAGTTTCATTGTGTTGCCCCGCATTACAAATACTCTTTGCCCAAATCCATATCCAGCCCAAAGTCTGCCGGGTTATAGTCTTCTTGAAACAAGGTGTTCTTGATGGTATTCAGCACCATGTCGTAGGCGGCCTTGGTGCCCTGAAAATACCGGTCTTTGGGATGCGCTTCGGATACCTCTACGGCTTCGTCTGCATCCTCCACAAGCCTTTTGATGATCACATCCAATACTTCATCCATCAGTCTTCACCCCTTCCGGAAAGCCCCGTTAGGAACGCTCTACGCCGCGGCGGCACCTGTCTTCGTAGATTTCATCCTGCCTCTTGAACCATGCGTTCAGCTCTGGTGAACCGTACTTTTTACGAAGGGCTTCCAACTCTGAAAAAAATGCCTTGGACGGGATCTCTTCATCAGGATCATGCCTTGAAGCCATAATTGCCCAAATCCTATCGTTCTCTTCTTTTAAGTGTTTGGGCATCATAGCCATGCGATATTTCACCATTTACGTTTCCTCCTTCAGATAGCCTTTTTTCTTGCACTGGTTAATAATCGCTTCCAGTACACCGTTTGAACGGACAGAATCTTTGTCTGTCACCGCTCGTTCAATGGCATAAGCAACAACTTCTTCAGGGTCTCCAATGTTGCTTTCTTTGCCAAGGACAAATTGCAACAATAATTGGCGTGTTTTGAAATCCTGTAACCTATACGGGTTGTTCTTATCCCGCCATACAGCAGTCATGATCTTCTTCGCATCCATGCCCCCACGGTACTGCATGTGATGGGTCAATTCATGCACAGTCGTAGCGTAAAACTCCATGCTGTCCGCTGCCTTTGAGCAACGATCAGGGTCGAAGGTAATGGAGACTTTTTTCGGGTCATATTCACCGTAAGCATCGTTCAGTTTCTTACAGGTCACTGATTGCAGCCTGATCTTCTTCCCAAACAGCCTTTCCGCCGTATCGAAGCCGTGGACAACCGTCTGCTTGGCTTCCAAAGGGAGCTTCTGAAAGAACCCGCTGAGGCTGCACTTGCCGCTGACATCGGTGAAGTATGCATCCACGTCCTTGTCCGTCAAAGCCTTGTACCTCTCGGGCAGGGTGTACTTCTTGCCCTCTTCTATTATACCATGTTCGGCAGGTTTTTTCAGCGGTTTCGTGGATTTTTCCTCAGCAGAAGAACCGCCGCCACCTTCTGTGGCTGCAAACTTCCCATCCTTATCCCGCTTGTGCTCCGACTCTTCCCATGCATCCATGGTCATAGATGGATATATCCGATAAATCAGGCGAACAATGACTTCCGCCAGCATGCGCCATTGCCTTTTCGTCAATCTCATACCACACCTCCCGGCTTTACTTCTTCATCATCGCATCCCGTGCTCTTTTCTCGTTCTCCGCCCGGACGGTGAGCATTTCCAGCACGTCCCACAGGTCGTCAAGACAATAGGTGCCGTCCCACAGCTCATGCTGCTGCCAGCATCCGGCGTTCACCGGGGCAAAGCAGCTTTCGTCAATGTTTACCGGGTGGGCGACTTCATACTCTGCCCCAGCAGGCTGAAAAGGGAGCCGCCTTCGCCGAAAAAACCGCCGCAGTTGAACACGATGCAGTGATAGCACAGCATCAGACAGGTGGTCAGGTCATACTCAATGTCCTTGATCCCGTAGCTTTCCCCGGTCATGAAAAAACTCTCGGCCTTGTTAAAAGCCGAGAGCTCGTCTTGCAATCAAGAAGGCGGACGGGTGAATCCGCTTCACAATCAATAAGGAATTAGCCTGCACCAAAGGAACCGGTAATCGTGCAGGTGGATATACTTGAATCAGGGCGTCCCTGGAGATAGATTCTTGTATTCTTGGCGATGTCCTCATCATAGTACATCATACGACCGCTTGTAATGCGATCAAAGTACGAACGCGTTACAGCACTGCCCGTCGATGTTTTTCCTGCACGGAACACGCTGTTAACACTGCTTGTATTGCTTGTGATATACAGCCGTGCACGGGTAGGATTGTCCTTACTCGTCGTATCAGAAGTAATCTGTTGATAAGTGTCCTTATCGCTGAATGTCATCGTGAAACGGGTGAAGTCAACTGCTGCATGAGCAATGACTCCCAATAGCAGAGACAAACAGAGAATAACACAAAACATGCTCTTCTTCATACTGATCGAACCTCTCCTTTTCGTTTATTCAAAACAATGTCACCCCATCGTTTTGTTTCCATCTTGAATCAGGTTCCCTTCACGAATCCTGTATACTACATTACAAAGCTGCTCTACATCTTCTGCAATGTGTGTGGCAATGACCAGCGTTGTTCCTTCATTTGCGATGTTCCGAAAAAGTTTTCGCATTTCAGAAGATCCGCTTACATCCATATTGGACATGGGTTCGTCCAACAGGAGCAGCTTCGGGGCATCTAACATAGCCATGGCAATACTCAATCGCTGCTTCATTCCTGTGGAATATTGGGCTACCGGCTTTCGCTCATCGGACTGTAAACCGACTTTTTGTAAAAGTGAGGATATTTGTGCATCGTCCGGCTTATGAAGCAGTGCAGACAATGCACGCATGTTTTCCCTGGCACTTTTGTGTAACAACAGTCCGGGTTGGTCGATAGCAATTCCTGTAGACGGGGCGAAATCGACATCCTTTCCGATCTGCTTATCAAACACCTCAACCGTTCCACTGGTAGGATGAATCAGTCCGGCAATGCATTTCAGAAGGACACTTTTTCCTGACCCATTTCGTCCAACTAAACCGTAGATCTGTCCTTCCGGCAACTCCAGCGATACATCATTCAAGACAACCTGCTCACCAAATTTCTTACTTAAACGACGAATCTTTACCGCATTTTTCATTCTGTAACCTCCTCGCAAAGGACAAAGTCAAACTTCTTTGCCTTTTTCATTCCCACAAAGAAGAGCAGGCAAATCACTAAAATGAGAATCGCATATGAATGCGCTAACGTTGGCAACGCAGAGTTCAGCTTCGTATTGGCGTGGGCGCATAACGAAGCGTGATAATGAGGAGAAAGTGTGTTAAAAATAGCGTATCCAATTTCTCCAGCTCCAAACATGGAAGCGCACCACGAAATTGCATTCGAAACAATCAGGACGATAAAGCTGCCTGCTCGAACATACATCCGAACAACCAGAGCTGCCATTCCGTAAAAGCAATTTAGCAGCGTTAGAAGCAGAAGACTGTGCAATAATGCACCATAGGGCGTAAATGCTTTAACCACATAACTGTTCATCGTCAACTTCATTCGGGCAGGGTCAATGGCAATTCTGCCGCTGGTTGCAATCAGTTTGGCTGGTCTGCTCCATAGGTTTGAAAAGTCCAAGTCCGGCAGTGCGACTGCGGTGGATAGCAGGAAAACCACCACAGAGCAGATCAGTGATGCAGCAAACACATAAAGAGCCTGACCTGCAAACCATTTTTTTCTATCACCCTTAATGATAGCGTTCATGGTGAATTGATCGACAATCGGTAGATCACAGAATAGAAGAATGATTGAGCAGCTGAAAATCAGCATGGAGAAGCGCCAATTTGTCAAAGCTACAAAAACTTCACCGATTTGTAAGGATTCTCCCTGCACTCGGGCGTTCTCTACAAAAGGAAGCGCATATACCAGTATGATGCATCCAAGCATAGCAAACAGCATGATCATTCTTGGACTCTGTTGCCAGCGCTTGATGCATCGAAGCATTGTCTGTATGCTATACCGGCACATTTACTGAATCAACTCCTTTTTGAGCACATAGTGAAAAGTCACATATTCCGCTGAATATAAAATTCCCTGATAGAGCAGTAAGTCCGAAAAATTTAAATCTTCCCATCGCATCTGCACCAACATTTCAAGTGGCTGAAATCGGCTTGGGAGAGCAAGTGCGGCACACATACACAGTACGAAAGGTGAAAAGTAACAGACATATCGGTTAGGCTGAAAAACGGATAGAATAATTCCAAAGCCTGACCATACAGCGCCAAACAGAAACGCCAATCCTGCATGTGTCAGCATATACCACAAACCGCCGTGCTTAGTGGTAAGCAACGGCAGCCATCCGTCAAAGGATGCTATGACTGTTCCATCTTGGCATGGTTCAAAGATAATGATCTGGAATATAGCGAACAGCAGTACGCCTTCGGCAAGGGCCGTCCCGCCACTTACTGTTCCGCCAAACCAAATGGACAAGCAGCTTCTTCTAAATCCACCCCGAATGAATTGCTGACGGTAAAATCCGGCTTCATACGCATCGCAATACACTCCGCTGCCTGCAAAAGCACAGATCAGTGGGGCAGCCCAAATGAAGTATCCGAAGTGAAGCGCAATATTGAAGTAATATGCATCCTCCAATCCGGACGCCCCATAAAACACGATATCATATGCTGCACTGGCTGTTTCAGCAGCAAGAACCAAAAAGCAAATTACAGCACCCAGTATGACATGATACGATTTGCACATGTTCCGAATACTGTACAGTATTGTGCGGCCAGTGTTCCAGCTCCTGTTCATTCCAAAACTTCACCTGTTTCCGCATCTATGTACATGACGAACACATTGGTTTGCATTCGGCAGACACCGCTGGCAAACCGCCAAGCCGGACGTGCAGTCATGATCGCATGGTAGTCCATGTCGTCACCATTTCGTTCCGGTACTAATCGCCAACATAGTCCGGCTTCTTGAATCGAAAATCCATCGCTGCCGTCATCAGGAAACGCATGGATATAATCCATATTCTCTTCGAGAATAATGAGTGCATCCTCCAAAGAGATATTGATAACAGCACTGCCTTGTGCTTCATAGCTTCGGCATATGCCATCGATACGCAGTAAACCACTGTCATCCATATATAGTTGCAGTACGTCGCCTTCCACTTCGGAAGAAGGCAAAACATCACGGGCAACAGGTATCCCATTGAGAAACCGCTCATACTCCACAAGATAAATTCCTGTGGCAATATAGTTTTCTGAATCTTCCGCATGATCTCCAGCGTTTGCAGGAAGCGCATAAGTGTCCTTCCACAGAAAGCCCTTCCAACCAAGTTTATCGGAAAACTGATCAATCCAGCCTTGAGCGATTCCTTGTGCCTGTTCCGGTGTTATGCTGAGATCATCCGCCTGAATACCTTCTACTGCTGCGGATAGATTTTTGACAATTTCTTTTTCCGTTGCATTATAGACTAATGCGCAAAAGTATGACTGGTACCGTGTATGCTTTTCACCGGAAGTATAAGCACGCTCACGTTCTGTATCTGTAACGAGATTTGACAGAAGCTCTTCCGTGCTTTTACCTTCAAAGCTGTCGATGATTTTTGCCTGTGGATCTCCGAAAAAGACTTCCAGCCATGCCTCCTTGGTCGATGTGGCATAATTTGTCCTGTATATTGGCACTTGTGTTCCGGTTTCAACCGGGTGAACATCTGCATTGATTACTAAATGAAGGAATGGACTGGTTATTTCCTTGGAAATGTGGATCAATGAATCGTCCTGTTCAGCTGGTATGCTGCCTTCTGCAAAGGCGCAATGGAGCGCCAGCAGAACCCCAATCAATAGAGCAGCAAATGAACGTAGTTTCATCATGACCTCTTTCTGCGTATGGGAAAAATACCTTTCCACATAGCGCAATCATCATGTTGTTCGAAACATTAATATGAGATGATGTGCGAATACATGCTATCCGTCTCTTGAATAATGCCTTCTGAATCGGTGATCGTACACTTAATCAGAATACGGTAATCATACCCTTTGGAGACGGACTTTTCTTCTCCTACGACAGCATATGATTTCCCTGTTTTGGTATCGCTCCAAGAGCATACTGATGACCATGCCGTTGTTCCTGTCGTCCTTTTTTGAAGCGTCACTCTAACGATGGTCGTTGTGTCTGTATACTGACTGCAGGCAGCACCGTAACACGCTGCCTTTCCAGCGTTAATGGCAAAGCTCCCTTCAAGGTTGCGAATATGGGTATACAATGGCTGCACGGGATGCTCCATGTTCGCTTCTCCAAGAGAAGCCGTGGACAGACATAATGAGATGCAAAGCAGCATCAAAACAAAAACAGCAAATCTCTTTAACATACGAAAACGCCTCCTTTTGCTTTTCACCCTGTAAATGCAAAAAGAAGCGTTTTGTTGCAGTGATTGGAGATCATTCAGTTCTTTTTTTGAATGACCTCTATGGACTGTGCAACAGCCAAAGTGGTTTCATAGTCATTTCCGGTGACTTCAAAGTAACAATCGCCAAGTGACCAAATGATGCTTACATCACCAACCGGCTGCCGCAAAACAGTGGCTTCAACACCATGCACTTGAATAAACTCGATTTCTGCATTTTCAGTATTGATCCTACCAAAGGCATGCACACCATTCACTTCTATTACGATTGTGTTTCCTTCTGCATTGCTGTATTCAGCTGCGTTTGCTCCCGCCACTGATGTGCAGCGTTGAATGAAGTAGTCCTGTGGAATATAGGTTGGGTAATAATTTCCCTCCCATTCTTCTGGTACGATGATTTCTCCTTCATTTTCTATAAAACCTATACTTGTATAAGAATCATTCATTTCCATCAGGAAGCGAATAACCGTTGCACGGACACTGCTGCTTGCTGCTACAGCAGCCGTTAAGCCGATATTCAGGATCAGGACAACCACGGCTGCTATCTGCAGGAACCGCCGCCCATGCTTTAGCAGACTGGAACGTACCGCTATGTGTTTCATTTGCGTATCGATAAAACTCAGCATGTGAGACATTTTTTCTTCAGTCATTCGAAAAAGCTCGTTTTCTTCGTCCACGCTCATAGCTGCTTTGACAGCATCTTGATCACGTTTCATGATGCGATAGAGCGCCAGTTCCAGAGAAGCGGCTTCATAATTCTCCTCTGGCGTATTCAGTCTTTCATGTTCACGATTCAATCTGTCGACCTCCCAACAATTCATATATTTTTCTCCGCATCCTCGTCAATCTGGAACGCACGGATACTTCCTGAATGCCCAGCATTTTCGCAATTTCCCGATCAGAATGTTTTTCAAAATATTTCATGCGCAAAACCACCTGATCGTTTTCTGGCAATTGCACAATGGCTTCCGACAGTTCCTGAATGGTACATTCCTGCAGAACGTTTCTGTCAGGTGCGGCATCCTCATCTGCAACAAACTGAAGTATCTCCTCATTTGTTACCTCTTTGCGAGCCTTTTTCTTGCGATGGAGCAAATAGGCTGCATTTTTCACTGTGGAAATGATGTAGCCCTCCAAAACGTTGCAGTCCAATTGTCTGATTTGCGATACTTTTTTAATCAGAGATACACAAGCTTCGCTGACAACATCTTCAGCATCTTGCTCAGTGTCAGTCAAAGCACGTGCCATGCGGAACATACTCATTTGATGCTTTATGTAAAGTGCCTTCATGAAATCACGATCAGAGTCATCGGTGATCATCAAAATCGCTATCGGATAAAGGAACATGTGATTCGCACCCTTTCTTAAGTCATACGTCATAAAGTATCGCCTATCCACTTGCGAAATGCTTGTATGTTCACACCTTTAACCATATGATAACAAAGAAAACGGTTTTTATCAATAGAAAGTGCAGCAAAGAGGTGATGCTTGTGTAGCAAAGAGGTGACGCTTGTTATTAGAATTTACAAAAAACCATTGTATTTCAAGCATGCCCGTGTTACAATGCAATTGGCAGGTAGTTACCATAGTTTGTCTTTCCAATGTTTGTTACTGCACGACCGATTTGAAGTTGAACTACCCTCAGCACTTTCGACAGATCATAGCGCAACGAGAAGATGAGAGTCTACATGTATCGCAATACACCACGAAAAATCGGAGGTGATTTCATTGGGGGAGCCTTTTCTTCTGGAGTACAAACCCATTCGCCCTTGCTGACAATCAAGGAGGATCTATGATTCCGAAGCTTTTCAAGTCATTTGTCGGCGCAGTCTTGGCGCTGATGGTTTTGTTTTGTTCCATTTCTGCATTGGGTGAAGAAGGATCATCGACAGATTCGGAAATCCTGAGTATGACTTTCACGAATAACGGCCATGTGCTGACGGTGCAATCTATGAAGCCTGTTTACGAGGCAAGCGAAATCTATGCTGCTGCATTTGAACGAGATGAAGAAACATTCCACACAATGTTGGATGAATTGCTTGTAAAGCAATATCCAACCGTTGAAAAGATCAACGATCTATGTTGGATGGGCTATACAAACGGCAAGCTGCAGGCAACACTGGGGTACTCGTCCCTTTGGAGCATCAGTTATACGGATGTTGCAAATGATATGAACGGCATTCTGCAGGAGGAAGAACACCTGTATGATGACGGCTATATAACGGCCAATCAGCCGGAAATGTGCACGTTGACCCCTGAGGATGCTGGAAGGTTGGCAGTCGAATTTGCGATGGAATGGTCCCATGACCTGACTTTCTACGTTAACCGGGTTCTTTCAGTGGTTGATGAAGACAGAGGCAGCTATATGGTCAACGTTCGTGCGAAATTTCAGGGTCGTCCCATCATAACGCTGGCAAAAGCGTACAGCATCGCACCGCAAATTGGCTTTCATATCAGCGATGAAGGCATTTTTGACTTTCAAGGACTGTTTCTCTTAAAGGAGCAAAGCAGGGAGCCTGTCAATCTTGTCGCTTTGGAGGACGTTTTGGAAAACCTGGGAGCGACCTTTGATGCATATTCCGTTTTTGCCGACATCTGCGTGAATGAAGTCACACTGGATTATTGCATGGAAACATCGGACAACATTCATTTTTCTGTGCGACCAGTTTGGTGCTTTGACGGAACAGGCAAGACCGGCAGTGATGATCTGAGCCACGGCGTTGCCTTTGTTTACTATGCGGACAGCGGAGAATTCAATGGTACCTACCTGCATTAAGAAGGTGCGTGTATGGGAAGATCAAAAGTTCTTTTTTCTGATTTAAGACGGATGGCCTGCTCAATGAGATGCTATGCTGCCTGGTTCATCGGCTTTTTTGTCCTCGTTCGACCTTTGATTGATATCTGGGGTACCTGGCAGTATTATACGCCCATGGAGCTGCTTTCACTTCCGCTTGGCTCGAGTGACTTTTCACCCTATGCGGCTATCTTTTGCGTTTTGCCCTTTGCAGATAGCTTTTGCGATGATTATATTTCAGGGTATGGTAGATTCATCACTTTGCGTTGCGGGAAAAAGAAATACTCCGTATGCCGGTGCTTTTCTGTCGCCTTATCGGGCGGTATCGTGATTGGTACAATCATGGCAATGACCATTGCACTGTGCTTTCTATTGGCAGGACAGCAGGAAACTACGGATTCGATGAGCTTCTTATCCTCTTCTGTGTGGTACAAATTAGGGATTGTTTCACCGGAAAACGTTGGCATCATGTGTATGCTGCGCATTGCTGTTGCTTTTTTGTTTGGTGCATTGTGGGCACTTGTAGGGTTAAGCGTGTCGGTCATTGTTCCAAATCAGTATGTTACCCTTGCAGCCCCGTTTGTGCTCTATCAATTTTTATGGTTTGTGCTGAACGAAAGTCCGTTGAATCCTGTGTATCTGTTTCGTGGTGACAGCAATTTCATTCCATCCTTCTGGTTTCTCATTCTTTATCAAACAACGCTTATCACGCTTTGCTCGCTTTTCTCCATCCTTGGTATCAGAAAGAGGGTTGCAGCATGAGAAGAAAATTGCTGTTGCTGAGAGCCAGTCTGTTGGAGCTGTTGTCCCAAACAAAATTCTGGATGGCGTGGGCTGTCGGCATTTCTTTGACGCTGCTGCCCACCTATCGATTTGTCAGCTATATAGCGGCAACCGGCGGAAAAATGCAGCTGCTTGAGTGCTATACGATTGTTTCATCAACTGTTTCGTACTTTTCTGGTATCGTGATCGGCATCCTATTCGTCGCTTCAGATGCGCCGTTCATTTCGAAACGCACCATCACAGAAATGATCCGATGCGGAAAGAAACCATGGTATGCAGCCAAGATACAGGCCATGGCTGTTGTGATCTTTTTTTATCTGCTGTCTGTACTGACTGCTTCTGTTGTCATTCCCTTATGCTGCGGGCTTGATGTCACCGTTGATAACGCATGGAGTGCTTCAATGACCATGCTGGTTAACAATCCGTCAACCTTTGTGACGAAATTCCGACTGTACTTTCCCTATGACGAGTGTATACAGGCCACGCTGCCCTATTCATTGGGTGCGCTTGCTTTTGTACTCAACGATCTGTACCTGTTTACATTGAGCCTGGTAGCGTTTGCATTTAACATGATACGAAACCGACCCTATGGCGTTGCTGCTGCGATTCTCTGGCATTTGATCGGCTACATCATTTACGCCAACGGGCCAATGTATTTTCCGCAGCAGTTTTCGCTCTTGTCCAGCTCCATGGCAGCTTTGCAATATACGTCTGTTTACCAATTGAATGTGTGGAATACGTTGATCATCTACTGCGTTGTGATTGCAGCTTTGCTTGCCTTTATTCGCCTTTTTTCTATCTCAAACAAATGCCTTGAGAGGTAAGCCAATCCATGAAAAGAAAGATAAAAACGATTCTGCCAGTCATCGAAATGCCGAAGGCGGTGCTTCTCTTTTGCCTCGCCAGTTGGCTCTTCAACATGAATCCGAAGTTTCAACAAATTCAGTTTGGCATTCCAGCTGGGCTTGTGGGTAATGACATTGATAGTGCTATCGCCGGATGGCTTGCCATGACGATGATTCCGATGGCCTATGCTGGATTCATGCTGTCCAGATTAAACAGCATGGAACCGTTTATGATCCTGCGGCAGCAAACAAAACGCAGAGCCTACTTGTATAGACTTTGCTGCTGCATGGTATGTGTCCTTTTTTACGTGATAATGCTCATTACTCCACTTTTTGCAAGCTGTAGACATGATGCGATGCTTGGTGCTGCGCTGCTGTTGTTCCTTGAAGAAGTGCTCTGGATGCTTTCTTATTTGTTCTTCTGCTTAGTCATGAACACGGTAAGTGCCGGTGCATGTATGATCCTGCTTGTGACATGCTGCTGCATGGTTTGCAAGCACATACCGGCGGCAGAGCCATTCATGCCGACAACTTGGGGCATGTATTGCAGGACAGAAGCGATGCTTGCAGAAGGTGCACCCTTGGGCACGTTTGCTCTTCGGTTGATTATTGCATGCATGGTTCTGCTTGGCATCAATATGTGGATTTGCACAGCAAAGAAAGGAAGAGATTGATTTGATGAAACTGGATGTAATCAATGCAGGCAAAAAATTCGGGAAAACATGGGTTTTTCGAAATGTGTCCATGGCATTTGGACCGGGAAAAATCTACGGCTTTGTTGGGAAAAATGGTTCCGGTAAAACGTTGCTGATGAAATGTATCCTGGGATTGGTGCCCCTCAGTGAGGGGAGCATTGTTCTGGATGGCAAAACCATCGAAACAGACATTGAAATGCTTCCTTCCGTCGGAGCAATCATCGAAACGCCCGGCTTTTTGTCCAATCTCAGTGGCTTTGATAATTTGAAGTATTTGGCGAGCATCAAGGGACTCATTTCCGATGCACAGATTGCGAACACCATGATACGCTTGGGCTTGCAGCCAACAGAGAGAAAACATGTAGGAAAGTATTCGCTGGGGATGTGCCAGCGTCTGGGGCTTGCGCAGGCACTGATGGAAGATCCGGAAATTCTGATCCTTGATGAGCCCCTTAATTCACTGGATCAGGACTGCATGAAGGATGTTTACGAAATCCTCAAAGAGCAGCGAGACCAAGGCAAATGCGTGATCTTGTCCAGCCACAATGGAAATGACATTGCTGCATTGTGCGATGATGTTTTCGAATTTTGTGATGGCACAGTTGTACAGGCAGGTCAGAAATAAATAAGCACGCATGGCTACTTTCTGGGCGGTGATCATCCGCTGGACAGACAAGTCCACAAGGTCGCCAAAGGCCTTGGTGTTGGCATAGGCCTCCACTGCCTGAACAATGGCGTCCGGGTCGGTCAGCCCACGGACGGCTCGGCGAATATCCCCCATGACCCTTGACAGGGCACGGCGGTAGCGGTTCTCCGTAATGCGGCGGCTGGCTTCGGCACGTTTTCCCGGTGTCATGGCTTTTTCACCTCCGGCATGGGTACAAGAAAAGCCCGCATCCAAAGGGATGGGGCTTCAAGGGGATCACCGCTTCGTTATTCGTCCGGCAGTTCGTCATAGACAAGGATACCGTCATAATTGTACAGCTCCGGGTGATGGAATTGCTTTAGTCCGACGGCGTACAGCAATGTGCCGGAATAAGTGGCTGCACCATCTTCATCTCCATGCAGCACATAATCCAGCAATTCTTCAATGTCTTCATCATAGTCGTACACCAGATCAAGAGCGCCCCAGACAAAATCCGCATCATGAGAAACCGTCATCAGCGCATCCACAAGCTTCTGCGCCAAAGGATCGTCTTCGCACAGTTCATCAATGCGTTTACCGTACTCGGTGTGCCCGGTCAATCCTTTCATTTTCTCTTTTCCTCCTGTTGCGATTTTTCCCTGCATTGACTTTCACCCTGTCAATGATGCGGAGAATGTTATAATCTTCGTTCTTTTCAAGAGTGTATCTCACGCCGCCCATTTCCGTGGTCATGACGGGTGCTTTCCGCTGCTCTGGCGTGGCGTACTGCATGATGTGGCTGGTCAGCTGAGCGTATTCCTTCTTGGGAATCCTGATGCCGCCTTTGCCAGCACCCTTGCTACTACTTCGCCGCTTTTTGCCGGACTCCTTCCTGGTGGCGGCATTTTCTGTGGAGGCACCTCCACCCCCTTTTTCAACGAACAAGCCGCCTTTCCCTTGGGGGTGGTCTTCCGGGTTCCAGTCCCTGGTGGCTACCTGTTCCGGGCTTTCCTCGGCCTGTCCTGCCAAGCCTTGCAGCAGGGCTTCCATGCCGCCGCCCTCGTCTCCGCCCTCTTCTTCAGGTGCGCCTTCCTCGCCGCCTTCTTCCTCACCGCCTTGGGGCTGATCAGCGGCGTTTTCAATGTCTTCGTCCGTGATGTTCGTCCACATGCCGAAGCTCTTGCCTGCCTGCCGCAGCTCCTTCAGGGCGGTCTGCTGAGAGATGATCCCCGACTGGAACACACTGTTAATGGCGCTTGCGGTTTGCTGGATCAGGCTTGCTCGTTCTTCATCCGATGTATCCCGGATGGGGTTAAACTCGAAATCCAGATCATCCGGCACGGCACCAATGACGAAAAATCATGCTGAGATCTAAGCATCCCCAAAACCCAAAGGGCTGATGATGAAACAATTCAGACATCATAATTTTGGTGATACCCTGCTGCAACACTTCATGCTGAACGTATTTCTTGAGGAGCTTTCGAAGCAATGCGCCGGCGATGATTTTTGTGCTCGTCAGTGATGGAGCGGTGTGGCATACATCCTCTACGATAGTGATTCCCGAAAACATCACCATCGTTAACATTCCACCCTACACGTCGGAAATGAACCTGATTGAACAGATATGGCAGGAACTTCGAACGGAATGTTTCAAAAACGAGGTCTTTCAAACACCGGAAAAGGTTGTTGATCACCTTTGACAGACAATCAACAACCTCGCAGTGGAAACGATTCCGAGTATTACTTTGAGAAATTGGATATTAAACATATTTCATTGAGACTCGTATCAGAGATATAAAGGTTTCCCCTCTCTCCGTGATGGAAAGAGGGGAAATAATGTTTAGTTCAGCCAAGAAAGATCATCCTGCTGTCCTTCAATGGAATAACCGAAGCTGTTTTCATTACACCATAGCTCTGCATATGAGCCAGCATCTACAATAAAGGTAGAGCCTTTGGGGAAGGCATCTGTTGCAATTTTCTTAACTGTTGAAGGCAGGTAGTAGTCAACCACATCAACATTATTTGTAAACGCTTTTGATTTGATTTCCACAACATGCTGAGGAATGTTAATCAACAAATTGAATCCGGCAGGCAGAAACGTAACTTCTTCATTTATTTCAAGTGTTTCCAATATTTCTGCGGCATTTAGAATCGTTGTCCCCTTTGAGAGGGATGTATCAGAATAGAAAGCATAATCGCCCCAAGTCTTGATTTTACTCAATGCGCTTTCGGAAATATCAATTTCAACAGAATAGACATTGCGCAGCACGTCCTTCAAGCCAGCAAAAGCATAGCTGCCAACTTCTGTGATATTGCTCGACTTAATAATGACCTTGTGCTGAATATTCAAAAAGGCCTCGTCAGGAATACAGGTCAGTTGACTATTGGCCGGAATCGTAATGGTGTTGCGTACGCTACCATCATCAACATTTGCAAAAGCCCTCTGGCCAATACTTGCAACAGAAGCCGGAATTTCAAAGCTTTCCAACATGCAACCTTCAAACGCCGAAGCACCAATCGAAACCAGATTTGCCGGAAGCAGGCTGCCCTCCCCTTCAAGCCGTCCACCCTCAAACGCATGGTCTCATATCGTTTTGAGTGTAGACGGCAACGAAAGCCAAATGGTCGACATACCCGACTCTGTGGAGCTTTTGCACAATGCATAGTTTTGTATTGAAACGATTCCTTCTGGGATAGAAATAGATGTAGATATAGGCACTGCAACCAATGCCTTTTGCTGTTTCTGGTACAAAACACCATCTATCTCCGCAAAGTAGCTGTGATTAGGTGCAACCTTAAACTGAATACCAGTGCAGTTGATAAAAGCACCATCACCAATGTGCTGTACGCTTGCGGGAATATTGATGGATGAAAGATTTGCATCCATAAACGCAAAGTTGCCAATTGATTTAACACTATCAGGAAGCGTAACGCCTACTGCTTTCCACGTGCAGAGGATTCTTTCGTACGAGGCGACATCAGGATAGTTATATTCTGGGTTAAACGCATTGTCACCAATAGAGGACACGACATAACCGTCAATCATGTTAGGAACATAGATATCGCCCGAGCTTTCCGCCCATTTATACTTAGTAATCTCAATCGTGCCATTGCCTTTTATTTCATAGGTATAAAGTCCACTTGTCCGCACATTATCAGCCATCGCTGGTATTGCCGTCAAAAGTAGCATACACGCAAGCACCGCAGCCAATATCTTTTTCATTTTATCTGTTCCTCCATTCGTTTCTGTTCCCGTTCCAATGCCCTCTTGTAAGAGGTTGTCTTTGAACACAGCGTTTTGACAATCTGCTGTCCCTGCATGACGATCTCTTCCAGTCCATCGGTGGTTAGATTCTGTTTCATCAGAGAATGGATCATGTCATTTCGCGTTCTGCTCCAAACTTCAATTTCTTCCAGCATGTCTGGTATAATATATTTGCAAATTACACCGCCTTTTGCTAACAGCTTACGGATTGCTTTCAGCTTTTCCATCAGTCCAGCTCTGTCACGCAACTTTATGCCGGAATGATACAAAATTGATTCTGTTCGATCTTCTATGATGGCATATTCGATGAACAGTGCTTCCAGCAGGAAATGATTGTCCATTGCCTTTTTCAGCCTGCCCATCTGCTCTTTGTAGTTGCCGTATTTCTCCATGTTGGTGATTTCGTTCGTAGCAATCACGCTCCATCCACCATTTCTTCCTGCACCCCAAGGCAAATATCCTGCCGGTCGAACGTCAGCTTGATGATCTGCCCATGTTCTTTCTGTCATGTCATCTGCATTGCGGTCTGTTCTTCGCAGCGCGGCTTACGCATACTGCAAAATGTCCACACAGCTGATACCCTTGCAGATATTCAGCCTGTCAAACTGCTTTTGCAGCTTCGTCCCTTGGTTTCTCGGCTACTTTCCAAGCAAAAGCATCATTGTGCCCCCCTTCCTTTCCTTTTACGAAGATATGACTATGATTATTGTAACTCAAAAGAAAGGTAAACGCAATACATTTACCCTCTATTTTACTATTGTACTCCTACAAACTGGACTGGTCCCCAATGAATTCATGCCTTGCTTTTATTGCAACACGGAATTCTTGCTTGAATTTACTTTTTATTGCAACACGGAATTCTTTTCTTGCTTTTTCCGCAAAGTTGTGCTATACTTGCAGACGCTGATGCATGCCGGTGTGTCGGAATGGCAGACGAGGCAGACTCAAAATCTGTTGTATGCGAGTACGTGTGGGTTCGAGTCCCACCACCGGCACGAAGCCAGTATCATCCGAATCGGTTCTTCCCAGTGGAGAACTGATTCGGATGTTTTTGTTTTCTCAGCAAGATAATGAGCAGACTGCTTACGTTCATAGGCGGCGCACACAGGGGACAGGGCTGCTCCCATGATCAAGCTGGCGATTTCATGAAAATCACCGAAGAAAATCTTGTTTTTCACAAAGAAAGTTCGCCTTTTCCCTTGAAAAAGCCGGTTCGTTCCATTATAATAGTCGTGTTTGACAGGAATCCTATGAGACTGATTGGTAAAGAGGGTGTTTGCGTGCAGGAGACCACCGCCCATGAGGAGCGCCTTGACGCCATCCGGCTGGAAGGGCTTTGCAAGTCCTTCGGCCCGGTGAAGGCCAACCATAACGTGAACCTGACCGTCCGCCGGGGAGAAATTCTCGCCCTGTTGGGGGAAAACGGCAGCGGCAAAACCACGCTGATGAATACGCTCAGCGGCATTTATAAGCCGGACAGCGGACAGATTTATATCAACGGGAAAAGTGTGGCCATCCGCAGCCCGAAGGAAGCCATTGACCTGGGCATTGGCATGATTCACCAGCACTTTAAGCTGGTGGATGTGATGACCGCCCGGGAAAACATTCTCCTGGGCACTGGGGGCAAGCTGGCGCAGACTCCCGAATCTCTTAAGAAACTCTTCGGGCTGGAGTGCGACCTGGATAAGAAGATTTACAACATGTCTGTAGGCGAAAAACAGACGGTGGAAATCCTGAAGGTGCTCTCCCGGGGTGCAGACATCCTGATTCTGGACGAGCCTACCGCCGTGCTGACCCCTCAGGAAACGGAAATGCTTTTCGCCATCCTGCGGAAGATGCGGCGGGAAGGCCACGCCGTGGTGATCATCACCCACAAATTGCAGGAGGTACTGGACATCTCCGATCGGGTGACCATCCTGCGCAAGGGTGAAACTGTGGGCACCGTGATCACTGCTGACACCACCGTGCAGGAGCTGACGGAAAAGATGGTAGGTCGTCCTGTGTCCCTGTCCATCCGACGGGAAGAGCAGGAAGCAGGAGAAACCTTGCTGGACGTGCATGCCCTCTCCGTTACCGGCAATGATGGGGTCAAGCGGCTGGATCAGGTTTCCTTCCAGCTGCATGCGGGAGAAATCCTTGGCGTGTGCGGCGTGGCAGGCAGCGGTCAGAAGGAGCTGTGCGAAGCCATTGCCGGGCTGCAGCATCCCTCTGCCGGTTCCATTTTGCTGGACGGCAAGCGGGTGGACGGACTGAGCCCCCGGGAAATCATCCGCAAGGGCATTTCCCTTTCCTTTATTCCGGAAGATCGGCTGGGCATGGGCTTGGTAGGCACCATGAGCATTGCCGATAACATGATGCTGAAAACCTATGCCGATCAGAAAGGCTTCTTCCTGAAACGGAAGGGATCCCGGGAGCTGGCACGGAAGCTGGTCAACAAGCTGGAAATCAGCACGCCCTCCATTTTCACACCGGTGAAGAAGCTGTCCGGCGGCAATGTGCAGAAGGTGCTGCTGGGGCGGGAGATTGACTGTAACCCTCGGGTGCTGATCACCGCCTATGCGGTTCGTGGATTGGACATTAACTCCTCCTACATGGTGTACGATCTGCTGAATGAACAGAAGCGCAAAGGCGTAGGCATCCTCTTTGTGGGTGAAGACTTGGATGTGCTGCTGGAAATGTGCGACAGGATTCTGGTACTGTGCGGCGGCAAGGTGACGGCCATCATTCCTGCCCGGTTTGCCACCAAGGATCTGCTGGGGATGAAGATGACCGGCGCACTGAGCGCAGAGGAAATGGAGGACGACTATGTCTGATACAAAAGCTTCCCGTGCGCCTCTGATCCACGTTGTGCAGCGCACCTCCGTATCCCTCCTTCGGCAGATGGTCTGCCGCATTGCCGCCATTGTGCTGGCGCTGGGTACCATCAGCGTATTTCTGCTGGTGCTGGGATATAATCCTTTTGAAATTTTCGGCACCATGGTGACCGGCTCCCTGGGCACCTCTGTGGCACTGAAGGATACGGTGAAGTATGCCATTCCCTTGTGCATTACTGCCTTGGGCGTGACGCTGGCCTTCCGCATGCGGTTCTGGAACGTAGGCGCAGAGGGACAGATTTGCGTGGGCGCCATTGCCGGTAGCTTCTTT
Source organism: bacterium (assembly GCA_963646285.1). GTDB lineage: Bacteria > Bacillota > Clostridia > Christensenellales > Aristaeellaceae > CAKUFA01. The sequence continues at coordinate 36,381 of CAVIWF010000022.1, forward strand.
GCCTACACCTACGGAGATACGTGGCCCAAGTGGCTGCTGATCACGGTGATGCTGATTGCAGGCTTCATTGCAGGCGGCCTGTGGGGCATGATCCCTGCTTATTTCAAGACCAAGTGGGGAACGAACGAAACCCTGTTTACCCTGATGCTGAATTACGTGGCCTCCTACTTTATCCAGTACCTGAAGGAAGGCCCCTGGCGGGATCCTCAATCCATGGGCTTTCCCATTATGCCCCGGTTCGCCAAGGCGGCTCGGATGCCCATGGTGCTGGGGGTGCACATGGGATGGATCATTGCTTTGGCACTGGTGGTACTTGTTTTCCTGTACATCCGCTATGCCAAGCAGGGCTATGAGCTGACGGTGGTGGGAGAAAACGAGCAAACTGCCCGGTATGCAGGTATGCCGGTGAAGAAGATCATTCTGCGCACCATGTTCCTTTCTGCCGGTATCTGCGGCTTGGCGGGCATCCTGCAGGCCAGCGGTGCAGATAAGCAGCTGACGGAAACTGTGGCAGGTGGTGCAGGCTTTACTGCCATTACCATTGCCTGGCTTTCCCGGCTGAGTCCCTTTGCCATTTTGCTGGTGTCCTTCCTCTTCGGTGTCATGGAAAAGGGCAGCGGCGCAGTGGAAACGGCACTGAAAATTTCTCCTTCCATGGCGGACGTGATGCAGGGCATCATCCTGTTCTTCATGCTGGGGGCTGAATTCTTCATCAACTACAAGCTGATGCTGCGGAGCGACAAGGAGGCGACCAAGGAATGACGGCTGTGCTTGACTGGCTTTCCAACTTCCTGTATGCGGCGATTCTGGCTGGCGTGCCCCTGCTCTTTGGCACTTTGGGGGAAATTCTCACCGAAAAGGCTGGCAACATGAACCTGGGCGTGGAGGGCATGATGTACATGGGCGCCGTGTTCGGCTTCATGGGCGGCTACTACTGTGACTCGGTGACGGCAGCCATCCTTCTTGCTTTCCTTGGGGGACTGCTGGGAGCAGCCATCTATGCCTTCCTGACTGTTACCTTGAAGGCAAACCAGAATGTGACCGGCTTGACCCTGACCATCTTCGGTACCGGCCTTGCCAACATGTTGGGCACCAACATGATGAACAACTCCGCCACCGGCACGGCAGTGTGCTCGGACTTCATCCGGGCCGCTTTCCGGCCCATGGATCTGGGCTTTTTGACGGATATTCCTTACCTGGGCAAGCTGCTGTTCAATCACAGCCTGCTGACCTACATTGGCTTGGTACTGGCCTTGGTTGCTGCCTGGTACCTGAACCACACCTCTCACGGGCTGAACCTGCGGGCTGTGGGCGAGAACCCTGCTGCTGCCGATGCGGCGGGCATTAACGTCAGTGCCTACAAGTATGTGCATATCTTGCTGGGAGGCGGCATCAGCGGCCTTGGCGGTGCGTACATTGCGCTGGTGACCTGCGGCGGAAGCTGGACGTACAACTGTGTAGGCGGTCAGGGCTGGATTGCTGTGGCACTGGTCATTTTTGCCTCCTGGAGCCCTGCCAAGGCTATTATCGGTTCCATGGTGTTCGGTGCCCTCAGCGTGCTGCGGCTGTACATTCCGGCTACGGTGATTGATATTCCGGCTTCCGTGTTCTCCATGGTGCCCTTCCTGGCTACCTGCCTGATTCTGGTACTGTCCTCCATCCGCATGAAGCGGGAAAGGCAGCAGCCTCAGGCCTGCGGTGTAAACTATTTCCGGGAAGAAAGATGACATCCCTGGTTTTCGGATGGCGGGATTCGATCATCTGAATAAACCGTAAATTCCCAAAGTAAGTTCCACAGTGGAAAGCGACATGGGAGTTAGTGTGAGAAATGCAGCAGGAATAAGTATGGGAAGAGAACAAAAGCAGCAGGAATAAGTACGGGAATGCAGCAAGGGAGCCAGAAGCAGAGAG
>CAVIWF010000023.1:0-38046 GCA_963646285.1 bacterium
CGATCTAGAGTTGAAGGGCTTGCGAGCCCTCCAACGCCACCCAGGGTTTGTTGATAGTCTGAAGTGCAGCAGCTGGTGATTAATCAGCTGCTGCACTTTGTGTTACATTTCCGTATAGCCCATCAGGAAGCAGTCGATTTCCCTTGCGGCATTGCGGCCTTCACTGATGCCCCATACCACCAGGGATTGTCCACGGCGCATGTCTCCTGCGGCAAAGACGCCGGGCACGTTGGTCTTGTAATCTTCTCCGGCATCCACTGTGCCGCGAGCACCAAGGTTCACACCGAAGACTTCAGGCACGGTTTTCTGGCAGCCGACAAATCCGGCGGCAATCAGCAGCAGGTCGCAATCAATTTCATGCTCGCTGCCGGGAACCACATCCCGACCCTTCAGGGATACCAGCTTTAAGCCACGGATGTGCCCAGACTCATCCTTCAGGATTTCGCTGACGGTGGTTTCAAACAGTCTGGGGTCATGACCGAAGACGGCAATGGCTTCCTGCTGACCGTAATCGGTTTTCAGCACCTTGGGCCATTCCGGCCAGGGATTGTCCTCTGTGCGGGTTTCGGAAGGCTTAGGCATCATTTCGAGCTGGGTTACACTGGCGCATCCCATGCGGATGCAGGTGCCGACGCAGTCGTTGCCTGTGTCGCCGCCGCCTACGATGACTACCTTCTTGTCCTTGGCGTCAATGGCCTTGCCGGTGCCCAGCACCTGCTTGGTGGCAGCTGTCAGGAAGTCCACGGCAAAGTAAATGCCTTCTGCATCCCGTCCGGGCAGCTTCAGGTCCCGGGGCTGACCGGCACCGCAACACAGCAGCAGGGCATCATAGTCCTTTTGCAGCCTGGCGGCATCCACATCCGTGCCCACTTCTACACCGGTGATGAACTGAATGCCTTCCTCTTCCATCAGCTTGATGCGGCGGGCGATAATCTGCTTATCCAGCTTCATGTTGGGAATGCCGTACATCATCAGTCCGCCGGGACGGTCGGAACGCTCGTAAACCGTGACGGTATGTCCCCGGTGGTTCAGCATCCATGCGGCTGCCAGACCGGAAGGACCGCTGCCCACAATGGCCACCCGGCGGCCGCTGCGCACCCGGGGAGGTTTGGGCTGCATCCAGCCGCTTTCGTAGGCGGTTTCGATAATGGCCAGCTCATTGTCGTGGACGGATACGCTTTCACCGTTTAAACCGCAGGTACAGGCCGCTTCGCACAGGGCGGGGCAGACCCGACCGGTAAACTCGGGAAAGCAATTGGTCTTCAGCAGCCGATCCAGTGCGTGCCGGGTATTGCCCAGGTACAGCATGTCGTTCCATTCGGGAATCAGGTTGTGAAGGGGACAGCCCGTATACATGCCGCTGAGCTTCATGCCGCTCTGGCAGAAAGGAACACCGCAGTTCATGCACCGGGCAGCCTGCTCACGCTGCGCCTTGAGAGAAAGGGGCAGCTTAAATTCATCAAAGTTCTGGATCCGTTCCAGCGGATCCTTCCATGCAGCGTTTTTGCGAGGATACAGCAAAAAGCCGTCTACCTTACCCATTGCCGTTCACCTGCCTTTTGTCGTTTCACGGAATGCTTCCATTTCCGCTTCGTCACGGGTCATCCCCTGAGCTTCGCAGTGGGCAATGGCGCTCACCATGCGCTTGTAATCCCTGGGAATAATCTTTTTGAACTTGAGCACCGAGTGCCGGAAGTCGGACAAAAGCATCCGTGCTTTTTCGGAGCCGGTTTCCCGGAGATGATCTTCCAGCATGCTGCGGAGGGCATCCATGTCATGGTCGGCGGTCATTTCTTCAATGTCCACCAGCTGCTTGTTCACCCGCAGGTACAGGTCGTGATTTTCATCCAGCACGTAGGCCACGCCGCCGGACATACCGGCTGCAAAATTCCGTCCGGTTCTGCCAAGCACAGCCACACAGCCGCCGGTCATGTACTCGCAGCCGTGGTCGCCGACACCTTCCACCACGGCGGTGGCACCGGAGTTGCGCACGGCAAAGCGTTCACCGGCACAGCCGCACACATAGGCCTGTCCGCCGGTGGCACCGTACAGCGCCACATTGCCGATGATGATGTTTTCATCAGCGGTGTTCCGCAGAGCTTCAGGCGGATACACGGCCAGCCGTCCGCCGGACAGTCCCTTGCCGAAGTAGTCGTTGCTGTCGCCGCACAGGCGGATGGTCATGCCCTTGGGAATGAATGCACCGAAGGATTGACCGCCGCCGCCGCTGGCCAGGATGGTAAAGGTGTTATCCGGCAGGGTATTGCCGTGAAGGCGGGTGATTTCACTGCCGAAGATGGTGCCGAAGGCCCGGTCGGTGCTGGAAACATGGATGTCAACAGTCTGGGGTTTCAGGCTGCTGAGCTTGAACTTCTTCAGCAGCACCTGCTCGTCCATGGTCTTTTCCGTGTGGAAGTCAAAGCATGCATCGGCTTCCTTGTGCTCATTGATGCTCTGCCCGATCACGTTGGACAGGTCGATGACGCTGGCACGGGGGGCAGCAGATTTTTCACGGACCCGGAGCAAATCCCCACGCCCTACCAGCTCGTTTACGCTGCGCACGCCCAGCTTGGCCATGATTTCACGGAATTCTTCCGCAATAAAGAGCATGAAGTTCATCACGTATTCCGGCTTGCCCTTGAACCGCTTCCTCAATTCCGGGTTCTGGGTGGCAATGCCTACCGGGCAGCTGTCCAGGTTGCACACACGCATCATCATGCAGCCCATGCACACCAGAGGTGCTGTGGCAAAGCCGAATTCCTCAGCACCCAGCATGCAGGCCACCGCCACATCCCGGCCGCTCATCAGCTTGCCGTCCACTTCCAGTGCCACACGGGAGCGGAGACCGTTCAAGGACAGGGTCTGATGGGCTTCAGCAATGCCAAGCTCCCAAGGCAGACCTGCATTGTGAATGGAGCTGCGGGGGGCAGCACCGGTGCCGCCATCACTGCCGGAGACGAGGATCACCTGGGCTCCAGCCTTGGCAACACCTGCCGCCACAGTGCCCACACCGGCTTCGCTGACCAGCTTCACACTGATGCGGGCACGGCGGTTAGCGCACTTCAGGTCGTAAATCAACTGCGCCAAATCCTCAATGGAGTAAATATCGTGATGGGGCGGGGGAGAAATCAGACTGACGCCGGGGGTGGACATGCGGGTGTGGGCGATCCAGGGGTACACCTTGCCGCCCGGCAGATGTCCGCCTTCACCGGGCTTGGCACCCTGTGCCATTTTGATCTGAATTTCTTCGGCACTGAGCAGATACTCGCTGGTTACGCCGAAGCGGCCGGAAGCCACCTGCTTGATTTTCGAGCCGCGCTCCGTATTCAGCCGTTCGTGCTTCTCGCCACCCTCGCCGGAGTTGGAGCGGCCGCCCAAGCGGTTCATGGCTTCTGCCAGGCATTCGTGGGCTTCCTGGGAGATGGAACCGTAGCTCATGGCGCCGGTCTTGAACCGCTTTACAATTTCGCTGGCAGGTTCCACTTCTTCCAGCGGGATGGGGGTGCAATGGTCAAAATCAATATCCAGCACCCCACGCAGGGTGTGGGGGCGGGTTTCGTCGTCCACCATGGCGGTGTATTCACGGAACAGATCCATGCTGCCGGACTGCACGGCACGCTGCAGCTTGGTGATGGTGTAAGGATTGTACATGTGATCTTCCTTATCACAGCCGCTGCGCAGGCGATGGTAGCCGGTGGAATCCAGGGTAGTGTCTGTTTCCAGATCCAGAGGATCAAAGGCACGGCTGTGACGGAAAATCACATCCTCGTTGATTTCCTCAAGGCCAATGCCGCCCACACGGGAGACCGTGTTGGTAAAGTACCGGTCAATCACATCCTGCCGGATGCCGATGGCCTCGAAAATCTGTGCACTCTGGTAGGACTGAAGCACGGAAATACCCATCTTGGAGGCTACCCGGCTGACACCGTGGGTCACGGCGGCAATGTAGTCCTGCTCGGCATCGTGCTCGTTTTTGTCCAGCAGTCCCTTTTCGATGACCTCGTCCACGCACTCCAGTGCCAGATAGGGGTTCACAGCCCGGGCACCATAGCCCAGCAGCAGGGCAAAGTGGTGCACATCCCGGGGATCTGCCGTTTCCAGAATCACACTGACGGCTGTACGGCGGCGGGTGCGGATCAGATGCTGCTCCAAGGCGGAAACCGCCAGCAGGGAAGGAATGGCCATGTGGTTTTCGTCCACCCCACGGTCGGTGAGGATCAGAACGTTGGCGCCGTTCTTGTAGGCACGGTCGCAGACCACGAACAGGTGATTCAGGGCATGCTCCAGGGTTTCACTGCGGTAGTAGAGCATGGGCACGCAGGCCACCCGCAGGGATTGCTCCGTGGAGTTTTTGATCCGCTGCAAATCTCCATTGGAGAGGATGGGCTGCTCCAAGCGGAGCACGGCGCAGTTTTCCGGCTTGTCCTGCAGCAGGTTGCCGTCGCTGCCCACATACACCGCCGTATCCGTTACGATCTTTTCACGGATGGCGTCGATGGGCGGGTTGGTCACCTGGGCAAAGAGCTGACGGAAGTACTCAAACAGAGGCTGATGCTTATCGGAAAGTACTGCCAGGGGAATATCTGCACCCATGGAGGCGGTAGGCTCTGCTCCGGTACGTGCCATGGGCAGAATGACTTCCTTCACCTCTTCATAGGTGTAGCCAAAGGCCTTGTACAGCCGATCACGAGAATCCTGACTCAGCTTGGGAGCGGCATGGCTGGGCAGGGGAAGATCCTGCAGGGACAGCAGATTGCTGTCCAGCCATTCCCCGTAGGGGCGGCGGGATGCGTAGGATTCCTTGAGCTCATCATCGCCGATGATGCGCCCCTGCACCGTATCCACCAGCAGCATTTGACCGGAACGGACACGGCATTTCCGCTTGATTTTTTCCGGAGGAAGATCCAGCACACCTACCTCGCTGGCGAGGATCAGCATATTGTCTGTGGTGATGTAGTACCGGGAAGGCCGCAGACCGTTCCGATCCAGTACGGCACCCATAATGTCGCCATCGGAGAAAAGAATGGAAGCCGGGCCATCCCAGGGCTCCATCATGGTGGCGTAATACCGGTACAGATCTCGGCGGGTGCGGGAAATGTCCCGTTCGTTCTGCCAGGGCTCGGGGATGGTCATCATCACTGCCAGCGGCAGGGGAACGCCATTCATCATCAGGAATTCCAGGGTGTTGTCCAGCATGGCAGAGTCGCTGCCTGTGCCGCTGATGACAGGCAGAATCTTGTCCATGTCCTGCTCCAGCAGGGGAGAGGCCATGGTTTCCTCCCGTGCCAGCATCCGATCCACGTTGCCCCGGATGGTGTTGATTTCACCATTGTGGAGGATCAACCGATTGGGATGGGCACGTTCCCAGCTGGGGAAGGTGTTGGTGGAAAAGCGGGAATGCACCATGGCAATGGCACTGACGTACCGTTCGTCCTGCAGATCCGGGTAGAAAGCACGGAGCTGGGAAACCAGAAACATGCCCTTGTACACAATGGTACGGCTGGACATGGAGCACACATAGGCACCGTCGCAGCTCTGCTCAAAGGCCCGGCGTGCCACGTACAGCCGGCGGTCGAAATCCAGCCCCCGGGCAACGGCCTTGGGCCGGGCAATGAAGCACTGCTGAATGCAGGGCATGCAGGCGTGGGCACGGGCACCCAGAATTTCCGGCTTCACCGGCACATCACGCCAGCCCAGCACCTTCAGGTTTTCCTTCTGCACCACGATTTCCATGAGGCGCCGTGCCTGAGCACGCTTCAGGTGATCCTGAGGCATGAAAACCATGCCCACGCCGTAGTCACGCTCCGGGGGCAGGGTGAAACCTAAGTTTTGTGTGACAAAAAACGCATGGGGCATTTGGGTCATGACACCCACACCATCGCCGGTGCTGCCGTCGGCGTCCTTGCCTGCACGGTGCTCCAGCTTTTCAACAATCTTCAGGGCCTGATCCACCACGCTGCGCTTCTTCCGGCCGTCAATGTCTGCAACGGCACCGATGCCGCACGCGTCGTGCTCGAACTCGGGTCTGTAAAGACCGTAATGATTTTCCTGATGTTCTTTCATGGCTGTTAATCCCTTTTATGCCGAAAAAATAAGCTTGCAGGGCATAGTGCGCCCATTCGCATGAACGCCTTTGCCCTGCAAGCAATGATGGTAACAGATTTGCAGGGGGCTGTCAATGAAGAGAAAGCCCCGTGTAACTTTTAATACAAAAGAAATACCGCCACACGGCTTTTATGCAATGGCTGCCGGCAGGGTGCGGAGGAGCAAATGTTCCAAATAGGCAATCATCTTTTCACGGTTTCGGGATTGGCTGTTGATGATGTAATCCAGCAGGCAGCCTGCAATGGCTTCCGTGTAAAAGGCGCAGAGGAACCGCTTGTAATCCGCATCCAAGGTAACGCCCTGCTTCTTGGCTCCTTGGGTAATCAGGGCTTCAATGCAGGCAATGAAGTCCAGGTAAAAGAACTGCTTTAAGCCTGCCTGACCAATGGCATTGTAGGCATTGGCAATCAGGTATTGATTGTTTTCCACATAGTCCAGCACAAAGTTGATGATCTGATGATAATCTGTAATGAGATTGCACTGCTTCACCACGTCAATGGTTTCGTTTTCCAGCATCCATTTGAACAGGTCGTATATATCGTCAAAATGATAGTAGAAAGAGTTTCGGTTGATACCGCAGGCGGTAACGATTTCACGCACGGAAATCTTACTGATGGGCTTTGCGGTCATCAGCTGCTTCAGTGCGGCTGCCATGGCCTTTTTGGTAGCAAGGGAGATTTCGCTCTGCTTCATGCTGACCCCTCCGGTTCCTTTTTCCTCCTTAGCATAGCGTTGATTTGCCCTGCTGCAATGGACAACACTGGACAATTGTCCAAAGAATCCACCGCTAGAGGGCAAACACTAGACAAATGCGCAAGATTACCTATTTTTTTTAGCACCCTCCTTTCCTATACTTAGGCACGCACTGAAAGCAACGGAAGGAGGAAAGGCTGTGCAGAAGTTTTATCGGATCACAACGAAGCATCCCAAGCTTGTGGTGATCCTCTTTGTGCTGCTGGCTGCATGCGGTGCCTTGGGCAAGCAGCTGGTAGCCGTGAACTATGACATGAATGATTACCTGCCTGCGGAAACGGCATCCACCATTGCCTTGGAGACCATGGAGGAGGCTTACGACGGCGGCATTCCCAATGCCCGGGTCATGGTGAAGAACGTAACCATTCCCGAGGCCATGCAAATCAAAGAACAGCTGACAGCTGTGGACGGCGTTACATCCGTCACTTGGCTGGACGATGCGGTGAATGTATTCCAGCCCTTGGAGACACTGGATCAGGATACGGTGACTGCCTACTACAAGGACAGTGCGGCATTGTATTCCGTCACCATTGAGGACAGCAAGCGCATCGACGCAGTTAACGCCATTCGTGGAATCATTGGGGATGACAACGCCATGAGCGGATCGGCCGTGTCTACGGCAGTGGCAACCACCAGCACCGTATCCCAGATCCGCATCATCTCCGTATCGGCAGTGGCCTTTGTGTTCCTGATTTTGTTTTTGACCACCGCCTCTTGGCTGGAACCGCTGATTGTAATGGCCAGCCTTGGCGTTGCCATCCTGATCAACAGCGGCAGCAATCTGATATTTGGCGAGATTTCCTTTGTGTCCAACGCCGCAGGAAGCATCTTGCAGCTGGCTGTATCCCTGGATTATTCCATCTTCCTGCTGCACCGGTTTGAAGAGTGCCGTAAGGAAAGCAATGATCCGCAGGAGGCCATGGTAGCAGCACTTTGCAAATCCACCATGTCCATTCTTTCCAGCGGACTGACCACGGTCATTGGATTCCTGGCGCTTTGCCTGATGCAATTCCAAATTGGCCCTGATATGGGATTGGTGCTGGGCAAGGGCGTGGCGGTCAGCTTGCTCACCGTGTTCCTGTTTTCTCCGGCACTGATTCTGCTTTTCCACAATCTGCTGGAGAAGACCCGGCACAAGGCGCTTATCAAGGCGCCCTTCCCAAGGCTGGGCAAAGCCGTAACAAAAATGATGATTCCTGTGCTGCTTGTGCTGCTGGTGCTGGTGGTACCCTCCTACCTGGGGGCTGACCACAATAGCTATTACTACGGCTCCTCCCACCTCTTTGGGGAAGATACGCAGCTGGGGACGGATATCAAAGCCATTGAGGAAGTCTTCGGCAAGAAAGACACCTATGTGCTCATGGTGCCCAAGGGCAACAATGCACGGGAAAAAGAACTTTCCACAGCACTGAAAGCCATTCCGCAGGTCAGCAGCATTCTGTCCTATGTGGATAATGCGGGAACGGTGATTCCTTCCGACTATGTGGAGGAAGAAACACGTTCCCAGCTCCTTTCGGCGCAATACAGCCGGCTGGTGCTGACGGTGAAAGCAGACCTGGAAGGGGATGAAACCTTCCAGCTGGTGGATCAGGTACGTGCCACAGCGGAACAGTATTATCCTGGGGAGTGGCTGCTGGCTGGCGAAGGTGTCAGCACCAAGGACATGAAGGAAACGGTTACTGCCGATATGGCCAAGGTGAACCTGATTGCCATTGGTGCCGTATTCCTTGTACTGCTGCTGTCCTTCAAGTCCATTTCCCTGCCGGTGATTCTGGTGCTGGCCATTGAGGCGGGCATATGGATCAACACGGCCATTCCCTACTTTACGGATCAGAGCATCTTCTATATTGCTTACCTGATCATCACATCCATCCAGCTGGGGGCTACGGTGGACTATGCCATTCTCTTTACGGATCGATATACCGAATACCGCAGGAGCATGACCAAGAAAAACGCTGTTGCGCAAACCGTGTCCTCTGTAACGGTTTCCATTTTAACTTCAGGCCTGACCCTGACGGTGGTAGGCTTTTTGATGGGGTACATTTCCTCCCATGCGCTGCTCAGCCAGTTGGGATTCTTCCTGGGGAGAGGTGCTCTCCTGTCCATGGTGATTGTACTGTTTGCCCTGCCCGGTATGCTATACCTGCTGGATGGGGTGATTGAGCATACCACCAAGGGGGCATCGTTTATGAAGAACGGAAAGGAGCAAGAAAAATGAATTGCAAAAAAGGAATTTCACTGCTGTTGATCCTCACCATGGTGATGGGGACAGTGCCTGCCTTGGCTTCGACGAAGGAAGAAGTGGTTTACGCTGTGCTGGATCACCAGGGACAGGTGGATGGCGTGTATGTGGTAAACATCTTTGATGGGGGCGACATTCAGGATTACGGAAACTACACCGCTGTCCACGCCTTAAATACGGAGGATGGAATCAACTTCCAAGATGGTGAGGTCACCTTCCACAGCGATGCCCAGCGGGTGTACTATCAGGGGGACTTGGACACGAAGGATCTGCCCTGGGTATTTACCCTGACCTATCAGGTGGACGGACAAACCGTGACAGCGGAAGAACTGGCAGGGCAAAGCGGCCATGTGGTGATTCAGCTGGATATTCGGAAGAATGAAAAGTATCAGGGGGAGCTGTTCAGCAGCCATGCGCTGCAAATCAGCGCATCCCTGGATACGGATCGGTGCCGGAACATTGTGGCGGATGGTGCTACCCAGGTGAATGTAGGCACCAACCGGCAGCTTAGCTATATTGTTTTGCCTAATACGGAACAGACCCTGACCATTGCCATGGATGCAACGGATTTCGAAATGGATGCGATTTCCATCAACGGGGTAAAGCTGGCCTTGTCCCTGACGGTGGATCAGGATCAGCTGACGGAGGAAACGAATAAAATCATTGATGCAGGGCTTCAGCTGGATGATGGTGCCCAATCCCTGCTGGAAGGCGTTAATGAATTAACGGCTCATAACAAGGAGCTGATGGACGGGGCGAGGCAGTTGGTAGAGGCTGCTTTTGACACCGCCAATGCTTCCTTAAAGGAGGAAGAAGAGAAGTTCTCCCAGCTGGATATCGAAATCAAGGAGCTGACCATCGAAAACTATGATGAGGAAATTATCCGCCTGCAGGCAGAACTGCTGGACAAGGTGGACGACTATGTGAAGCGCACCGCCGAACAGAAACTGAACACCGCTGTGAATGCAGCAGCCAAGCGGCAGGTAACGACGGCGGTGGAGCAGGCGGCCAGGGCACAGGTTACGGAGCAGGTGACGGCGGCGGCCAGGCAGCAGGTGGAACAGCAGGTGCTTGCGGGGGGCGAACAGCAGGTTCGTGCTCAAGTGGAAGCAGCGGCACGGGAAAAGGTGACGGCTCAGGTGCAGGCCAGGGCAGAGGAAAAAGTGCGTGCCGCCGTGCAGCAGCAGGCAAGGAATCAGGTGGAGGCACAGGTTCGCAACCCCAGTGAGGAAACGGTGAACGCCAAGGTGGCCCAGCAGATGCAGACCGAAGCAGTGCAGAACCAGATCAATGTAGCAGTAGCTCAGCAGCTTGCATCCCAGGAAGTACAGGCACAAATTGATGCTGAGCTGACAAGCACCATTCGTCCCCAGGTGGAGGCAGCCGTCCGTACTCAGGTGCGTACCCAGGTAGAAGCGCAGGTTCGCACTCAGGTACGCCAACAGGTTGCTGCTGCTGTGGAGGAGCAGGTTCGTGCACAGGTGAAAAATGAGCTGAGCCAAAGCGACCGTGAAGCAACGGAGGAAGAAATCAGCGGCATGGTCTCCGCTCGCATGGCCTCTGCCGAGGTGCAGGCGCAGATAGATGCCCAGACGGAAGCGCAGATGAGCACGGAAGCAGTACAAAGCACCGTGAACGCTCAGACGGAAGCGCAGATGAATACAGAGGATACCCAGACGCTGATCAACACACAGACGCAGCAGAAGGTAAGCGATCCTGCTGTTCGTGGGCAGGCAGAAGCGGCAGCCGAGCAGAAGATTCGAACCCAAGCAGAGGCGGCGGCCGAACAGCAAATTCGCAGTGCGATCACCAACATGAGCGAAGAACAAATGCAAGCACTGATTGAGGAGCAAATGGCTACCGATGCGGTAAAGCAGCAGGTGGAGCGTGCCGTGCAGGAGCAAATGGCCAGTGAAACGGTGCAGACAACAATAGCCGCTGAAATTGAAACCCAAATGAGCAGCGATGCAGTTCAGCAGGTGATTGATGAGGAAACGGAAAAGCAGCTGGCATCCGGGGATACCCAGACCCTGCTGAATACCATGGTGGAGCAGCAGATGCAGTCCGACAACGTGCAGCAGATGATTGCCCAGAATGTGGAGGTGCAGATGGCCTCTGCACAGGTGCAGAACCTGATTGACCAAACCATTGGAGAACAAATGGCATCGGATCAGGTGCGCAGCCAGATTGCTTCCGCAAAGGCGAAGCAGCGCAACAGCAAGGAATATCTGGATAGTGTGGCAGAAGCATTGGAGGAAAATGGAGAAAACGGGGAAGCCTATCGGGCGCTGTCCGATTTGCGAGAAACACTGGATGGGGTATGCAGCTTCTACACAGGGCTGAAGGATTACACGGAAGGCGTAACATCCTTGGCGGAGGGTGCACAGGAAATGAAGGACGGTACGGCGACTTTCCGGGAAGAAACGGAAAACGTGAATGATACCATCGGGGAAAAGATCGATGACATCATTGCGGAAAAGACGGGTTCCGACGTGCCGGTTGCCTCCTTCGTGGATGCACGGAATACCGAGGTGCAGAGCGTGCAGTTCGTGATCACAACCCCTTCCATTCACGTCAAAGAGGAAGAAGTGGAGGAGGAAGAAACAGAAACCAGTACGACCGTGCTGGATCGAATTCGGGAACTGTTCAAGTAAAAAAACGAGCCATTCCCGCAGGTATAAGGACTTGCGGGAATGGCTCAAATCATAGAGAATCAACGGAACAGGTTACAGCTTCACAGCCTTTTCCAGCCGGAGGCTCAGCACGGCTGCCAGGGCAATCTTCACGGCATCAAAGGGAAGGTAGGGGAGGACGCAGATACCAAGCACCTGCCCCAGAGAGTAGGCACTCTTTACGCCGCCGGCTTCCTGCTGCATCAGGTCGGTCATGGTGGCAATTTCCGCATTGTGGGCGGCCACGGTCTGGCGGTTGATGATCATGAACCAAACTGTGCCGAAGGCGTAGCATACCAGCACGCCTACAGCCATGGCCACCACATAGCGCAGCAGCTTCAGCCCTGTGTTTTCTTCCTTGGCGAAGCGGCAGCGATGAATCATCAGGGAGGTGACATAAACGGCGGGAATAAAGCCGATGATGTAGCCGCCGGTAATGCCGAACAGCTTGCCTACGCCCCCGGTAAAGCCGGCAAACACGGGCAGACCGATGAGACCAATCAGCACATAAGCCAGCACGGACATGGTGGCCAGTCCGGGAGTCAGCAGCGCCGCACAGATCATAATCGCCAGCAGCTGAAGGGTGACAGGAATGGAGAAAATGTAAATGGAAATCCAGGCACACACGCAGATCAGGGCGGTAAAGAGACCGCAAAGGCACAACTGTTTACTGGTCAGCTTTTGCATGGGAGAAAACTTCCTTTCTATATTGCGTAAACCAAAACGAGAATTACGTTTACACATTATACAAAGGAAGATATACGCTGTCAAGGAGGATGCAGCAAATTCGTAGCGAAAAGAATAAGGAAAGCTTCTTTGAACTGCGGGAGGGACTTTTTTGAGCGCAAAGAAAAACGCCGCTTACAATGTGGCGTATCGTGTATTCTCCATTTTGCTGCCCTTGGTGACGGCACCTTATTTGACCCGTACGGTGGGGCAGACCGGCAAGGGACTGTATGACTACGCCTGGTCCATCAGCGAAATCTTTGTCATTATTGCCACCATGGGACTGACGGACTATGGCGTCCGTGCCATTGCCAAGGTGCGGGATGATGCAAAGCAGCTAAGCAAGACCTTTTCCGAAATCTACATCATGCAGGTTCTGGTTTCCCTGCTGGTGCTTCTGGTGTGGCTGGGCTATGTGACCTTCGGGGCAGGGCAGGAGAAAACCATTGTGCTGCACCTGACCATGATGTCTGTCAGCTGCCTGGTGAATGTGGACTGGTGCCTCATGGGGCTGGATCAGTTTAAGTCCATTGCCCTGCGCAATACCTGCGTAAAGCTGCTGGCGGCGGCCAGCGTGTTCATTTTTGTAAAAAGCGCAGAGGATGTGTGGATCTACGGCTTTGCCTGGTCTTTGGCGACCTTACTGGGGTGCCTGCTGTGCTGGCCGGGGCTGAAGGGCAAGGTGCACTTGCAGCGGGTACCCTTCCGGGATGTGATGAAGCACTTCCTGCCCTGCATGCTGCTGCTGGTGTCCGTGCTGGCTGTACGGGTGTACCGCACCATGGATAAAATCATGGTGGGTGCCATTGCCGGCATGGCACAAAACGGCCTGTACAGCAGTGCGGAGCAGATTATCTACTGCCTGAGCGGCTTTATTTCCGCCATCGGCACGGTGCTGATGCCCAAAGCCTCCAACCTGCAGGCTCACGGCAAGGAGAAGCAGATTCGCAGCTTCATGGAGCTGTCCATGAAGCTGATGATGTGCATGACCTGCGCCATGGCTTTCGGCATTGCTGCTGTGGCAGATGTTTTTGCACCCCTGTTTTATGGGGAGGATTTCGCCTACTCCGGGGTGCTGATGGTGCCCCTTGGCTTTACGCTGATCCTGATTGGCTTTGCCAACGTGGTGCGCACCCAGTGGATTCTGCCCTCCGGCAATGACAAGCTGGTGCTGAAGGCTGTATCCACCGGGGCCATCGTGAACCTGATCATCAACGGGCTGCTGATTCCGGTCATGGGGGCGATGGGTGCAGTCGTTGGCACCTTGTTTGCCGAAGCCAGCGTACCATTGGTGCAGTTCCTCTTCCTCCGTAAAGAATTGCCCTATCGGCGTTTCTTCCGCTATGCTCTGACCTATTCGGCGATGGGGGTCGTCATGCTATTGGTGGTGCAGCTGGTGGGCGCACTGATGGCAGATTCCTGGTGGGAAGTGGCCATTCGTGTGCTGGTGGGCGCAGGGGTATACGGCGGACTGTGCCTGTGCTGGTGGCGGAAAACAGACGATCGGGAAATTATGCGTCTGCTGCACCTGAAACGGTTTGCCAGGAAGTGCTGATGGCAGAGCCGTCTGCAATACTGTCCATGCAGGTGCTGCATACCCAGCAGCGTTCATACTGCTGACGAAGGTGTTCCCCGGCCTGTGCTGCCGAGGCATCATCTTCAAATACGCCGAAAACGGCTGAGCCGCTGCCGGTCATCCATGCGGTTACGGCACCGGCATCAAGCAGGGATTGAATGGCCTGACCGATGGCGGGACGCATGCCTTCGCTGACGCTTTGCAGCACATTGCCAAGGCTCACAGCCAGCTTCGGCAAATCTCCCTGCTCCAGGGCTTCCATGGCCTGCTGCGTCTGGGGACGGGCATGAACCGTCTCTCCATGGTATGCCTTGAATACTGCTCCTGTGCTGAGCCCTTCGCAGGGCTGAAGAACGCATAGGGGCAGCATTTTTTTACAGGGCACAGGGGACATTTTTTCACCAATGCCCTGCACACGTTGCAATCCGCCCCGCAGGCAGAAGGGCACGTCAGCCCCCAGGGTGAGACCGATGGCTTCCAACGCTGCCTGGGACAGGTGGAGCTGCCAAAGCTGGTTCAGGCCTGTCAGCACGGCGGCAGCATCTGCACTGCCGCCCCCCATGCCTGCCCCTACGGGGATGCACTTGTGCACATGAATGCGGGCTCCCTTGTCACAGCCCGTATGCTCCTTGAGGGCTCTGGCGGCACGGAGGGCTAAATGGTGCTCATCCGGGGGAAGATAAGGGGTTCCGCTGCAGGTCAGGGTCACATCATCTGCTATTTCCAGATCGACCACATCGGACAGGGTCACCGGCTGCATCAGCATATCCATGAAATGATAGCCGTCCTCCCGCTGACCTGTAATATCCAGTGTCCAGTTGATTTTAGCTCTTGCCAGTAAACGCATCCTGCGTCCCTCCCGGTTTGTTGTCATACTTTGATTACGCTGCGGGTATAGAGTCCGCCTGCCGGCATGCTGCAGCCCAGTCCCCACACATCCCATGCGGCGGCTTCAATCCCCATCCATCGTGCGGCAGGATATTCCGAAGCACGGGCAACCAGGGGAATCCTGCCACTGGCAAGATGGCTGAGCAGGGGTGCAGCATCCTTGCGGAAGCCAAGGAGCAGGGCGGCAGTGGGCAGAGGCGTTTCTTCCACATCCCTTTGGGTCATGCCCAGCAGGGCATGGGTACACATTCGGTTCAGCCGTGCCCGTGGGTATCGGCGGGTGCCTGCCTCGTCCAGCAGGGCGGCTTTGGTGCTGCACTGCCGGGCGGCACGGCGGAGCCGATCCTCAATGCCCTCGCTGACACCTGGCAGGGCGGCATAGTCGGCAGCCGTCATGGTTCGCAGACGGTACAGCAGCGCATCATCCAGCTGATCGGGGCGGTGAATGTGCCCGGCCAGACCTTCACGGCGAAGCAGGGGAACGCATTGCTCCGGCAAGGCGGCACAGGCACGCTGCCATTCTCCACGGAGCACCGCACTGCGCACCGCCGTGGCAGAGGGCATTGCATGGCAGAAATCGGAGGCATGGTAGTCCCCTTTACGTTGGATGGGAAAGACCTCCATGGGAGCACCCAGCCTGTGCAGGGCACGCAGGTAGCAAATGCCCAGCATGTTGTTGGGGGAGGCAAGGATGTCGCCAATGCCGGGGTGCAGGCTTTCACAGGCCTTTGCCACAGCAGCAGGGTAACCAAGCCCCTGTGCCAGATAGGTGGTGACAGCATGGTTCAGGGCGTCGGAGGATTCCTCCAGCACCCGGGCGGCGGCTTGCAGTGCTTCGGCCGAGGCGTTTTCCGCACCGAAGGAAAGTGCCTCTGCACCCAGGGATGCCAATAGCGAAACACTGCCTAAAGCAAAATGTTCTGCATCCCGCACGCTCCACAGGGCGGGAAGCAAAATCACGGCATCTGCACCGCAGCGGAGCGCCATTTCTGCACGCAGGACAGGGGAAAGCAGGGCGGCATCCCCACGCTGGGTGAAGCAGCCGGACATGACGACCAGCACGTAATCCGCCTGCGCTGCCTCTCTTGCGGCTTGCAGCTGATAGGCGTGCCCCTGATGGAAAGGATTGTATTCCGCCACAACGCCCACGATCCCCATGGCCTCACCTCCTGCACATTCTTTTTACGGTAATTCCATTTTTCTATACCAAAACCCTTCCTTTTTTTTATGAAATCCTGTATAATAGCTTTGATTCCTCAGCATGGAAGATTTTTTGCTGTGCTTGAATGGCAATAAAGGAGTGTATCGGAATGGCAAAGGTGTTGGTAGAAACCTCTGCACGTCACGTGCATGTAACGAAGGAAGATTTGGAAACGCTGTTTGGCAAGGGATATGAGCTGACTGTGAAGAAGATGCTTTCTCAGCCCGGTCAGTTTGCCAGCAACGAGAAGGTGACCATCGTGGGCGCAAAGGGTCAGATGACCGCATCCATTCTGGGACCTGTCCGCAGCGCAAGCCAGGTGGAAGTTTCTCTGACGGACGCCCGTTCCATCGGTGTGACCGCACCTATCCGTGAAAGCGGCGACATTGCCGGCAGCGGTGCCTGCAAGCTGGTAGGACCCTGCGGTGAAGTGGAGCTGAAGGAAGGCGTGATCGCCGCCAAGCGTCACATTCACATGACCCCTGCCGATGCAGAAGCCTTTGGCGTGAAGGACAAGGACGTTGTGTCCGTGAAGATCGACACCAACGGCCGCAGCCTGACCTTCGGCGATGTGGTGGTTCGCGTCAGCGAGAAGTTCGCTCTGGCCATGCACATTGATACCGATGAATCCAACGCCGGCTGCGTAGCCCCCGGCACCATGGGCGAAGTCATCAAGTAAGCATGAACGCACCTGCCTGACCGGCTGCAATGATCAGGCAGGTTTGCTTTCCAGGGAACATCATGGACGGGGCACCTGCTCCGAAAAAAATATCAACAACAGAAGGAGCTTTCAACGATGAAGATTCTGGTCGTGAATGCCGGCTCTTCCTCCCTGAAGTACCAGCTGCTGGACATGGACGGCGAAAAGGTACTGGCAAAGGGTCTGGTAGAGCGCATCAACATTGCGGAAGACAAGGAAAAGGGAACAGAAGGCGGTCACCTGAAGCAGACGGTGGGGGACAAGGTGGTGGAGATCAACACCTTCGTAGCCGACCACGTGCAGGCCACCGAAATGATGCTGAAGGCATTGCAGGATCCGGAAAAGGGTGCCATTAAGTCCACGGATGAAATCGGCGCTGTGGGTCACCGGGTGCTGCACGGCGGCAAGGAATTCTCCGCCTCTGTTGTCATTGATGATGCTGTGAAGGCAGCCATCCGCAAGTGCATCCCTCTGGGACCGCTGCACAATCCTGCCAATCTGATGGGCATTGAAGCCTGCGAAAAGGTAATGCCTACGGTGCCTCAGGTGGCTGTGTTCGACACGGCTTTCCACCAGACCATGCCTGCCAAGGCCTATATGTACGGTGTGCCCAAGGAATATGAAACCAAGTACGGTGTGCGCCGCTATGGCTTCCACGGCACCTCTCACCGGTACGTGTCCAAGCGGGTGTGCGAGTTCCTGGGTGTGAATCCTGTGGGCAAGCGGGTTATCGTGTGCCACCTGGGCAACGGCTCCAGCCTGAGCGCTGTGGTGGACGGCAAGTGCGTGGACACCTCCATGGGTCTGACTCCTCTGGAAGGTGTGCTGATGGGAACCCGTTCCGGCAGCTGCGATCCTGCTGTGGTGCAGTTCATTGCCAACACGGAGAAGAAGACCGTGGATGAAGTGCTTACCATGATGAACAAGGAATCCGGCCTGAAGGGCATTGGCGGCTTCAGCGACATGCGGGACATCGATGCTCAGGCGGATGCAGGCAATGAGGATGCCATCCTGGCACGGGATATGCTGGTGTACGGCGTTCGCAAGTACATCGGTTCCTATGCCGCTGCCATGAACGGTGTGGACATTATCGTGTTCACCGCCGGCATTGGCGAAAACAACCTGAAGCTCCGTGCCCGCATTATGGAAGGTTTCGACTTCCTGGGCGCAAAGCTGGACAAGGCGAAGAACGATGCCTGCGCATGGCCTCACGTGACGGAATCCGTGATTTCCACGGACGACAGCAAGGTGACCATTTGCGTTATCCCCACCAACGAGGAAATCGCCATCGCCCGGGATACCCTGGAGTTGGTGACCAAGTAAGATCCATTGTGAGCAGCAGGGCGGGGGACGCCTTTGGGGAATCCATCGCCCTGCGAAAATTTTGTTGACAAAAGGGCTCGGAAAATCTATAATAGCAGTTGGTCATATTTGAGGTGAGTGCATGAAGCTGGACGTAACCCTGGCACTGAAAAACCCCGGGCAGGAGTACCTTTTCCGTGGCGAGCAGGCCATTGCTTCGCAGGAGATTAGTGGTGACACCGTCACCTTTGACGATGCCATCGTGGAGGGTACCTATTTTGCCACGGATGATGGCAGTGTGCAGGTCGACGGGAAGCTGACGACTGTTGCTCATGCTCATTGCGCCAACTGTCTGGAGCCTGCCAGCGCAGACATTCAAGCCACGTTCCGGGAAACCTTTCTGCGGAACGGCGACCCGGAAGATGATGAGATCTTTACTTACACTGGATCTTGCGTTGGGTTTGATAAGCTGGCTATGTCTTACGCAGTACTCGCCCTGCCGATGCGGTTCCTCTGCAGGGAGGACTGTCCTGGTTTGGTCGGGTTTGCAGACAACGACACTTGCCAGAAGGAAATGCAGAATGAGCATCCTTTTGCGGCATTGCAGCAATTGCTGACGAAGGATGAGGAGGTGTAAAACATGGCTCTTCCTAAGGGAAAAATCTCCAAGGCTCGTAAGCACAGCCGTCGCGCCAACTGGAAGCTGAGCATGCCCGGCATCGTGGAATGCCCCCAGTGCCATCAGATGAAGCTGGCCCACCATGTGTGCAAGAACTGCGGCTATTACAATGGCGTGCAGGTTGTGAAGATGGACGAAGACAAGAAGAACGCCTAATCGCGCTTCTTGTATAGAAAAGGTGGCTTCGGCCACTTTTTCGGTTCATGAGAAAAATTCACCATATCACTCGCAAACGAAAGAGGAGTACCCCTAAGGCACGGTCAGAGAGGGCGGTTATCATGCTGTGAAACTGCCTCCGATGCTGCCGGGAGAAGGTCGCTTTCAGAGAGCGGCGGTGAACGTGAATCCTTTCACCTTAGCCGTCGCGGTGGCACCCGTTATCGTGCGCATGAGGCAACGATTTTTTCGCTTGCGAATCAAGGTGGTAACACGGAGCAGCTCCGTCCTTCGGGATGGGGCTGCTTTTGTATACAGGAGGAACACCCCATGTCCTATGGAGAAAAGGTTTTATCCAAGCTGAACTGGCCCGGGGTGGCGCTGATGGTGGTGGGGGCAGTGCTCGTCTACGCATCTTCCCCCATTGTGACAAAGCTTTTCCCCAAGGCTGGGGAAAATGGAAAGCTCATCTGCAAAGGGGTGGGCTGCGTGATTGCCCTCATGGGTGCCTTGCTCCTCATGGATATACTGTAACATAAACGCATTCTGTTGATGCTTACGGAAGGGAAGGATACAGATGGAAGCAAAAATGACCGGGGCGGATATGGCGACAAAGTTTGATCCCAAGGCCATTGAAACCAAGCTTTATCAGGAATGGGAAGAAAGCGGTGCCTTTGTGGCGCACCGTGAAGAGGGAAAGAAGCCCTTTACCATTGTGATGCCGCCGCCGAACATTACGGGACAGCTCCACATGGGTCATGCCATGGACTGCACCTTGCAGGATGCGGCCATTCGCTATCACCGCATGAAGGGGGATCCTACCCTGTGGCTGCCGGGCACGGATCACGCTGCCATTGCAACGGAAGTGAAGATCGTGGCTGCCATGGCCAAGGAAGGGCTGACCAAGGAAGGCATCGGCCGGGAAGCTTTCCTGGAGCGTGCCTGGGCATGGAAGGAGCAGTATGGCAACCGCATTACCCAGCAGCAGCGCCGCATGGGTGCCAGCTGTGACTGGAGCCGTGAACGCTTTACCATGGACGAAGGCTGCAGCCGAGCCGTTCGGGAAGTGTTCTGCCGCCTGTACGAAAAGGGTCTGATTTACCGGGGAAGCCGCCTGGTGAACTGGTGCCCCTGCTGCAATACCTCCATTTCCGATGCAGAGGTGGAGTATGAAGAAAAGGACGGCAACTTCTGGCATCTCCTTTACCCGGTGAAGGAAACCGGGGAAATGCTGGAGCTGGCCACCACCCGGCCGGAAACCATGCTGGGCGATACGGCGGTTGCCATTAACGCCGAGGATCCCCGGTATGCCCACCTGCACGGCTGCCATGTGATTCTGCCCCTGCTGAACAAGGAAATCCCCATTGTGTGCGACGAGCATGCGGACATGACCAAGGGCACCGGCGTGGTGAAGATCACCCCTGCCCATGACCCCAACGACTATGAGGTGGGTCAGCGGCATCAGCTGCCCATTGTCCGTGTGTTCACCTATGACGGTCACATGACCGGTGCAGCGGATAAGGCAGAGAATGACGAACTGTTTGCTTCCGGCAAGGCCACGGTGAATGAACCCCGTGTGCTGGACTGCGGCAAGTACGCCGGCATGACCACGGCAGAGGCACGGAAGGCCATTGTTGCTGACCTGACGGCAGGGGGCTACTTGAAGTCCGTAGAGCCCCTGAAGCACGAGGTAGGCACCTGCTACCGCTGCCACACCACCGTGGAACCCATGGTGTCCAAGCAGTGGTTTGTGGACATGAAGCCGCTGGCAAAGCCTGCTGTGGAGTGTGTGAAGGATGGCCGCATTACCTTTGTGCCGGATCGCTTCTCCAAGACCTATCTGAACTGGATGGAGAACATCCGTGACTGGTGCATCAGCCGCAAACTGTGGTGGGGTCATCGGATCCCTGCCTGGTACTGCGATGACTGCGGAGAAATGAGCGTGTCCCGTACGGATCTGACCCACTGCCCCAAGTGCGGCAGCGACCATATCCATCAGGATGAGGAAGTGCTGGATACCTGGTTCTCCAGCGCCCTGTGGCCCTTCTCCACCATGGGCTGGCCGGAAGAGACGGAAGACCTGAAGTACTTCTATCCCACCAGCATGCTGGTTACCGGCTACGACATCATCTTCTTCTGGGTTGCCCGGATGATTTTCTCCGGCATGGAGCAGATGGGAGAGGTTCCCTTCAAGACGGTGCTGATTCACGGCCTTGTGCGGGATGAGCAGGGACGGAAAATGTCCAAGTCCTTGGGGAATGGCGTGGATCCGCTGGAAGTGATCGACCAGTACGGTGCAGATGCGCTGCGCTTCTCCCTGCTGCTTGGCGTCAGTCCCGGAAACGATACCCGCTACATTGAAAGCAAGGTGGAGGCAGCCCGGAACTTTGCCAATAAGGTGTGGAATGCTTCCCGCTTTGTGCTGATGAACGTGGACGAGCGGCATGAAATTGACCCTGCCCTGCTGACACTGGCAGACAAGTGGATTCTGACCCGCTTCCAGGATGCGGTTCGGGATATTTCCGTGCACAATGAGGAAGGCGACTTTGGCCTGTCTGCCAACCGGATTTATGATTTTGCGTGGAGCGAATTCTGCGACTGGTACATTGAGCTGGCCAAGTCCCGCCTGACCGGCGAGGATGAAAGCGCCAAGCGCAACGTGCAGGCTGTACTGCTGTACGTGCTTGAAGGCCTGCTGAAGCTGCTGCATCCCTTCATGCCCTTCCTGACGGAGCAGGTGTATAAGTATCTGCCGGGCACGGAAGGCTTCCTGATGCTGTCCAAGTGGCCGGAAGTGAAGGATGCCTATGACTTCACCGAGGAAGAAGCCAAGATGCAGGGCGTGATGGAAATCATCCGCAGCATCCGCAACCTGCGCAGTGAAATGAACGTGGCTGCCGGCAAGCGTACCCGGCTGATGCTCCTGCCCAAGGAAGGCTGGGCTGACGTGCTGGCAGAAACCTCTGTGTACTTTGGCCGCCTGGCATGGGCATCTTCTGTGGAGATGATCGGCAGCCGGGACGAGGTGAAGGAAAAGACCGTCAGCGCTGTGACGGCTGCCGCCGAACTGTTCATTCCTCTGGGCGATTTGGTGGATTTCGCCAAGGAAATCGCCAGACTGAACAAGGAACTGGAAAACCTGAACAAGGAAGTTGCTCGTGCGGAAGGGAAGCTGAACAATCCCGGCTTTGTGGCCAAGGCACCTGCGGCGCTGGTACAGCAGGAGAAGGAAAAGCTGGAGACCAACAAGCAGAAGGCAGCAGCCCTGGAAGGACGCATTGCCGAACTGAAGGAAAGCCTATGAAAACAGCAGCAGAGGTGGTAGATGCCATTCACGGCACCTATGCCACCGGCAGCAAAAACGGTCTTGAAAATACCCAAAGGTTATTGAATAGACTCTGTCCTCAAACCAAGGTGCCCGTCATTCATGTGGCGGGCACCAATGGCAAGGGGAGCACCTGCGCCATGCTGGAAAGCATCCTCCGCTGCGCAGGCTATCGTACGGGACTGTATACTTCCCCTTTTCTCCAAAGGTATGAGGAGCGAATCCGCCTGAATGGACGGCTGATCAGCAGCGAAGCAATGGAACTGTACGGCAATCGCCTGCTGGAAGCGGCTCAAGGCTTGCAGCCAACGCCTTTTGAAATGGGTACGGCACTGGCACTGTCCGCCTTTGAAGGAGAACAGGTGGATGTGGCTGTGGTGGAAGTAGGCCTTGGCGGGCGGCTTGACCCGACCAACGTGGTGCAGCCTTGCCTGTGCGGCATTGCGGCCATTGGACTGGATCATATGCACTTCCTTGGAGATACGGTGGAAAAAATCGCCGGAGAAAAAGCGGGCATTATCAAGCAAGAGGTGCCTGTGGTCTGCCACCCGGCAGAACCCGGCGTCGCTGCCGTGTTTGCCCATGAGGCAGCGGAGCGGCATGCGCCCCTGCGTCAACTGAAGCGGGAACAGCTGGTTCAATGGTCGTGCACAGCCCATGATTCCGTGGCCACCTATCAGCTGGAAAACACTTGGCAGGATGTGCATATTGCCCTGCCGGGGGAACATCAGCTGACCAATGTGATGACGGTGCTGGCCATGGTGGAGGAATTGCGCAAGCAGGGTTTCTATCTGCCGGAGGATGCCGTGCGGCAGGGGCTTGAAGGCACTGTGTGGCCTGCAAGGCTGGAATGGTGCGGGCACATCCTGATTGACGGCGCCCACAATGCCCAAGGGGTGCAGGCACTGCTGACGTTTGTGGAGCACCACTTGCAGAATCGGCGGCGAGTCCTCCTCAGCGGCGTACTGGCGGAGAAACTTCAGCCGGAAATGCTGGCAGCCATGGCACAGCTGGCGGATACAGCCGTGACGGTCACCCCGGACAGCCCCCGCAGCATGGATGCGGAAACCTACGCCATGCATCTGCGTTCGGTAGGCGTGGCGGCAAACGCTGCCCCTAGCCTGGCGGAGGGGCTGAAGCAGACGGAAGAAATGGCGGGGGAGGATGGCATCATCCTTGCCGCCGGATCCTTGTATTTTGCCGGGGAGCTTCGCAATCTGCTGAAGCTGCCTGTGGGCTGATATGTGAAGTTATTTGAAGAAGAAAGGAAACACCTGCATGGAATTTGTCCACGAACCTGTGCTGCTGCAGGAAGTATTGCATTGGATGCCCATGGATCCCCACGGCGTTTACTGCGATGGCACCCTGGGCGGCGGCGGGCATAGCAACGCCATTTTGGAGGCATGCGGCGGCGAAGCCACCCTCTACGGCATTGACCGGGATCCGGAGGCCATGGCGGCAGCAACGGCCAGGCTGCAAAAGTATCCGAATTTCCACGGCTTGTCCGGGAACTTCCATGATGCGGCTCAGCTCCTTCAGCAGGCAGGTGCCGCACCTCTCACCGGTGCGCTGCTGGATCTGGGCGTTTCCTCTCCTCAGCTGGATCATGCGGAGCGGGGGTTCTCCTACCATGAGGATGCACCTCTGGATATGCGCATGAACCCTACCCAGGGCATGACGGCGGCAGAGCTGTGCAACACGGCCAGCGAAGGGGAACTGACCCGCATCATTCGGGATTACGGGGAAGATAAGTGGGCGGCTCGTATTGCCCACATGATTTGCGAGCATCGGCAGACAAAGCCCCTCGTGACCACCTTCGATCTGGTGCATGCCGTGGATGCCGCCATCCCCAAGGCGGTGCGCCGCAAGGATGAAGGGCACCCTGCCCGGCGAACCTTTCAGGCCATCCGCATTGCGGTGAATGATGAGCTGGATCCTCTGGACAAGGCACTGTGCGATTTGATTCAGTGCCTGAAGCCCGGTGGAAGGCTGCTGGTGATCACCTTCCATTCCTTGGAGGATCGCATTGTTAAGCGGTGCTTCCAGCGGATGCAGAACCCCTGCATCTGCCCGCCTAAGGCACCCATCTGCACCTGCGGACGGAAGCCTCAGGTGAAGGTGCTGGCCAAGGGAGCCGTTCCGCCCTCGGAGGAGGAAGTGGCACGGAACCCCAGAGCCCGCAGTGCCAAGCTTCGTGTGTGCGAAAAACTGGAGGTGGACTGATGCCGACCCTGTATGTGGTGGCAACTCCCATTGGCAATCTGGAGGACTTTCCGCCCCGCGCCATTGAAACACTGAAGAACGTTGCCCTGATTGCGGCGGAAGATACCCGGGTGACCATGAAGCTCTGCCATGTCTTCGATATTCACACGCCCCTGACCAGCTGTCATCAGCACAACGAAGACACCAAGGGCACCTGGCTGGCAGATAAAATGCTGGCGGAAAATATTGATGTGGCCATCACCACGGATGCAGGCACGCCCTGCGTATCTGACCCGGGCTACGGCCTTGTTCATGCGGCGGTGGAGCGGGGGATTGAAGTGATTCCTATCCCCGGCTGCTGTGCGGCGGTGTCTGCCCTGTCTGTCAGCGGCTTTGATACCAGAGAGTTTGCTTTCTACGGCTTTTTGCCCCGGGAGAAAAAAGACCTTCGGGAAAAGCTGCTGCAAATTGCCAAAGGACCTAAGATTGCAGTTGCCCACGAATCCCCTTATCGGGTGATTGAATTGGTGGACGTGGTGGCAGACTCGCTGCCCGGGGTTATGCTTTCCCTCAGCTGCGACCTGACCAAGCTCCATGAGAAAACCATCCGGGGCACGGCAGAACAGGTATCCGCCATGCTGAAGGCCGACCCTAAGGCGCAAAAGGGCGAATACTGTCTGGTGATGGATCTCCACGACGTGCAGCTGCCGGAAGAAGAAGCAGCTCCGGCGGATGTATCGCTGGAGGCACGATTAACGGAACTGCTGCTGGAAGGACTGACCTTGCGGGATGCCCAGAGCGAACTGGTGCTGCAGGGGGAGAAGAAGAACGCCGTCAAGGCAGCGGCGCTGCGCCTGAAGCGGCTGCTGGATGGAGGAGAGACAACATGCGAGTGATTCCGGCGTCTCAAATCACGGAAACCATTGCCCGGCTGTGCGTGGAAGCAAACCGGAACCTGCCGGAGGATGTGACCTGTGCTCTCTGCAGGGCAGCAGAGGAAGAACCCTACGCTGCCGGCAGAGAGCTGCTGGAACTGCTGAAGGAAAATCAGCAGATTGCCAGAGACACTCAAATGCCCATTTGTCAGGATACAGGCATGGCTGTGGTGTTTGCGGACATCGGGCAGGAGGTGCACATTGAAGGAAACTTTGAGCAGGCGGTCAACGCCGGTGTTCATGCCGGGTACACCGATGGCCTGCTGCGGAAAAGCGTGGTGGGGGATCCCCTGCGCCGGGTGAATACCGGTGACAATACCCCGGCAGTCATTCATACCCGGCTTGTGCCTGGGGATCAGGTGACTCTGACGGTTGCACCCAAGGGCTTTGGCAGTGAGAACATGAGCTGCCTGAGCATGCTGACCCCGGCGCAAGGGGTGGCAGGCGTGAAGAACTTCGTGCTGGAAACCGTGAAGAAGGCCGGAGCCAATCCCTGCCCGCCCATGGTGCTGGGCATTGGCATTGGCAGCGACTTTGAAGGGGTGGCTTTGCTGGCCAAGCGTGCCCTGATGGTTCCCCTGGGGAAGCACAATGAGGATCCCTATTATGCCGCCCTGGAGGATGAACTGCTGCAAATGGTGAATGCAACAGGCATTGGCCCCCAAGGCCTGGGCGGCAAAACCACCTGCCTGGGACTGCACGTGCTGGCAGGAGCTACCCATATTGCAGGCCTGCCGGTGGCTGTGAATGTCAGCTGCCATGTGACCCGTCATCAAACAGCCACGCTGTAAGGAAGGAGCGTTGTGCATTGAAACACCTGACCACACCCTTGGATGAAGAAACGGTGCGCTCCCTCCATGCAGGGGATCATGTGCTGCTCAGCGGCGTGGTGTATACAGCCAGAGATGCCGCCCATTTGCGCATGATGGAGCTGATTAAGGAAGGAAAGCCCTTGCCCCTGCCACTGGAAGGGCAGGTCATCTATTACGCAGGACCTACCCCTACGCCCCCCGGCAAGCCGGTAGGTTCCATTGGCCCGACCACTTCGACCCGGATGGATGCATCCACCCCTACCCTGCTGTCCCTGGGGCTGAAGGGCATGATCGGCAAGGGCATGCGGGGCACAAAGGTGATGGAGGCCATGGGGCAGTATCCGGCGGTTTACTTTGCAGCCGTCGGTGGTGCGGCAGCCCTGATGGCGCAGTGCGTCACAGACTGTCAGGTGATCGCCTGGGAAGACCTGGGGCCGGAGTCCATCAAGCGGCTGACCCTAAAGGATCTGCCTTTGGTAGTAGCGGCAGATTGCTACGGGCAGGATGCATTTCAATTAGGACAGAAGGAATATCTGCTGGAACAGGCGGCAGACCATCCGTGAATAGAAAAAGCACTTTGGAAGACCATCATGATCTTCCAAAGTGCTTTTTGTTTATTGCTCTGTTTCTAAATTCAGCGTTAATCCGTCCCGGATGATGTAGAACAGGCTGCATCCGTCCAACTCCAGCGCATCGTGGAGGGCATCGTAGGGGATCAGGCGAATCACATGGGTGCGGCCCTGGCTGGAGAGGAAGGTCATGGTGACCCGTGCATCTTCCGTGGAGGACCAACCATCCGGCAGCCTGCCGGAAATGGTGGCCGTCTCCATGCGGATGTAGGCAGCCTCAAAGGCATCGTAGCTGATTTCGGTGCCGTTTTTCGTGCAGGTCACATCATACACGGTGTTGCCGTCACTGTCTGTTTCCAGCTCGTTGTTTTCCGTTACCCGAGCTTCTCGGGTAATGGTGTAGACCGTTTCACCGTTTTCATCTGCAATGGTCAGGCTCTGCAGGTTGCCTGCAGCGGTCAGCACCGGATACCGGCTGATGGTGCTCAAGGTTTCCATGCTCATGAAAACGTTCAGGGTAAAGTGACTGGTGATGTAGATACTGCCATCGGTCAGGACGTAATCCACGTTGTCGTTCTTGGCAGCACCTATGGTAAGGATGAAGGTGCTTTCCGGCCAATCCTTCTGGGTCACGGCACCGCTGTCATCGGTGACGTTGGTGGTGCCGGCAGCCTGATGAATGGTCAGGATAAACCGGGGATTATCGAAGCCGTAAGCGGTCAGGTTCTCTTCCGTGGCTTCCCCCACGTAAGCACCCAGCCGCAGATTGCTCAGGTTGGTGCGCAGGTTGGTCATGGCATCCTCATCCGTGGGATAATGCCATGGATACACCATTTGCCATGCGGAGGATGCATCACTGTCGGTAATGCTCCCTTGCAGCTGCCAATGGAGGATGGGGTTGCCCTCACCATCGGCAAAGGTGATGTCGTCCATCCGTGCTTTGTGCAGCGTAGGCTGAACCACCGTGTGCATCAGGGCTTTTTCACGGCTCAGCTCTGTGACGGTGCCGCTGGCCACGGTCAGCAGCCGGTCATCTCCATCAATGATCATGTAATACCATGCTTCATCGGCATCCTCGCTGGCATTGCCAATGCGCATGGTGACGGATTGTCCGTCCGAGTAGGTAACCTCCGCCATCACGGTGGGGTTGTCCAGCCCGAAGTCTGCCAAGTGATCCTGATAGTCTGCCGGATCCTCCGTCAGCACGTCTTCATAGGAGATGGTGGCGGTTACCAGCAGCAAATCATCGGCTGCATCAGCATCCACCGTCCAGCCATCCCCATCCATTAGATAGGTGCCGTCTTCCTGCCGGGTCATGCCCCAGCTTTCGCCGCTGCGCAGGGTCAGCTGCACATGCTGCACATCGGTGCTTTCTTTGGCGGCAATGGTGCCGCCGGTACTTTCGTTTTCCGGCACATCTACCGTGGTTTCCTGATTCAGCACATGGTACAGGGTGATGCTTCCAGCCAGCAGCACAAGGGCGAAGAGCAGGGTTAGCAGTTGGGCATGCTGGATGGATTTTTTCTTTTTCCGTTCAACGTTGTTCATCCGTATTTCCTTTACTTACGCCGGCGGGGCAGCAGCACGGCAATGGCTACTGCAACAACCAGCAGGGGCAGTGTGACCAGAATGACGCTTCCCAAGGTGGTTGCCCGCACGGAAAGCTGGGGACGCACGGCCGTCTTGGCCATAATGCCCAGGTCAATGGCAGCACCGTTGGCAAGGTACTGCACGGTGGTGACAATGAATTCCTGGGCATCCGTCATGGCATGCACCTGACTGGAAGTCAACAGGGTGGAACACCCCAGCATTACGGCCTTGGAAATGTACCCATCGGTAGTAACCCGGCGGCACTGCAGCGCCAAGGCAAAGGGACCAATGGCATCATCCGCTTCCTGACTCAGGGAAAGGTTCCCGGTGGAAAGGTCACGCAGGTAGGCCTTGTAGCCGGAGGTCAGGAGCACGCTCACATCCAGGTTCTGGTCGGATTCTTCCGGGGTTTCAAAGGCACGGCTGCCGGTGAGCAGCAGGGTATCCGCATTGCTCTGCACCAAGTCCAGCGTCATGTCTGTGGACTGCATGGTGGGGATCAGATTGATGCGCACGTTGTCATAGTAGGTGTCCGATTCTTCCTCGGAGGCCACCACAATGCCCTTTAAGGGGTTAATACCGTAGGAGCGGAGCAGGGCGCTGTAGTTGGGCATATCCTCCACCGGGTCGGTGTAGTCGCAGGTGAAGAGGATGTTGCCACCCTTGCCGACAAACTCGGTGATCTTCGTCAGCTCCGTGTCCATCAGGTCACGGACAGGGGAGAGGATCATCAGCAGATCATCACTGGTCAGTTCCGTGTCGCTGTCCAGCAGGGAAATGTATTCCACGGAGAAATTGTTGCTTTCCAGCAGGGTCTTCAGGGTCGCCGTGCCGCTTTCATCCAATTCGCCGTGACCCTGCAAAATGCACACCCGGGGAATGGTTTCACGGGTGACGTAAACAATGGCGCTGGTTAGCTCGCTTTCGTATTTCAGGCCTGCAATTTCGTACTGGCCTTCATCGTAGTTCAGGCTCAGGCTCAGGAAATCCAAGGGGGACAGAATGCGCCACCGGTTGGTATCCTCACAGTAAACAATCAGGGAATCATTGCTGACCGTTTCATCACTGGTGGTGCCACGGAACTTGGTCAGCAGGCCGGGATTCAGGCTGGCATCCGTCTGCTCCCAAGTCACCAGATCACTGGCTGCGGCATAGCGATCCAGCAGCTCCAGCAGCTGGGCGTCCTCCTGCCCTTTGGTATACAGGGCGTAAATGTGCACAGGATGCTCCAGCTGAGCCAGCACATCCAGGGTGGTTTCACTTTGGGTGGTCACAGCGTTGAAGGAGTAGTCCACCCGCCAGCCGTTTTTCTTTTCCAGTGCCGTCATGGCAAAATTCAGTGCGACCAATCCGGCAATCACCAGGCAGATGATCAGCATGGAAAAGCCACCGTATCTTAGCCGGGGATTTTGCCAAAAGGGGATTCGTTCATGCTTCTGCTTATCAGATTTTTTCATCAGCTCACGCTCCCCGCCAACGCCTGCTGTCCAGGCTGTGAATGGTCAGCGCAAGCAGCGCTGCAATGAAGGATAGATCATACATGATGCTTGCAAAGGATAACTGCCCCATCAGGAAGGGCTCGTTCCGCCCGTAAAGGCTGAGGAATTCCAATGCGCCGCTGATTTGACTGATAGAAACAACATCCACCAGCAGATCCATGATCCACAGGGCGAAGTTGGCACCGAAGGCCATAAGGGCAGCCGTGACGGGATTGTGGGCGCAGCCGGACAGGCAAAGATCCAGCGCAAGGAAAGCACAGCCTTCCAGAATGAATCCCAGATACCCCACAAACAGTTCACCGGGATACACCTGCCCGTAAATGGCCACAATGCCCACAAAGGCGAAGGTGCACAGCACCGTCAGCAGCATCACCGTGACGGCAGCCAGGTACTTGCCCAGCACGATGCCCGGCAGGCTGACCGGGCTTGTCAGCAGCAGCTGATCCGTCTTCTTCTGGCGCTCTTCTGCCAGGAGACGCATGGTCAGCACCGGAGAAAGCAGCATCCACAAATAGCTCATTTGCCCGATGAAGGTCATCAGGTCGCTGGAACGCTGCTTGAGAATCTGCATGTAAAACAGGATGGAGCTTATGGCCAGAAAGACCCCCATGAACACATAGCCCACAGGCGTATAATAATAGCTTTGCAGCTCCCGTTTCCAAACGGCAATCAAACTTTCATCTCCTCTTAGTTTTCGGATGTGGCCCGCAGGAAGACTTCCTCCAGGGAATCTTTCACAGGCAGCAGCATGCGGAGGGGGGCGTCCATGGCGCACAGCAGGCGAAACAGTTGGGTTGCAGGATCCCCCCGGTCGTTGCCCTGGGCATTGCATTCCAGCTCCACCTGAGTGAGACCGGGTTCGGGATCCGGCAGCACCTTAATGCGGCGGACACAACTGAGTCCCTTCAGGGCAGGCAGCAGCTGGGCTTTTCGCCCTACGATGATGGCACGCAGGCGAATCACGTCCTCGCAGGCGGTCAGTTCGCTCATGTCGGCTTCCCGAATGAGCCGCCCTTTGTGGAGAATGACCACACGTTGGCACAGCTGCTGTATTTCAGACAGGATGTGGCTGGAAAAAATCACGGTGTGGCTTTTCCCAAGGTGCCGCATCAGATCACGAATTTCCACCACCTGCCGGGGGTCAAGTCCTACGGTGGGTTCATCCAACACCAAAATGGGAGGATTGCCGCACATGGCCTGTGCCACGCCTACACGCTGCCGGTATCCCTTGGACAGACTGCCCAGCAGCCGCTGAGCCACCTCCTTCAGGCCGCATTCCTGCATGATTTCCTGAATGTGGGCTTCAATGGCGGAGGCCTTCACCTCTCTCAGGCGGCAAACAAACTTCAGGTAGTCCTTTACGGTCATTTCATCGTAGAGGGGGGGACGCTCGGGCAGGTAGCCGATGCGCCGCTTGCATTCCCGCGGCTGCTTCAGCATATCCATACCGTCCACCAGCACCTGACCGGAGGTGGGGGGAAAGTAGCCTGTCAGCATGTTCAGGGTGGTGGTTTTGCCGGCGCCGTTCTGCCCCAGCAGACCAACAATCTGCCCGGAAGGGGCGCTGAAGGACAAATCCTTAACGGCTTCATGATTGCCGTAACGCTTCGTTGCCTTGACTAGCTCAATCATTGCGCATAATTCCTTTCTTACCCGTCTATTATAGCAAGAACAGCCTCAGGTGTGTGTGAATAATCTGTAAAAGCCGTGAAGACGTACTAATGAATTTGCACTTTTCTGCATTTTGTGCTATACTGACCATACAGGATACGTCATATAGAAGTTGATAGCATGAGCAGGCTGGCGTTTCCTGACAAAGGAGGAATCTTGTATGAAGACAAACTCTGTGATCACCATTGGTCGGCAATTCGGCTCCGGCGGACGGTATGTGGGTCAGCTTCTGGCACAGAAGCTGGATATTCCCTTCTATGATAAGGAACTGTTGACGGAGGCTTCCAAGGAAAGTGGCATTTGCGAAGAGATCTTTGAGGATCACGACGAGAAGCCCACCCGTTCCTTGCTCTTCTCTCTGGTGACCGGCGTGCAGATGCATGCAGATGTCAGCAGCATGTACATGGACATGCCCCTGAACCACAAGATTTTCCTGGCACAGTTTGACGCCATCCGGAAGATCGCTTCCCAGGGCCCCTGCGTGATCGTTGGCCGCTGCGGCGATTATGTGCTGCGGGATATGCCCAATGAGATCAGCTTCTTCGTGAAGGCGGATATGAACAGCCGTGTGGCTCGTGCTGTGCGGTACTACGGTGTGGATCCCCAGAAGGCAGAAGAAACCTTGCGCAAGGCGGATAAGCGCCGTGCAAACTACTACAACTACTATGCCACTGCCACTTGGGGCGATGTGAATAACTACGACCTGTGCGTGGATACCGGCGCTGTCGGCGTGGAAGGTGCAGTGGATGTGATGGTGCGGTTCATCGAACTGCGTGAGAAGTTCCTCAATGAAAACAAGTAAGCATTTTGCGGTTAGCCTTGCAACGGTGGTGCTGGCACTGTGCCTGCTGGCAGGGGCGCTGGCGGAACTTCCTTGGACAACGCCCACGACTACAGGCCAGCAGAAGCTGCAGGATTATATCGCTCAGGTGAATGCAAACCTGCAAAGCCTGGGGGCAGTGCCCATCAATTCCCTGTTTTTTGAAGGGACGCAGCAGGCTGTGCTGGGGGTCACCTCAGCGGATAATGCAGAAATCCCGGAAGGGGTGGAAATTACCGTCTCCCTGTACAGCGATGCGCTGAACATCCTGCAGCTGCGGTGCTCGGATGCAAATCAGTTCACCAACCTGGCAGGTGCGTGCATTCAGGCGGCAAGCCCTAACAGCGAAACCCTGTCGGATGCGGTGAAGGCTCCGGGGCAGTATGCCAGGAAAGCCATGGCAGACCCGGCAAATTCCTTTGAGGAGGAAGTGCAGGAGCTGAACGGCACTTCCCCTCGGGTGTACTACGCCTACTACCCCAATCAGTACCATGACGGAACCAACTGGCTCCAAATGACGCTGGTATTCCCCATGGCCGGGTATGATGAAGCCGGCGTGTATGGGACACCGGCGCCTGATGCGGAAGATGATGAGGAGTACGAGGGCTATAACCCGACAGATGACCTGACCCATTTGGAAATCTTCACCACTGCTACGCCGGAGCCTGATTCCCCGGCTGGCGAAAAGTAAAAGCAACAGCGTACCGGACGGTTAACACCAATCGTCCGATACGCTGTTTTTGATTGATTTGACTTTCCTTGCACGGTTGTCGTGTTGGGATCATTCTTTGTCACGCATCAGGTCGTACATCATGATGCCGGCGGCAATGGCAGCATTCAGGGATTCGGCACCGCCACGCATGGGCAGGCGAAGACGGTGGGTGGCTTCGGCCTGCACGGCAGGGGAAATGCCGTTGCCTTCGTTGCCAATGATCAGGCAAAACTTTTCACCTACGGGGTCACGGTGGAAGAAGGGGGTACCGTCCAGCTGGGAGGAAAGAATGCTCCATCCCTGCTCCCTTAATTGACCCAGGGCTTGGGGCAGCTGATCGGTGATCTCCACAGGCATGCGGAAAATGCTGCCCATGGTAGCCCGCAGTACCTTGGGACTGAACACATCGGCGCACTTGTCACTGAGCAGCACGCCGTCAAAGCCTGCTGCATCTGCCGTGCGAAGGATGGTGCCCACGTTGCCGGGATCCTGCACGTCATCCAGTGCAAGCAGGCAGGAGCCGGTGACAGGCGCTGTGCGCATGCGGACAACGGCGGCAATACCCTGGGGGGTCTTGGTGTCGCACAGGGCGGCAAACACGTGATCCGGCAGCAGGTAGGCAGGAACATCCTCCGGCAGGGAAAAATCGGCTCCGTGGCTTTCGCTTACCAGCAGGGTTTCCACGGAAAAGGCAGAGGACAGGGCTTCTTCTACCATTTTCCGGCCTTCTACCAGAAAGCAGCCTGTTTCCTTGCGCCCTTTTCGCTCCTTCAGGGAGCGCCAGGCAAGGACTTTCGGATTTTTAAGACTGGTGAGGGAGTCCATGGGGATCAGCCTCCTTTGCGTCGGCACGCATGTTCAGCAGCATACCAATGGCAACGGCAATGCCACCCAGCACCGTGCCCAGGGAGAAACGTCCGGCCAGGGCGTCAATGACGACCCCGGAGAAGATTTCGCCAACGAAGGTGATAATGGTCATCTGCAAGGCAGACAGGCGAGGGGTGGCCACGTTACACAGGAAAATCCCCAGTGCCCCCAGCACACCGCCCAGGTAAATGGTGAAGGACTGACCGGCTGCAGGGAAGGAGGTGCTGAGTTGGAACCCAGACAGGGCAAACAGCAGCACGCTGCCGGTGAGGCCGGTGACATAATTCATCAGGGTGGAATGGCCAATACCTGCGGTTTCCGACAGGGAAGCGTTGATGGTGCGGGCAATGACAATGGTGTATCCGCTGAGGAAGCCCAGCAGCACCGCCATGAACATATCGCTGCCGCCGCTGAGCTTGCCATCGGAAAGCAGCAGCATCAGCCCACAGCCCACGGTCATCACCAGAATGGCCAAGGCCTTGCCCATGCGGAAGGGGTGCTTCGCTGCACCGAAGAGACCGAAGTGATCCACAATGGCGGAGCAGGTCATCTGTCCCAACAGCATCAGCACCAGATTCAGGGTAACGCCCAGCACGTTAATGCTCAGGTTGGAGCAAATCACGGTAAGAATGCCCACAACGCCGCCAAGATATTGATACCAGTGGGCACGCCCCTTTCGGCGGCTCCAGCCGCAGAGGGCGGCAGGCAGCAAGGCGATGAGCCCTGTCAGGTGAATGATGGTGGGGGAGAACCAGCCCCCGTACACCGCCGTCAGGGAGGCGTTAATGGCGTTCATGAGGGTGATCAGAATGCCGTAAAAGCCGGCAATCAATGTATACTGCATGGATGGTCTATCGCTCCTGAAAAATTAGTTGGTACCCCGGAAGCCCTTGCCGATGATTTCCCCTGTGTTGGTGATCAGCAGGAAAGCACCGGGATCAATCTGCTTCACCTGCCGGCGGAGGAGCACAGCTTCCCGGCGGTTGACCACCGTCAGCAGCACGGTGCGGCCTTCGTGGGTGTAAGCGCCTTCGCCGTGGAGCTCGGTTGCGCCCCGCTTCAGGGATACGGTGATAAACTCCACAATCTTGTCCGGCTTGGTGGTGATAATGTGGAAACACTTGTGGGTGTTGATGTTTTCCAGCACCATGTCCACCATGACGGACTTGATAATCAAGCCCAGTACGCAGAACAGCCCGGTTTCCATGCCGAAGGCCACGCAGGCCATCAGGGTGATAACGCAGTCGGAGCACATGAGGGCGGCGCCGATGTTCAGGCTGGTGAACTTCCGCAGGATCATGGCTACAATGTCCGTGCCGCCGGAGGAAGCATCCAGGTTGAACAGAATGGCGGAGCCTACGGCAGGCAAACCAACGGCAAACAGCAGCTCGGCAAAGGGCTGGGAGGTCATGGGTGCCTTCATGGGCAGCACCACTTCCATCAGCTGGATGAAGCCGGACATGAGCAGGGACGCATAGGCAGTGCGCACGCCGAAGCTGCGGCCGAAAATGGCGAAGCCGATGAGCAGCAGTGCCACATTGATGATGGTGACGAAGGTACCCGGGGTGATCCAGGGAAAGTAATGCGCCAGCACAACGCTCAGGCCGCTGACACCGCCTGTGGAAAAGTTATTGGGAAACTTGAAAAAGTAAATGCCCACAGCCATCAACAGCGTGCCGAAGGTGATGAGCAGCCACTCCTTCAAGGTCTGGTTAAGCTTTACTTTCTGCGCCATGAACCGG
Source organism: bacterium (assembly GCA_963646285.1). Classification (GTDB taxonomy): domain Bacteria; phylum Bacillota; class Clostridia; order Christensenellales; family Aristaeellaceae; genus CAKUFA01. The sequence continues at coordinate 35,745 of CAVIWF010000023.1, forward strand.
CCTCCTGCTTGCAAGAAAAAATTCAGAACGAGAACGATTATAACACGTCCTGATATTGATGGCAAGGTGAAACCAAGGGGAATTCACGGTTGGCCTTTTTTACGGCATGGTACAATATTTCTTTCCTTGTATTCCAACTATTAGTCGATTAAACGCCGAATGTGCGTAATTTGCACATTGTGCACGGGAAATGTGCATGATTTGCACGTGACTTTTCGTGGTTGCACCCGTAAAGTAAGAGCATAGAAACGAAGAACAGGAGATGGTTGCCTTGATTGTCCGTAGTGCATCTTAGATTACAGGTCTCTTTTTGAAATGACATTGTCAAGCTTGCGGCAATGAAAGTGGAAACTGATATGCGCTTAGTCAGTATCGATTGACTCAGCCAAAGGCTTGACCTCAAGTTGTTTTTCTTAAGACATTTGGTGATAGGAAGGTAATGATGATGAAAAAGGTGATTGCAATCATCGCTCTTTTGGGTACATTAACCTTTGTGTTTTATGGTTGTTCCACTAATTCCTCTAGCTACAGTTTGTATAATAAAGACGGCAGTTTGAACATGAAGTTTGTAAAGAACATGAACGGTTATTTTGAAAAGCATCCTGAAAAATTGCCTAAATAGTTTATAAAAAATGTTATTGGAGGGAGGTGTGCAAGAATGTTCCTTACGATCGTTGGCGCAATTATTGTAGCTGTGCTCATTTTTCAGTTCGCTTGACTGTGAAACGCAGGTTGAGCGATAATGCAATCATTATTGTATGTGTGCTAGTTCTGTATAGTGTAAACCGTTTCATTCTCAAATGGGTTGTGGATGTTCCGATCATCTCGTATCTGCTAAAGTGCCACTTTAACGATTGGCTTGGAGGAATATTCATAATTGCCTACATTAACATTGCTCTAGAGCATAGTCGATATAAACACATGCAAATACATACGTTGCAATGGGCTATCATAATCAATGTTTTATGTGGTGTTTTCTGGGAGTTTGTTGGACCTCGTTTGTTTCGTTACGGAACAAGCGACTGCTATGACATATTGGCATACATCGTCGGCGGTATTACCTACATAATGATACAGCGTGCGCTCACCAAAAGGAAACGAGTTGTGTGAATCCCCGCTGCCCTTGGGCGGCGGGGGATTTTTGCTTTGCGGGGGTTTGGGTATGGGGCTCTTGCTTTTTGCGGTGCAAGTTGCTATGATGCCAATAGGGATGGGGCGTTGCGAGCAAAAAGCAACGTGAATAGATAGGAGGAAACACCATGATATTTGAAAAGGGCAGCAAAATTCTTTTTATCGGAGATTCCATTTCTGACTTTGACCGCAAGCGACCTGTAGGAGAAGTCCGGTTCAATGGGTGGGGCACCAGCTACGTGGCTGATGTGGGCGCTATGCTGGGCTGCGTGTATCCTGAAATGCATTACCGTGTGGTGAACATGGGTGTCAGCGGCAATCAGGCACGGGATTTGGAGGCACGTTGGCAGACGGACGTGATGGATCAACACCCGGACTGGGTGTCCGTACTCATTGGTATCAATGATGTGTGGCGTCAATTCGATTCCCCTGAAATAAAGGAGGAGCACGTTGCCCCGGAAGACTACGAGGCCTGCTATGAGCGGCTGATTACACGCACGCTGCCTTACGTGAAGGGCATGATTTTGATGACGCCATACTTCATGGAACCTAACAAGCAGGATCCCATGCGGGTGCGTATGGACGAGTATGGTGCTATTGTCAAAAAGCTGGCGGACAAGTACAACCTCATCTGTGTTGACCTTCAAGCAGGATGGGATAAGCTGTTCCAGCACATGCATCCATGCAGCATCGCTTGGGATCGGATTCATCCAAACCGGACATATGTACATTGCTAAGCAGTTTCTGAATGCCGTGGGGTGTGAAAGATAAAATGGGGCATCCTAAATTGTAAAGCGTTAGAAGCTTTCGGTCGATTCACCACATGAGTGTTTTTCTCTGCATTTGTACATCATAATGCTCCCTCTGGTGTGTTCTCGAAACATTTGACTTTTCGAGTGTTCACGCCAGAGGGAGCCTACCATTTGGTCAGACAATCAACAACCTTGCAGATGAAGCAGCTTCGAGTATCCCTTTGAGATATAAAAAACCCTGCCGATTACTCGACAGGGAAACGTGGCTCCGATAGGATTCGAACCTATGACACTCCGGGTATGAACCGAATGCTCTAGCCAACTGAGCTACGGAGCCACATGGTTGCGGGGGTAGGACTTGAACCTACGACCTCCGGGTTATGAGCCCGACGAGCTACCAAACTGCTCTACCCCGCGAT
>CAVIWF010000024.1:0-37938 GCA_963646285.1 bacterium
TTCAACTCTAGATCGAAAATCGGCGACATGTGCGGCGATTTTCGTGCTTTTTCGCCAGAAAAAGCTTCATTACACGAACGAACGGCCGGGAGAACGGTGAAACCGTTCGACCAGTGAGTGAGTGCAAAACTCGACAAAGTGGCTTCGCCACTTTGTCGATGCTCTGAGGAGCGCAAGCAACATGGCCTGCGCTCCTCTTTTTTTATCTGTTCTTATCCGCGGATAACAGCCTGATACTTGTCGGCGGCTACCTTCTGCAGCTTGTCCATGGCTTTAGTGATCTCCGCTTCCGTCAGGGTATGATCCGCTGCACGGAACACGAAGGAGAAGGCCACAGACTTCATGTCCTTGCCTACTGCAACAGAGCGGTACACGTCGAACATCTTTGCATCCTCCAGAATGCTGCCGGCTGCGTGTGCCATATCAGCCAGCAGGGGACCGACTTCGGTGGACTCTGCCATTACAAGGCTCAGGTCACGGCTTACGGCGGGATAACGGGGCATGGGCTTAACGGCACCCATGGGGGTCTGCAGCTGTGCAATGACTTCCATGTCCATTTCTGCAATCAGAGCACGGGCAGGCATATCGAAGTTCTCCCGAACGGTGGGATGCACTTCGCCCAGCACGCACACGACCTGATCCCCCTGCGTCAGCTTTGCCTGACGACCGGGGTGCAGGTAAACTTCATCGCTGCGGGATACATTGAAAGCAATGCCCAGCTGCTTCAGCAAACGTTCCACCACGCCACGCATGGTGAAGAAATCAGCATCCTTGCCGTACAGGCCAAGGCACAGCTTCCGGGTTTCCGTGGGCAGACCTTCTGCCGTGCGGTGCTCCGGGTCAAACACGGCAGCCACCTCAAACAGCCGGGCAGCGTCGTTGCCGTGGTTCATGTTCAGCGCCAGGGTGGACAGCATATCCGGCACCAGGGTGGTGCGCATCACAGAAGTATCTTCGCCCAGAGGATTCCGGATAGGCAGCATATTTTTCCGGGCATCCTTTTCATCCAGCATCAGCTTATCCACGGACTTGGGGCTGACGAAGGAATAATTCATGATTTCGTAGAAGCCCATGGCCGTCAACACGTGGCTGACTTCATCCTTCAGGCGCATACGGTCGGAACGTCCGCCGGGGGTCGTTTCGCCACGGAGCAGGGTGGAAGGAATCTTGTCGTAGCCGTAAACACGCAGGGCTTCCTCGCACAGGTCTGCTTCGCCTTCCACATCCTGCCGGAAGTCGGGCACCGTAACGGTCAGCTGATCCCCATCACGCTGCACATCGAAGAACAGCTCCTTCAGGATGCGCTCCGTATCGTCTGCAGGGATATCCACACCGGCACGGCGTGCAATCTTCTCGCAGGAAGCGGTGATTACCTGCTTCTTGGCAGGCTCGGGATAAATGTCGATGACGCCGCTGACCACATCGCCTGCATCCAGCTGATTGATCATCTGGCAGGCACGCTGCATGGCCTCCATGGCGGTCTTCACGGACACGCCTTTTTCGAACCGGCCGGAGGATTCCGTACGAATGCCCAGGGCACGGCTGGTAACACGGGTGGATGCCCGGTCAAACACGGCGCATTCGAACATCATGGTGTGGGTCTTTTCGGTGATTTCACTTTCCTCGCCGCCCATAACGCCTGCAACGCAGGAAGGCTTGCTGGCATCACAGATGACCAGCTGACCGGCAGTCAGGGGATGCGCCTTGCCGTCCAAGGTGGTGATGTGCTCGCCTTCTGCTGCTTTGCGGACGATGATGTGGTGTCCCTCCACCATGTCAAGGTCAAAGGCGTGCATGGGGTGGCCGGTTTCCAGCATGATGAAGTTGGTGATGTCCACCACGTTGTTGATGGAACGCATACCGGCACCGTAGAGATACTTGCGCAGCCACATGGGGCTGGGTCCTACACGTACGTCCTTGATGACCCGTGCAATGTACCGGGGGCACAGGTCGGTGGCTTCCACATCCACCTGAACATAATCGTGCACATCCCCGCCGGCTTCTGTCACGGTGATTTCCGGCTTGTGGAAGGTGGTGCCGCAGGCTACGGCCGTTTCCCGGGCAATGCCCCACACGCTCAGGCAGTCCGGCCGGTTGGCCAGCACTTCAAAGTCCATAACGGTGTCGTCAATGCCCAGAATCGGCTTCACATCGCTGCCCACCGGATATTCTTCCTGGAATTCCAGAATGCCGGCTGCCCCAATGGAGGGATACAGTTCGACCGGCACGCCCAGTTCTTCAGAGGAGCACAGCATGCCTTCGGACATGACGCCGCGAAGCTTGCCCTTCTTGATCTTCACACCGCCGGGCAGGTGAGCACCCACCAGTGCCACAGGGGTCAGGATGCCTGTACGGCAGTTGGGGGCACCGCAGACGATCTGCAGGGGTGCGTCCCCGCCTACATCCACCGTGGTGACGTGGAGATGATCGCTGTCCGGGTGCGCCTCGCAGGTCAATACCCGGCCAACCACCACATGATCCACCTCTGCGCCGGTTTCTTCGTAACCTTCCACACCGTCGCCAATCATAATCATTTTATTCTGATAGTCCGCTGCACTCATGGGAATGTCAGCGTACTCCTTAATCCATTGCATCGGTACCTTCACAGGAAAACCCTCCTTCTATGCAAACGACGTTGCCTGTCTTCAACCTTCCAAGCACGACTTAACGGAACTGACCCAGGAAGCGCACATCGCCTTCGTACAACAGGCGCATGTCCGGGATGGAGTAACGCTGCATGGCAATCCGCTCCAGACCAATGCCGAAGGCAAAGCCGGAATACACGCTGCTGTCAATGCCGCACATTTCCAGCACCTTGGGATTTACCATGCCGCCGCCCAGCACCTCGATCCAGCCGGTGCCCTTGCACACACGGCAGCCCTTGCCGTGGCATGCAGCGCAGGTCAGGTCCACCTCGGTGGAAGGCTCGGTGAAGGGGAAGAAGCTGGGGCGGAACCGGGTGGTAATGCCCTTGCCGTACAGCCGCTCTGCAAAGGCGTTCAGCGTGCCTCGCAGGTCTGCCATGGTTACGTCCTTGTCCACCACAAGGCCTTCCATCTGGTGGAACACAGGGCTGTGGGTTGCATCCACTTCATCGGCTCGGTACACACGGCCGGGGCAAATCACACGGATGGGGGGCTTCCGGGTCAGCATGGTACGAGCCTGCATGGGGCTGGTGTGGGTCCGCAGCACCACGTTGTCATCAATGTAGAAGGTATCCTGAGCATCCCGGGCAGGGTGATCCTTGGGGATGTTCATCAACTCGAAATTGTAGTGGTCAAGCTCCACTTCAGGACCTTCCACCACTTCAAAGCCCATGCCGGTGAAGCAGTCGATCATCTCGTTCATCACCAGGGTCAAAGGATGCTCACTGCCCATGGCCGGCATGTCGGCAGGCTGGGTCACGTCGATGGTTTCACGCTTCAGGGCTTCTTCCTGTTCCTTTGCCTTCAGCACACGAAGCTTTTCATCCAGCATTTCCGTAAAGCGTTCCCGTGCTTCATTGATCATCTGTCCGGCAGCAGGACGTTCTTCCGGCGACAGCTGCCCCATACCCCGAAGCAGCGCCGTCAGTTCGCCTTTCTTGCCCAACACACGTACCCGCAGGTTTTCCAGCGCCTGGGTGCCGTCCATCTTGCCCATTTCATCGTTCATCAGCTGATGGATCTCTGCGATTTTTTCCCTCATGCCCATGTTCCGTGTTCCATCCTTTCTTTTCGGCAATGAAAAAAGCCTCCGCCCCTTTTAAGGGACGAAGGCTGATGCTGCCGCGTGTTACCACCCTATTTCCGCACAACGAAAAGAATCGTGATGCGCTCGATGCCTTTCACGGAGCCGATCCGTCACTGCCTAGTAGGAGCTTCCGTTCAGCAGTGCAGCTCAGGAGGGAATTTCCGGCTTAGCCATCAGAATGCTTGCAGCAAATGCATTCCTCTCTGCGGTGGCCAAGGTGCTCCGGCATTGTCTCCGTCGTCGCCTTTGATATAACATTTGCATTATACCACGCATTTTTCTGCTTGGCAAGTTTTTCTCTCGTGGTTTACGAAGCGGTTTTTTCATGCTATAATGTCCGTGATATGATTCCTTTGGGAAGCTGGGTGATGATTTTTTGGCACAGGTAAACGACATCGGCATCGATCTTGGTACGTCCAATGTGCTGATTTACATGAAGGGCAAGGGTATCGTCCTTCGGGAGCCTGCGGTGGTCGCCGTAGAGCGGGATACACGCAAGCCCATTGCCGTCGGTGCAGACGCTTATCGTATGATCGGCCGCACGCCGGGCAATGTGCTGGCACTGCGCCCCCTGCGCAACGGTACCATGACGGACTTTGAACTGACCCGCACCATGCTGCAGTTCTTTACTGCTCAGGTGGTGGGCAAGCGGTTCTTTTCCCGTCCCCGGGCGGTGATTTCCGTGCCTTCCGGCGTTAATGAGGTGGAGAAGCGCTCCATTATTAGTGCCATGTTTGATGCCGGCATGCGGAAGACCAATCTGCTGGATCGCCCTGTGGCTGCTGCACTGGGTGCAGGCACCAGCTTTGACGAGGCCTATGGCTCCATGATTGTGGATATGGGCGCCGGTGCAACGGATATTGCGGTGCTGTCCATGGGTCAGGTGGCGGTGTCCAACTGCGTGTCCATCGGCGGTGACTATTTCGATGATGCCATCATCCGGTATCTGCGGAAGAAGCATAACCTGCTCATTGGCGAACGGACAGCGGAAGAGCTGAAGATCAACATCGGTTCTGCTGTGCCCAAGGCAGAGGACGTGACCATGTACGTGACCGGGCGGAACCTGATTTCCGGCTTGCCCAAGACGCTGACGGTCAGCACCTCCGAAGTGCATGAGGCACTGCGGGAACCTGTTGCTGAGCTGATTGAGTGCATTCAGGCGGTGCTGGAGCATACGCCGCCCCAGCTGGCTAACGATGTGTTTGACGAAGGCATTGTCTTTACCGGCGGCGCAGCAGCCCTTTCCGGATTGACCGAAGCAGTGTACGATGTGCTGCACATTCCCTGCGCCGTGGCAGATGATCCTCAGACCTCTGTGGTCATGGGCTGCGGACGGATTGTGGACGACCCTGCCCTTTATAAGCACTTGCTGGATGAACGGAGAAGGTTCCGGTAAGCAAAGCTTCTGCGGCGGACGGAGCTTCAACGAAAAAATCGGCAAAGACTATTTGATGATGAACCCTTTGTACCTTTTGTTTCTGAACCCTTTGTATCATTTGTTTCGGGATTGACACACCACGCCTGGCGTGGTATCATGAGCCATGTGTGCGAGGTGATCAGACGATCGCGTGCCGAAAGGTATGAGGAAAGTCCGAGCACCACAGGGCAGGGTGCCGGCTAACGGCCGGTGGAGGCGACTCCAAGGAGAGTGCAACAGAAAGAAACCGCCGGGTTTCCCGGTAAGGATGGAAAGGCGAGGTAAGAGCTCACCCACGGCTTGGCGACTTGTCCGTGCTGTAAACCCCACCTGGTGCAAGATGTATATGGGACATATGCGGCTGCCCGTCGCGTCCCCGCAATCGCTTGAGCCTGCGCGGCAACGCCAGGCCTGGATAGATGATCGTCCACGACAGAACTCGGCTTACGGTCACGCTCGCACACGTTTTCTTTTTTCTTGATCGAATGAGGAGGTATGCTCCATGAAACGCTTGACCGCAGTGCTTCTCGGTCTGCTTTTTTTATGCCAAATTGCTACGGCTTCCGCTGCGGAAAAGGGCTTCATCGTTTTCCATGGGGACCGGGAACAAAAGCGCATTGCCGTAACGGTGGATGACTGCTACGACATCAACAATTTGAAAGCCGTGCTGGACATTTGCAAAGAATACGATGTGCCTGTCACCTTCTTTGTGGTCGGCAAAGCTTTGAAGGAAAAGGATCGGGAAGTGTGGCGGGATGTGATTGATACCGGATGCGAAATCGGCAACCACACCTATGGTCACGCCAGCCTGATTAAATGCACCAACCGGCAGATCATCTATCAGCTGCAGCGCACCCAGCAGCAGCTGGATACGGTGCTGGGCTATCACTATGAGATGCAGGTCATGCGCCCGCCCTATGGCAATACCCAGAAGTCCAACGGCTCCAGCGTCTGCGATGCCATTGCGGCGGCAGGTTATACCCACGCCATTCGTTGGGACGTGAGTCAGACCAATGCCACCAAGGCTCGCCGTGCGGTGCAGAACGGCAGCATCCTCCTTTACCATACCAACTGGAAGGATGTGCAGTGCCTGCAGACCCTGATTCCTGATCTGTTGGAGGATGGATATGAGCTGTGCACTGTCAGCGAGCTCCTTGGCATGGATGCCCCGGCTACCAGCACAGATCTGTATGTGTACAGTGCGGAATAAGCAGATAGTGCCTGAACCGAGATGATGGCCGCCATGGCTGAAATGTCATGCTATTGACCAGATATTGCGAATATTCGGTTGAAATGAATAATATGAAAATCAAAACTGCATAATGGTCTGTATTTCCTGTGTTTTTGCAGCTTGAACTATTGACAGCCTATGAGGTGGTGGCTATAATGACCTCAAGCAAAGACGCTTGGCAGAACGAAAATTCTGTCAAGCGTCTTTGTGTTTTCATCCCTGCATCGATGCAGGAAATGAATGAGAATCCTGCAATAAATCCTTAACCGGGAGGGTGACGGAATGATTCGCTTGGAGAATGTTAACAAATATTTCGGGGAACTCCATGTGCTTAAGGATGTTAATCTGACGGTAGCAGAGGGAGAAAAGCTGGTAATCATCGGACCCAGCGGCTCCGGCAAATCCACCACGGTGCGCTGCATGAACTTTCTGGAAGAGCCAAGCAGCGGTCATGTGTATATTAACGGACAGGAAATCACGGCGCACAATAAAACGAAAATCGTCCGTGAAAACATGGCCATGGTGTTTCAACAGTTTAATCTTTATCCCCATTTGACGGTGCTGAGGAACTTGACCCTGGCGCCCATGAAGCTCCACCACAAGCCCAAAGCAGAAGCGGAAGCATTGGCGTATCACTATCTGGATGTGGTTGGCCTGAGGGATAAAGCCCACGTCTACCCAACGACCCTTTCCGGTGGTCAGCAGCAGCGGATTGCCATTGCCCGTGCCCTGTGCCAGGAAACGAAGATCATCCTTTTTGATGAGCCGACTTCGGCACTGGATCCGGAAACGATTCAGGAAGTGCTGGACGTGATGATTCGGCTGGCAAAGGAGAAAATCACCATGGTGGTGGTGACCCACGAAATGGGCTTTGCCCGGCAGGTGGCGGATCGAGTGGTGTTTATGGCGGATGGACAGATCATTGAAGAAGGCACGCCGGAACACTTCTTTGAACACCCGGAAAATGAACGGGTGAAGCAGTTCCTGGGCAAAATCCTGCGGAAATAGGTTTCACGTCCCTACGGGGCAGAAACATAGAAATCACAAGTTTGAAGGAGGTCTTTTCCATGAAAAAGGTTTGGTGCCTGCTGATGACGTTGGTTTTGCTTGTGCTGAGTACTGCCGCTCTGGCAGAAGATGCGGATGTGCAGGCGATTAAGGATCGTGGTGTACTGCGTGTAGGTGTGAAGAACGCTGTTGTAGGCTTTGGCTATCAGGACATGCTGACCGGCGAGTACAGCGGCATGGAAATTGACATTGCAAACAAGCTGGCAGAAGAGCTGGGTGTGGATGTGGAGTTCACCACTGTGACTGCCGCCACCCGTACCGAACTGCTGGATTCCGGCGATATTGACTGCGTGCTGGCAACCTTCACCATTACGGCTGCCCGGAAGGAAAACTGGGACTTCACTACCCCTTATTACACGGACTACGTAACCGTGCTGGTAGAGGATGCTTCCGGCATTAAGACCCTGGCTGATTTGGTTGGCAAGAAGGTAGGCGTTTCCTCCGGTTCCACTTCTGCTCGTGCCGTGGTGGAGGCCATGATCGAAGCAGGCCTCGTCGACGGTGCTGACTTTGACCGGGACACCTTTGATCCTGCAACTTGGACCAATGGCGTGTCTTTCCAGCAGTATGACGATTATCCTACCATCTCCACCGCACTGAGTGCAGGGGAAGTGGACGCATTCTCTGTGGATAAGTCCATCCTGGCCATTTATAAGACGGAAGGCCGTTCCTTCATTGATGCACAGTTTGCTCCCCAGGAATATGGCGTGGCCACCAAGAAGGGCTCCGGCTTCTCTGCTTATGTGGAAGAGAAGATCACCGAGTGGCTTGCCGACGGCACCATTGCCGGCTTCATGGCTGCTAACGGCGTAGAATAATCGGTTTCATGTATCCAAAAGGAGATTCATCAGGGGAAGCGTTAACCTTCTCCTGATGAATCTCCCATCAAGTTGAAGAAATGGGGGCTGAAGCATGTCACTCTTCACACCGGAAGCATGGTCAAAGGTATGGACATATCGCTCCACTTTCCTGCTGGGGTTGGAGACGACTGTGCTGACGGCCCTGTCCGGCATTCTGCTGGCATTGGTGTTGGGCATGGTCTTTGGACTGATGGCCACAGGCAGATCGAAGGTCTTGCGGGCCATTGCCCGGGTTTACGTGGAGTTCATTCAAAATACACCGGTTGTACTGCAAATTTGCTTTCTCTATTATGCGCTGGCATTTTCGGGACACAGCATTGGTATCCTGCCGGCGGGCATCATTTCTTTAGGCGTTTATCATGGTGCCTACATGGCGGAAGTGTTTCGGGCAGGCATCGAAGCAATCCCTAAGGGACAGTTCGAGGCTGCTCAGGCACAGGGTTTCCATTACATGGAGCAAATGATTTATATCATTTTGCCGCAAAGTGTGAAAGTCATTCTGCCTCCGATGGTGAATCAGGTGGTGAACCTGGTGAAGAATACCTCCTGCCTGTACATTATCGGCGGATCAGATTTGATTTCGTTAACGTATTCCTTTGTTACCGGGGCCAATACTGGCGGCGCTTATGGTCCGGCTTATCTGGTGTGCGGTGTGCTTTTTTTTGTCATTTGTTTTCCTCTGTCACGGTTGGCAAGCACCTGGGAGCAGCGGCTCAAGCTTCGTGACAGAAGGACGGTGATTCGTCCCAGCAGCGGAAGGAAGGTGGCAGATCTATGACGGAGTTGCAGGCGAGCTTTCAGATGATTTCTACCCCTGCCCTCATGCAATATCTGCTGCGGGGTCTGGTGTTCACGCTGATGATTTCCCTGGTGGCTGTGGTGCTGGGCATTTTGCTGGGTTCTGTGCTGGCTTTGCTGCGGAACTACGGCACCCATGGCAAGGCAAGGATTTTCCGCCGCATTGCCATTATTTATATCGAAGTGTTTCGCAACACCCCTTTGCTGCTTTGGATCTTTATCTGTCTGGTTTTTTGTCCTGTACCAAAGATGTTCAGCCGGAAAATGTTCGGTTTGACCTCTGCGGCAGATGTGAAGCTTCTTTTCAAGGCAGCGGTAGCACTGGTGCTGTTTACATCCTCCGTGATTGCGGAAATCATTCGCGGCGGATTGAACTCTGTGGCAGAAGGGCAGTTTGAAGCAGGTCATGCTCAGGGCTTTAACACGGTGCAGATCATGTGGTACATTGTTCTGCCCCAAGCCTTCCGCAACGTGATCCCTACTTTGCTCAGTCAGGTGATCACAACCATCAAGGATTCCTCCTATCTGGCCAATGTGGCAGCCATTGAGCTGATGGCTCGCACCAAGCAGCTGATGAGCACCGCTTATCGCTACAATGGTCTGGGCACCGTGAACGTGTCCGATGTGTTTGTTCTGTTTGGCCTTGCGGCACTCATTTATTTCGTGATCAATTTTTCCCTGTCCTGTATCGTTCGCCGCATACAGAAGAAGTCACGCAAGCCGGCAAAGGCGGCAGCATGAATCCACAAACGTGATCAGGAGGGCTTGTCATGGAACAATATGTGGTGACCATTTCCAGAGAGTTTGGTGCCTTGGGGCGCACGGTGGCGCAGCATTTGTCACAAATGCTTGGCGTGGAATTCTGGGATCGGGATATTGTGGAAGCGGCAGCAAAGCGCATGGGGCAGAGCCTGACCTTGATCAGCGACACGGAGGAGCGTGCAAGCCGCAGTGCAGGGCTTTTCCGCCATCGCCGGGAAAAGATGAACCTGACCAGCTACAGCATCAGCGACGAAGTGTTTGACACAGAGTGCAGCATCATTCAGGATGCGGCAAAGGCAGGCTCCTGCATCATTGTGGGACGGTGCAGCGACTATATTCTGCGGAACGAAAAGAATCACCTTTCCGTCTATCTCTTTGCCCCCATGGAGGAGCGGGTGAAGAACTGCATCGAGCGGCTGAACATGGACGAGAAGACAGCCAGAAAAACCATTCATGATATGGATCTGGCCCGCAGCTATTACCATAAGAAATACTGCGGAGACAGCAGGAGCGTGCTGGATAACAAGGACTTGCTGATTGACTCTTCACGCTTTGGCGTGGAAGGCACGGCTCAGATGATTTGCTCCGTGGTGCAGCAGATGTTCGGCGAAGCAGAGTGATGCTATCCTTGGCATGGCGGATACTATAAACATACTATAAACATATCCTTTGCACCCAAAACCGCACGTTGACAACCGCCGGGAATCCTGCTAAAATAACGGGGCAGGCAAGGATGGGAAGAGCGTGTGTCAGGCCGCTTAAAAGAGAGGAAGTCTCAGGCTGAAAGCTTCCGGCGGCAGGCAGACGGGGACACCCCGGAGCCTTTCGGTGAAAGCCGAACGTATGCCCAGCGTTAACCGGGCAATGAGGCGGCACGGAGAATCGAGCCGCAAAGCACGGGTGGCACCGCGAAGAAGATTCGCCCCATGCAGAGCATGCTGCATGGGGCTTTTCTACACCCATGGCAAAGGAGGATATACACATGCTGACTCAGGCACCGAGAGGCACACGGGATGTGCTGCCCACAGACAGCTATCGCTGGCAATACGTTGAGGATAAAATGCGGCATGCTGCTGCAGAGGCCGGCTATCGGGAGGTTCGCACCCCTGTATTCGAGCATACGGAGCTGTTTCTGCGCGGCGTCGGCGATACCACGGACATTGTGCAGAAGGAAATGTACACCTTCAAGGATAAGGGAGACCGCTCCATTACCCTGAAGCCGGAAGGGACGGCAGGCGCAGCCCGTTCGTTCCTGGAGAGCAACCTGTATGCAGATCCCCTGCCGTGCAAAATGTACTATCTGGATGCGCCCATTTTCCGCTATGAAGCCCCCCAGAGCGGTCGCTTGCGGGAGCATCACCAGTTCGGTCTGGAATGCTTTGGCGCTCAGGATGCTACGGCGGATGCGGAATTGATTTTGCTGGCGTACAAGCTGCTCAGTTCCCTTGGGGTAAAGAATCTGTCCGTTAACATCAACTCCATTGGCTGCCCGGAGTGCCGTCCCAAGTATCACGCCATGCTGAAGGAGTTTTTGGCTGGCCGGCTGGATCAGATGTGCCCCACCTGCCAGAGCCGATTTGACCGCAATCCCCTTCGGGTGCTTGACTGCAAGGAGCACAAGTGCCAGGAGCTGGTGAAGGATGCACCAAGCATGCTGGATGTGCTGTGCGATGACTGCAAGGCCCACTTTGCCCAGCTGCAGGAATGTTTGCAGGCCAGCGGCATTCCCTATCAGGTGGATAGCCGCATCGTCCGTGGACTGGACTACTATACCAAGACGGTGTTCGAGCTGATCACCACCACCAAGGACGGCAATCTGACCGTTTGCGGCGGCGGACGGTACGATCATCTGGTCAGCCAGCTGGGCGGCCCTGACCTGCCGGCTGTGGGCTTCGGCATGGGCATCGAACGTGTGCTGATGCTGCTGGACAGCGAAGGCGTTGTAATCCCCCAACCAGCCTGGTACGATGCGTTTGTGACCTACATGGGGGAGAACAAACTTAGTGCCTTTACCTTGGTGCAGCAATTGCGGAATGATGGATTGAAGGCAGATATGGATCACTGTGGCCGCAGCCTGAAGGCGCAATTCAAGTATGCCAATAAGACAGGGGCAGCCATTACAGCCACCTTGGGAGACGATGAAGTGGCGAACGGCGTGGTGAAGCTGAAGCACATGCAGACCCGTGAAGAACGGACGGTGCCTCGGGAAGAAGTGGCTGCTGCTGTTCGTGACATGATCAAATAAAGGAAACCATAATGTGAAAGGAGCTGCAATTACCATGCAGAACCGTACCCATACCTGTAACGAACTTCGCTTGTCGGATGCAGGCAAGCAGGTGCAGCTTTCCGGCTGGATGGAAAACATCCGGGTGGTCAGCGGCAACCTGGCTTTCCTGGTACTGCGGGATTTTTACGGCACGACGCAGGTCGTTATTGAGTCGGAAGAAATGATGGCTGCCGTTCGGGATCTGAACAAGGAAAGCACCATTTCCGTAACCGGCACCGTCCGTGAGCGGGACAATAAAAATCCCAAGATTGACACCGGCGATATTGAAGTGGTACCTGAAAAAATCGAGGTGCTGGGACGCTGCCGCTACAACGCCCTGCCTTTCCAGATCAACCGGAGCAAGGAAGCAGATGAAGCGATTCGCCTGAAGTATCGCTATCTGGATTTGCGCAACCCGGAGGTCAAGAAGAACATCGTCATGCGGTGCAATGTGGTGGCGGCGCTTCGTCAAGCCATGCTGGAGCACGGCTTCCTGGAAATCACCACCCCCATTCTGACGGCCTCTTCTCCTGAAGGCGCCCGTGACTATCTGGTGCCTGCCCGGAAGCATCCCGGCATGTTCTACGCCCTGCCCCAGGCTCCCCAGCAGTTTAAGCAGCTGCTGATGACCTCCGGCTTTGACCGGTATTTCCAGATTGCCCCCTGCTTCCGTGACGAGGATGCCCGCGGCGACCGCAGCCCCGGTGAATTCTATCAGATGGACATGGAAATGGCCTTCGCCTCTCAGGAAGATGTGTTCGCCATTCTGGAAGACGTGTTGCCCCCTGTGTTTGCCAAGTACGGCACCTACAACGTGGCGTCTTCTGCTCCCTTCCGCCGCATTCCTTACATGGAAAGCATGGAAACCTACGGCTCCGATAAGCCTGACCTGCGCATTGATTTGAAGTGTCAGGACGTGACGGAGCTGGTGGGGGATTGCGGCTTTGCCCCCTTTGAAGGCAATGTGGTGAAGGCTGTGGTTGTCACCAACATGACGGCTACCCGGAAACAGATCGACAAGCTCTGTGCTGATGTGGAGGTTGTTGCCGGCAGCAAGCCCTACTGGTTCAAGATGGATGAAAAGGGCGAGCTGGCAGGCGGCATTGCCAAGTTCCTGCAGGATAAGAAGGACACTGTCGTAGCTGCCCTGAACCTGACGCCCAACACCTTTGTCGGATTGGCAGCGGGCAAAAAGGGTGCAGCCCAGAAGACGGCTGGCGTATTGCGCAAGCAGCTGGGCGAATTGTGCCCCAACCACATGGATCGGGAAAAGTATGAATTCTGCTGGATCGTGGACTTCCCCATGTACGAAATCGGCGAAGAAAGCGGCGAATTGGAGTTCTGCCACAATCCCTTCTCCATGCCCAACGGCGGGCTGGAAGTGCTCCAGAAGGCACAGCAGGGTCTGGTGGATCCGCTGAGCATTACGGCCTTCCAGTATGACCTGGTGTGCAACGGCGTGGAGCTGTCTTCCGGCGCTGTGCGGAACCATGATCCGGAAATCATGATTGAGGCCTTCAAACTGGTTCGCTTGGGCGAAGAGGATGTCAAGGCCAAGTTCCCTGCCATGTACAACGCCTTCTGCTACGGTGCACCGCCCCACGCAGGTATTGCCCCCGGCGTGGATCGTATGGTGATGCTGCTGGCTGGCGTGGACACCATCCGTGAGGTCATTCCTTTCCCAATGAACAAGAATGCGCAGGACGTGATGATGGGTGCACCCGGCAAGGTGGAGCAGAAGCAGCTGGATGAACTGCACATCGCCATTGTGAAGGAAGAGGAATAAGAACTCTCAAACAGTTGTTTTCAATATCAAAAAGGAGGATGCCGAATGAAGGCGTCCTCCTTTTTGTGTGGGATGAGTAAACTGAAAGATATTTTAGTCATACAGAATAAGAATTCACGCCACCGCATAAGCAATCATTTTGTTTTTCTTGTGTATTTGCGTATTTCAGGCCTGCAAAGGAATGGACAAACGAAAAGGTTCAGCGTATAATAAGCGAAACACTGAAAAATATTTCAGCGTTGATGAAGCTTAGGCTTGATTTGTTAGAAAGGATGGTACATCCATGAAGGTTGTTGCAACAACAAAGGCGCCCGGCGCCATTGGACCCTATTCCCAGGGCATGATTGCGGGAGGAATGGTTTACTGCTCCGGCCAGATCCCGGTCAACCCCGCCAGCGGCGAAATCCCTGAAGGCATTGAAGCCCAGGCAGAACAGAGCTGCAAGAATGTGGGGGCTGTGCTGGAAGCGGCAGGTTCCAGCCTTGACAAGGTGGTCAAGACGACCTGCTTCCTGGCTGATATGTCTTATTTCGCCGCTTTCAATGAAGTGTATGCAAAGTACTTTACCAGCAAGCCGGCAAGAAGCTGCTGCGCGGTAAAGGCACTGCCGAAGAATGTTCTGTGCGAAATTGAAGCAGTGGCGGAGGCATAAGCAAAACAGCCACTTTGTAAATCGACCATAAAAGCTCTCATGGTTTTCTATATCGGGATTTCTTGTTATCCATGCTTCGATGGCATTGCAGTCAAACACGGCTACGATGCCATCCTTTTATTTGAACTGATGAGAATGGTTCGTTCAACGGAATTTCCCGCCATCATTCCTGAATCAGCTGCTTGCAGGCGCTATCTACCAGCGCGTCAATGCCTGCCTGATAATGCTCGCCTACCCGGTCGGCGTTGGTCAGGGAAAGCATCAGAATCACCACCACGGCGGCGGCTGTTTGATCCGGCACGGTCAGCACAACGCCAACCTGGCGGATAATGTTGATGATGAATTCCTCCTGGCTTTGGTAATGGGCATCCAGCACGTCTTCAGGGATACGCCTGAGCATGATGGAAATCTCCTCCGCCAGGAAGCGGCCTATCGGCTGTGCAACGATGAAACGGAAAACCTCACGAAAGGCCAGAGAGGCTCGGGCAGGTGCTGGAAGATCATGATGATCCTCCAGCACCTTGGCTGCGACAGCATAGGCCTTTTGCTGCCAGGTTTCCAACATATCGAGAAAGAGCAATTCTTTGCTGGCATAGAAGTGATAAAAGGCTCCCTTGGAGATGCCTGCTTCCTCGGCAAGCATTTCGACGGTGGTTTTCCGCATGCCTTCAGCACAGGCATGATTCCATGCGGATTGCCGAAGCTTGTTGACAATCACTTCTTTTTCTGTATCACGAAAAGCGGTGGCCATGCTGTTTCCTCACTTCTTTGGCAGGTAGATGGAAGCGCTTGCACCCAGGGAAGCAGACTGGTCAATTGCAACATGCACGGCGTAGTAGGCTGCATTCTGGCGCGTAACACCCAGGGAAGAAATCTCCGTTACCGTGCCGTAGAAGACCACGGATTCATCCGTATCCAGGGTGCAGGGAACGCTGCTGCCCACACGTACAGCGGCCATGTCCATTTCATCCACCTGAGCAACAATTTCCAGTTCATCGGTCAGATAGATCCGAGCCAACAATTCGCCTTTCCATACCTGTTGGCAGGGAGAAACGGCCACGGAAGCTACTACGCCGCTTTTCGTCGCTGTAACGATGGGGGAGGCACCAATGTCTGCATCCTGGGACATAAAGGTCATCAGTGCCTGACCACGGGTCACCTTATCACCTGCATTCACCAGCACCTGATCCACACGTCCGCTGCCGGCGAGCAGAACAGGATCCCGGCGAACCACAATGCCCTTGCCAACGCAGTCCTTGTTGTTGTAGCTGTCGTCACGGTACAGGGTCATGGCGGCATTGCTGTCGAAATTGCCTTGGGTAATGTCTACCACATAGCTGGTGCCGCTGACGGCAATGACCGTACCCTCGCCTTCCTTGTTGTTGCCGGATTTGAAGTACAGCGTTTCACCGATGTGGATGGTACGGTTCTTTTCATCGTTGTATGCGCCGGAAGTGGAAGCATTGATGCGCTGGGTCACCGTGCCTTCCAAGGCGATGACGGCGCCATAGCGGGATGCAATGGTCTGGGCATCGTCTCCGGATTCGGCAAAGACGGTGGCAACGGTGGCATCTTCGCTGGCATACAGGGTATTGGTCAGCATGGTAAACAGGGTATCGCCCTCGGTCACTTTATCACCGGCTTCCAGATCAAAGGATGCCAGCGTGCCGGAATAAGGGGCGACAATATCTACGTAGTTGACAGCACTCACGTTGCCGTTGGCAATGGAGTAGCCGGACAGGTCCATGTCTGCCAGGGCAGGAGTGGCAATCAGCAGGGAAAAGGCAAGCATCAGGGCGGCAATGCGTTTCATGTAAGTTCAACTTCCTTTCTGCACTTCGGTTTGTTCTTGATTTTACATTTCATATTTCGGTCGGTTTTATTCAACGCTCTTGAGGGCTTCCACCATGTCGATGGAGCGAACCTTTCGGGTCAGGAACCATTCGATCAGCCAAGTGAAGACAAAGGTGATCAGGCTTGCCAGGGCGATGGATTGAATGGTGATGTTGGAAGCGAAGACCATGGAATCATACTCACAGGACTTCAAAATCACGTCCACCAGTATGATTCCCGGGGGAATGCCCAGAATCACACCCAGCAAGGCAGTGATGTCGTTTTCATGCAGCATCAGCTTGCGGATTTCCTTCTGATGATAGCCCAGTACCTTCAGGGTAGCGTAATCCCGGGTGCGCTCGGTGAAGTTCATCAAGCCCATGTTGTAGCAGATAACGAAGGCCAGCCCCAAGGCAGCTCCGGACAGAATGCTGAAGGCTACAGAAGTGGAATCCATAATGGTCATGGTCTGCTTAAACTGTTCGGTGGGATACTTAAGGGCGGTGACTTCGTCCATCTCATTCAGGCGATAGATGCAGTCTTCCGTGGGATTTGTAAGCAGCAGGGAGGTGACGGTGAAGCTGCCCTTACGCAGCTTTTCCCATGCGGTCTTGCCCATGAAAACGCCTTGACCAATGTTGGTATCTGCCGTGCCGATGACCTCCAGATGCAGGGTGTCCTCGTCCCCGGCAAGGATCAGATCCACCGTATCCCCAACGGAAATGCCCATGACCTGGCACTGCTTGGCGCTGACGATGACACCTTCCTTCGGCATGGTCAGCAGGGTACCATCGGTGCCCAAATGCAGGGAGGTTTGATCATCCGGCATAACGGTCAGCAGCATGGCACGGCTTTGATCGCCGAAACGCAGACTGATGCTTTGCTCCATAATGCCGTCAACTTTTTCTGCTCCCTGCTGAAGCCTTGCCTGGTAGCTTTCCAAAGTGCCGGATTGGGTCGTGTCCAGGTCAACCCGGACATCGTATTGCAGGGTGTTGGTATAGTATTGGCCAATGAAGTAATCGAAGGAATCCAGCAGGCCAAAGGTGCAGATAATCAGCATGTTGCAGCAGATAATGCCCACCAGCGCCATGAGGGTGCGTCCCTTGTTGCGCATCAGGTTCCGGACGATCATCTTGGCATTGAAGGAGAAGTGCCGCCACAAGGCAGGAATCCGCTCCAGCAGAATCCGGCTGCCGGACTTTGGCGGCTTGGGACGCAGCAGATTAGCAGTTGTTTCCCGTGCAGCCTTGTTGTAGGCGTGGAGGCAGATGATAACGCTTAGGCCGATGCTGAGCGCCATCATGCCCCAGGTGAGCCAGGAGATGGGTGCACGGAGCTGATAGGCATAGCGGGAATTGTGGCTTACGATGCCCCAGATAACATCCGGCAGGGTATATTGACCAATAAAGACGCCGGCCAGGGAACCTACCAGAGAGGGATACAGGGCATAGCACAGGTAGTGGGTACGGATTTGATGATCCCGATAGCCCAGCGCCTTCAAGGTGCCCATCTGAATGCGCTGATTCTCGATCATTCTCGTCAGGGTGCTGACCACGATCATGGCGGCTACGGCAAAGGCCAGCACAGGGAAGACGTAACTCAGGTTCTGGAACATGCTGGTGTAGTTCCGTGCCATCATGGTCGAGGAGTGGGTTTGCTGAGTCAGCACCAGCGCAGTAGGCAGCAGATCCTGAATTTCTGCCATAACCGTATCTGCATCTGCATCATCGGTCAGCTGCACCAGCACATCGTTTAGGGGCATTTCCGGCACAGCCTGAGCGGAAATCAGGGCAAAGCCGTAATGCTCAGGGTCTGCCGTCACGTCCTTGGTGGTGACAATGTATTCGGCACTCATAATGATGCCGCGGATGATGAAGTTCTTGCTGACGGAACTGTAGGACAGGGTGATGGAGTCGCCTACATGCAGGTCGTGGGCCTGAGCAAACTGCTCCTCAATCAGGCAGCCCTTCAAATCCGTGGCACGCAGGGCTGAACCTTCCCGAATGATGGGGGTATTCAGTGCCATCTCGCCGTCATAGGCGTGGACGTTCAGGGAAACGTCGCTGCCCAGATCCGGCGCATCGTACTCCAAGGTGGAGCGAGCCTGAATGCTGCTGACGCCTGACAGGTTCTTCAGTCGGGACAAATCCTGCTTGCTGAAGCCGGAGGATTTGACCCACAAGTCTGCCAGATTGCATTCGTCAAAGTAGGTTTCAGCGGAGAGATCCAGCATTCGCCAGGTGGCGTCCAATCCGCTGAATACCCATGTACCAAGGGCGCAGAGCAGCACAATCGCCAAAAACTGCATGGCGTTCTGCTTGATGTCACGCAGCAGTTTTCGATGCAGCATGCTGCGGCGTCTGCGCTCCGCTGACTGTTCTTTTACCATGTAATATCCTCCACCTTCGCAGGATGCTCGTTGATTTCAACTGACTGCACCGCACCGTTGCGAATGCGGATGACCCGGTTGCCCAGCGGAGCAATGCTGGCGTTGTGGGTGATAATTACCACCGTGGTGCTGTAGTCCTGGCAAAGCTTGGTGAGCAGATCCAGCACCTGTTCACCGGTTTTGCTGTCCAGAGCGCCGGTGGGTTCATCGCATAGCAGCAGGGCGGGATTCTTGCACAGTGCCCGGGCAATGGAGACACGCTGCTGCTCGCCGCCGGAAAGCTGTGCCGGGAAGTTGTTCATCCGCTCCTTGAGCCCCACCTTTTCCAGCACTTCCCGGGGATTCAGCGCTCTCGGACACACCTGCTGGGCAAGCTCCACGTTTTCCAGCGCCGTTAAGTTGGGCATCAGGTTATAAAACTGGAATACGAAGCCTACATCCAGCCGGCGATACTCCGTCAGCTGGTTGGAGCGCATGCCGGTGATTTCTTTATCACCCACCAGAATATGTCCGCTGGTGGCCTTGTCCATACCGCCCAGCAGGTTCAGCACCGTGGTTTTGCCTGCGCCGCTGGGGCCCAGCACCACGCAAAACTCACCCTTCTCAATGCCGAAGGATACGTGATCAGCCGCATGAACCACCGTATCTCCGGTGGGATAATCCTTGCACACCTGATCAAAAGTGATGTAGCTCATCATTAACCTCCAATCGCTGTGACTAAATTAAGAATTTCAGTCACATCATATACGGATTGCGACCTGCTGTCAAGCATTTTCATAACAGATAGGCATGAACTTTCTGTGAATTTGCACTGGTTGTTTCGGGCAAGTAGCTTATTTTCGTATGATATGTTATGATAGCGGGGGAGGTGCATTGCGATGAAGAGAATGACGGCAATTCTTTTGCTTGTAGCCATGCTGTGCGCATACGTTTCTGGGGCAAATGCCGGGGAAAGAGAGGAAGGCATAGCGGATTTGAATGAAATCTTTGCATCCTATGCGGGAAAAGAAGTCGTGCTTTCTGACCAGATTCAGATCGTCCATAACCAAGTGAATTTCCGGAAATCTCCGGGCGGCAAGGTTCTGGGACGGCTGCAAGGCGGCGCAATGCTGACATTTTTGGACGAAACACAACATAAAGGTGAACTCTGGTACCATGCCTATGCCGAAGAATATGGGAAAGGGTATGTCATGGCTGAATATGCAAAGCCTGTTTGGAATGGACAAAACTATTGGGAGGCAATGGCGGAGGGGAAATGCGTCTCGGACAATATGCTCCTGTATGCCTATTGGATGGGCACCTATCAGATTGACCACGGGCTTTCGCTCATAGAAACGATGGATGGCGGCAGGTATCCGAATATTGCGCCTCTATCTGTACGTGGCAACGAAGCGTTGATCCCGGATGATATGCGGATTCAGATGGTGACGAAGCTGTACGAATACGGCCTCATTTGCTATCAGGCATATTATCAGCAGCTTCAGGATTCTTCCGTGTCCCTGGAGGAAAAGAAAAAGATCGCATCAACTGTGCTGAAGAATCACTATGGCACAGATGATGTTTGGAAAATTATCGCGAGGCAGTCCGTGGTCTTCTGGGTGCATGGCAACGACTTGCACGGTGATGCGAACAGAGATTATTCCAAGAGAGACTTTCGGTTGACTAGAGCTGTGACGTGGAAAATCATTGATGAGCATTAAGCCGACATCATAAAAATGGAGAAGATACCGAAGTATCTTCTCCGAAAAGAATCACGATGGTTTTCTTACTGCACCGCAGCGGCAAAGGCTTCGAAGAACTCGGGGCAGTCCCAAGTGCCGCAGGCGCTGAACCGATCATCCTTCACAGCCAGCTGCACGGTAAAGCCGTTATCCAGCGTCAACAGCAGGGACTGACTGCCGCTGACGGAACCGCCGGATTTGTAGGACGCATTGCTGAACAGGGTGGTCAGCAGGGAGGAAATCGTATTTCCATCCGTGATGGTGCCCACATCGCTCAGCTCCATGGCGGTGACGTGACCGGCAATTTGCAGCGTATCACTAAGGGACTCATTGCCGTTTAGTGCTGTACCGTTGAAGCCTACCCGCTGGAAGAGCCGGGTGACGCCGTCCACCTTGGCAGCCACCAGGGTGCCGCTCATGCCGCTGATGCCATACACCTCCGTGCCTGCTTCGCTGCAGTTGCTGAGGATAATGCTGTTGTCAGACAGGGCGGGCTCGGTGGTATACTCTGCCACTGTGCCCAAGCTTGCGCCCAACTGGCTGTCGCTGACGGAAGAAGGAGTGGACAGCATACGGTAGTAAGCGCCGTTCAGGCCAATCAGCGGGAAAGTACCGTTCTGGCTGCTTTCCCAAATGCTGCGGTAGGAAGGCGCATTGACACCGGCAGACAGAGCGCCGCTGGCAATGCCGTAATTCTGGGCTGTCAGCACAGGAGCCTCCGTTGCCTCACCGGCAGGCTGACTGACGATCAGCAAATTGCTCTGCCGGCGGGAAATGGCGCTGGGGATGAACACGCCGCACAGAACCACCACAAGGCCACAGCACAGCGCCGGTACCCAGCTGCGCCGGGAACGGGCGGGAGCTTCTTCTTTCTTGGCGGCTTCATGGATAATGCGGTATTTGAGATTTGCGCCGGCATTCAATCCGGCAAGACCACGCTCGGCGGCTTCTGGCAAACGTTCGATGGTTTTCACCGGGCGTCGCCTCCTTTCAAAATGCTTTCTAATCTTTTGCGTCCGCGGGATAAACGACTGGAAATGGTGCCCTCGGGTAGATGCATCATCTCGGCGATTTCCGTGATACCGTAGCCCTGGTAGTAGTGCAGCAGGATAACTTCCTTAAAAGTAGGCGGCAGCTGATTGACGGCTGCCATCAGCTCGTGCTGTTCGGTCAGCTTGTCAATTTCATCCGGGGCAGGAATCAGGTCAAAGGCAGGGGAACCAAGCACCACACGCTTCAGCCAGGAGCCGCGCCAGATGTCCCGGCAGCGGTTCAGCGCCACCTTCAGCAGCCAGGCTTTTTCACGGCCCTCCTGCAAATCCGGCGTTGTGGTAATCAGCCGAACGAAAACATCCTGACAGACGTCTTCTGCCTTTTGACGGTCACCGAGATAGAAGTAGCAGACCCGCAGCACATCCGTGGCGTATTTCTCGTAGATCTCCTCGAAGTACGCCCCATCGTTCCGCTCACAGGCTTGAGCTTGCTGCACTGCTTGACCCTCCGCTTCGTATTGGGACTTGCACCTATTATAACGCAAGTGCTGCCTTTTTTCTTCCCATAAAATGATAACAATTTCAAAAACTATTGTAATATGTTTTGTAACAATATGCGTCATGCTTTTGTAATAATTCAGGACGGGATGGGATTGCGCTTCCTGTTTGAATTAAGCACACAGTGTAAGTAGTTTCACAGGAAACCCTTGCAGCACAAAGGAAAAAGCCGCATTGGGCGGGGGAGGACAAAATACTTATGTTTTTGTATCATCTGGGCTGTATTCAGAAATTTAATACAAAAAAAGGTTGACATTGCAGGTGGGAAAGGCTATAATAAGCATGACGATAAAAGACAACCGTGACGATAAAAGACGACTGTAATGGAGGCAGGGATCGCTTTGCAAGTGTGCGATTGTTTTTGATGTCGACGTTTTTGTTAATCAGCGAACGGAGGTTCGTTGAAATAAAGAAAGAGGTGTTTCCCTATGAAAAAGCTCGTGGCTGGTATCCTGGCAGCGGCAATGGCACTCACCATGGTTGGCAGTGCAGCATTCGCCGAGGGCGAAACCTATGTTTCTTGGTATACCTTTGGTGACGTTTACCTCACCAGCGTGCGTACCGCTCTGGACGCTGCAATGGCTGAAAAGGGTCTGAACGTGGTTGACAAGGACTCCAACGCCAACCAGCAGACCCAGACTGACGACATCAACACCGCTCTGGTAACCGGCGCAAATGCCATCGTTGTGAACCTGGTTGAGTCCGGCTCCATCGGCACCGCCGAAACCCTGATGAACGCCATCAAGGAAAAGGGCATCCCCGCTGTGTTCTTCAACCGTGCTGTGTCCACCGACAACGACGAAGCTGCTGCTCTGTTCAAGGGCTATGAGAAGAGCGCTTTCGTTGGCACCGACTTCACCCAGGCCGGCAAGATGCAGGGCAAGATGATCGGCGAATATGTGCTGGAACACTTCGACGAGCTGGATCTGAACAAGGACGGCAAGATCTCCTATGTTATGTTCAAGGGCGACGAAGCAAACCAGGAAGCTATCGCTCGTACCCAGTATGGTGTTGAGTGCGCTGACGAAGTGCTGGTTGCCGCTGGCAAGCCCGCTCTGGAGTTCTACGACGCAAGCAACGCTAACAAGTACCTGGTTGACCTGAACGGCACCTGGTCCAACACCGCTTCCTTCGACTACATGCAGACCATCCTGTCTCAGTACAACGAGGCGAATGGCAACATGGTCGAGCTGATCATCTGCAACAACGACGACATGGCTCTGGGCTCTGTGAACGCTCTGGTCAATGCTGGCTACAACCTGCCCGGCGGCGAAGGCTGCACCGTGATCCCCGTGTTCGGTGTTGACGCTACCGACGCTGCTAAGGAACTGATCGCCAACAAGCAGATGACCGGTACCATCAAGCAGGATGCTGAAGGCATGGCTGACGCTGTGGCTACCATCACCGCTAACCTGGTGAACGGCAAGGACAAGTTCGAAGGCCTGAATGAGAACTACGAGATCGTTGATGGCTGGACCGTTAACATTCCGTACTCTGTGTACACCGGCGAGTAATTCTGAAGTTTGAATTTCGAATGACTCAGTGCGGAGGGTCTCAGTACTCTGAGTCCCTCCGCCGTTTCATTTGAAAGGCAGAGCCCGAGCGTTGCTGACAAAAAAGGGCTTTCTGCCGGAAAGGAGAAGCGCAGTATGGGTGAAAAAGTGCTGCTTCATAAGGAGGAGCAACCTGCAGAGGGCAAGGTACTCCTTCAGATGGAGGGTATCTGCAAAAGTTTCCCCGGCGTGAAAGCCTTGGATAACGCTCAGCTATGTGTGAAGGCTGGTACGGTTCATGCCCTCATGGGCGAGAACGGTGCGGGCAAGTCCACGCTGATGAAATGCCTCTTCGGCATTTATCACAAGGACGCCGGACATATTTATTTGGATGGCAAGGAAGTTAACTTCAAAACATCCAGAGAAGCATTGGATAACGGCGTGGCCATGGTTCATCAGGAGCTGAACCAGGCACGGAAGCGCTCTGTTATGGACAACATCTGGCTGGGACGGTATCCGAAGGTTGTCAAGGGACTTCCTTTTGTATCGGATAAGCAGTCCTACAATGATACCAAGAAGGTTTTCGATGATCTGGGCATCAATGTGAACCCGAAGGTCATCCTGAACAATCTGACGGTTTCCCAGCGGCAGATGGTGGAAATTGCCAAGGCTGTTTCCTTCAATTCGAAGGTCATTGTTTTTGACGAGCCCACTTCCTCCCTGACAGAGACAGAAGTAGAGCACCTGTTCCGCATCATTAACATGCTCAGAGACCGGGGATGCGGTATCGTCTACATCTCCCATAAGATGGAGGAAATCCTCCGCATTTCCGATGAAGTGACCATCATGCGTGACGGCCAGTGGGTGGCGACCAAGCCTGCCAATGGCCTGACCATGGATGAAATCATCCGCCTGATGGTAGGTCGTCCGCTGACGAACCGCTTCCCGCCCAAGGACAATGTGGTGGGCGAGGAAAACATTCTGGACGTGCAGGGCTTGTCTGGTATGTATTCCAACCTGCGGGATGCCAACATCAATGTCCGCAAGGGCGAAATCGTTGGTGTGGCAGGTCTGGACAGCTCCGGTCGTACCTCCCTGCTGGAGTGCATCTTCGGCAGCGCAACGAGGAAGTGCGGCAAGATCTACAAGTCCGGTAAGCAGGTTGCCAACAAGACCCCTCGTGAAGCCATCAAGAACGGCTTTGCTCTGGTGACAGAGGAACGCCGTGCAACGGGCATTCTCGGTATCTTGGATATCCGTACCAACACGGTGATCGCAAGCCTGAGAAAGTACAAGAACGGTCCCTTCCTGAACGATAAGAAAATGGCTGAAGCTACGGATCGCATGATCAAGGCCATGAGTATTAAAACGCCCAGCCAGCAGACAAAGATCAACACCCTGTCCGGCGGCAACCAGCAGAAGGTTATTTTCGGACGGTGGATTTTGACTGAGCCTGACGTGCTGCTGCTTGACGAACCTACCCGTGGTATTGACGTAGGCGCTAAGTACGAGATTTATCAGCTGATCCAAAACCTCGCAAAGCAAGGCAAGGCAGTAATCATGGTTTCCTCGGAAATGCCTGAGCTGCTGGGCGTGTGCAACAGGATCGTTGTCATGTCCGGCGGTCGTGTGGCTGGCGAAGTAGACGCTGACCATACCTCTCAGGAAGAGATTATGACCCTTGCTGCAAAATATGTATAAGGAGGGCGACTGAAATGCCCGGGAAAATGAGTTCCTTCAATGCACTGTCCTCAAAGGATAAGCGCAGCTTTGTGATCAATTGGGTGCTGGATCACGCCATGATCATCATCATTCTGCTGCTGGCTGTGTATGTACAGATTCAGCGTCCCCAGTTCTTCGGTGTACCTTCGCTGGTGAACATTATTTCCCTGACGGCTGTGCGTCTGCCCATGGCACTGGGTGTTGCAGGCTGTATTGTGCTGGCCGGTACTGACTTGACCGGTGGCCGTGTAGCTGGCTTGACCGCTTTCGTGGCAGCTATCCTGTTGCAGAAGGCTGGCGCCAATGGCCGCTTCATCGTGGATGGCGTTCCCCAGAACGTTGTTCTGGTCATCCTGCTGGTGATGCTGATCGGTTCCTGCGTTGGTTTCATCAACGGTTTCGTTATGGCCAAGTGGAAGCTGCATCCCTACATCATCACCTTGGCTATGCAGATGATCACCTACGGTGCTTACCTGACCCTGTCCAACTCCAAGCAGATTTCCAGCTTGGATCCCAGCTACACCACGGACTTCGTGACCAAGTCCATCCTGAAGATTGGTACCACCTCCGTGCCCATGTACGTGCTGCTGGCCATCATTGTGACGGCGATCATGTGGGTGGTTTGGAACAAGACCACCTTCGGCAAGAACATGTTTGCTGTAGGTTCTAATGAAGAAGCTGCCCGTGTTTCCGGTGTTAACGTCATGGCTACCATCATCGGCGTGTTCATGCTGGCTGGCGCTCTGTATGGCTACACCGGCTTCGTGGAAGCTGCCCGTTTGGGCTCCTCTACCGCTACCCTGGGTCTGAACTATGAAGCTGACGCCATCTCTGCTGTGGTTATCGGCGGCGTATCCTTCGTGGGCGGCACCGGCAAAATCAGCGGCGTGCTGCTGGGCGTGTTCATGATGCAGCTGATCATCTCCGGCATGACCTTCCTGGGCATCTCCGGCAACATCACCTACATCATCAAGGGTGCAGTTATCCTGATTGCCTGCATTCTGGACATGCGGAAGTACATGACCCGCAAGTAATGCAACATATCAACAGACCTGTCGCTTGTTTGGCGGCAGGTCTGTTTTTGGAGGACAACCATGGAAGAAAAGAACCCGAAGAAGGATCCGGTTCCTCATAACTGGATCACCAACCTCTATGACAAGCTGAACATTCCTGTTTGGGTACTGGATGTTCTGCTGGTCTTCCTGTGTGCCGTGGTGGTGTTTTGCTTCATCTACGGCGCAAACGTTCAGTAAGCAGCAAGGTTCTTCAAGGCAGCCGATGATGTTTTTCGGCTGCTTTTTCCTTTTCGTTCCTTGCATTTGCGGTGCAATATGGTATACTTGTGCCATTGAATGTCAGAAGGGATGATGCGCATGGATCTTCATCAGATGGCTGGTCAGGCACGGGAAGCAGCGTGGACGCTGGCGGCAGTTTCCTGCGAAAAGCGGAATGAGGCGCTTCTTGCCATGGCGGACTGCCTTGCAGAAGATCAGGCAGCCATATTTGCTGCCAACGAAAGGGACGTTGCCCGGGCCAAGGAGGAAGGTCTTGCTGCACCGCTGGTGGGGCGGCTGCACTTCGGCAAGGAAAAACTTCAGCAGGTCACGGACGGCCTGAAGGCGTTGGCTTCATTGCCTGATCCCATCGGACAGACGACCTTGGCACGGGAAATTACGGAAGGGTTGAAGCTGTACCGGGTGACTTGCCCCATTGGCGTGATTGGCGTGATCTTTGAAAGCCGGCCGGATGCACTGGTGCAGATTGCTTCCCTTGCCCTCAAGAGCGGGAATGCTGTGCTTCTAAAGGGCGGCCGTGAAGCTCTTGAAACCAACCAGGCTCTGTGCAACAGCCTGCGGCGGGCAGCGAAGAAAGCTGGTCTGCCGGAAAATTTTGCCCAGCTGATGGAAAGCCGGGAAGATGTGGCGGCCATGCTCAAGGAGGATGCCCTGATTGACCTGATTATTCCCCGGGGCAGCAATGCTTTTGTGCGCTACATTATGGACAACAGCCGCATTCCTGTGCTGGGACATGCGGATGGCATCTGCCACGTTTATGTGGATCAGGCGGCAGATTTGGATATGGCAGTGAAAATTGCGGTGGACAGCAAGGCGCAGAACGTGGCGGTATGCAACGCCATGGAAACCCTGCTGGTGCACCGGGCAATTGCTTCGGCGTATTTGCCGAAAATGGCAGAAGCCATGAAAGCTGCCGATATTCGTTTGAAGGGTGATGAAGTCGTGCAGGCTATCATTCCCTGCGAACCCGCCACGGAAGAGGATTGGCGGACGGAGTATCTGGATCGCATCCTGTCTGTTCACGTGGTGGATTCTTTGGAGCAGGCCATTGAGCATATCAATCGCTATGGTTCCCACCATACGGACTGCATTGTGACGGCAGATGATGAGGCGGCAGCCCAGTTCCTTACCCGGGTGGATAGTGCGGGCGTGTATCGGAATGTATCCACCCGCTTTGCGGATGGCTTTGTGTATGGCTTCGGGGCAGAAGTGGGCATTGCCACGGGGAAAATCCACGCCCGTGGCCCCATGGGTCCCGAAGGCCTGACCACCTACAAATACAAACTGCTGGGCACGGGGCAACTAATGGCGGAAATGAAGCACGGGGATCGACACTATACCCACCGGCTGCTGGACGAAGACTGCCACCTGTAAATTGGAAAGTGAGCGATGATGATTGCAGGCGTTACCCTTTGCTCTTTTCGACTTTGATAATACGCTGGCCCGGGGCGACTCCATTGTTCCTTTTCTGCTGTACTGCATTCGCCGGGGAAAAGCACCCTGGTACCAATTGTTCAAGGCGGTTCACGGTTTTTTGCAGCAAAAGCGGTGTCCGGAAAAGGTGAGCCATGCAAAGGAAGAAACCCTTTCGTTCCTGACTGGCATGGAGCAGGAGAAGATCAATGACCTGGCACGCAGCTTCTGGCGTGATTGCCTCAGCAAGCGGCTTTATGCAGATGCAGTGGCAGAAATGCGCTGCCTGAAGGAAGCAGGCTATTATGTGCTGGTAGTTTCTGCGTCACCTTCCGTCTATATGGATGTGCTGCCGGAGTTCCTGCCGACGGATGGGGTCATTGCCACCACTTGCGGTGTGGACGATCAAGGGCGGTATAACGGTTTGGTGGGGGAAAATTGCAAGGAACTGCAGAAGCCTCTGCGTATTGCCGCCTACCTGGCCGCAAAGCATTTGGTACTGCTGCCGGAAAAGTCCTGCGCTTATGGAGATTCCAAGAGTGATATTCCCATGCTGAGCCTTGTTGCTGCCCCGACTTTGGTCAATCCCAAGGCGGATGTGAAGGCGCTGCTGCCCAATGCCAAGGTTGTGACCTGGCGTTGATGAGTCGATTTTTGTGGAAAGTTTACAAAAAAGTCGCATTTTCGACCGGTTTTCTCTTTTCATAAACCCGTAGGCTGTGCTATAATGGCATCAGCCTATTTTTTTACTGAGGCTGACGAAAGGAGCGATCTTTTTGGTAGATAAGCAGCTGATGGATCAAATGGAAAAGGTACTGGGACGGCTAAGCATCCCGGTGGCCATTTTAGATAAGGATGGGGAACATGGTATTCCTGGCGAACCTTCTCTGCCCCTGCGTGACCTGACGGATGGCGTGTGCCAGTCCCTCGGCGGAAGACTTTACCTGCCGGTGAAGCAGCCTGCCGTTGTGCTGGCCTGCCACGAAGGCATCCCTGGTGCCCGGGACGTGCTGACCCTTGCGGAGGCACTGCTGCTGAGTCTGGGCAGCAATGAAACCCACACGGAAAGCGGCTTTGATGTTTATCGCCGTATGCTGCGGGGGGAAGTGGCAGGAGCTGAACTGGAAGCAGCCGCCCATGAGCATCAGCTGCCGGAGAACCTGAAGCGCTGCGTCATGGTGTTCCACATTGTGCAGACGGAAAAGGAGCGTGCCTTTGAGCTCCTCCGTGATCTGACCCCCTTGCAGGAAAAGGATGTGCTGATTGATATGGATCGGCACACGGCTGCGCTGATTAAGGATGTGACCGATGTGGAAACATCCGATGAACTGATGCAGTTTGCCGAAGCCTTGCAGGAAACCCTGATGGGGGAAACGGCCCATCAAATGACCGTGGGCATTGGCGGCATGCGCACAACCTTGGACGAAATCCGCAACAGCTATCAGGAAGCCAAGCGAGCCATTGAAGTGGGTCGCATTTTCCAGCCGGAAAGCAGCATCTATGTATACAGCCGCCTGATTTTCGAGCGTTTCCTGATGGAACTGCCCCAGGACATCAGCGCCTATTATCACAATCTGCTCTTTAATCGGAAGACGGCACGTCTCTTCAATGAAGAAATGCTCTATACCATTGAAATGTTCTTCAAAAAGGATCTGAACCTGTCCGACACCGCACGGCAGCTGTACATCCACCGGAATACGCTGGTCTACCGCTTGGATAAGGTGCAGCGGCAGACGGGGCTGGATCTGCGCCATTTTGAGGATGCCGTTACCTTCAAGCTGCTGATGGAGCTGAAGAAATGCGGTGGAGACCGTCTCCTGACCAAATAAGACGAGGAGGAGCCTGAGCCATGAAGAAAAAAATGCTGCTTGTTCTTTCCCTGCTGCTGGCACTGTGCGTCATGAGTTCCTGCGCCTACCTGCCGCTGCTGGGGATTGATACAGGGGATGCTGCTGCCACCACCACGGAAAGCAGCGGCGATACCGTTACCATTTCCAAGGAAGCCTACGAGCGTTATCAGAAGTTTGATACCCTGCTGCAAATGATGGACTACGTAGAGGAAGGCTTCTACGAGGACGTGGAAGAAGAAAAGCTTCTGCAGGGTGCAGCAGCCGGATTGCTGTCGGCCACCGGAGATCCCTACACCTTCTACTACACGCCGGAGGATTATGCCTCCCTCTGGGAAGATGACGAAGGCGAGTACGCCGGTGTAGGTATTCAAATTTCTGCTTCTTACGCAACGGGGATTTGCACCATCAGCCGGGTATTCGACAATGGTCCTGCCAAGGAAGCAGGCGTGCATAAGGGCGATATCCTGTACAAAGTGGAAGACATGTACGTTACCGCAACGAACCTGCAGGATGCCGTGGACATTATGCGGGGTACGCCCGGCACCACGGTGGAAGTTGTGTTCCTTCGTGGGGAGGAGGAACTGACCTTCACCCTGGAGCGCCGCACCATCAACGTGAATCGGATTGATTCCATGATGCTGACGGATGACATTGGCTATATCTACCTGTACGAATTTGCCGGAGACTGCGCCGAAAAATTCTCTGCTGCCTTGACCAATTTGCAGGAGCAGGGCGCCAAAGGACTGATCATCGACCTGCGGGATAATCCCGGCGGATGGGTAAATGACGCTCAGTCCATTGGCGATTTGTTCCTGGACAACGGCATCCTGTGCTACCTGGAATATAAGGATGGCACCCGTGAGTATTACCGCACCAAGGATGGCAAGGTGGATATGCCCTTGGTGATTCTGGTGAACGAAAACAGCGCCAGCTCTTCGGAGATTCTGACCGGTGCACTGAAGGATCGTGCAGATGCAACGGTGGTGGGCGTTACCAGCTATGGCAAGGGCATTGTGCAAAGCGTTATCCCCTTGAGCGATGGTGCAGGAATGCAGATGACCATTGCCCAGTACTATACCCCCAATGGCAACGCCGTGCATAAGCTGGGTATCACCCCGGATGTGGAAGTGGAGCTTGCCGAAGGCGATAACGGCATGCATGAGCTGGGTGACCTGACGGACGCTCAGCTGGCAAAGGCGTTGGAAGTTATGCAGAAAAAGCTTGCAAAGTAAATAAGATAACATGATGAAAAGTGTGCGGATTATACAAATGTAATCTGCACACTTTTCACTTGTGAAAAAATCGTTTATAATCAAAGTGTCAGAAAACCAAAGCCTAGCGGTGACGTGCGGCGGAGGGACTGACACAGATTCTCCCGGATTGACGGCGAAGGGCAACCAAGGCCAAAGATGGGAAAGGAGGATGAACCATGAATCGTAACGTTTACGGATAGCAGGGCTTTGCGTTGCTATCTTTTTTTACCATGAGGAGGCTGCGCCGGTGAGCGAGGTTCGGCTGGGATTTGTAGGCATCGTGATTGAGCAGAGAAGTCAAGCGGAAAAGGTGAATCATATTCTGTCTCAATACGGGGCGCTGATTCGTGGGCGCATTGGCGTACCGGATCAGCAAAGCGGCATCGGGGTCATTGGGCTCATTGTGGAGGGCAGCAATGACCAACTGGGCGCCATGACGGGAAAGCTTGGAAATATCCAGGGCGTTACCGTCAAGAGCGCACTGACGGGAAAAACCATGACGAAAGATGAAGGAGAGCAAAAAGAATGATGAAGAAGTTTGTAAGCCTGGTATTGGCTATGCTCATGCTGCTGACGTTGGCTGTTTCGGCCACGGCGGAGGATGCTGTCCGTATTGTGACCCTGAAGGGACCTACGGGCATTGGCATGGTAAAAATGATGAACGACAACGATGGCACCTATACTTTTACCCTGGCAGGTGCACCGGACGAAGCAACCGCAGCCATTGTCAGCGGCTCGGTGGACATTGCGGCAGTTCCGACCAATCTGGCAGCCACCCTTTACCAGAAGACCAACGGCAACGTGCAGCTGCTGGCACTGAATACGCTGGGCGTGCTTTCCATCATGGAATTGGGGGATACCATCCATACGGTGGAGGATCTGGCGGGGAAGACCATTTATGCTTCCGGTCAGGGTGCAACACCTGAATATGTGCTGAATTATATTCTGGATGCATACGGCTTAACGGATCAGGTGACGGTGGAGTACAAGGCAGAACATGCGGAACTGGCCACCTTGGCTGCTGCCGGGGAAGTGACCATTGCCATGCTGCCGGAACCGAACGTGACCAGTGTGCTGATGCAAAACAGCGATTACCGCATTGCGCTGGATGTGACGGAGCTCTTTGCCGAGGCAGCGGAGAAGAAGGGCGAATCTGCCACCATGTCCATGGGTTGTGTCATTGTGCGCAGGGAGTTTGCTGAGCAGCATCCGGACAAAGTGGCCGCCTTCATGGAAGCCTATGGGGAAAGTG
The DNA here is from genome assembly GCA_963646285.1 of bacterium. Classification (GTDB taxonomy): domain Bacteria; phylum Bacillota; class Clostridia; order Christensenellales; family Aristaeellaceae; genus CAKUFA01. The sequence continues at coordinate 32,347 of CAVIWF010000024.1, forward strand.
TTGCCTTTGTTACTGCCAATGTTGAAGAAGCCAGCCAAATGGTGGAGGCACAAGGCATTATGCCCAAGGCAGCCGCTGCGGCAAAAGCCATCCCCAATTGCCACATCGTCTTTATTACCGGAGAGGAAATGAAGACCGCCATTGAGTCTTTCTTCCAAATTCTGTACAATGCAAACCCCAAGTCGGTCGGCGGCGCATTGCCGGCAGATGACTTCTACTACATGCCCTAATCTATGAAAATCAAAAGATTTCTGAGAAAACTGTTTCCGTTGCTTTTCTGGCTGGGCGTTTGGATGATTGCCTACCTGGCGACTGGTCAGGAACTGCTGATTGCGTCCCCTGTCTCCGTCATGAAGCGTTTTGCCTTCGTGACGGAGGCAGCTTTCTGGCGCTGTGTGGGTATGAGTCTGTACCGGGCGGCCATGGCGTATGGGTTTGGCGTCGTCTGCGCCTGCATCCTTGCGGTGCTTTGCCACCTGTGGCAGTGGGCGGATGATCTGGTTCGGCCTGCACTGGCAGTTGTTCGGGCAACCCCGGTAGCCTCCTTCATCATCCTTGCACTGGTATGGCTGTCCTCCTCCAATGTGCCGATTTTGACGGGGATGCTCATGGTCGTTCCGGTGGTTTTCTCCAATGTGAAGGAAGGCATGGACAGTGCGGATCCGCAGCTGCTGGAAATGGCAAAGCTTTTCCAGTGGAGCCGATGGAAAACCTTCCGCCGAGTCATCATCCCTTCCGTACGCTCCACGTTTCTGGCGGCATGCGAAGCCTGCGTGGGCCTGTGCTTCAAGGCGAGCATTGCGGCGGAAGTCATCGGCACGCCCAAGAATGCCATTGGTACCCAGCTGTATAGTGCGAAAATTTATCTGGAAACGGATACCTTAATGGCGTGGACGCTGGTGGTTATTTTGCTGAGCATGGGCATTGAAAAGCTGCTTCGCCATGTGATTTGGGGAGGTGAGAAGCGTGTCCATCGTGCTTGACGGGGTACAGAAAGCCTTTGGCGAGAAACAGGTTATCTGCAGCGCTTCCATGACCATGGAAGCGGGCGAACGGGTATGCTTCTTCGGTCCCTCTGGCTGCGGCAAGACGACGCTGCTTCGCCTCATTTGCGGACTGGAACAGCCGGACGGGGGAACCATACACATCCCGGCTGAATTTCGCTGGGCCTGCCATTTTCAAGAGGATCGGCTCCTTTCTTGGTATACAGCGGCGGAGAATATCGCCCTTGTGACAGAAGAAAATCCGGATGTGTGGCTGAAGCGTGTTCAGCTTCCCGAAGCTGGCGGTCTATACCCGGATGAACTCTCCGGCGGCATGCGCAGGCGTGTGTCCTTGGCACGTGCCCTTGCCCATGCAAGTGATGCCCTTGTGCTGGATGAACCCCTGCGGGAGCTGGATGCAGCCACGGCAGAGACCATGCTGCAATTGATTGACACCTTTGCAGGCCATCGAACGCTGCTAATGGTAACGCACGATCGAGCACAGGCGGAAGCACTCCACTGTCGCATCATTGATATGCCATTGTAATCTGCCTAAAAATCCTGGGAGATTTGCTATGAAAAGAAGACCATGGTTTCTTGCTCTGCTGGTATTGACGTTGCTTGTCAATTGCTTCCCTGTGTATGGCGATGCGGAAGATGCTTTCTATCAGCCGTTGGAAAATGCGGATATGGATTACCACGATGCATCTTCTCGCTGGTCCTTTGCCCGGAGTGTGGAAACCGAGCACTATTTCATTTTCTGGGAACCTGACTTTGGCGATGATCCCAACAGTGAAACCCTGCCAGAGTCCCTTCGGGTGGATGTACAGGATCTGGCGGAAAAGCTGGAAACCTTCTATGTCACAGAAACGAAAACGCTGGGATTTGACGACATCCAAACCATCAACGGCGATAAGCTGCAGGTGTATCTGCTGTATACCACCGAATGGGTAGCGACGGGATCTGGGTATGATAATCAAATCGGTGCTCTGTGGGTGTCGCCTGCCACATGCCAGCCGGTAGGATCGGTCATTGCCCATGAAGTGGGGCACTGTTTTCAATACCTGGTGTATTGCAGGCAGCTTGCAGCAGGGCAGGAAGATAACAACACAAGAGGATTTCGCTACAGTTATCGAAATGGTTTGGGAAATGCGTTCTGGGAACTTAGCGCCCAGTGGCAGTCATGGCAGGATTACCCTGAGGAACAGTTTACGGACTATGAAATGGACACATGGTTCAAGAACTATTTCCGTACCTTTGAAAACGAGTGGACACGGTATCAAAATTACTGGCTGATGACTTACTATGCAGAGAAGTACGGCATGGACTGGCTCAGTACTATTTGGAAGGAAAGCAAGGCCGATGAAGATGCCCTTGCCTGTCACCTTCGTGTGTATCTGAACGGCGATTTGGAACAACTGTATCAGGAACTGTACGATTATGCCGCCCATGCAGTGACCTTTGATTTCGCCTTTGCACGTTCCTATGCTGATGCTTGGCAGGGGCGATATGATGCTGCACTGTATGAGACGGAGGACGGCTGGCAGCAAATTGCGTATGCCAATGCGCCGGAAGCCAATGGTTTTTCAGCGGTGAAGCTGTTGATCCCTGAAAATGGGGTGCTGCATATCGACTTCGAGGGGTTGCAGCCTGGTTCTGCCTTGGCGGAGGATGATCCTGGTTTGTGCATCATAGACGATACAGGCAGTACGATGTCTGTTGACACGTACAATGCATGGAGCGGCACGGCAGGCTGGCGATACGGTGTTGTTGCGCTTTGCTCGGATGGCAGCCGGGCCTATTCGCCCATGTATAGCGAAGCAAAGGGAAGCATTACCTACAGGGTGCCGGAAAACACGGAGCTATTGTACTTTGTGGTGGTGGGAGCGCCGGAAACCTATACACCTCACATTTGGGACGAAACAGAAATAACGGACGTGCAGATGCCCTATCGTTTTCGTCTGGTGCAGGAGACAAATCCGTAAGCCTATATCAGCTACAAAAAAAGCAGCGTGGAGGATACATTTCTGTTTCCTTCACGCTACTTTCTAATTTTTGATAATTACTTGCGGTTGACGATTTCGTCCTTCACCTTGGCGGCAAAGGCATCCAGAGACATGACCGTCGTCTGATCGGTGTCACGATCCCGGACGGAAACCGTTCTGTCTGCAATTTCCTTTTCGCCGATGATCAGCATGTAGGGTACACGATCCACCTGACGGGCATAGCGGATCTTGTAGCCAATCTTCTCGTTTCGGTCGTCCAAGGCGACACGAACCTTCTGATCACGGAGGGCTTCATAAACCTCCTTGGCATAGTCCAAGCTCTTGTCGGATACGGGCAGCACCTTCACCTGCACAGGAGCCAGCCAGGTGGGGAACTTGCCTGCAAAGTGCTCGGTCAGGATGCCGATGAACCGTTCGATGGAGCCGAAGCACACACGGTGAATCATGATCGGCCGCTTGCGGGTGCCATCCTCAGCCACATATTCCAGACCGAAGTTCAGCGGCATCTGGAAGTCCAGCTGAATGGTGCCGCACTGCCAGGTGCGTCCCAGGCTGTCACGGAGGTGGAAGTCGATCTTGGGGCCATAGAAAGCGCCATCGCCCTCGTTGACGATATAGTTCATGCCCAAGCGTTCCAGTGCGGTCTTCAGGCCGTTGGTTGCATCTTCCCAGTCCTCATCAGAACCCATGGAATTCTCGGGACGGGTGGACAGCTCCACAAAGTAATCAAAGCCAAACTTGCTGTAAACCTGATTGATCAGGTGCACAACACCGGCAATTTCCTCCGGAATCTGCTCACGGGTCATGAAGATGTGGGCATCATCCTGGGTGAAGCAGCGCACACGGAACAGGCCGTGAAGGGCACCCTTCAGCTCATGACGGTGCACAATGCCCAATTCACCCACACGCATGGGCAGCTCACGATAGCTGTGGGGCTGGCTGCGGTAAACCATGACGCCGCCAGGACAGTTCATGGGCTTAATGCAGTAATCCTCCCCGTCAATCTTGGTGGCATACATGTTGTCCTTGTAGTGATCCCAGTGGCCGCTGGTTTCCCACAGGTGACGGTTCATGATCAGAGGCGTGGAAACTTCCACATAACCGGCCTTGGTATGAATATCACGCCAGTAGTCGATCAGGGCATTCTTCAGCGCCATGCCGTTGGGCAGGAAGAAGGGGAAGCCGGGACCTTCATCGCAGAGCATGAACAGGCCCATTTCCTTGCCGATTTTGCGGTGATCCCGCTTTTCAGCTTCTTCCATCATCTTCAGATACTCTTCCAACTCTTCCTTGGTGCGGAAGGCAATGCCGCTGATGCGGGTGAGCATCTTGTTGTTCTTGTCGTTTTTCCAGTAAGCGCCGGACAGGGCAGTCAGCTTGAATGCCTTGAGCGCCTTGGTGTAGCACAGGTGAGGACCTACGCACATATCGGTATAGTCGCCCTGCTGATAGAAAGTCAGCACAGCGTCTTCCGGCAGGTCGGCAATATGCTCCACCTTGTAAATTTCGCCCTTTTCCGTCATCAGCTTCACAGCCTCTTCACGGCTGAGAGCATAGGGCTTAATGGGCAGGTTCTGCTTCACAATGGCCTGCATTTCCTTTTCAATGGCAGGCAGATCCTCATCGGAAAGCTTCACATCGCCCAGATCAATATCGTAATGGAAACCCTTTTCCGTGGCGGGGCCATAGGCGAAATGGGCATCGGGGTACAGGTGCTTTACAGCCTGAGCAAGAATGTGGGCGGCAGTGTGGCGAATAACGTGCAGCTCTTCGTCAGCAGGGCACTCGTCCACATGACCATCGTTGTAGATGACCTTCATTGGATGTTCCTCCTCTTACAAGTGTATGACGCACAAGCCAAGGCCTTGGTGCTCTTCATAAAAGAAAAAGACACCCATCCCTCATGCGGGGACGAATGTCTGTGCATCCGCGGTTCCACCCTGCTTGTTTTGTAACCACTCTTCATGCTCTATCGTGCATGAGCCGCCCAATGTCCGCAGATGGTATCCAACGGCTGCTTGTGGTGCCTGCTTTCAGCCTGCGGCAGACACTCTCTTGACACAGCTGCACCGAGGACGTGTTCCGCTTCATCCATCGGGAATGTCACAAGTATACGCCTTTTCCAAGAAGTTTGTCAACGGGGGAGGAAAAGAAAATCTGGGATTATGACCAAAGACCAAAGCACTTTCATAAGAACGGGATAGGTATCACTGCAGATGTTGATGATGCGCATTGTAGATGTTGATGATGCGCATCAAAGCCTCGTAGCAGGTTTTATCGACGTGATTTTGTCCCAAATCTTATCCTCTTTTTGAGACACAAAAAAACCCGAAAGTCTTACACCTCAAGGCTTTCGGGATACGTGGGATTAAATGGGCTCGAACCATCGACCTCCACGATGTCAACGTGGCGCTCTGACCAACTGAGCTATAATCCCACACAACGTTAACAGGGGAAAGTATAGCACGGATTGCAGAAAAAAGCAACCCCTATTTTTCATTTTCACGGAGTAAATTCCCAAAAGTAAATTCCCAGTAAATTCCCAAAGTAAAGGGCTGTAATTCTGTCCCAAACTAAATTCATCCTTGGCTGAAGTTACTCTG
>CAVIWF010000025.1:0-35384 GCA_963646285.1 bacterium
CTTTCTGGGATTTTTCCCAGTTTTAGTTCAACCACATTTCTTGTCTCATTGTAAATCCCATTCCTAATTCCCACTGTGGAACTTACTTTGGGAATTTACTCATCTGAATAAACACATTTTGGAAATGATTAACCCTTGACAAACCATCGAAAAACTGCTATAATGCCTCACGTTGGTTCACGTAGGGGCATGGTGTAATGGTAACACGTGGGTCTCCAAAACCTTTGTTGAGGGTTCGAATCCTTCTGCCCCTGCTGGGTAAAGCGTCCGCTTCTTCGGAAGCGGGCGTTTTTTCATCCCTGCATAGGCCGATCTTCGCAAACAGGGGTTTCGCCACAAGGGTAAACAGGCGCAGAAGAATAACAAAATCCCACGGTTTTTTAGTCATTCGATTGATTTTATCTTCTCCCTTCACTATAATGGAGGGTGAAGAGGTATCTTCCGGCGACGGGTTTCCTGCGCCGATTACGCAAGATCAATCGGAGGAACGCTTTATGCCTCATGACAGCTACATCAGCCCCTTTTCCACCCGCTATGCAAGCCGTGAAATGCAGTACGTTTTCTCAGAGGACAACAAGTTCCGCACCTGGCGGAAGCTCTGGATCGCACTGGCACGGGCAGAAAAGAATCAGGGACTGGATATTACCGATGACCAGATCGCTGAACTGGAAGCTCACCGGGAAGATATCAACTACGAAGATGCTCAGCGCCGGGAAAAAGAATGCCGCCATGACGTGATGAGCCACGTGTATGCCTATGGACTTCAGTGCCCCGGGGCAGCAGGCATTATTCACCTGGGGGCTACCTCCTGCTACGTGGGGGATAACACGGACATTATCATCATGCGGGAAGGCATGAACATTCTTCGGCGGAAGCTGCTGAATGTGATGAGCCTGCTGGCAGACTTTGCGGAAAAGTACAAGGCTCTGCCCTGCCTGGCCTATACCCATCTGCAGCCGGCACAGCTGACCACTGTGGGCAAGCGTGCTTCCCTGTGGCTGAATGAATTGACCATGGATTATCAGGAGCTGGAACATCGCCTGTCCACCCTGGCCATGCTGGGCAGCAAGGGAACCACCGGCACCCAGGCTTCCTTCATGGAGCTGTTTAATGGAGATACTGCCAAGATTGATGCAGTGGAGCAGGATATTGCCAAGGCCATGGGCTTTGATAAGATCGTGCCTGTGTCCGGTCAGACCTATTCCCGGAAGGTGGACTATCAGGTGCTGTCCGTGCTCAGCGGCATTGCCCAGTCTGCCAGCAAGTTTGCCTATGATATGCGGCTGCTGGCCAGCTTCAAGGAAATGGAAGAGCCCTTCGAGAAGCATCAAATCGGCTCCTCTGCCATGCCCTATAAGCGGAACCCCATGCGGTGCGAGCGGATTGACGCCCTTGCCCGGTACGTGATGGTGGATGTGCTGAACCCTGCCATTACCACCAGTGTGCAGTTCTTTGAACGGACGCTGGACGACTCTGCCAATAAGCGGATTGCTGTGGCAGAAGCCTTCCTGGGGGTGGATGCCATCCTGAACATTATGATGAACGTGTGCGACGGCCTTGTGGTGTATGACAAGGTGGTTCGTGCCCGGGTAATGAACGAGCTGCCCTTCATGGCAACGGAAAACATTATGATGGATGCGGTGAAGAAGGGCGGCAACCGGCAGGAGCTGCATGAAAAACTGCGGGTGCACTCTCAGGCCGCTGCCCGGGTGGTGAAGGAGGAAGGCGGCACCAACGATCTGGTAGACCGCATTGCAGCCGATCCTGCCTTTATGATCACCAGGGAAGAGATTCAGGCCATTTTGCAGCCGGAGCAGTTTACCGGCAGAAGCAGCCAGCAGGTGGATGCCTTCCTGCAGGAGGTTGTCCGTCCCATTCTGGATGCCAACAGGGACGTGCTGGGCGAAAAGCAGGAACTGAGCGTCTGACAAGCAACGTGTGAATTTTTTGTGACCTTGGAATTTTTTCTGCCGCACAATCGTTAAATTGCGGTACGATAAGCAACAGGGCATGAACCAGTGACCGGGAAAATGGCGAAGCTGTTCGGCCAATGGATCCGTGCAAACCTCGGGAAAGCGGGCAGCGTTTTCCCGATACGCAAGTGCTGCGTAGAAAGTGGGGAGAGGCTCCGTGACATCACTATGGAATACGATCCAAACCACCCTGTGGAACGTGTTTCACCGACCCAGTTTGACGGACATTGTGGATATTCTGGTGGTTGCCGTCATTATTTACGAGCTGCTGATGCTTACCAGGCAGACCCGGGGCAGCGCTGTATTAAAGGGTTTGGTACTGCTTCTCCTTGCTACCTGGTGCAGCCAGCTGCTGGGACTGACAGCCCTGAACTGGATGCTGATGAGCGTCATCAATAACGGCGCACTGGTGTTGGTGATTCTGTTTCAGCCGGAGCTGCGAAAAGCACTGGAACAGATTGGCCGTGGGGCACTGATCGAGCACCGGGACGACGATGGAGACGACAGGCAGCGGATCGTGGATGAAATCATCCAGTGCATGCTGGATCTGAGCCGCCGCCGGGTGGGCGCATTGATTGTTTTCGAGCAGAAGACGGGTTTGAAAGATGTGAGCGAAACCGGCACCGCCGTGGATGCACGCATTTCCGCTCCTTTGTTGGAAAACATCTTCGAACCTAACACCCCCCTTCATGACGGTGCCGTGGTCATTCGGGGCACAAGGGTCATGGCGGCGGCCTGCATCCTGACCTTGACGGAAGGCCGGGGCGTAAGCCGGGACTTGGGCACACGGCACCGGGCTGCACTGGGCATCAGTGAAACCACGGATGCTACGGTGCTCATCGTATCCGAAGAAACGGGCATTATCTCCATGGCCAAGGGGGGCAAGCTGACCCGGCATTTGGACGCCAATTCCCTTCGGGACATTCTGGAGGGGATGTACACCCAGCCCAAGCATGACCTTCGCAGCATGGTCAGCCGCCTGAAGCAGGCCAAGAAAAAGGAGGATGCAAAATGAGTCAGCAATCTCCTTCCGATAAGAAGCAGGATCGGGTCACGGTGGGGGAAATCCTGAACCACCTGTGGCACGTGACGAAGAAAAACTGGGGCTTTAAGCTGCTGGCAGTGGTGATTGCCATTGCACTATGGGCGGGGCTGATTACCCAGGATCCCACCCTGACAAGAGAAAAAATCTTCACCGGCGTATCCGTTACCGTATCCGGGGCGGATACCCTGAAGCGGAATGGCTTCATCGTCACTTCTGACCTGGATGACGTGCTGTCCGGCGTGCAGATGAAGGCGGACGTGCCTCAAATGCAGTATCAGGATGCAACGGCCACCAACTATAATGTGCGCATTGACCTGAGCCGCATCCGGGAAACAGGCACCCAGCGGGTTCGGCTGACCACCACCAATTCCAGTACCTATGGCTCGGTAACGGAAATCGTGCCGGAAAGCGTGGAGGTCACGGTGGAAGAGTATGTGACCCGGTACCGCATTCCTGTGGCACTGCAGGTCGTGGGTGAAGCACCAGAGGGGTATTACGCTGCTACCCCCAATCTGGATCCGCCCCTGGTGGCGGTATCCGGTCCCAAGTCCCTGGTGGATCAAATCGCCCGGGCGGAGGCTGTGCTTGACCTGTCTACCTTGCCTGCCCGGGAAGGGCTGATCCGCACCACGGTTCCCTTTACCCTGCTGGACAGCGACGGCAACGTGGTGGAAAGCAGCCTGCTGGAAGTAACCAGCGAGTCTGTGCTGCTGGATTCCGTTATTGTGGAGCAGCAGCTGTATCCCAAACGTACCCTGAGCCTGTCGGGCACGGGCATGATTACCGGCACACCGGCAGACGGATACGAGGTGAAGTCGGTGACCATTACCCCTTCGGTGATTACCGTGGCTGGGGCTTCTTCCAGCCTGGATTTGGTGGATACCATCTATCCTGACGCTTCGGTGAGCGTGGCAGGCGCAACCGCCTCCTTTACCCAGCAGGTAAAGGTGCGGAAGACCTCCGAAATGTCCTACATCAGTAATGATTCGGTCACGGTGGAGGTGGAAATCGGCCCCGCCATTACCAGCCGAACACTGAAGAACGTCCGTGTGTCCCTGACCAATGTGGGCAGCGGATTGAATGCGGTGCTGTCTACTGCCCAGGCCAATGTGACCATTACCGGCCCTCAACTGGTGGTGGAAAGCCTGTGGAACAGCAGCGTCACCCTGACCTGCGATGCCTCCGGCCTGACGGCTGGTGTCCATGAGCTGCCTGTCAGCTACACCCTTTCCGGGGATGATGACGGGGTGTGCACAGTGGAAACGGACCCGGCAAAGATTACGGTAACACTGACGCAGCGGTAATGGGGCGGCAAAGAACAACAAACGATTTTCTGTGGAAGGAGGTCTGTTATGGGCAACTTTGCCAATACCGTTTTCAGCATGATGCTGGGCTGGTTCCGCACGGCTGTATCGGATTTGTGGAATCTGTTCACTGCCTCTGATGGCAACAGCCTCCTTGTGTGGATCGGCAACCACTGGATTCATCTGGTGATCATCCTGTGTGTTGCAGGCACGGCGGCAGACATTGTGGTGCATCTGTTCCGCTGGCGTCCGCTGACTGTGTGGGCAAGCTTTTTCCGCCGCCTTCGTCATCACGATCAAGGCGAGGAAGAAACAGAAACGCCTCCCCGCAGGCAGCAGCGGTGGATCTACGCCGATGGCAGCACGGCATCTGCTCCTGATCAGGACTGGCAGGAGGATGCGCCGGAGGACGAGGATTTCGCCGAACCCTATGATCAGCCTGTGCCAACGGTGGCCAACATGTCCCACACCCAGTATCGGAGGAATACCTACGCCAATCAGGTGCCTCCGGGCATGGAGGATTATCCCCATCCGGCACCTATGCAGGAGGAAGACCTCCCGCCGGAACCCATCAACCGGGAGCCGGCTGCACCTGTGCAGAATAATGAAAGCCGCTCCCGCCGGGTGCTGCGCCGGGTAGCGGAAATTCCCAAGTCCATTTGGCAAAGCGAGGATGACGATGAGCTGCAGCTCCGATATCAGCCGGCAAAGCCTGCGGTGGACAAGGAAGACGCCTACCACGCACCGGTGTATCCGCCAACGTGGAAGAAACCCACACAGCAGTCTTAATTGTATCGGCAAGGGGCGTGAAGCACGTATCCCTTGCCCATTCTTTTATGGGAAAATGGAGGGAGAACCATGGGCAAGTGTGTGATCATTGCCCCCCTGTACGCCGGGGAGGAACCTGCCTGGACAAAAAAGCAGGAAGGGGATTGCATCCTCTGTGCTGACGGCGGTTATGACGCTGCCAAGCGCTTCGGCATTACCCCGGATCTGGTCATTGGGGACTTTGACTCCATGCCGCTGGATCATGTGCAGGGCACGCCGGTGCGCCGTCTGCCTGTTCACAAGGATGATACGGACATGGAAGTCTGCCTGGCAGAGGGCAGAAGCCGTGGCTATCGGGAGTTTTACCTGCTGGGCTGCATTGGGGGCAGGCTGGATCACACCATCAGCAACCTGCAGTGCCTGTACGACTGTACCCTTCGTGGGGAAAAGGTGTGGATGGCAGACGGGCAGAACCGGGTGACCGTGCTGCTGCCTGGGGCGCATACGCTGACACCTGTACCGGGCAGGCATATCTCTTTGCTGGCCTTCACCCCGGAGGTGACGGGCATTGACCTGACCGGCACGGAATGGGAACTGCATCAGGCTACCTTGACCCAACGGGATCCCATTGGGGTGAGCAACGAAGCCCTGCAGTCCCAGGTACAGCTGAAGTTTGACCAGGGGGCGCTGCTGGTGCTGTATACGGAGGATAAAAAGGAAGCGGCCATGCCCGAATGATGCGCTGCAAACGTTTGTAACAAAACCTCTTCTGTGCACATATCTTGTTCCCTTGCTCATCTGCTGCATCTGTGGTATCATGCCTGTCGATGCAGGGTGCATCCACCATGCAAAGAAAACCGGGAGGCGAAACATCATGGCCAAGGCCGTGAAGACCAATGTGCTGCGTCACTTGGATGCATTGCACATCCCCTATGAAACGAAAGAATATCCTGTGGATGATGACAATTTCGACGGCAAGCTGGTGGCAGGCAAAACGGGACTGGATCCTCAAATGATTTATAAGACCCTTGTGCTTTGCGGCGATAAGCAGAGCCATCTGGTGTGCGTGCTGCCGGTGGAAAAGGAACTGGATTTGAAGGCGGTTGCCCGTGCTTCCGGCAACAAAAGCGTATCCATGCTGCCCCAGAAGGAACTGCTGCCCCTGACAGGCTATCTCCGGGGTGGATGCAGCCCCATCGGCATGAAGAAGGCGTTCCCCACCTATGTGGATGAAAGCTGCCGCACCCAGCCTAAGCTTAGCGTCAGTGCCGGTGTGCGGGGGTGTCAGGTTATTCTGGATACGGAAGCACTGCTGACTTGCACAAAGGCAACGGTGGCTGCCCTGTGCCGTGTGTAAAGTGTTGGCAGAATCATGGAAATGTTGTATAATAAGCGGGATTGTTTTTCCGGTGGCAGAAAGGAGCATCCATGAAGGAAAAACTGACCCGTGAAGAAAGACGGCATGCCCTGCTTGTGGCGGTGCTCATTGTGGCGGGGCTGCTGGCACTGTCTGGCTTGATTTGGTGGGCTTCCGGCTGGGAAGTGTGGGAGGTTCAAGGCACCATGCCTGCAGAAAGCGATACGCTGCTTGCCGCAGCGCAGGGGATGGACAGTATTTCCGTTCAGGTAAAGCTGAATGAGGAAAAGCAGATGTTGTCCGCTTCTCAGGTGATGACCCTGACCAACCGCACAGGGGAGGAGCTGGACAGGATTGTGCTGCGGAGCTATTCTGGCGCATTCCTGACGGAGGATACCTCCCCAGCCGCTACGGACGAGCTGTATGACGCCTGCTATCCGGATGGGTTTTCTTCCGGGGGGCTCATCATGGAAACCACCAGCGTGGGTGGGGAAAACCTGACCTACATCTGGTCCGATGATGCGAAAACCGTGCTGACCCTGATGCTGGATACGGCGTGGAAGTCGGGAGAAACTATCACGGTGGAGCTTCAGTATCATGTGAATGTGCCTGTGTGCGCCGGTCGGTTCGGTGTATACGACGGCATTTGGTCCTTGGGCAATGTTTTCCCAACCTTGGCGGTGCGGGAAGATGGTGCATGGCGCACCGACAGCTACGGTTCCATCGGCGATCCTTTCCTGAGCGAATGTGCCAACTGGACCGTGACGCTGACCCTGCCGGAAGGCTATACCTTGGCTGCTACTGATTACGCCGAAGGCATTGCATCCAATCAGCAGCAAGCATACACGCTGACGGCCCATGCCGTTCGAGACTTTGCCCTGGTTTTCGGCAAGGAGCTCCAATGCGTAACCGGCATGGAAGGGGACACTTTGGTCATTGCCTGTGCCAAGGATCGCTCCCGTGCACGGGAAATGCTGAAGTACGCCAAGCAGGCACTCCGCTGCTACGAAAAGCGGTATGGCGAATACGTCTATCCTTCCTTGACTGTTACGGAAAGTGCCTATGCCCTGAACACTGCCGAATATCCCCGCTTGGCCATGATTGGGCAAAACAGGGTGGAGGCAGGAGGACAGTCCCTGGAATTTGCTGTTGCCTATGGGGTGGCGCACCAGTGGTGGTATGCCATGGTAGGCTCGGACAGCATCAATCAGGCTTGGCAGGATGAAAGCCTGTGCGAGTATGCCCTGATGGACTATATCGGCGACTATTACAGCACCGATGACCGGGATGCCGCCATTTACCAGCGGATCGAAACGGCACTGCGCATTACCATTTCCCGGGACATTACCCCGGGCAGTCCCATTACGTACTTTAACGATGTAACGGAGTATACCCAGGTGGTCTGCCGCCGAGGTGCAGCCTTGTGGATTGCACTGGAAAACTACTTTGGCCGTGACGAGCTGGATACCCTGCTCCGTGACTATGCAGAAACCTACCGCTTTTCCATTGCCTCCCGTGAGGAGCTGACGGAAATCATCAGCAGCCATGCGGGCATGGATTTAAGCGAATTGATGGCGGATTATTTGGACACCCATATTGACACACTCCCGTGATCTACGGAAAGGATGAATGTGATGGCAACCCTGACCCCTGAAGAGGCAGTGATTTTGATTCCCTCACTGGAACCGGACGAGCGTCTGCCTGTCTATGTGGGCAAGCTGCTGGAAAGAGGGTTCCGGCAGGTTGTGGTGGTGGATGACGGATCCTCCCAAGCAACCCAGCCTATCTTTGATCGACTGTCCGGCATACACGGCTGCCAGGTGCTTCACCACGATGTGAACCATGGCAAGGGCGTGGCACTGAAAACGGGCTATCGCTGGATTCAGGACAACTGCCCTGATTGCTGCGGCGTAATTACGGCCGATTCGGATGGTCAGCACACGGTGGAAGACTGCTGGAAGCTGGCAGTGAAGCTGTGCGAAGGGGATCGCCGGGCACTGTATCTGGGCAGCCGTGACTTTTCCCTGCCCAACGTGCCCCCTCGCTCCCGGTACGGCAACCGCACCACCAGCGTGATTTTCCGCCTGCTGTACGGGCAGTGGCTGCCGGATACCCAAACGGGGCTCCGTGCTTTCCCAAGGGAAGATCTTTCCTTCATGCTGAATGTGGAGGGCGAGCGGTATGAGTACGAAATGAAGGTGCTCATTGCCTGCGCCCGGGAAGGCATTCCCATGATTCCTGTGACCATTGAAACCATTTATGAAAATGACAATGCCGGTTCCCACTTTCATCCCATTCGGGACAGCTACCGGATTTATAAGGTGATTCTGGGCAGCTTTGTGAAGTTCATGGGCACCAGCCTGCTGTGCGTGCTGATTGACCAGGGACTGGCGTGGGTCTTCCGGGATGTGATTCTGCAAGGCATTGCGGATATTGACCACGATGGCATCATTTGGGGAAGCGGCCTGCTTGCCCGGCTGATTTCCTCGGTGGTGAACTTTTCCCTGAACCGCTCCTTTGTGTTTAAGCTGAAGGGCAGCACCAAAACTGCCGTGTGGCGGTATGCCCTGCTGTGTGTGGCGGTCATCTGCATCAGCAATCTGTGCGTGATTCTGCTGGAGAAAATCGGCTGGAACGCCGGTATTGCCAAGATGGTCTGCGATACGCTGCTGTATTTTGTGAATTACCAAATTCAGAACCGCTGGGTTTTCAAGGAGGAAGAAGCATGACCTGCACGGTCAAGAATGTTCTGCTGACGCTGCTGGCCTTTTTGCTGCTGGGGGCAATGACCTTGGCTGTGCCCCTGGGCAGCCTTACGGAGGATGCACAGCGTGCCTATTTGAATGAAGCCCCTGCCAATGAAGAAGACGAGTACGCCTTCCTCTTCGGCGACTAAGGAACAGGAGGAAACAATCGATGCGTAAGTGGATTGCACTGTTGTGCGCCGCCATGATGATGGTGCCTGCTGCCCTGGCAGAGGAAACCGAAACCACCACGGCCTTGCCGATGGATTTCTCTGCCGGTCACGTGGCTGACTCGGCTAACTATACGGAAAGCGGCTATGAGGACGAAACCCTGAGCGTAACCATGGAGCACGTATGGGTGGGCGATGCCCAGTACAACGTGGCCTATGTGAAAATTTCCGACCCCAGCCAGCTGCGGATCGGCCTTGCTGCTCCCTTCGGCAAGAAGAAGACAAACAAGGTGTCCACCATTGCCAGGGATAACAATGCGGTGGTGGCCATCGGCGGCGATTACTTCGCCAATGAAGAAGGCGGCTATGTGGTGCGCATGGGCGAAGTCTACCGCAAGAAGCCCCTGAAGAACCGGGATATGCTGGTAACGGACAGCAAGGGGAATTTCCACATCCTGAAGAATTCCAATGCGGAGGAGCTGAAGGCTCTTACCGAAGCGGAGGACAGCATTGTGAATGTCTTCAACTTCGGCCCCGCCCTGGTTATTGACGGCGAACTGCAGGAAATGCCGGAGAAGTATAATTACAATATTACCGGCCGTGAACCTCGCTGCGCCATTGGTCAGATTGGCGAGTTGGAATACCTGCTGGTGGTGGTGGACGGACGGAATCAGGGCGGTTCCAAGGGCTGCACCTGTGCAGATTTGGCACAGTTCATGTATGACCGTGGCTGCACCCAGGCTTACAATCTGGACGGCGGCAACAGCGCCCTGATGTACTTCAATGGGGAAAACTACTCCACCAAGAGTGTGGCGGCAGAACGCTCTGTATCCGACATCATCTACTTCTCCACGGCCATTGACTTTGGTCTGGACGGAGCGGAGGAGTAAGCATGAGCGACACGCTGTTTCTTTTCGGCTCTGTGCCGCTGACCGGCTTTGGCTGCATGATGGGTCTTGCCCTGCTGGCGGTGCTTTTGTGCGCTGCGCCTGTAGCCCGGCTTCGGCGCATGCATTACGGCGCCTTCATCCGTCTGGTGGTGGTGTGCATCCCCATGGGGTGGCTCGTTTCCCGGCTGGTGTACGTGCTGGCTAACTGCACCTATTACCTGACGACCCTGTCCAATCCCGTACTGGCCCTTCGCTTCTGGGATGGCGGCTATTCTGTCTCCGGTGCCATGCTGGGCTTGTGGCTGGGGGCTGTCGTGGCTGCCAAATGGGCGCATACGGATACCGCCGACATGCTGGATGCCATCAGCTATGGCATGCCTTTGGGGCTTGTGATTGAGCGGCTCAGCGAAAGCGGCACCGGCATGGGGCTGGGGCGAGCCATCAGCTATGACTGGCTGACCTTCCTTGGCATTGATGATGGCATGGGGGATTTGGTGCACCCTGTTTACCACTATGAGGCAGTGGTTGCCGCTGTCCTTTTTGCCGTGCTGACGGTGATGCTCCTTCGCCGCCGTGACCGACTGCCCAAGGGGGATTTGACCCTTGTGTTCATGAGCCTGTACGGCGCAACTCAGGCGCTTCTGGAAAGCCTGCGGAACGATGGGCACATGGTCGTGCATTTCGTGCGTATTCAGCAGTGCCTGTTCCTGATCTTTGCACTGGTTGCCTTTGGTATCTATCTGCACCGCTGCGTGGGCAAGGGCTGCATGAAAAAAAGCCAGCAGCTGCTGTGCTGGCTGATGGTCATTGTCTGTGTGGGCGTTTGTGCTGTGATGGAATTCCGGGTGGATCGGGGTACGCTAAAGTGGCTGTACTATACGGTGATGCTCCTGTGTCTGGGGGTCATGACTGGGATGACCTTCCGCTTTCGGCATCTGTCTCAGCGGTGGCACGGCAGCACCCCTCATTGCTCTTAACCGATGCGCACTGTGTGCATCCCTGGCAGTGATCGAGGCGGAGTGCTTCGCCCATGAGCAGCATCTGCTGCATGCCTTGGGCATCCGTGCATTCCTGCTGAAAACCCAAACGTGTAAAGAAGCCCATTGTTTCATCAGGGGACTTGGTGCGGATGAACCTTGCAGCATGGGTCTGAGCCTTAAACAGGATCAGACGCAGGGTTAAATCCCCAAGCCCCTTGCCACGGAAGGCGGGCAGCACGGCCACATCCCCCAGCCAGAAAGCCCCATCCTGCCACCACAGCCGTCCCGTGGCGGCGGGCTGCTGATTGTGCCATACCAGCACATTCCAGCTGATTGCGTCCAGTGCATCCACGCCCCGGTGAAAAACTGCCTTGCGGATAGATTCCGCATCCGGGAAGGGCGCACCCGGGGGAAACCACTTGCCTTCAACCATTACGATCACCTCGCTGTAAAGGAGACTACCATGGAACACGAAAAAATATTGCGCATTAACGAGCTTGCTGCCAAAAAGAAAACCCCGGAAGGGCTGACCCCGGAAGAGATGGCGGAACAGGCACAGCTCCGGCAGGAGTACCTGCGGGATTTCCGCAAAGGCATGGAAGCCATGTTGCAGGGGGTAAAGCTCAAGCGGCCTGACGGCACCCTGGAACCCCTGCGGAAGAAAGACGAAACAAACCCCATTAACTAATAGTATACCCTGTATGGCGATGAAAGTCAAAGAAAAAACTTTGGCCAAAAACCTTGCCAAATTGGCTATCTTTATGTATAATAAAGACGGGCAAAGGGAAAGAAAGAAGAAGTAAGCGACAAAGGCAGCCACGACCCAGACCGGGATCCTTCCCCTTCGGATCGTAGGATCGTTCCCTCGCCAGTGCACCGTCGGCTTTCAGGTCTGCGCCGTGCCAATAGGTCTGCCGGATGGATCGCGTAAAGAAAGGGTGATTCCGTTGTACGAAGATGAAGAGCAGGATGATCTGATCACCGGCGTTGATGAGGACGGTAATGAGGTCGCACTTCAGGTTCTGGATTATTTCTTCTACAATGGCGAAGAATATGCTGTATTGACGGATGTTGTGGAAGATGATTGCGACTGCGCCGAGTGTGAGGATGAGCACGAACACGAGCATGAGCATGGTTGTGCATGCGGCTGCGGATGCAACGACGAAGAGCAGGAAGGCATTGACTGCTACATCGCCAAGGTTGTGACTTCCAAGGACGAAAACGGCGAAGAGTACGATGAGTTCCTGCCCGTCGAGGATGAGGCGCTGGCTGCCAAGCTGATTGAGGTCGCCACCACCAAGCTCAACGAAGAAGACGAGGCTGACGACGAGGAGTAATGAACTCCCACCTTATCTCACAAGTAAATACCGGCCGTGGCTGTGGATTGCAGCCACGGTTTTTTGATGCAGAAACGAGTTTCCAAAACCTTGACAATCCCCGGCGAATCAAGGTATAATGCCATGTACAGGCAATGAAGGAATGAGTACCAGGCAGGATGCGCCAAGAGAGCTGCAGCAGGTGGGAAGCAGCCGCAGAGTGTTTGGGAACATGGCTCCGGAGCTTTGAGGCTGAAGGAAAGTAGGCTGCAACGGGTCGCGCCGTTATCCGCAGGAAAAGTGATAAATCAGGGTGGCAACGCGGATTCAGTCCGCCCCTCGGAACGACCGATGGGGCGGACTTTTTACATGCAAGGAGGAGACAAATATCATGTGTGAACATTGCGGTGAGAAGAAGACCTTTTACATCACCACGCCCATCTATTATCCCAGCGATAACCTGCACATCGGCCATGCATACTGCTCCACGGCAGCTGACTCCATGGCTCGCTTCAAGCGGATGACCGGCTATGATACGTATTTCCTGACGGGTACGGATGAGCACGGCCAGAAGATTGAGCGCAAGGCGAAGGATAAGGGCGTGACTCCCCAGGCTTATGTGGACAACATCGTGTCCGGCATTAAGGACCTGTGGAAGCTGATGGACATCAGCTATGATGATTTCATCCGCACCACGGATGAGCGCCATGTGAAGAGTGTGCAGAAGATCTTCAAGCAGCTGTACGATCAGGGGGACATTTATAAGGGGGAGTACGAAGGCTGGTACTGCACCCCCTGCGAGTCTTTCTGGACGGAGCTGCAGCTCAAGGACGGAAAATGCCCGGACTGTGGACGGCCTGTGGAAAAGACTCGGGAAGAAAGCTACTTCTTTAAGCTGAATAAATATCAGGATTGGCTGATTCAGTATATCAACGATCATCCGGAGTTCATTCAGCCTGCCAGCCGTGCCAACGAAATGATCAATAATTTTCTCAAGCCCGGCCTGAATGACCTGTGCGTCAGCCGTACCTCCATCAAGTGGGGCATTCCGGTGGACTTTGACCCCAAGCACACGGTATATGTGTGGCTGGATGCGCTGACCAACTACATTACGGCACTGGGCTACGGCAGTGAGGATCAGCACCTGTTTGACAAGTACTGGCCGGCAGATGTGCATCTGGTGGGCAAGGAAATTGTCCGCTTCCACACCATCATTTGGCCGATTATGCTCCATGCCCTGGGTCTGCCCCTGCCGAAGCAGGTGTTTGGCCATGGCTGGCTCGTGATTGACGGCAAGAAGATGGGCAAGTCCGTGGGTAACGTGGTGGATCCTGTGGTGCTGTGCAATCGGTATTCCTCCGATGCGGTGCGCTATTTCCTGATGCGGGAAATGCCCTTCGGCTCTGACGGCGAGTTTACCCTGAAGTCCATGCTCATGCGGATCAATGCCGACTTGGCCAATGACCTGGGCAATCTGGTCAGCCGCACGGTGGCCATGATTGAAAAGTATTTCGGCGGCAAGGTTCCTGCCTATACAGCGCTGGAAGATGTGGATCGTGCCCTGTGGACCCTGGCAGAGGAAACGCCGAAGGCTGTGGAAAATCAGGTGAACGCCTTCCAGTTCTCCAACGGCTTGCAGGAAATCTGGAAGCTGGTTGGGGAGTGCAACAAGTACATTGATGCTACCCAGCCCTGGGTGCTGGGACGCAGCGAAGAGACCAAGCCCCGCCTGCAGACGGTGCTGTATACCCTGGCTGAGTGCGTCCGTCGGGTGGCTGTGATGATCGGCTTTGTCATGCCCCGCACGCCGGAAAGAATTTTTGCGCAGCTGGGCGTAGAGGATGAAAGCCTGAAGACATGGCAGTCCCTGACCGAAAAGTTTGACGTGCTGCATGAAGGCATTACCGTGCATAAGGGCGAAGCTCTCTTCCCCCGGCTGGACGTGCAGAAGGAACTGGAGCGGGACGCAAAGCCTGCCGAGGAAAAGAAGCCGGAAGCCCCCAAGCAGGAGAAGAAAGCCGAAAAGAAGCATGAAGAGCCGGAGTTCCCGGAGGAGATCACCATTGATACCTTCTGCCAGAGCAAGATGCAGGTGGGCCGGGTGCTGGAGTGCGTCAAGGTGGAAAAGAGCAAGAAGCTGCTGCAGTTCCGCCTGTCCTTTGGCAAGGATGGGGAACGTACCATCCTCAGCGGCATTGCCCAGTGGTATAAACCGGAAGACTTGGTGGGCAAGCAGATTGTGGCAGTAACCAACCTGAAGCCCCGCAGCATTGCCGGCGTGGAAAGCCATGGCATGATTCTTTCTGCCTTGGACGACAACGGCAACCTGCGCCTGATGAGCGTTGGCGAAGGTGTGGAGGACGGCGCAATCGTAGGATGATGGAGCTGTTTGATTCCCATTGCCATGTGGATGAACCGAAGTTTGACGAAGACCGGGAAGCAGTGCTCCTCCGCATGAAGGAGCGTGGCGTAACCAGGTATGCCGTGATCGGCTCGGATATGGCTACCTCCCGCCACAGTGCCGACTTTGCGGCGGTTCACGAAGGCTGCTATGCGGCTGTGGGCATCCATCCCCATGAGGCAAAAGGCTACCGGGACGGTGACCTGGAACAGCTGGCTGAGTGGCTGAAGGAAGAAAAGGTCTGTGCCATCGGGGAAATCGGGCTGGACTACTATTACGATCTTTCGCCCAGAGATGTGCAGATGCAGGTGTGCCTGAAGCAGATGGAACTGGCACATCGGCTGAACGTGCCTGTGGCCTACCACATCCGGGATGCTCATCAGGACATGCTGGATCTGATGAAGGCCAACAAGAAGCTGCTGACCGGCGGTATCATCCACTGCTTTTCCGGCAGCTGGGAAATTGCCAAAGAGTACCTGAAGCTGGGGTATTACATTTCCTTTGCAGGGCCGGTGACCTTTAAGAAGGCGCCCAAGCTGGCAGAAGCGGCGGTGCATGTGCCCAAAGATCGGCTGCTGATTGAAACGGACAGCCCCTATCTGGCGCCGGAACCTGTTCGTGGGCATAGAAACGAGCCCACCAATGTGGCCTACGTGTGCGAGAAAATTGCGCTGCTCCGTGGTGAAAGCCCGGAAGAAGTGGCAGCCTACACCACGGCAAACGCCATGCAGGTGTACGGCATTCATCAGTAAGGGGTGAAGCGTGATGCAGGAAGGATTTGTGGACGTTCAGGAGCTGATTCCTGATGCGGAGACGGAAATTCGCTATGCAACGGCTCATAACCTGACGGGGCATCCTCTGGCAGGCTACAAAGCAGGCAAGGCATTGATGACTGTGGAAGGGGCAGCAGCCCTTGCCAAGGCAGCAGAAAAGCTGCGCACCATGGGCTATGGCATTCGGATTTATGATGCCTACCGCCCTCAAAAAGCCGTAACGGATTTTGTTACCTGGAGCGGCGAAGCTGAAAAAGGGGAAACCAAAGAGGAGTTTTATCCGGAGCTGGAGAAGTCTGATCTGTTTCCCTTGGGCTACATTGCGAGAAAATCCGGCCATTCCCGGGGTTCCACCGTGGATCTGACCCTGACCAGGGATGGATCTCCCCTTGACATGGGCACGAATTTCGACCGCATGAGCGAATTGTCCCACCACGGTGCAGCAGGATTGACGGAAATGCAAAATGCGAACCGTGCCCTGCTTCGGGGCGTGATGGCTTGGGCTGGCTTTGCTCCCTATGAAAACGAGTGGTGGCATTATCGCCTGATGAACGAACCCTACCCGGAAACCTACTTTGACTTTGATATTGAATAACAGGAAACCGCCGTGTGCAGCGATGCATGGGGCGGTTTTTGCGTGAAGAGGAAGTGTCCCAAATGGATGATGGGCTTGCCAATGCCGATGACGCCCACATTTCTGCCGAATACCGATTTTTTGTGACAAAAGCAGGATCAGCATGTATGATGATATTGTCCGATGGGGGAGGTGAGGAAAGTGATTTTCAGGTTGTTCATTGACAGGGAAAAGCCGGAGGAAATAACGGCAACCGTCCACCAGCGCACGGCACTGATTGATGAAATTGAGGGGCTTGTCCTTCGAAACAGCATGACTGACCAAATCCCGGGCTATGCAGAAGATGAAATTCTGATGCTGAACATTGCCCAGGTGGAGTGCTTTCTGGTAGAGGGTGAAAGAACCTATGGGGTGTACAGCGACGGGAAGCGGTACCTGGTGCGCAAAAGACTGTACGAATTGGAGCAGACCCTGCCGGGAAACTTTGAGCGGATCAGCAAATCCGCCCTGGCTAACTGGAAGCAGATCGTCAAATTCAAAGTACAGCTTTCCGGGGCGGTGGATGCCGTTTTCAAAAGCGGTCATGTGGAGTGTATTTCGAGACGGTGCTTTGCAGAACTGAAACGGAGGTACGGACTATGAAAACTTTTTGGAAGGGCTTTTGTGACCGGGGTATGAAATTCGCCTGGGGCGGACCGGTGGTGATGGCTATTGTGCTGCTGTGTATACAGGCTGCCGGAACGGAAGTGAACCTGACGGTCAATCAGGCGGCACTGGGGATTATGACCACAACGGTCATGGCTTTCATTGCAGCAGGCATTTCGGTGGTGTATCAAATGGAGAATCTGCCGAAAGCCTTTGCAGGGCTGATTCAGGCGGCGGTGCTGTACATTGATTACCTTGGCATTTACCTGCTGAATGGCTGGCTTCCCGTGGGTCAGGTTGGCATGTTCACCTTGATCTTTGTGATCGGGTTTGCTGTAATCTGGTTCAGCATCTACATTCCCACGAAGCGAAAAGTCGACAAAATGAATCGGCTGCTGAAGCAGCAGTAAAAAGTGCCGGGGCGGAGCAATCCTTCGCCTCGGTTTTTTGTTGTATCTGGCAAAAAACAGCTTAGAAAATGCCAAAATGCTATTGACAAGAGGAGATGACCGTGGTATCCTGTACTTGTAATGAAAACGTTACCGAAAACGTTACCGACATTGGCGCATAGGGAGGCGGCCATGAAGATCTACACCATCAGGGATATTGCGGAGCAGGCAGGCGTGAGCGTCACGACGGTCTCGCGTGTGCTGAACCACCGGCCTGATGTGAACCCCGCCACCCGTGCAAAAGTGGAAAAGATTATTGCGGAGTGCCACTTTGTAGGCAACGCCAACGCCCGCAGCCTGAAGCAGACGGATTCCGACCTGGCAGCGGTGATCTTGCGGGGACATCAGAATCCCTTTCTGAACGCCCTGGCAGAGGAAATGCTTCAGCAGGCGGCGGACAGCAAAACGTCCTTCATGCTGGAATTCATTGATGAAAAGGAAGATGAGTTCCGCACAGCACTGCGGCTGAGCCACGAAAAGCATGCCAAGGGGTTCATCTTTGTAGGCGGCAGGCCGGACGAGCGCATCAAGGTGCTGGATGGCATGAACGTCCCCATGGTGTTTTCCACCGTGACGGTAGAAAACCTGCCGCTGGTGCGGGCTGCTTCCGTGGCGGTGGATGACAGGGCGCTGGGCTATCAGGCCATGAAAACCCTGCTGGATCAGGGTCATCGGAACATTGCCATTTTCGGTGCTGCGAGGAGCGAGGGGGATAACCTTTCCATGCGGTATCTGGGTGCGCTGGATGCCTTTCATGATGCAGGGCTGATGTTTGACGAAAGCCGGTACATGGAGAGCCGCTTTTCCCTGAAAGGCGGATACGACAGCGCAAGAGCCTTCTTCCCGATGAAGCGGGACACCACGGCTGTCTTCGCCATGAGTGACGTGATGGCCATGGGGGTAATTCGAGCCCTGAACGACATGGGCAAGCGAGTGCCGGAGGATGTTAGCGTCTTCGGCTTTGACGGTATTGAAATGGGCAAGTACTTCTCACCTCGGCTGACAACCATTGAGCAGCCGGTGGAAAGCCTTGCACGGGAGAGCGTGGCAGTGCTGCTGGACATGCTGGAAAATGGAAGCCAGCCCCGTCACGTAACGGTGGATGCCGTACTCCGCATGCGGGAGTCTGTGGCATCCGCCACCAAAGATTGATCATCCGCACAGGGCGAGACCTGTGGGAGATATAAAAAGGAGGAAACCAGAATGAAAAAGGTCGTTTCTGTGGTGTTGGCACTGTGCATGGCACTGTCACTGTGCTCCTTCGCACTGGCAGAGGATGTGACCCTCACCGTGTGGGTGGGCGACAATCAGGACATTGAGTGGATCAATGGCGTGATTGACAACTTCAAGGCTGCTCATCCTGAGAATAACTACACCATCAACGTGGGCGTGCAGACCGAGGGCGACTGCTCCAAGGTTGTGCTGAATGACCCCACCGCCGCCGCTGACGTGTTCACCTTTGCTGATGACCAGTTCAACAGCCTGATGAACGGCGGCGCTCTGCAGCAGGTGGTTGACGGTGCGGATGACATCATCGCTGCCAACGGCGGTGCTGACGCTCCTGTGGTGAAGGCTGCCAGCCAGGATGGCGTGCTGTATGCCTATCCTGCCACTGCATCCAACGGCTACTTCATGTTCTACAACAAGGAATACTTCACGGAAGAAGACGTGCAGACCCTGGACGGCATGATGGCGAAGGCTGCTGCTGCTGGCAAGTACGTGGGCTTCCCCATGAGCAACGGCTGGTATTTCTACAGCTGGTTCAAGGGAGCAGGCCTGACCATGACCGTGAATGAAGACGGCGTGACCAACTCCTGCAACTGGAACGCTACCGATACCCCCATCACCGGCGTGCAGGTGCTGGAAGCACTGCTGGAGATCGCCAAGAACCCTGGCTTCAAAGAAGCTGACTCCGATCCCTTCGTGGCTGGCGTGAAGGACGGCTCCATCATCGCTGGCGTGTCCGGTACCTGGAATGCCAACGCCGCTCAGGAAGCATGGGGCGACAACTATGCTGCTACCAAGCTGCCTACCTACACCGTGAATGGTGAACAGGTGCAGATGTCTTCCTTCGCCGGCTTCAAGCTGGTGGGCGTGAACCCCT
Source organism: bacterium (assembly GCA_963646285.1). Lineage (GTDB taxonomy): Bacteria > Bacillota > Clostridia > Christensenellales > Aristaeellaceae > CAKUFA01. The sequence goes on from CAVIWF010000025.1 coordinate 19,494, forward strand.
ACTCCGAGAATGTGGGCGCAGCCATGGACTTTGCCGCTTACATGACCAATGAAGAGAGCCAGATGAGCCGGTTCGAAATCCGCTCCGAGGGTCCCTCCAATGTGAACGCCGCTTCTTCCGAAGCTGTGCAGTCCAACCCTGCCATCGCCGCTCTGGCTGCTCAGGCTGCCTATGCTGACGTGCAGCGTGTGGGCAACAAGTACTGGGATCCCGCTGCCGCTCTGGGCAAGATCATCATGAACGGCAACCCCGACGGTACCGATCTGCAGACCCTGCTGGACAACTGCGTTGCCGGCATCACCGCTCCTGCGGATCAATAATCGAAATTCAGTAAATCCTTTGGCCGCCCTGCCTGCCGGACTTCCCAGCGGCAGGGCGGTTTCTCTTGCAGGGAAAACCAACCACGAGGGAGCGGGTAGACAATGGAGAAAAGCAAAACGATGAAAAAGGCTCCGAGGCAGTCGGGGATTGGCAAAGCGCTTGCGTCCATCGGCGGCTATTTTGCCGGTTTCGCAAGGGACTTTGCCCAAGGGGACATTTGGGTCAAACTGTCGGCACTGGTGTGGGGCGCAGGAAGCTTTGCACGCAAGCAGTATATCAAGGGTATGCTGCTGACGGTACTGGAGGCATTGTTTGCATACCTGCTGCCGGTTACCTTCTGGCCTTACATGAGCAAACTGGGTACCTTGGGCACGGTGCAGCAGCAGCGTGTGTATAATCCTGAAACCAGAAAAAACGAATTTAACGACTACGATAATTCCTTCCTGATTCTCCTGTTTGGCGTCATCGGCTGCATTTTGCTGTTTGTGGCCGTCATCCTGCTGATTCAGGCTGTGCGGAACGCAAAACGGGTGCAGGAGCTTTCCGAAAGCGGCAAGCATGTGAATTCCTTCAAGGAAGACCTTGCGGATCTTCTTGGGGTCAAGTTCCACCGGACGCTGCTGAGCCTGCCGGTGCTTGGGGTGGTGTGCTTCACCATCATTCCCCTGATTGTGATGATCCTCATCGCCTTCACCAATTACGACCGAAATCACCTTGTGCCGGCGAAGCTGTTCACCTGGGTGGGCATGGCGAACTTCAATACCCTGTTCAACATGACCGCTGACAGCACCTTTGCCTATGCCTTTGGCAGAGTGCTGGTGTGGACGCTGGTATGGGCCGTTGTGGCTACCTTCACCTGCTACATCGGCGGCATTTTGCTGGCCATGTTCATTAACAATAAGAATACCAAGGGGAAGAAGTTCTGGCGGACCTGCTTCATGATCACCATTGCTGTGCCCCAGTTCGTCAGCCTGCTGTTGGTGCGTAACTTCTTTGCAGATGCGGGCATTGTGAACACCATCTGCAAAAACGTGGGGCTGACCGAATGGCTGTACAACATAGGCGCTATCCCCACGGCTAACTTCATTCCCTTCCTGACCCATCCCACCTGGGCACGGGTAACGATTATCATGATCAACATCTGGGTAGGCGTGCCCTATCAGATGCTGATCGCTACCGGCATCCTGATGAACATCCCCAACGAATTGCTGGAGAGTGCAAAGATTGACGGTGCCAATGCCTGGCAGTCCTTCCGCTCCATCACCATGCCGTATATTCTGTTCGTTACCGGACCCTCCCTGGTGAACTCCGTGGTGGCCAACATCAATAACTTCAACGTGATTTACCTGCTGAGCAAGGACGTGTACACCACCTCTGACCAGCTGATGGCCAATGCCAACGCCAACGAGGTTGACTTGCTGGTGACCTGGCTGTACCGCCTGACACAGGATCAGAGCAACTACAAGATGGCTTCCGTCATCGGCATTCTGGTGTTCGTTGTCTGCGCTGTGCTGACGATTCTGGCCTTCAATCGCATGATTGCCGGCGATAAGGAGGAGAATTTCCAATGAAAAAAGCATTAAGGCAAACAGGACGGCATCTGGTACTGACCTTCCTGGCTGTTTTCTGGCTGATTCCCATTGTGTGGCTGGTGGTTACCTCCTTTGGTACGGACAAAGGCCCCAACCTGTCCACCTTCTTCCCTAAGGCCTATACGCTGGATAACTACAAGGCAATCCTTTTCCCCGGCAGTGATACGGTGAACCAGTTCCCCCAGTGGTTCATGAATACCTTTACCATTGCCATTTTCACCTGCATTATTTCCAGCCTGTTTGTGCTGATGGTGGCCTATGCCATGAGCTGCATGCGCTTTAAGGCACGGAAGGGCTTGATGCGGGCATCCGTTATCATGAATTTGTTCCCCGGTTTCCTGTCCATGATTGCTGTGTACTTCATCATGAAGAACCTGAACCTGACCAACTCCATGACCGGCATGGTGATTGTGTATTCAGCAGGCAGCGGCTTGGGGTACCTGATTGCCAAGGGATTCTTTGATACCATCTCCAAGTCCCTTCGTGAAGCGGCCTACTTGGAGGGGGCCAACGAGTTTACCGTGTTCTGGAAGATCATCATTCCCCTGTCCAAGCCCATCATTGTGTACACGGTGATCAACTCTTTCCTGGCACCTTGGATGGACTTCATCTTCGCATCCATCATGCTGAACTCCGGCATCAGCGCCCAGAAGACGGTGGCACTGGGCTTGTTCGCCATGGTGGATAAGGTCAACCGGAACAACTACTTTGCCCAGTTCTGCGCAGGCGGCGTGGTGGTCTCCATCCCGATTTCCGTGCTGTTCATCATCATGCAGAAGTTCTACGTGGAGGGCATTACCGGCGGTTCTGTGAAGGGTTAAGAAATTTGCGTGAAGGAGGCGGGTGCCGTGCAAGGATGGAAGAAAGTGGCGGCGATGGTGTGCGCTCTGCTGCTGGCGGTTTCTTCTGCTGCGGCTGCACCTGCCTCCTTAGGCGTGACCTACGAAATTTTCGTGGCTTCCTTTCAGGACAGCAACGGAGATGGGGTAGGGGACTTGCAGGGCATCATCAGCCGGATGGACTATCTGGAAAGCCTTGGGGTGAAGCAGCTGTGGCTGATGCCCATTCACCCTTCCCCCAGCTACCATAAGTATGACGTGACGGATTACGAAGGGATTGACCAGGCTTACGGCTCCTTGGAGGATTTTGCACAACTGGTCGCAGCCTGCAACGACCATGGCATGACGGTGATGCTGGACTTGGTGGTGAACCATACCAGCAGCCAGCATCCTTGGTTTCAGGAAGCCTGCAAGGCCCTGGCAGCAGGGACGGACAGCCCCTACATACAGTGGTATCACTTTGCCCAGAGCAGTGGCGACGGCTATCATGCCGTGCCCGGTGCACAGGGATGGTGGTACGAGGGACGGTTTGGCGCCCATATGCCGGATCTGAACCTGGATAACGAGGAAGTCCGGGCGGAGATTGCCAAAATCATTACCCTGTGGCAGAACCGTGGGGTGAAGGGTTTTCGGCTGGATGCAGTCACCAGCTATTACACGGGAGCAACCGGGAAAAACACGGATTTTCTGCGCTTTGTGAACGAAACAGCCAAGGCCAATGATCAGGCGTGCTACGTGGTGGCGGAAGCATGGACGGATGAGGCCACCATGATGAACCTGTATGCCAGTGGCATTGACAGCCTGTTTGATTTCCCGGCAGCGGACAGCACCGGCACCCTGCTGAAGGCGGCCTTGAAGGGCAATGGTGCAGCGGTGGCAAAGCGGCTTGCAGCGTGGAATGAACAGCTCCGCAAGGCAAACCCTGACGGGGTGGATGCGCCTTTCCTCACCAACCATGATATGGGACGGGCGGCAGGCGTACTGCGCCTGGGCAAGCATCAGGAAAAGGCAGCCGCCATGCTGTATCTGCTCCTGCCTGGCGTTCCTACCGTATACTATGGCGAGGAGCTGGGCATGACCGGCTCTGGCCGGGATGAAAACAAGCGCCTGCCCATGTTGTGGAGCGCTGAGGAGGAAGCGGAGCTTTGCAATCCGCTGGCAGAGGCGGATCAGCAGCAGCGGCTGAAGGAAGGCGTGGATGTTCAGGACAAGGATTCGGACAGCCTGCTGAATTGCTATCGGCAGCTGATTGCCATGCGGAATCAAGCGCCGGAACTGCTCCATGGCGAGATGACGGCAATGGATGCAGGCAATGACAGCGTTGCCTTCTTTACCGTTAAGGATGGTGACAGCAGTGTGGCTGTGCTGGTGAATGCTTCCGATGAGGAGGAAATGACGGTGGACATTCCGCAACTGATGGGTTATACTGTGCTTGGCAGCTATGGCCAGGTGCAGTGCGTGGGTGAAACCGTCACCCTTGCCCCCATTAGCTGCGTGCTTTTGCGGGTGGAGTAACCTCTTCCCGCCATTCTTTGAAACAGGATTGAAAACGTTACCGATAACGATACCAATGACAACGATAGGGAAAGGGAAATGCTTATGCGACAAAGCGGCATTCTGATGCACATCACATCATTGCCCGGGAAGGACGGCATTGGCAGCCTTGGTCAGGAAGCACGGGATTTTGCAGATTTCCTGCACAAGGCCGGCATGAAGCTGTGGCAGGTGCTGCCGGTGGGACCGGTAGGCTACGGTGAGTCGCCCTATCAGTCTTCCAGCGTCTTTGCGGGGAATCCGATGATGATTTCACTGGAAGAACTGCGGCGGGAAGGCTTGCTGGATGACAGTGGACTGCCTGCCTATGTGGATCAAGATCCTGCCCATGTGGATTACGATCAGGTGCGCATCCACAAGGAAGGAAGGCTTCGGCTGTGCTTCCGGCAGTCTGGGGAAAAGATGCGGAGCAAGGTGGAGGAGTTTGCACGCAGTCATCCCTGGGCGGAAGACGTGGCACTGTTCACGGCGGTGAAGCATCACTTCGGGGACGCCATGTGGACAAAATGGCCGGAAAAAGACATTCGCCTGCACAAGGAAGAAGCTGTGCTCCGTTACAAGGCGAAGCTGGCGGAGGATGTGCAGTATCATCTTTTTGTGCAGATGCTTTTCTTCCGCCAGTGGATGGCACTGAAGAAGTACTGCAATGATCTGGGACTCATGCTGTTTGGTGATATGCCCATTTACGTGGCGGAGGACAGTGCGGACACGTGGACCCACCCGGAGGTTTTCCAGCTGGATCGGAACCGGATTCCCAAGCGGGTGGCAGGAGTTCCGCCGGACTATTTTTCCGAGGATGGTCAGCTGTGGGGGAATCCCCTGTATCGGTGGCATTATCTGCGCCTGACCGGCTATCGCTGGTGGGTGGAGCGGATGAAAGCCATGACCACCATGTACGACATGATTCGCATTGATCATTTTATCGGGTTTGCCAATTACTATTCCATCCCCTACGGTGCCCCCAATGCCCGAAATGGCAAGTGGGTCATTGGCCCGGGAAAGAGCCTTTTCAAAACCTTCCGCAAGAAATTGCCGGGCATTCGCATTGTGGCGGAGGATTTGGGCTGCGTCAACGACCGGGTGCGCAGCTTGCTGAAGTTTGTGGGCTATCCGGGTATGCGGGTGCTGTGCTTCAGCTTCGGCGGTGGGGATGATAATATGCATCTGCCGCAGCACTATGTGGAAAACTCTGTGGTGTACACCGGCACTCACGATAACGATACCGTTCGGGGGTGGGTGGACACGGCAGATGAAAAGTCCCTGACACAGGCAAAACAGCTGCTGGGCTTTGAAAAGAAGGAGGATGCTCCGGAAGCATTCATCCGCTGCCTGCTGGCATCCAAAGCGGATACGGCGGTAATTCCCATGCAGGATGTGCTGGGGATGGATACAAGCGCAAGAATGAATCTGCCGGGCTCCATTGGCGGCAACTGGCGGTGGCGTATGCTGCCGGGAGCTGCAACGGATGCGGTGGCACTGCATTTGAAGGAATTGAATCAACTGACGAACAGGGAGGCTAACTGATGATGAACGCCAAGGAACTGATCCGCCGGGGCGAAACGCTGCTGATGACCCGGGACCATGTGACGCTGGAGGAAGCAACAGCCGTGCAGCTGCACGACGCTTTGGCTTCCGCCGCCATGGAGGCATTGACGCCTACCTGGGTGAAGTGCGAACAGAAGCGTCAGGGCAAGCGGCAGGCCTATTACCTGTCTGCGGAATATCTGGTAGGCCGCATGGTGTACAACAATCTGTTCTGCCTGGGCTTGCTGGAGGACACGAAAAAGCTGCTGGCGGAGCGGAATGTGGATCTGGCCTGCCTGGAGGATATTGAGGATGACGCCTTTGGCAACGGTGGCCTGGGACGGCTGGCTGCCTGCTTCCTGGATAGTGCAGTGACCCATCAGGTGCCGCTGACCGGCTATGGCCTCCGGTATCGCTACGGCTTGTTTAAGCAGAGCTTTGTGGATGGCAGGCAGCATGAAGAGCCGGACGACTGGGCAAAGTGGGGAGATCCGTGGAGCATTCGCCGGGACGATCTGGCTGTAACGGTGGAAATGAAAACGGGCAATGTGCTGGCTGTGCCCTATGATATGCCCATCATTGGCTATGGGGCAAAGAACATCGGCACCCTGCGCCTGTGGCAGTGCGAGAGTCTGCATGAAATTGATTTCCCCCTGTTCAATCAGCAGGAGTATGCCAGGGCAGCTAGTGACAAGAACAAGGCGGAGGACATTACCAAATTCCTGTACCCCAACGATTCCAAGAAGGAAGGCAAGCAGCTTCGGGTGAAGCAGCAGTATGTGCTGGTGTCTGCTTCCTTGCAGGACTTGCTGCGCAGCTACAAAGCCCGTCACGGCAGGGATTACACCTTCTTTGCTAAGGAACACGGGGCACAGCTGAATGATACCCATCCCGTGATGGCCATCCCTGAATTGATTCGCCTGCTGGGAAAGGATGGCGTGGACTTCGAAACGGCGCTCACCATTGCTAGGGAAACCTTTGCCTACACCAATCACACGGTGATGCAGGAAGCACTGGAAAAGTGGGATTTGCCTTTGCTGGCTTCCGTATGCCCGGAACTGGTGAAGGTGATTCGGCAGATTGATGCCCGTTTCCGTAAGGAAATGAAGGCGGGCGGTCATGAGGTGAAGGCCACTCGCTGCATTTTGTGGCCCAATCCGTGGAACACCAAAGTGACCCAGGTACACATGGCACAGCTGGCCGTGTATGCCACCCATGTCACCAACGGCGTGGCGGCCATCCACTCCGAAATTCTGAAAAAGGACGTGTTTGCGGACTGGTATGCCCTGTATCCGGAACGCTTCCAAAACAAGACCAACGGCATTACCCAGCGCCGCTGGTTGGGACTGTGCAACCCTGAACTGACGGCACTGCTGAAAGACAAGCTTGGCAGTGAGGATTTCCTGACAAATCTGGATGAGCTGGCTAAGCTGAAGCCCCTGATTGACGACGATCTGTGCAGGGCTTTTATGCAGGTGAAGCAGGAAAAGAAGCGTCAGCTGGCGGAGGAAATTCAGCGAAAGGAAGGCGTGACCCTGGATCCCGGCATGATCTTTGACGTGCAGGTAAAGCGGCTGCACGAATACAAGCGGCAGCTGATGAACGCCCTGTCCATCCTGGCCATTTACTACCAGCTGAAGGATGGCACGCTGAAGGACTTTACGCCCACGGCGTTCATCTTCGGTGCCAAGGCTGCTCCCGGGTATGACCGGGCGAAGGCCATCATCCACCTGATCAACATGATTGCGGACAAGGTGAACGCCGACCCGGAAACCAATCAGAAGCTTCGTGCCGTGTTTGTGCAGAATTACAACTGCTCCTATGCGGAGAAGATCATTCCCGGCGCAGATGTCAGCGAACAGATTTCTCCTGCCGGTACGGAGGCCAGCGGCACGGGCAACATGAAGCTGATGCTCAACGGCGCCGTGACCCTCGGCACTTACGACGGCGCCAATATTGAAATTGTAGAGCAGGCAGGGGAAGAGAACAACTACATCTTCGGCGCCACGGTGGATGAAATCAATGCCATAAAGGCGACTTATGATCCCAAGAAGCTGTACGAGGCAGATCCGCTGTTGCACAAGGTGGTGGACAGCCTGATTGACGGTACCTTCCCGGACGATGACGGTATGTTGAAGGAATTGCACACCGCCCTGCTGGAAGGTGCAAGCTGGCATAAGCCGGATCATTACTTCCTGCTGAAGGATTTCCGCAGCTATCTGGATGCAAAGCTGCGGGCAAACCGGGAGTACCGGGATGACCTGGCCTTTGCAAGAAAGTGCCTGATGAACGTGGCCGGTGCAGGCAAGTTCTCCTCTGACAGAACCATCAAGGAATACGCAAAGGAAATTTGGAAGGTTTAATTGAATTGTTTATCCAATCATTATGAACACCCCGGCAGCGGAACGCACTTGTATGGCATTCCGCTGCCGGGGTGGTTTATGGTTTTTCAATATCAAATTTTGCAGTCAGCCCCCTCAAATTCCATGCTTGACCCGATCATGCTCCTCCGCACGCTTGGCGTTATTGAAGCGGTCAAGGGTGCCGACCAGGTAGCCGGTAATCCGGCGAATGCGCTGAAAAGGCATGGTGCCAAAGTCGTAGGACAGGTCTACATAGTCGCTATCCACATGAATATCAATGCCGAAAGGCTCCCGACCAAACTTGGTTTTGGCGCGCATAATATATGCGTTGATTTCTTCCTGGGGAAGGGTACCGCCGGTTACATTCACTGTGCATGCCATGAAAAATCGCCTCCAAACAAATCCATTGTTCGACCTTGTGGTTTACATCTTTATTATACCACTATATCTTGTGGGTGAAACGTTTTTTTCAAAAAGTTTCGGGAGGCAATATCATGACACGCAAAATCCTTCGTCACAGCGTTTCGGCAAACTGCTCCAGTGCATGCAGCCCGTCCACCAGAGTCTGCTTGTCACAGGCGTAGCCGATGCGCATGGCATGAGGCTGCTCGAAGCAATCTCCGGGGGTTACGAATGCCCCGGTTTCCTGATACAGCCGGGTGCAGAAGGTGTAGGAAGGCATATCGTAGTCATAATAGACAAGGGCGGTGGTGCCTGCCTGAGGCTTGGTGTAGTAGAAGTGGGGATGGGACTGCATCCATGCATCGAGGATGGCCAGGTTTTCCCGGACAATGGTGCGGTTCCGCTGCAGCAGCTTGTCGCTGTGCTTCAGCGCCAGGGAAGCGATGGCATCATCAATCATGCCGCAGCTGATCAGGTTATAGTCTCTGTGGGAGCAGAAAGCCCGCAGCGCATCCTTGTCATGGGTGGCAATCCATCCCATGCGGATACCGGCCAGGGAGAATACCTTGGACATGCTGCTGACAGAAATTCCTTTTTCATACAAGTCTACAATGGAGTCAAAGTAGCCGTCTTCCTGGGTCAGGTTGCGGTAGACTTCATCGCACAGCACATAAGCGCCAACACTGCGGGCAATGGCAACGATCTCCTCCAGCAGTTCTTTGGACATCAATGCACCGGTGGGATTGTTGGGATTGTTGATGCAGATCAGCTTTGTGCCGGGGGTGGCCAGGCGGCGCAGTTCATTCAGGTCAGGCAAATAATGATGCTCCTGCTTCAGGTGCATAATGGCCACGTCTGCCCCGATGGATTCAGGGATGGAATACAGCTGCTGATAGGTGGGCATAATGCTGACCACCCGATCGCCGGCGGAAATCAGGGAGCAAAATACGTGATGATTGGCACCGGCTGCACCGTGGGTGGGAACAACCTCTGCAGGGGTCAGCGTGCGGTACAGGCTGCATACCCCCTGGCGCAGGGCATCGCTGCCAAGGATGGCGCCATAGGTCAACCGGGTGCCGCATAGGTTTTGCAGAAAGGCTGCCTGATCCTCTCCGGACAGAGCAAAGAGTTCATCCAGGGAGACGGAGTCCACACAGGTTTCGGCAATGTTGTATTTGGCGCCGGTTTCGAATTCGTTCATCCATTCTTCCACGGCGAAGGGTTTGATAAACATAGCGATTTCTCCTCACTTCATAAAATAAATAAGAGATAGGTTCAGGCTTTCGCTTTCAATGCAAAAATTTGCAGCATGGCACTTTCCAGAGCACCGTCCTGATTGATTCTGCCGGACTTCACGGCATACTCCGTTTGCAGACAAATGTCCACTGCCCGGCGCACCTGACCGCCGGTGTAGCCTTTCGCCTGCTGAATGCACCGATTGGCCGCAAAGCGAGGCACCCCTAGATTCTGCTGAATATCCTGCGGGGACTTCTTCTCGTACTGCATCACCTTCACATGCTGAAGCAGCCGATATTGCCGCAGCAGCATGGCCAGAATGCCAAGCCGATCCTGCCCCATGACCAGCATGTCCTGCATCAGGCGAAAAGCACGTCCTTGCTGACCGGCAACGACTGCATCCACCATGTCGAACACGGTGCATTCCATGGAACGGGTGGCTAGAGTGCGCACAGCCTCATCAGTAATCTGCTCGGATGCTCCGGCGTGAGCAGCCAGCTTTTCAATTTCGGTTTTCAGCAGGCCTGTATCGTTGCCTACGGTGAAGGCCAGCAGTGAAGCCGTGGCAGGGGCGCATTGCTTGCCCAGGGCGGCAAAGGTTTGAAGAATCCACCGATTCAATTCCTCGTCACCCAGCCGGTCAAAGGAAACGATGTGCCCATGCTTTTTGATGGCGGTGTACAGCTTCTTGCGGCCGTCTGCTTTGCCCCGAACATAGAAAATCAGAATGGTGGACGTAGGAACGTGAGCCATGTATTCGCATAGCCGATCGTCGGTGTCGCTTCGCCCGGTGAGGGAAGATAGATCCCGCACCAGCACCATGCGCTTGTCCGCCAGGAATGGCAGGGTCTCCGATGCGGCAATCAGGGCATCGGTTTCCGGGTCATCCATCACGGATTCATTCAGCTCTTCCAACCCTTCCGGCAGGATGGCTTTCCGCATGGCTGCAAGGGTGCTGCTTTTGATGTTTTCCTCTGTGCCGTCAAACAGGTAGGCACCGTAGACCATGCCTTGCTTCAGGCTTTGCAGGAAGTCCTTGTAGTTCATCCCTTTGGGTGGTGATTCCTTCATGGGGGACCTCCTTCATTCATCGTCAATCCATGTTTCGATGGTGTAAGTGCCTTGGGCAAAACGAATGATCACTGCACCACAGCTTTCCGTGCCGTAGACCGTGGCATTGGGCAGCTTGGCGGCGGTGTTTTGGTGCCGCTTGGCATCGCCGCTGGAAATGATGGCCACACGAGGGGACACCGTAGCAAGAAAGGTTTCGGAACTGCTGGCGGCTGAGCCGTGATGGGGCACTTTCAGGATGTCCGCCTCCGCTGCGGCGTAGTTTTCGTAAGTGCCGTCCAGGTCGCCGGTCAGGAGCATGGTGGTACCCTGAATATCACACAGCAGGGTCAGGCTGGATTCGTTGGCATCCTGCCCGGGGCGAACCCGGCCTGTTTCCGGCCACATGACGGTCATGCTGCCGGAGGGCAAAGACAGGGTGTCCCCACGGCCTGCATCGTGAACGGCTGTGCCGAGGGATTCCATCTGATGCAGTAGTGCAAGCACGGAGGAATCCACCGCAGCATCTTCAGCTCCCCAGGGGAGAATGATTTCCTTCACGGGAATGCCATCCTCCATGAAGTCTTCCAGCCCTAAGGCGTGATCTCTATGCAGGTGGGTCAGCACCAAGCGGTCAACGGACAGCCGGTGCTGGCGGAGATAATTTGTGATTTCCCCGGTGGCTTCCCCGGTGTCGATGACGGTGACCACATCTTCGTCATGGAGCAGGGCGGCATCTGCATTGCCCACACTGAACTGGATATATTCTGTGCCGTGATGAGGCCATACAATCAGGGAAACAATCAGCAGCAGCGTGCCGGGCAGAAGGAACAGACTGCGGCGCTTGATGGGCAGGAACCGCACACAGCCCACCAGAATGAGAATCCACCCCAGCAGCGTCAGCAGATTGGCCTGTTTCACCCAAAGGTTGGTGAAGGGCAGCGTATCTAAAAAGCGGACGGAGGCGGTCAGCAGGGTTGTGCCGAAGCTTGCAATCGTCCCCAGGCATGTGCCCACGAGGGGAACGGGGGAGAGCAGCAGAACAATCCAGTACAGGCCGATGAGCAGGGAAGAATAAGGCAGCGCCGCCAGATTCACGATCAGCCCCAGCAGGGGAATTTTTTGAAACCAGTAGCATAGGGGCAGGAAGACACCGATTTGTGCACCCATGGAGGCACATAGGGTGCTCCATAGCTTTTTGCTCCACTTGTGCCGGGGCTTCCATAGCCGCTGCAGGGCAGGCGTTACAATAACAATGCCAAGCACGGCGGCATAGGTCAGCTGAAAACTGGCACCGGTTAATTGGGCTGGACGGACAAGCAGCGTCAGGCAGTAGCAGGCGCACCACATCCACAATCCCAGCGCCTGTCGGTGGCAGATGCGGCCAAGCATGACCAGCAGCACCAGCAGGGAGGCACGGATGACCGGGGCGTTCATGCCTGTCAGCAGGCAATAGGCTGCCAGCACGAAGGCACAGACCACAAAGCGGGTTTTGGGGGAGCACCAACCCAGCAGCAGCGCAAGAAGCCCTGCCAGAATCCCTACATGAAAGCCGCTGACGGAAAGCAAATGGGCAACCCCCACCCGGGAGAAAGCGGAACGGTCGTCCTCCGGCAGGTCGGAGCGGCTGCCCAGCACCATGGCAACGGCATAGGCACCGTTTTCTTTGCCCATGACCTTGTAAAGTTGCTGGGAAAGCACCTCACGGATGGCGGCAGCTGTTCCCTTCAGGGAGAAAACCCTGGTATCAGATACCAGAAGGTCTGTGCATCCGTAAACGCCGATGCGGATGCCCTGCCCCAGCAGGTATTCCCGGAAATCAAAACCGCCGGGATTTTCTGCACCGGAAGGATGATAGACAGAGGCGGTAAAGGTCAGGTGCGCACCGGGGGTGATCAGGGCAGCAACGTCCGATTTAGGGTAACAGCTCCAGTAGACCACGCCGGAAACAGGCTCGCCGTTTAAGGTTACGTTGGATAACCGGGTTTTTGTGCGCCAGGTGGAACTGTCGGTGACAACGCTGTCGCATACCACGCCGTCAATCACATAATTCCCTTCTGCAGGCAAGGCAGGGTGATAACCGATTTGCCCCACAACCACACCCATGGCGCAGAAGACGGCCAGCATGGCTGCTTTCCGTCCAAGCCCTTGAAGAAAAACAGCCGCCAGAATACCAAGCACCAGTCCGCACAGGCCGTATATGGGCGTGGTGGCGTTCCTTCCGCAGAGAATGCCAAGGGTCAGACCTGCACTCATGCAGGGAAGAACCCAAGCTAATTGAGGCTCCTGTTTCTCACTTAGCATTCGTACACGTCACCACACTGAGCCAGCACGGCTTTGGGATAGGCGGTACGTGCTTCTTTCAAGAGCGTGGCCGGGTCGATGAAGGGATTCAGATGGGTAATGACCAGCTGCTTCGCCCCTGCATCCCGTGCCAACTCTGCTGCCAGACGGGCGGAAAGATGGGGCTTTCCCTCTGCCCACAGCTGTTCGGTGAACAGACCATCCGCCAGCAGCAAATCCGCTCCCTGAGCGAAGGCGGGGAGCGATGATGTGGTGTTGGTGTCCCCGGTAAAGCACAGGGTGGAAGCACCGTCCTGCAGGCGGTACATGAGCCCGGGCACAGGGTGACGGGCAGCAAAGGCCGTTAAGCCCACGCTACCTAGCTGCAGCGTATCCCCAGCAGCCAGGTCGTGAAGAGCAGCCTGAGGACAGGCGGCAAGGGCACGGCGAATAGGCGAAGCATCATCCACAGGACCATACACCGGCAGAGGACGATCTCCCGCATGATCTGCCAGGCGGAAGATCAGGGGCAGTGCATCGCTGCAGTGGTCAAAGTGCCAATGGCTGAACACAAGTGCCGTCAGGCTTTCCGGCGGCAGGTGGGCGGTCAGGGCGGATAAGGTACCCGTACCAAGATCCAGCTGAATGGCTGTGTCTCCGGATGTAACCAAGTAGCCGGAACAGGCACTTTCCGGCGCAGGGTAAGGGCCGTTCATGCCCAGAATGGTAAGCCGCAAGGCGATTCCCCCTTTGCAGACAAGAAAAGCAGAATAGAAGCCCCTTCATTATACGTCATGGGAAGAAAAAATGCAAAAAGAACCCTTAATTATAATTACAAAAAGATTACGAATCCGTAAATTGTAAAAAGCACGCTTTTTCTAACGTTTTCTTTCCCCCGCATCTAACGTTTTCTTTCCCCCGCATCCTCATTGACATTCTTTTCCCCGAAACGTATAATGAAGGAAACAATCATCACAAGGAGCGTTGACGGCGATGAAATATGTACTCGGCATCGATTTGGGCACATCGGGAACGAAGACTGTGCTGTTTGACCAATTGGGCAAGGCTGTGGCTTCCGCCCTGGTAGAGTATCCCCTTTATCAGCCCCAAAATGGCTGGGCGGAGCAGGATCCGGAAGACTGGTGGCATGCGGCAGAGCAGACCATCCGCACCGTGCTGGAAAAAAGCGGTGTAGCCCCTGCTGATGTGGTTTCCCTGGGCATTTCCGGACAAATGCACGGCCTGGTCATGCTGGACGAAGCAGGCAAGGTGCTTCGCCGCTCTATCATCTGGTGCGACCAGCGCACCCAGGCGGAGTGCGACGAAATCACCGCCAAGGTGGGCTATGATAACCTGATCCGCATTACTGCCAACCCGGCACTGTGCGGTTTTACCCTGTCCAAGGTGCTGTGGGTGCGGAAGCACGAGCCTGACATTTACGCCAAATGCCGGCACATTCTTCTGCCGAAGGATTATGTGCGGTACATGCTGACAGGGGATTTTGCCACAGAAGTATCTGATGCCAGCGGCATGCAGATGCTGGACGTGCCCCATCGCTGCTGGTCGGATGAACTGCTGGAAACGCTGGATATTGATAAGAGCCTGCTGGCAAAGGTGTACGAGTCCTGCGAGGTAACCGGCCACATTTCTGCTGAAGCTGCCAAGCTGACCGGTCTTACGGAAAGCACCCTGGTTGTCGGCGGTGCAGGAGACAATGCGGCAGCCGCCGTGGGCACCGGCGTGGTGGAAGATGGTAAGGCTTTTACCACCATTGGTACCAGCGGCGTTGTGTTTGCTCACACGGATCATCTGTCCATTGACCCCAAAGGCCGTGTGCACACCTTCTGCTGTGCCGTGCCCGGCGCATGGCACGTGATGGGCGTGACCCAGGCAGCAGGCCTTTCCCTGAAATGGTTCCGGGATACCTTCTGCATGGCTGAAAAAGATGCGGCAGCCTCCATGGGTATTGACCCTTACGACCTGATGAACAAGGAAGCTGCTCTGTCCCCCATCGGCGCAAACAAGCTGCTTTATGCCCCCTACCTGATGGGCGAGCGTACCCCCCACTTGGATGCAGACTGCCGGGGCATGTTCTTCGGCCTGAGTGCCATGCATCAGCGGCGTGACTTGCTCCGTGCTGTGATGGAGGGCGTCAGCTATTCCCTGAAGGATTGTCTGGGCATTCTGGAAGGTATGGGCGTGGCACCCGAGCAGATGCTGGCCTGCGGCGGCGGCGGCAAGAGTCCCCTTTGGCGGCAGATGCTGGCTGACGTGTTTAACTGCCCCGTTGCCACCACCATCAACACGGAAGGTCCTGCCTTGGGTGTGGCCATTCTGGCTGGCGTAGGCGCAGGCCTGTATCCCTCCGTGCAGGAAGCCTGCCGTGCCATGATTCACCTGAACCCTGCCCAGGATCCCATTGAAGAGAATGTGCCCAAATACGCCAAGGTGTATGATGTTTATACCCAGCTGTATGAAGCCAACAAGCAGGTTTTCAAGGCCTTGAAGGAAATGGCTTAACGCAAGTCAATCATCGAAAAGTACGCTTTGTTTCGGTTGAATCCATTGTGAAAAAAGTGTATAATAAGCTCCGGCATTGATTCATGGAGGGACAGCTTTGCCTGTCCCCCAGACCATCAACAAACCCTGGGTGGTGTTGGAGGGCTCGCAAGTCCTTCAACTCTAGATCGAAAATCGGCGACATGTGCGGCGATTTTCGTGCTTTTT
>CAVIWF010000026.1:0-33876 GCA_963646285.1 bacterium
GCCACTTTGTCGATGCCCTGAAATATCAGATGGTGTTTGCTTTTCTAAAAATGCAGTACCGTTTGAGATAACGTAAAACTGGCTGTGATTTGATCAAAAAGTTTTGAAGCGAGAAAAAGCACAAAAAAGGAACATAGTTTACAAACCCTGGTAGAATGAAGTCATAGCACACCATCCCCAAAGGAGAATGTAAACTATATCCGCGAAAAATGAACAGTCGAGCGAGAAAATCATCAAGGGGCAAATCAAAGAATTGATTCGCAGCAGCGTAAACGAAACGTTCATTGAAGCAGGCAGCATCCATGTTTACGCCAGAAATTCAAGTTCCTGCACAGCAGCAATGTTTTCAGGCCAAAGCTGTAGACTTTTTTCCAACAATGCACGGACTGCAGCAGTGTTTCCTGTACAACGCTGCACCATAGCACGCCAGTAGCAGGTCATGCCCTCCCGCTGGGCTTGCGGATCATTCATATAGGAATTGAATGCAGAGATCATGTCCTCCCAGCCATAGGCAGAGTGTGCATCCCGAAAATTCAGTGATTCCACCACACGGCTGAGATACATTCGCACTTCAATCTCTTGGCCCAGTGCCTTCATAGCCTGCGCATAGTAGAAAGCCATGTCGGGCTGTTTGTCGTTAAAACGCTGCAGTACCAATCGATACTGCGCTTCCGCTTCTTCTTTACGCCCCAGCTGTGCCAGTGCTACTGCATCGTAATAGCGCAGAGGCACCAGCTCAGACTGCTTCCAAAAGCCAGAGTGCAGATTTTCGGGTAATGCTTCTGGACACAATGCCAACGCATGGGCTTCTGCGGCATCACCTGCTGCCAGTGCCGCCCGTACCTCATGCAGACGGATGTGGAAATAAACGCTGTTGATAGCAACCTCACCACCTTCAGCCGGCATGAAACGATGGGACTGCATCAGTGCCTTAGCCTTGGTATAATCCCCCGCCAGACAGTAAACCTTGGCAGCCTCCAGTACATAGTCGTCCCGTTGACGCCCCTGCACAGGATACTGCGCAATGACCTGCATCCGTTCCGCTGTAGGCGCATTTACCTTGGCAGCAGCATAAAGGTATTCAATCATGTATTGCTGATGTCCGCTGTCCAGTGCCACCGCTTCCTTCAGTAAAGCGATGGCCCGCTGCGGCTGTTGAAGATGACTTAGTAGTGCAACGGCAAGATTTCGTTTGTACTGCGGCTCCTGCGATGCGAGCTGACAAGCTTCCTCCCACAGGGCAGCAGCTTGTTCCCAATGTCCCTTGTCATACAGCTCACATGCAAGCAGATTGCGAGCAGTGGCGTCATCGGAAAAGTCAACTGCCCAACGCAACACGTTCAGTTCATTAAGCCGATAGGGAAAGAACGCAGTTACACGCTGATGCTGTGCCTGTCTGCACAGAGCCGCAGCTGCTGCTTCGTGACCCAAACGATGCTGCAGCCATGCGGCAGTATAGCTGACCATTGGCGTGGATGGTGCAGTGACGACGTTCAGCACCTGCAAAGCTTCTGTATCAAAACCTGCGTCAGCGAGGTCAAAGGCTACGTCAAGCGCAATTTGCGATAAGTCGCTGCAACGGGTGGACAGCAGTGTAGCAAGTTTTTCCCCGCACAGCAGACTGCGCACACATGCTGCCAGATCATTTAGAGGGTCATAGTGCAGTGCCGTTTCCAGGTAGATCAATGCTTCTGCATGACGACCCAGGTGCTCAGCGGCAAGTGCTGCATAGGACGAGGCCAGCGGATGCCGTGCGGCGGCTTCCAAGGCGATAACGCTGTGTTCCAGCATAGTGGCATAGTCTTTGCGGCGACCATCCAACGCAGCCAGCTTGCTCATAGACATAGGAATCCGTAAGCCACTCCAGGCTGCCTCGTAGAAAGTATTGTAGGCATCTTTTTCCATACCAAGTGCATCTAATGTCAATCCTAGCAAATATTGCGCTTCGGTATCCGCATAATGTAAGTTGAAAGTATGCTCGATGACAACTGCCTTCTCCAGTAGAGTCCTTGCTTCTTCAAAGAAACCAGCACAGTAACGACATTCTGCCAAGGCAATCATAGATAGGTAATGGGCAGGATCACGGCGAAGCGCTTCTTTCAGATAGGTTTCTGGCTGAACCGTTGGATGACGGTACTGCATCAGATGTACCCCATGTAAATACAGTTCCTGTACAGTTTTGAGAGTATCAGGATGCGGCACAAGTTCCACGGGCATAGGAACGTTTCCCTCTTCCTGCACCTTCTGCTCATAGTGCAGCAGGGAACAGCCCAGTGCATCCAGCACATCTACCGTGTACATTCCTTCGGTAGGAGAAAAGGTCAATGTCTGTGGCACACCAGGCTGCATCTGCGCCCGGGTGTCTAGCAGATTACGTTCTCCGCAATGCAGCATCACCCGTAAGTCGTGCTGGGCAGTGGTAGTCTGTACGTGAAGTGTTCCGCCTGCCAGATCTACATGCACAGCCGCTTCCAACGTAGCAAAGCTGGCTTTACCCAGTGCCCCTATAGGATACCAGAATTCGGAAAAGCATTTGGTCTCATAGGGGTTTAGCCAAGTGAAGTCCGGCTGATTGTTGGAGTAGGAGCCTGCCATCAGCTCACAGTAGGGGCCATCCGTATCGGTCAGTGCCTGCTCCCAACTCTTTGCCAGCTTGCCAAGTCCCCAAGTGAACATCTTCTTTCCTGGCGACACATGGTGGTTGGCAATGTGAATCACACCTGCCTTTTTCCCATGGTCGTAGCCACCGAAAAAGTCATACTTGGAAGGTGCGGCAAAGTGAGATGTGGCATAGATGTTGTTTTTATACCAAGAAATATCTGTCGGTTCGTCATAGTACGCCCCCGCATAATCGCCCTGAGCCACAGGATAGGTCAGGGGTACACGGTTGGCGTGATGGTGATTCGTCACATAGTCCACATCCGGTGGGAATATGAATTGGTACTCATCGTTGACAGGAACGGCGGCGTTCTGCCACATCAAGAAACTGTGACGGACAGGTGTTCGATTCGTCACCTGAATGCGAGTTTCAAAGAAGGCTGCTTCCGGGTGCAACACGATGCCCACGGTGCAACGGGTGCGGTCGGTGGGATCGCACTCGCTCAGCCATACGATGGCGGTACCGTTTGCTTCCGTTTCGGTAGTGAAATTCACTGGCATAAAGGTGGAGGGGCGATGGTGGAAAGGCCAGTTGAATTCCAATCCGCCGGAAATCCATATCCCATAAGCACCGATCAGCGATGGCTTGATAACATGCTGTCGGTAAAAAAAATCATAATGATTCACCTTGTCATAGGCCTCGAAGATACGCCCGCCCAGTGCAGGAATCAAAATCAGCCGCAGATAATCATTTTCCAGCCGTACTACCTCGTAGCTCTGATCCTGTCGACCGTCATAGGATGCAGTCAGTACAGGCATGGCGGGATAGGGGCGGCCTGTCGTTCCCTGATGGTTACGATTTTCAGTGAACATGGGCAAAGACTCGGCCTCCATCACCGGGTAGGTAGGGATGACCATTTGCTCCACAGACACCACCGTGGAATGACTCATGCTTGCATACCTCCTTGTACCTTAACCCATGTTGACGCTTTGCCGTCATAGTCCACCGCACGCACAGCGTAACAGTGATTCCTTCGTGCGTCTATGTCAAAAAAATAGTTTCCGATGGAAACTTTGGTCAGAGGCACACCGTCCCGGGCAATTTCGTAGTAGGAAACAATTTTCGCATTTGCGGAAGGCTGCCACGAAATGCCCACGCCCTGTCGACGAAGCCAGGTTTCCTCTGCTGTCTGCACCTTGGTAGGCGCAGCAGGCTGCTCCTTGATGGAGCCAGTGCCCGGACGATCCGGCAAATTGAGAAACAGTACTTCGCCTGGTTGTACGTTTGTCATCAGCACGCCATTACGCATCCATTCTGCGCCGGTGCATAGCTTTGCAGGAACGCTGCCCAAACGAGATTCGATGAGGTAGTCCTTTTCAGGCTCAAGACCCTTGAGAAAAACGCGATCCGTTTTGCCCAGCAGGGGATTGAGCGGATTGGAACTGATCATTAGCAGCCCCTTTTCTAGACTGCGAGTCATGCGCTGAAGCAAGAAAGTCTGATCACCATGCTCCAGTGTAGGGCGAAACACCTTGATATAGCGTCCGTACACACCCTGACAACGCAGAAAATAGAACAGTTCCAAGTCCTTTCGGTAGCCTTCCAGCACTTCGGGTGAAACGTCATTTTCGGGATCCTGCATGCCATGCAGCGGTGCAGAAAACAAATTTAGGTCAGCATCAGTGTGATGTTGCCAGTCCATACTCTCTCCCCTGCGTGCAATGGGCATGCCTTGATGCTTGTCGATAGGCAGCAGCATGGTGGTGTAATAGCCGCCCATGTGCATGCACATGCCGTCAGTAATCTGCTGCTGGTCGGTATAACGCCCAGATTCTATGCCCAGCGTGTGTCCGCCTGAGGAGCAACCGTCCAGACCTGCTTCAGGGTTTCGATCCTTAAACTCACGGTACAGGCGGTAGAACTGCTCACTCTGCTTCAGAGTACAGTTCCATCCTCCCTCCCCCTGTGTCATAAAACTGCGGTTGTTTTTCAGATTGCAAGGGTCGCCGTCCACCCGCAGGTCGTAAGTGCCGAACTCCTTCTGCTTTTCACACAGCATGTTCAGCACCCACTGATATGCGTCCTCTTGGGACATGTCGATGGTCCAGTTATACCAGTTTCCGTGGAAGTCCAGCATCCATTCAGGATGCTCCACCCATACCTTTGAAAGTCGATCTGCATGCCACGGCGGCATCCACAGGCGGAATAGCATGCCTTGCCGACGTAGATAAGCGTTGATTTCCCGCCAGTCATCGCCAAAGATGCCGTTCCAATTGCCCTTTGCATCAAACCAGAAGTCATCTACCCACAGCCGTTCATAGCCGATGTAGCGAGCGGCCTCAACCATCTGAAATACCTTATCGGTCAATGGTGCAGCTCGCCAGATATTAAGAGACGTTCGGTTAAAATAGGTATTGCGAGTGTAGTCCCATTTATATTGATAGATGTAGTCGGTAATAGTGTTGCCCAGGTCATCGAAGTCCCCACAATAAAAACCAAAGGTCATAGGCGCAATGCGTAGCGTTTCCCCTTTTGGCAGAGTGTCGTTCAGCAGCTCGCAGCGTCCCACCAGTGCTAAGTCGTGATCGCAGTATGAAGTGCACGCCTTCCACCAGCCCTGGTAATCAAAGGTGATAAAAAAACCTTCCTGCCCCATTGCAGGACGCATGGAAAAAAATTCATTCCAAACACCGCAGCCATTGAGGCGGTCATGCCAAGTGTTTCCGTATTTGCCGTCTACCTCCATCATTTCCGGTGCACCTTGCGAATCAAAGTGCTTCACAAAACCATCAGTGATAGGAACAGTTTTCATGATCTGACTTCCAGTGAAGTTTGCACCGCCGGTCATGTAGGAAAAATCAATGCTGGTCGGTTCGCCACCAAGTAGACGCACCACAAACAGCGACGGCTTGGAGACAGTCATGTCTGCTTCGCTTTCGTTGACATATTCAGTAAAGCTCTGCACAATAGCCAGACCTGGATAAGCGATATAGTGGCGGCGGACGATCAACCCCAAACGATGCAGCGAAACAATAGTCTCCTCCTCACCCTGGGAAAGAGTTCGAGTCTCTACGCCCATCAGTGTGAAGCCGCCAAGATTACCACAGATACGTTCTCCATCAATTTCAATAGAAAACTCATCCGGCTGTACCGGACAACACTGCACATATTCCTTGCCAGTAACGCGGTGGCGCAAACTCGTCTGCACAAATCGTCCTTCGGAGGTAAGCGTCAGCTCGAGGGCGAGCTTTTCCGTACCGAGAAAGATCACATTGTCTTCCCAGCGGCTATAAGTATCCTTCATGCTTCATTCTCCTTTTCAATGCGCAATAGCTTGCTATCAAAATCGGCGTTCAAGTGAAAGGTAAGACCAATGTTCATCAGTGCTCGTCCAGAGATCAGCTTGCCACCATCCACTCGATACAGCGCAACAGGATCCAGTCCTTGCAACCGAATGCGCAGAATCGGCTCCCGCAGGCGGATAGACTGCCCCAGCAATAGCATCACTGCGTGGGCACGATCTTCCGAAACAAAGGCATAAGCACCGTAGGGATGCTCATATGCCGAGGCCAAACGATATAGTTCGCCGTTCTGAGTTACCTCACGAATGGACTTGAACTCTGCAATCAGTGTGCGAGCCGTTTTTTCATCTTCTGCAGAAAGCGTAAGCAGATTCACGCCCAATCCGAAGTTGTGCAGCATAGAGACACGTCCGCGATAGACAAGCGGCGTAATGCGACCGTTTATATAGTCCGGGATGGGCGCAATGCCACGATTGCCAGTCTTGGGCAAGAACAGCTGGGTATAACCCTCAAAAATGCGCAGATTGTCCAACGGGTCGGTATTGTCGCTGACATTTACCATGTCGGAACAGGATGTCATGCCCAGGTCAATGCGTCCACCACCGCCTGCGCAATTTTCCAGCCACACATGGGGAAACTTCTCCTGAATGCGTTGGAACAACTTATGGACGTTGTATACAAACCGCGTCCAAATTTCCCGCTCCTCATCCATGGGCTTTTCTGCCCAGTTAACCTCGCACAGGTAGCGGTTCATGTCCCATTTCAAGTAGGCAATGTTGTTGTTGCTTAGCAAATCATCCAGATAGCTCCAAGCATAGTCGCAAACATCCTCTCGGGCAAAATTCAACACATATTGGAACCGCCATTCGGTAATAGGCTTACCCGTAGGACGCAGTACCCATTCAGGATGGTGTCGGTACAAATCGCTGTCCTCATTGACGGCTTCCGGCTCCACCCAAATGCCAAAGTCCATGCCTAGGCCGTTCACATGGTCGATAAGGGGCTTTAGACCCTGGGGAAATTTCGTGCAACTGGGATACCAGTCTCCCAATCCGGCATGCTCGCTGTCGCGTTTGCCGAACCAGCCGTCATCCATCACAAAAAGCTCCACGCCCATACCTGCAGCCTTATCCGCCAACCGCATTTGCTGCTGCTCATCAATATCAAAGGCAAACACGCACCAAGAATTATACACGACAGGTGTGACCTTGCGAGCCTTAGTCTGTGGGAGCAGATGGTAACGCTCGTAAGCATGGAAGCGCCGACTCGCGCCACCAAAGCCTTCTTCACTGTACACAAAGGAGACGACAGGAGCGGTGAGTGTTTCGCCAGGGCGCAACTTCCAGCCAAAATCATAGTCATTCATACCCAATGTGATGCGAGGTTGTTGGTCTCGGTCTTTTTCTACAGTGATTTTCCAGTTACCGCTCCAATGCAGTGCACCGGCCCACACGTGGCCCATGGTCTCCGTTGCCTGACCATGTTCATCGAGAGTGAACCACGGCACACAGTCTGGGCCAGAAATACCATGGCGGGATTCCAGCACCGTTTTGCTCTGGGTTAGGGTGTGACGTTCCAGCTGATATTCCGCTGCCCACTTGCCTGCCATGTGAGTCAGGCGGAAGTCCTTTCCCTTGGGAGGATATAGCACCGCCGACTGAAAAGATTCAAGGTAAATGGGTGCATCTCCGAAGTTTTCCGCTGCCGCCCAGCGATCAATCACGTCAAACTGATGGTACACGCGGTAATACAGGCGCACGGTCAATGGGGCAAGTTCTTCCTTCAGTGTCAATATCAGCGTATCGGAGACATCGTCATGCTCCATGACATAACCTGCATAAAAGAGTTTCGTATCTCGGCAACCGCTAGGATACAGCGCCTTCATACAGGGTTCATTGAAAAAAAAGCCGCCTGCACCAGGGAACTCTTGATTTGTCCACGGTTTTTTGTCAGACTCTTGGGAAAAATTAAAAGTCTCCTGTTCGCCATAGGGCAGATCCTCGACACGGTTCAAACGTGCGCCCCAATACAAATTGACCACTGCACCCACATCAGTTACCTCCAGCCCATAGCTAGTGGTAGCAGTGGAAAGCAGAAACATCGGATGATCCTTGGCAGCGATAATGCTCATGATGTTCTCCTGTCCCGCGGCTCTCGCAACCGCATTCATTCTCTCAAAAAAGTTACGTTACAATTTGTCCATGCCCATACGAATAGGATTGTAAACCATGCCGCCAATTTCAAACAGCACCACCAGTCCATCATGGGCAAAGCACGTGAAGGGAGTACCCACGACTTCGCCACGTAGGATTCTATTTGTTCCATCGGCGTAAATAGACAGCACCCGTGGCGGCAAATGATAGATGGGCCAGCCAAAGGGATTGTCCTCGCGTCCATGGGCAGGAAATACCTCAGTAACCTGTGGCTCAAGCGCAGCAAGGCGATCCAACGTACGCCCATAATCCTTTAATGTGCTGGAATCTGTCAATTGTCCCCACACCTGCCAGGTGAGCATCAAGTCGCCGGTAAACAGATAGCCGTTGACTCGGTCAAATAAGCAAATACTGCCGATGGTATGACCAGGTGTTTCAATGACTTCCAGCTGAATACCGCCTAGATCAATGACATCGCCATCGCTTAGTGGAATAATACGTTTGGCAGGGTTGGGAGCCCAGGCATTGATATCCACCCGAGCCGCCCGAGGATTATCCTCAAAAAAGCTATGCAGGAATCGCTCCCGCGTATTTGCATCCATGCCCTTGTGACTAGCTGGCTCGTCCCAGCGGCCAACGCCCACAGCATCAAACTGACAGTTGCCGCTGGCATGATCACCATGGGCATGGGAGTTCACCACAACAATCTCCTTGCCAGGGCAGAGACTTTCCACCATCTCCCGCAGAGGAAGCAGGCCGAAGCCCGTATCTAGCAGCAGCACGCGCTTTTCTCCTTCATACACATAGAGCGTCGTTTTGCCGATCTCATCAATAGCCCAGAGATTTTGCCGTACCTGATAAACCTTTGCCAATTCGTGATGCCACATTTTGAAGACTCCTCTCCGCTTTCTCAGCAAGTTGTTCAATTTATACAAAGAATTTCAGATGGAGGTGAAAGGCCTCTGTCTGTTCCTGCTATGAGCATGATAATAGAAACGTTAATTATTCTCAATATTATGAATCAATCATTTTGCTTCCAAAAAACAACGATGCTGCGATACCAGTAAAAATCACCAAATAACAATTTTGCATTTGGAAAGTGTGTAAAAATCGTTGAAAGATCGGATTGCTTTTTCTGGCAAGTTATTTTACCATAAAGACAAGCAATATGTTGAATAAAAAGGAGTGTATCCTCATGGTCGAGAACCGGCTCACGCCGACCCCAGTACTGCATGGGAAGAAAAAGACGTTAGGGCACCGTATATGGGAATTCCGCACCATGTATGCGTTCCTGCTGCCCGCCATCATTGTGGTGATCGTTTTTGCTTACATCCCCATGTTTGGCTTAGTCATGGCATTTCAGAAATATGACTTGGTGAAGGGCTTTGCAGGCAGTGACTTTGTTGGCCTGAAACATTTTTCAAAATTCCTGCGGGATAAGGATTTTTGGGCGGCGTTGCGGAACACCTTGTCCATTAATGGACTGCATATTCTGATCGGTTTCCCGCTGCCCATTGCGCTAGGCATTGCAATTTTTTCCATGAGAGATTCCGTGTTCAAACGCGTGACGCAGACCATCACTTACTTACCCCATTTCATCAGTTGGGTCGTCATTGCAGGTTTGGTGTACAAAATGCTTGATCAGCAGACAGGCATTGTAAACACACTGATTGTTGCCATGGGTGGCGAGCGGATCGCCTTCATGCGGGATCCGAATTACTTCTTGGGCATCATCATTGTGGTGGCCATTTGGAAAGAAATCGGCTGGAATACCATCATTTATCTAGCAGCGCTTTCCGCCATCCCCACCGAGCAGTATGAATCCGCAGTGGTAGACGGAGCAAACGGCTGGCAGAAGCTAATTTACATCACTCTGCCCAGCATCGCCCCCACCATCGGCCTGATGCTGATTATGACGGTGGGCAACTTGGTCAACGGCAACGGCGGTATCGGTTTTGACGCAGTGTACAACCTCCGCAACGCCCTATTGGCTTCCAAAGCCAACACCCTAGACTACTTCATTTTTGCGGAAGGCATTCTGTCTAACAAGCTCAGCTATGCAACAGCAATCGGTTTGGCGCAGGGATTAGTCAGTCTGTTACTGGTCATACTGGCGAACACCACTAGCCGCAAACTACGTGGCTACGGCGCATTTTGATTCATGCAGGCTTGAAGGGAGGAAAAAACCAATGGTTGGTAATAAAAGAAGTAAGGTCTGCAAAGAGGTCATTCTGCGGATTATCATGCTGCTGCTCAGTGCCCTGGTGCTGTTCCCGTTTCTATATTGTGTGGCCTATTCACTCAGCGACAGCGTGGCGGTCATGACGACGCAGATCACAATCTTCCCTGTGCAGCCCACCTTCAAAAACTACATCGAGGTGCTGAACCAGCGGAACATTTTCAATTCGTTCTTCATTTCTATCGGGCGTACAATTCTAGGTGCAACATATACGGTCATCATCACGGGTCTTGCATCCTATGCAATCTCCAAGCGCAGTCTGCCAGGTCGACGCGGGCTGTCCATCTTCATGTTGATTCCCATGTATATCAGCGGTGGACTGATTCCCACCTATATATTGATGTTCCGGCTGCACCTGATCAACAGCTTTTGGGTGTACATTCTACCCAATGGCTTTTGGGCCTTCAACATGCTGCTGATGCGCACCTACTTCGGTGGCCTGCCCAAAGAATTAGAAGAGGCTGCCAAGCTGGATGGTGCTGGCGACTTGAAAATTTTTTTCCGCATCATCGTTCCCTGCTCCATGCCCATCATTGCCGTTATTGCCATGTACAGCGGCGTGTGGCAATGGAACGCCTGGTATGATGCAATGGTGTACATTACCAAGTCCGCACTAAAGCCCCTGCAAGCCATCCTGCAGGAAATGATTATGGCTTCCTACGCAACACAGACTTCACTGGCTTCTGGTGGTGGCATTGTGGAACAATCCTCACCCGAGGGTATCCGCATGGCAACGCTAGTTGTCACAACTCTGCCTATCGTCATCGTGTATCCCTTCTTCCAGAAATACTTTGTGCAAGGTGTGATGATTGGCGCAGTCAAAGCGTAACATAGCTTCTGCTGACGGTGTATCATTCTCGGCTGTCATGCCGGTGAAAGATAAAAACAAAAGGAGGTATCTCTCAATGGCAAAACGTTTCATCGCACTGCTTCTGTCTGCAATGATGGTGCTTGGGCTTGTTCCTGCCATGACAGAAAGCACCAACGATCTGGACTGGATCGATCTAGTGGTCGACCTAGAGTACAGCGATACGGCTAATTTCCTGGACAACCCCAACGACGTGGTGACCCCGTGGATCGAGAACAAGTTCCACATTCGGGTCAGTGAAGTCATTCAGGGCGGTCTAACCACCATCGGCTTCAAGGAGCGGCTGGCAACCTACATTGCTGCCAACAACCTGCCCGACGTAGTCATTTGCGGCAACGAAATGGCTGCTTATGCCGTAGCAACCGGCTACTACGGCCAGGGTTACGACGACCTGATTGAAA
Source organism: bacterium (assembly GCA_963646285.1). GTDB lineage: Bacteria > Bacillota > Clostridia > Christensenellales > Aristaeellaceae > CAKUFA01. The sequence continues at coordinate 11,563 of CAVIWF010000026.1, forward strand.
ATAACATGCCCAACCTAGCCAAGTACTTCGACGCAGATTTCTGGCCTCGTTACAGCAACAACGGCGTGAAAACCCAGATTCCCTGCGTGTACGTCGATACTTCCAAAGAACCCTACGCCTCTGATCCCTACTGCATGCCCTTAGGTACCTGGGCGCTGTGGGTTCGTGAGGATCTGCTGGCGCAGGCTGGCTACACCTTCACCCCCGTAAAGGAAATCAACGCAAAAACCGTGGATCAAGGTCTGATGCCTACCTTGGAGGACTACGCCATCACCCCTGCTATTGACACCCCCGAAGCTTTCCGCGAAATGCTGGAAAAGATTCAGGCGTTGAACATCAAGGTCGGCGACTCTGATTTGATCCCCTTCAGCTCCATCGACTGGTCTCAGTTCCATGTAGGCTCCATGTTCGACTTTGGTCATTGGCGTCAGACCGATGACGGTGATGTTGGCGGCTTCATCGGCAGTGCCGGTGCGAAGGAATACTACCACTACCTGAACCAGCTGTATCAGAGTGGCCTGATTGATGCCGACTTCATTGTACAAACCAGCGATCAGCTGCAGTCTAAGATTGCGGCAGGACGCGTTGGCGCAGGCATGTACATTGGCGACGTAACCAGTGCGCAGAGTGCACTGTACCAGACCGTGGGCGAGGATGCCACCATCCGCTTCATTCCCTGGCCGAAGGCTGACGACAGCGGCTTGGGTGCTTACGACATTTTCGAAGCCGGCTTCTGGCGCGTGATAATCCGCAGCGATATGGAACGTGAAAAGAAGGAACGTCTGATCGAGTACTTCGACTGGTTCTTCTCTGACGAGGGCATGGATGTTTGTTCTTGGGGTCCCGCTGAGGCTGGTCTCTATACCACCGATGAAAACGGTGTGCGTCACTTTGTAGACGAGACTACCCAGAACGACATGCTGAATTCCGTAAACAATGGCAAGGGTGCTGATTACTATGGACTGTATAACTACAACTACAGTTCCTACTACAAGTACCTGAACAAAGCCGCTGCCTGTGCACCCATCATTAACAACTACAACCCCTATGATCCCGCCCGTACAGTAGCTCCCCACCTGAACAGCTTGAACTTGAACAAAGCCATCTGTGCGCTGGGTGGCTATGACATGAGCGGCCGCTATGCATACGGTGACGGTACCGACACTGTAGCGAGCGTAAGCAGCTGGTATTGGAGCAAGTTCACCGGCGAGCTGGTAGCTCCGATCCTGACTGCGACCTCCGAGGACGAGTTCAACACCGCATGGGACGATATGTACGAGGAGTTCCTTGATGATACGGATTATGAAGCGGCTGTGGAGAACATGACCAAGTGGTTTGCAGAAAACCGGTAAAGCACACATAAACCCACTAGGGGAACGCCGCGCATGTGGTGTTCCCCTCTCATGTTGTTGCAATTAAGCGATATACTGTGTATTCTTTTATGAGTCCTATCTGAATGACAAGGATTTTTCCAATGCATTTCGAATAATACAAAGTAAGAGAAAAAAACAGGAGGCTGTGTCAGTATGTATAGCGTACTAATCGTGGATGACTTTGCCATTGATCGTCAAAACATTGCGGATGCAGTGCGCTCCTTCAGCAAGCTGCCGCTGCACATCATCGGCACATGCGAAAACGCCTATGATGCACTGGAAATCATTCGCAACATGGAGGTAGATATTCTCATTTGTGATGTGGAAATGTCAGGCATGACGGGCATCGAGTTGGCGAACACCCTTCGCACAGAGAGTTTCCGCGGCCGTATCATTTTTTGTAGCCTATACGATAAGTTGCATTACCTGCAAGCAGCCATTGCCGTACACAGCGACGGCTATATCACCAAGCCCTTTTCCCAAGAAGAGCTGGAAAACTGCCTGTGTCGGATCATTCAGAGTTTTCAAAGCCTAGATCAACAGCGACAGCAGCTGCGCCAGCTCCAAGATACCATGCGTTCTCATCAGATAAAGCTGCGCCGGGAACTTTGCTCCGACATGCTACTCTGCTATGACATTTCGGAAGAGGAATGCCTGCGCCGTCAGCGGCTGCTTGGCATGGACGACAGCAGCTATTACCGCATCGGCATGGTGGAGATTGACTTAGAGAGCACCGCTATGGTGGTAGACGACGTATCCGTAGTACCATATCAGGTGTATCAGGAACTGAAGCAGAATTTAGGTTCTCCAACTCCGTACTACGTTGTGCGCATGAATGAGCGTTTTTACACGCTAGTGTTTTCCTTTGAAGCAGATATTATCGCCATGGATTCCCGCCACACGTTGGAGACTGTGTTGAATGCCCTGACACTGAAGCTGCGGGATCAGGGTGTGATGACTACTGCAACCTTCAGCGCTTCCATTAAAAACTTGTGGGATATTCGCAAGCAGTATGAGCTGTGCATGCGGCTTTTGCGCAACAAGGACAGGTATGGCGGGGACAGCGTAGTCTTTGCCGAAGAGAGTGCGCCTCAGACCACATCACCCGCCATGCTGATGCAGACCTATCACTCCCTGCTAACAAATCTGCTCATCAAGGAAACCGAAAATCCGGAACAAGACATAGTGACTTTTTTGAATGACATCATGGACGGTGCCTCCTTTCCCCAACAGCAAATGTTCTGCCATTACTTGTTTGGCAGCGTGCAGTTTATTGTGCAGCAAGAAATTGGTACGGACGATTACTTTGAAAATGAACTGAGTGGCTTGCTAATGCAGAACCATGCCTTCGCCTGTCCTGAGGACTGTTTCCTCTTTGCGAAGAAGATTTTGATGTTTACTCATCAGCGGCTGCATCAGCGGGAGTGCGGACGGTATGACGAGCTGATTCGCCAGATTAAGGAATACATTCGCACAAGTAACCTGAAAATCGTCCACCTGGGCATGATTGCCGACCATTTCTCCTATAGTCCTAATTATCTGAACCACATCTTCAAGGAAACCACGGATGTAACCATATTGGATTACATCACCCATTGCCGCATTCGTCAAGCGAAAAAGCTGATGACGGAGACAAACAAAAATCTGACCGACATTGCTACAGAGGTAGGCTATAGCCACGCCACTTATTTGTCCATTGTATTTAAGCGGCAGGAAGGCATAACGCCCAAACAGTTTATGGAGGGGCGGCGATGAAGCACATAAAAAGATGGCTGAACACGATCCATGGGCGCATGTTTATGGTTTCTGCCAGCGTGATCATGATGGTCATTGCTTGTTTGGTGGTGGTGTTTCACCACACCACGCTGCGGGACATGGACACACAGGTGCGGCTGGAACAGCAAAAGTCGACAGAGGCCTCCATGTCGGAGCTGGACATTTACCTGACAACACTGATGGCAAAAACAGACGTTCTGTTTGTCAACGATGAATTTGCCAACTTATTGTCTATGCAGCCCGTCACCCTCAGTGAACAAGTTTTTGCATCTAATCAAATGCGTACATTGATCGACTACGCCATGTTCAATCTGCGCTATGCTGAAGTGCCCGCAACCACCTACCGCGGCGGATCTGCCTATGGCAAACTCTATCTGCTCCATCCCAATGTGTATATCGACAACATGGGTGTTTTCAATTTTTCCGATATTGCCGATGATCCTTTCGTGCGCCGCTTAGATGAGCATAACGTGGTGTTCAGCTGGGGTTGTCTGAACCTAGGGAGTGCGGGGCAATATCTGCATTTCAACCGCTGGATGTTGAACTCCGATAAGACCCAGCGCATGGCTTTGCTGCAGGTGCGCATTCCGCTTGCAAAAATCGAAGCAGTGCTAATGCCTGAATTGTCATCCTATCAGCGTGCTGCATTTTACTTATCAGAGGATGGAGATGTGGTTTGTGCCAAGGGCGACGAAACGCTGTTGCCACAGGTAAAATCGGGACAGCTGGATAGCAGTTTCATTGTTGGGGATACGGTCAGCAGCCTGAACAACTATCGACTAGTGACCATCTACGACGCCCGGTTGATCGGCAACCACACTGCCTCGTTGAGCGTTTTTTACTTTTTGTGCGGCAGCGCCGGCATTCTGCTCAGCGGTATTTTGCTATTCTTCGTCAGCCGCATCCTGCTGAAAGGCATCAAGCAACTAGCTGAAAAGGAAAAGCTGGCAACCGAAGCTCCGGATCAATACGTAAAGATGCCCAAAATTACCGGCTGTCAGGAAATTGTGGAGCTAGATGATTCCTGCATACAACTAGTAAACACTATCAACAGCCTGCATGCAAAGGAAGCGTTGTATCAGACTGCCATCAATGAAGTACAGGCGGAGCTAATGCAGGAACAGTTCAATCCGCACCTGCTGTACAACACCCTTTCGCTGGTAAATTTCAAAGCCAAGGAGCAGGGACAATGGGAAATTTCGCACGTGCTGACAAACCTAATCAAGTTTTACAAGCAGGTGCTGAACCGTGGTCAAATGATTTATACCATCCAGGAAGAAATGAGTTTAATTGCGAACTATTTGTCCATTGTGCGACAGGTATACAGTCTTGATTTAACTTTTTCACTGCTCGTGAGTGAGGAGGCACAGTCCTTCTATTCTGTGAAAATGTTCCTGCAGCCGATCGTGGAAAACGCCGTGCTGCACGGCATTCGACAAATTGGCTCCGGGACGCTGACCATCACGGGTGAAAAGAAGGGCGACATGCTCCGCTTTGTGGTGGAGGACGACGGCGCTGGCATGGAGGAAGAAGCGCTGACACGGCTGCGAGAGGTGCTGGACTGCAAGAACAACTCACATCCAGATCATAGCTATGGTATCAGCAGCGTGGCACGGCGGTTGAACCTAGTGTTCAATAACGATTATCACATGACGGTGGACAGTGAACTGGGTATAGGAACGCGGGTGGAACTTTGGATTCCTGCCCTGCGAGAGGACCAAATCAATGCAGCACTGGCTCATCGAATGATTTGAAAGAAGGAAGAAGCATGATGCAATGTCAAGCAGAAGCATGGCGTGGACAGCATGCACTGACGCTTACGGAGAATAAATTGACACTCCGGCTTTTGCCAGAGCGTGGTGGAAAGGTTGCTTCTCTACAATGGCATAATATTGAGCTACTGGCTCAGCCCCGAGATGAAACGTATCCTCCTCTGCAGCCTGATATGCCCTTTCACGCTGGAGACGCTTCCGGATTCGACGATATTTTCCCCTCTATGGGCATAGAGGACCTGCTGTGGCAGGGAAAGTGCGTCACGCTGCCGGATCATGGCAGACTGTGGAGCCGTCCCATGTCAGCAGAGACTGCGAACGATCAGGTAACGCTGCGTTATACGGACGAAGAGCTGTCTTTTGCCTATGAGAAGCAGATATTGCTGGCAGGTGGAACGGCACGGTTTCGATATGCAATCACCAACCAAGGCGATACGCCAATGCCTTGCGTATGGGTCTGTCATTGCCTACTGCGGTTGGAACCGGATTGCTGTTTTGTTTTCCCGCAGGAAGGTGGTATAGCGGAGAATTTAATTTCCGGCACAGTGCTTGGCACAGCAGGAGAATGCCGTCCGTTAATCGGCAGCGATTATGATTTTTCCCGCCCGCCTGCGCCTCAAAGCATGTTGAAATACTATCTTCAGAACTCTGTGCAAGACGCACACTGTGCGGTGTTGTATCCATTGCTTGGGATGCTAACGCATTTGCGTTGGGATAGAGAAGCACTGCCTTATTTGGGTTTTTGGATAACCACGGGAGCCTATCGCGGCGACTGCAATTTTGCCTTTGAACCTGCAACAGCTTATTACGATACGGTATCCTGCGCTGCGAAACATGGTCGGCTGCCTATGCTAGCTCCAGGAGAAACAAAGCATTTTTGGCTAGAACTTCAACCAGAAAAAGCGTGACAAAAACAAGGTGTCGGAATACCTGCAGACGTCCACACTTCAACGTTTCTACAACACGTTGCACCGCATCAAAGCATCATAATAATACAAAACAAATCAGCCCATCAGCACCCCCCCTTTCCAAGGGACAGATGGTTTGCTGATGGGCTTAAGGACGACCTTTCGGTCGTCCTGCTCTGCTATGAAGCTTTAGCCTTCAATGGCGATGTGGGTGTTGGGCTCCACCTTATGCTGAGGCTCCTTCGGTACCGTCAGGGTCAGCACGCCGGACTCATACTTGCCACGCACGTCCTCGGGGCGAACATCGCCCACGTAGAAGCTGCGGGTCATGCTGCCCACATAGCGCTCCTGCCGGATGTACTTGCTCTTCTCATCGTCCTTCTTCTCCAGACTCTTGCCAGCCGTAATGGTCAGGTAGCCGTCCTTCAGGTCAACCTTCACTTCGTCCTTGCTGAAGCCGGGCAGGTCAACAGCCACTTCGTAGTGGTCGCCTTCCTCCTTCACGTCGGTCTTCATCAGGTTCTTGGCATTCTTGCCGTACAGGGTACGGTCAATGTTCATCAGGTCACGGCCAAAGTCATTAAACAAATCGTCAAACATGGTTTCATGGAAAATGCTAGGAAGCATACAACTCAACTCCTTTTTTGAATCCTCGTACCGTCTTCCGGGGGCTCTGCTTGCCTCCCTCTCGGTACGATGATATGATAACACAGTTTGTTAGCACTGTCAATAGTCGAGTGCTAATTATTCATTCTTTATTTACAATTATAGATGATGTTTTTTGTTGATAATAGGTCAACCATCGGTTGCTCCTTTTCATTCTCCGGAAAGTTTGCTATACTGTTACTGCATGATAAGACTTTGAGGAGGTTCCGGAATGGATACCATTCGCTTGGGAAAAACCAATCTCACCGTGAGCAAAAACGGTTTCGGCGCCCTGCCTGTTCAGCGTGTTTCCATGGAGGAAGCAGCCAAGCTGCTCCGCAAGGCCTACGACCATGGCATCAATTACTTCGATACTGCCCGTGCCTATACGGACAGCGAAGCCAAAATCGGTTATGCCCTCCACGATGTGCGGGAGAATATTGTGATCTCCACCAAAACCACTGCCCTGAAGGCAGAGGATTTCTGGAAGGATCTCCGCACCAGCTTAGAAACCCTGCAAACCGACTATATTGACATTTACCAGTTCCACAATCCCTCCTTCTGCCCCAAGCCTGGAGATGGCTCCGGCCTGTATGAAGCCATGGTGGAAGCCAAGGCCAAGGGCATGATCCGCCACATCGGCATTACCAATCACCGGCTGGCTTTGGCAGAAGAAGCCGTGCTTTCTGGCTTGTACGAAACCCTGCAGTTCCCCTTCTCCTACCTGGCCAGCGACAAGGATCTTGCCCTTGTGCGCCTGTGCGAGGAAAAGGACGTAGGCTTCATTTGCATGAAGGCACTTTCCGGCGGCTTAATCACTCATTCCGATGCTGCCTATGCTTTCCTGCGCCGTTATCCTGTGGCGCCCATTTGGGGCATTCAGCGTGAAAAGGAGCTGGATGAGTTCCTCAGCTATCAGGACAATCCCCCTGAATTGACCGACGCGCTGCAGGCCATCATTGACCACGACCGTGGTGAACTGGTGGGGGATTTCTGCCGTGGCTGCGGTTACTGCATGCCCTGCCCTGCCGGTATCGAAATCAACACCTGTGCCCGCATGTCGCTGATGATCCGCCGTTCACCCACTGCCGCCCTGCTGAATGAAAAGAGTCAGGCCATGATGAAGAAAATCGAAGGCTGCCTCCACTGCGGCCGGTGCAAAACCAAGTGCCCCTATGGGCTGGATACCCCCACCCTGCTGGAGCGGAACTACGAAGACTACAAGACCTTCCTGAAATAATTGATGAAGCGATATTTGTGGATCACCATCCTGGTAATCGTCCTTGACCAGGTCACCAAATGGGCGGCACGGCATTTAGCAGAACCTGTCATCCTGATCAGTCATGTGATCGGCCTACACTATACCAAGAATACTGGCATGGCTTTCAGCTTCCTCAGCGATCACGTCATTTTGCTGATTCTCTTCTCCGTTGTGCTGATTGCGGTTGGATACACCGTGCTGCGCCGCTACACACTGGGGCCGATCAGCCTGACAGCGGCCATGCTAATGCTGGGCGGAGCGGTCAGCAACCTGGCAGATCGCATTTTCCTGGGCTACGTGACGGACATGATTGAACTGTTGTTCTGCTCCTTTGCCATTTTTAACGTGGCTGATATTTGCCTGACAGTAGGATGCGGGCTGATGATCTTCTCTTTGCTGTTCAGACCCCGGGAATGGAGGGAACAGCATGACTGAAGATACCCTGTATCACCTGACAGCAGATGGTCGGCGGCTGGATGTTTTCCTTGCAGAAGCCACAGGGCTTACCCGTTCCCGTGTTGCCGCCCTGATGGGCGATGGCTGCTGCACGGTGGATGGCAAGCCGGAAACCAAAGCCGGTGCCAAACCCAAGGCCGGCTGCCCAGTTGTTTTCACCCTTCCTGCGCCCAAGCCCGCCACGCCCCAGGCCGAGAACATTCCCCTTACCTTTCTGTATGAGGATCAGGACTTGGCTGTGGTCATCAAGCCCAGCGGCATGGTGGTACATCCCGCTACTGGGAACGAAGACGGTACCCTGGTCAATGCCCTGCTGTATCATTTGGACAGCCTTGGAGGCATTGGCGGCGAGCTGCGCCCCGGCATTGTCCATCGGCTGGACAAGGATACCTCCGGCCTGCTGCTGGTTGCCAAGAACGATACCGCCCAGCTGGCCCTCAGTCAGCAATTATCGGACCGTGCCATGGAGAAGCATTATCGTGCTTTGGTGGAAGGGAACCTGAAGGAGGATCAGGGTTTCATCGATGCGCCCATTGCCCGTCACAAGACAGACAGGAAGCGGATGGCGGTGGATCCTTCCGGCCGGTCTTCCCAAACAGAATGGACAGTGCTGGAAAGAGGCAAGGGCTGCACCCTGTTGGATGTGCACATTCTCACCGGCCGCACCCACCAGATTCGTGTCCACATGAAGCACATCGGTCATCCCGTATGCGGCGACCCGATTTACGGTGCTGCCCGTGGCATACCTGTGCCCCGGCTGATGCTCCATGCTTATTCTCTCTCCTTCACCCACCCCACCACCGGAGAACGCATGACCTTCACCGCTCCCCTGCCCGAAGCATTCCTGAAGGGGCTGAAAGGCGGCGGTATTACTATCCATGAAAAATAAAGAACGGGAGCTGCTGCATTCCATCTGCAACAGCTTCCGTTTTTTGCTGGATCATATTGGATTTGCTTACGCACCATCATCCTCTGCGTTCCTGGTTTATTCCTTGGTATCAATGGTGGCCGTCATGCCCAAGCGAACCGTTTCGTCAGGCACGAAATCAATGTGCACGGTGTAGGTAACGCTGCTGGCATCCTCTGTGGCCGTGTAGGCAATGGAGGATACTCTCCCGGTTACCGTTGCTTCCTCATTCCAGGTGAAGGTCATATCCACCGTATCCCCTACGGACAGATAGGCCAGATCCGCTTCATTGATTTCTGCTTCCATGCACAGCTTTTCCGTCTTGCAGATGGTAGCAACGGCATCACCCTTGGTCAGGGTACTGCCGGCGGATACGTTCACTGCTTCCACAATGCCATCTTCCTCTGCATACAGGGTTGCAGAAGGCGCTGCGCCACCATTTGCCGTGCCAGTCAGGGTTTCAAAAAGGAGTTGGCCTTTTTCCACATAATCCCCATCCTTCACGGATATGGACACAATAGTACCGCTGCCCGTTACAGCCACAGGATCGGTGCGGCTCACCGTGCCCCGGCCGATGCGGCTGGTTGACACATGGCTTTCTTCACGATAAATGTCATACTTTTCACTGGGGGTAAAGTTTCCTTCCGTTACCTCCACCGTGTAGGACGTGCCGCTGACAGCCGTAATCACGCCGGTGCCCGTCAGAGTGGAATCGGAAGTGTTCACCAGATACACGCTTTCGCCAATGTGCACATACTTGGTTGCGGCAGATTTATAGGCGTTGGAAGTGCTGGCAGAAAGGGTGAAGCGAACGTCTCCTTCCATGTACATAACACCGCCGTAGTCTTCTGTTGCCGTATCCGCATCATCCCCCGCCTGGGCAAACACCCCGGTAATGGTGCCGGACTGGGTGGCATACACTTTCTCCGTTGCCAGCTTGAGCAATGCATCTCCCTTGCTCACCTTCTGCCCTGCCGTGACGTACACGCTTTCAATGGTGCCACCGGCAGTGGCATAAGCAACGGTTTCTTCCGCAGGCTGCACCGTACCGCTGAGGGAAATGGTTTCCGCATGGACTGCCGGCAGCATCATCAAGGCCAGAGCCAGCACGGCAGGCAGTATATGTTTCTTCATAGGATTTCCTCCTCATCTTTTTATGAAAAAGTCAATTACATAGACCGCAAAGCATCAATGGGGTTCAGCCTGCTGGCCTTCCGTGCAGGCGCCCAGCCGAAGACAATACCCACCGCCGCCGAGAAACCTACGCCCAAGGCAATGGCTCCTGCGGAAATGACGAAGGTGGTGCCCATCACCTGACAGAGGATATAGCTGAGGATCAGGCCGAAAGCGACGCCGACCAAACCGCCGATGATGGACAGCAGGAAGGACTCAATCAGGAACTGAATCTGAATTTGCCACGGAATAGCCCCCAAGGCTTTCTTCAGACCGATCTCCACGGTTCGCTCGGTTACGGTGGTCAGCATCATGTTCATGATGCCAATGCCGCCTACCACCAAAGCAATGGAAGCAATGCCTGCCAGCAGCATGGTCATCATGGAGAGCATTTCATTCATGGTGTCCTCCACGCTGCTCATGGTGGTGATGGTAAAGCAATCATCTTCGTAGCTGAACATGGCATCCATTTTGTCTTCAATCTTGTCTGCCGCCGTGTCGGAGTCCACACCATCTGCCAGGTACACAGTGAAGCTGGTCACTTCCCCTTCATTGTTCATCTTCAATGCCGTGGTGTAGGGAATCAGAATATCGCTGCTGCCGGTAAAGGCACTGGCAAGGCTTTCCGTGTTTTCATCCGAGAAGATGCCCACCACATAGAAGGGAATGCCGCTGATATACAGGGTTTCCCCCACAGGATCCACGCCGAAGAAGAAGTCGTCAATGATGTCCTGATTGATCATGCACACGTAGGATGTATTGTCTTCATCCACAATGTTCAGGGTTCTGCCCCGCAGCTTCACATCATTGTTATAGAAATAGTAGGCGTTTTTGCCGGCAACGGAAATGCTGCTTTCATAGCTTCCGCCGTAGCTGACCCGGGCAGACAGGCTGACCGTGGGGGTAATGCCGTCGATTTCATCCATTTCCGTCAGCTCATTCAGATCTTCCGTGGTCATGCCGGTTTTCAGGTCGCTGCCGGTTACGGAAACCATCAGCGTGCCGGCACCCATGGAGGAAAAGGAAGAGGACAGTGCGCCGCTGACCCCGGACACCGTGGTAATCAGGGCAATGACCGCCGTAACGCCGATCATGATGCCCAGAATGGTCAGGAAGGAGCGCACCCGGTTGCCCAGAATATTGCTCACGGACATGGCGACACATTCCCGCAGCATCACCATTACGGAGCGGATTTTCTTACGCATCGGCTGTTTCTCCCCCTTCCGTCAGCACACCGTCAATAATGTGCACCACCCGCTTGGCATGGGCGGCAATGTGCATATCGTGGGTGATCATGATGATGGTGCGCCCTTCCCGGTTCAGCTCAGCAAACAGATCCATCACCTGTGCGCCGGTTTTCTGATCCAGTGCGCCGGTAGGTTCGTCCGCCAGGAGAATGGTTGGGTTCCCTACCAGTGCCCTGGCAATGGCGACACGCTGCTGCTGACCGCCGGAAAGCTGATTTGGATAGTGATCCATGCGGTCTGCCAACCCCACCCGCTCCAGCATGGCTTTGGCACGCTTGTGCCGCTCCTTGGGCGCAACGCCCGCATAGATGAGGGGAAGCTCCACGTTTTTCTGGGCGTTCAGCCGGGGAAGCAGCTGGGAATTTTGAAAGATAAACCCGATTTCCCTGCTGCGCAGATGGGCAAGCTCCACATCTGTCAAATCCTCGATGGGTACCCCGTGGAGGGTGTAGCTGCCTTCTGATGCCACGTCCAGGCAGCCAATAATGTTCATCAGGGTGGATTTACCGGAGCCGGAAGGGCCCAGTACGGAAAGGTACTCCCCTTCCCGCACGGTTAAGTCCACATCCTTGAGCACATGCACATCTTCTTCACCCATGTGATAGTACTTGTTAATTTTCTTCATTTCAAAGAAGGCTTCCATGATGTTTTCGCTCATACGGCGCCTCCCTGTCAGTTGCCGCTGGGGCCGCCCATGCCGCCCCCCATACCGCCGCCGCGTCCGCCATCGCTGTCGCTGCTGCCATCTCGGCCGCCCCCCATGCCGCCGTCCATGCTGCCGGGGGTGAAGTTACCGCCACCGCCGCCGCCCATTTCAGGGGTAATCTGATTGCCCCCAAACAGGCTGCTTAGCAAACTGGTCATGCCGCTGGTGCTGGTGGTGGTTTCTGCTACAGCATACACCGTATCCCCATCGCTCAGGCCGCTCTTGATCTCCACATACTTGCCATTGCTGACGCCCACTTCCACATCCACAGTGGTCATTTCCCCGCTATCGTCCTTCATGTAGACATAGGCGCTGTTGGAGGCCGTAAAGCTCAGGGCGTCTTCCTTCAGGATGACCACATCCTCCGCCGCTTCCTTGGGGATGGATACGGTAACCTGCATACCGGGATAGATGCCGTCCTCATTCACATCCACATAGGCCACAGCGGTATAGTAGGCCACATTGCCCGTGGCAGAGGAAATATAATTGATCGAGGCAATGGTGGAGTCGAAGGTCTTCTCCGTTGCAGTAGCCGTTACCGTGCAGGCAGAACCTACGCTGACATCCGCAATGTCGTACTCGTCCACCCGCATGCTGACCTTCATGTGGGTAAAGTCCGCAATCTGGACAAGGCTCGTGCCGGAGGTCACTTCATCATCCGCCGAAACATAAACCTGATTCACCTTGCCGTCAAAGTCGGCCGTCAGGGTTTCGCCACTGGCCAGGCGCATCAGCTTGGCGCCTTTGGTCACCGTATCCCCTTCCGCCACATAAATGGTGCGCACAGTCGTATCCGCAGAGGCGGAGTAGGTTTTGCTGTTCACCAGCGCCATGCTGCCGCTGAAGCTCAGCGCATTGGAAATGCTGCCAATGGTCGCCGTATAGGTATCATAAGTCACCGTATACTCTGCACGGAGCTTATCCACTGCATACCATCCGCCTGCTCCCAATATAGCCAGCACCAGCACAGTGATGATCACCCTGCGCAATATACGCTTCCAACGTTTGCCCGCCTTCTTTTTCTTTGGCTGTTCGTTCATGTTGGTCGATCGCTCCTTGCCTTCATGTAATCAAAGGATTTTTCCTTTGCATGAAAGAGGATAACGGGTCAATGGGAATACTGTGTGGTGAAAGTCCTGCACAAGGGGTGAAAGATAGATGACGGTTTTGTGAACGGCATTTTGCAGCAATGAAAAAGAGACTGGATTCATTCCATCCAGTCTCTTGAAAAGGTTGATTCTTCGATACGCTTAGTCATCCCGCCGGCGGGCAATGAGAATCAACCGCAGTAGGGACAACAAACTGGTTACGGCACTGGCCACATAGGTTAGGGCAGCGGCACGGAGCACCTTCTGCACCCCATCCAGTTCATCTGCCGTTACATAGCCGCCATCACGGAGCATCTGCACAGCCCGGCGGCTGGCATCGAACTCCACAGGCAGGGTAATAAGGGCAAAAAGCACAGACAGGCTGAAGGCCACAATGCCGATGGTCAGCAGGGGCTTCCAGGACAGGATCAGTCCCAGTACAAACAGGGGCGTTGCCAAGGTGGAGCCAATGTTCACCACCGGCACGGCAGCGGACCGCAGGTTCAGGGGCGCATAATTGGTTTGCTTCTGCATGGCGTGACCGGCTTCGTGGGCGGCGACTCCCAGGGCGGCAACGCTGCAGGAATCATACACGTCCTCGCTCAAGTTCAGGGTTTCATTTCGGGGATCGTAGTGATCCGTCAAAGAGCCGGATACCCGCTTAATCACCACCTGCTGATTGCCATTGTGCCGCAGCAGATCCGCCACGGCTTCATAGGCAGGACGGCCAAGGCGGGTGGACACCTTGCTGTAACGCTCAAAGGTCATCTTCACCTGTGCCTGCGCCCAAAGGCCCAGAATCAGGCCAGGAATCAGCAGCAGATAAGTCCAGTCAAAGTAATAGTAGCCCATGATCATTCCTCCTTACAGGTACAGGATACATCTCTTTTATGTGCTCAGTATGAAGAGATTGTGAAAAGCTTGTTATTTTTGTCTATCCCTTCGGTATTGAAGGAAGAGCAGCACCAGCAATGCCACGGCTGCAACCGTTCCGACCAAGAAGCACCAATGACCAATGACTGCCTGATGAAAAGGAATCTTCATCAAGAGTGCCGCAAGCCACAGGACGCCCACCACAGCGCACAAACGGCGTGCTGCCGGCATCAGGGATTTTTTCTTCATGCGTTGTCCTCCACAGCAGGATGATACCAGCGGTTCACAAGGGCTGCAACAAGGGAAATCGCCAGGAACACGCACAGGCTTGCCATGCCTGCCCGAAGACCGTATCCATCAGAGACAAGCCCTGCCACATAGGGAATAACGGAGCTGCCCAAGCCGCTCATGCCAAAGAGGATCCCTGCACCAATGGGGGAAGAAGCAATGTACCGGGCAGAATTGGTAACGCAGGTGGCGTACATGCCGGACATACTCAGCCCTGTAAACACCACAGAGGCCAAAAGCCATGCCGTGTTGTTGACAAAGCACACCATGCCGATGACCCCCAGCAGGAAGCCGGCGGAAAGGAGAATCAGCAACAGCTTGTGATTGATCTTTGCACCGGGTCCGGCGCAGAGCAGACGACCGATGATCAGCGTCAGCCACAGCAGGGACACAATGGTAGCGGAAGGAATCTCCACAAAAGCGCTGTTGTATTGGCTCAGGTAGCTGGGCAGCCAGGAGCTGGCAGCAGACTCTGCCCCCACGTAACAGAAAAACAGGATAGCGCACAGGTAGAAGGGCATTTCACGCCAGAAGGCAAAGGATCCCTTCTTCCCATTCTTCCCGGCAGAGGTGCTTTCCTTTATTTCAGGAATAGGCTGCAGCAGCACAAGAACAAACAAACCAAGCCCCAGCAAAGCAACCAAGCGGAAGCACATCCGCCAGGAGCCGCCTTTGGCAACTATGAGGCTGATCAACAGAGGCACCAGCACAGCACCCACACCGTAGCAGGCATTGCAGAAGTTCAGCTTGCCCCCGGCATTTTCATACAACTCCGTAATGGTAGTGTTGGTGATGCTGTTCACGCCGCCCCAGTAGAATCCGGCAAAAAAGGACAAGGGGTACATGAGCGCCGGTGTCTTCACCAGAGACATCAGGGTATAGCACAGGAACAGCAGTCCCCCGTAAATCAGCAGTACCCGCTTTCGGGTAATCGCCTTGCAGGCAACACCGGTGAAAATGCTGGCCAGCAAATTGCCCAGTGCCAGGAAGCTAATGAACAGACCGCCCTGACTGTCCGTCCAGTGGAAGTCTGCAATCATGAACTGCAGCCCGGTATTGGCCGCCAGCACCATACAGCCCACGGAAAAATACGCATAGAGCATCACCAGGTACACCTGAAACCGCTTATCCTGCATAGCATGTTCCCCTTTCAGACAGCATCCATTATACTGTGCCCGGGCAGCTTTTGCAAGGAAAAATCAGACAAGAAAAAGGAGACCGCACAAAGCAGCCTCCTTAAAAAGACAGAAGTTTATTGTTCTTCTTCCTGATGCTTGAGGGCAGCGCCTACAAAGCCACGGAACAGGGGATGGGGACGGTTGGGGCGGGACTTCAGTTCCGGGTGGAACTGAACAGCCACATACCAGGGATGATCGGGGATTTCCACGATCTCCACCAGGTTCCGCTCCGGGTTCTTACCGGCAATGCGCATACCGCCGTCCACAAACCGCTTCAGGTACTCGTTGTTGAACTCATACCGGTGACGGTGACGCTCTTCAATCTCGCTTTCTCCATAGCACTTGTAGCTGACAGAGTCAGGCGCCAGAGAGCAGTGATACTTGCCCAGCCGCATGGTGTGACCCAGATTCTCCAGATTCTGATCGGCCATCAGGTCAATGACAGGATAGGTGGTGTTGGGATCCATTTCCGTGGTATTGGCATCACGCAGATCCAGCACGTGGCGGGCGAACTCGATCACCGCCATCTGCATGCCAAGGCAAATGCCTAGGAAGGGAATCTTGTGCTCACGGGCATACTGGCAGGCCACCATCTTGCCCTCCAAGCCACGAGAGCCGAAGCCGCCGGGTACCAGCACGCCGTGGCAGCCTTCCAAGGTTTCGGCAATATTCTCCTGGGTCAGACCTTCTGCCTGAATCCACTTGATGTGCACCTTGGCAGAGTGGGCAATGCCGCCGTGGGTCAACGCTTCCACAATGCTCAGGTAGGCATCCGGCAGCTCCACATACTTGCCCACCAAGGCAATGGTGGTTTCCTTCTGCGGGTTCAGCTGACGGTTTACCATAGCCGTCCACTCGGTCAGGTCGCAGGGCTTGTTCTCCAAGTGGAGCAGCTCGCACACCTTATCGTCCAAGCCTTCTTCATGGAGCAGCAGCGGTACTTCATAGATGGAGCGGGCGTTCACATTTTCAAAGACACGGTCTGCCGGCAGGTTGCAGAACAGGCCGATCTTCGCCCGGAGATCAGCAGGCACCTCGTGCTCGCAGCGGCACACCAGAATATCGGGGCTGATGCCGATGCCGCCCAGTTCCTTCACAGAATGCTGGGTGGGCTTGGTCTTCAACTCGCCAGCCGCCTTCAGGTAAGGCACTAGCGTCACGTGGATGTACAGGCTGTTTTCAAAGCCCACTTCGGCACGCATCTGGCGAATAGCTTCCAGGAAGGGAAGGCTTTCAATATCGCCAACCGTGCCGCCGATTTCGGTAATCACCACGTCCGGGGCATTCTGCTGACGGGACACCAGCAGGATGTTCCGCTTGATTTCATTGGTAATATGGGGGATCACCTGAATGGTTGCGCCCAGGTACTCGCCACGGCGCTCCCGGTCAATCACAGTCTTGTATACCCGGCCGGAGGTCACGTTGGCCGCCTGGGTCAGGCTTTCATCAATAAAGCGCTCGTAATGACCCAGATCCAGATCCGTTTCAGCACCATCGTCCGTCACGAAAACCTCACCATGCTGATAAGGATTCATGGTGCCCGGATCCACGTTGATATAAGGATCAAACTTCTGGATGGAAACCTTCAAGCCCCGGCACTTCAGCAGCCGTCCGAGAGACGCAGCCGTAATGCCCTTGCCCAAAGAAGATACAACGCCGCCGGTCACGAAGATAAACTTAGTGTTCATGCAGATCAATCCCCCCTGTGATCCTAAAAAAACATTGACGCTCTAGTATAGGCTTTCCAACTGGATTCGTCAAGTGCTAAAACAGAGAAAAACCGAGGAAAAATCAATGATGTACTCCTCCGCTTTTGGCAGAAAACTCTTTTGTTTGAAAACACTGTGGCACAAAGAGCAGCATCAGACCCGTTCCATGGTCTCCCGCAGGAACGCCAAAGAGGCTTTGACTTTTTCGGTATCCGTTGTTTGAGCGGCATATGGTTCGAGGATCAGCGCACCATCGTAGCCCTGCTGCTTCAGTTCCCGAAAGAGGCCCAGGAAATCCATGACGCCCTCCCCCGGCAGGCAAAGCTTGCCGGATGCATCCCAGTCCAGCAGGTGAACATGGCGAACCCGCCCCTCCATTTGGCGGAGCATGTCAAAGGGATCTGTTTTGCCCAGATAGGCCTGCTTCACATCCAGCACGAAGTGAAGATCCGGCAGCAACTTCAGGGCACTGGCTACGCAGGCAGTGTCTCGCAGAGTGCACCAGTTCACATTTTCCCACAGAATCTCCATGTTCCGACGCTTTGCCGCCGCCTGCATGGCCGCAAACCGCTCCGGCAAGTTGGCAATCCGCTCCGGGGTCATGGGCGACCGAGCACCGCTTGGGCCATGAAACACATACCAGGAAGCACCCAGCACCTGCCCTGCATCCAGCACATGGGTCAGGGTTTCCATGGCATCTCCCCTTTGGCGAGGGGAGCCGCCGAACAGATCCGGCTCGAATTGGGTACCTTTCGGATGCACGGACACGCAAGGCAAGCCCTGCAGGTGCTCCTTCACCACATGGCCGAAGTCTCCGCTGTACTCGCTCCTTGTCTGCAAAAAAATCTCGCACACATCCAAATCAAACTGACGCAGGAAGGAAGCTTCCTCCTCCGTTTCCATTCGGCCGTAAAACCCGGCAGAGGACATGCCCAGTTTCATCACAGTTTCCCTCCCAGCTCATCCAGTGAGCAGGCAAAAGCCCCGCTGAATGCCTGCATAAACGCCTGCACCTCCGGCAAATCAATAGCCTCGATGGATTGCAGGATGCTGTCCGCCGCATCCGCAAACTCCCGATCCCCTGTCCGCATTTCTTCCATGCAGTGGGCGTAGGCACTGATGCGGTCTGCCGCCTTCACCAGCTGCCAGGCATAGGTGGTTTCATCAGGCTGCAAATAAGGGTGATAAGCAGGCTGCAAATCTTCCGGCAGGGTATGCAGCAGCTTTTGCAGTGCCTGCTGCTCCATGCGGCTGTAGGCTTCATGAATCACCGCATCATGGTGCTTCACCGGCGTAGGAAGATCCCCGGTGAAAATCTCCCCTACATCATGATACATGGCCAGCGTCGCTACGTGCTCCGGAGAAACCTCCTTTCCAAAGCGTTCCTTGGCCAGCACTGCCAGCCCATGGGCAATCATGGCCGCCTGCAGCGAATGTTCTGCATCATTTTCCGGCTGGGTGGCATGCATCAGCCCCCACCGGCGAATCAGCCGCAGCCGGGACAGCCAAGCAAAAAAAGAACTCATACGCACCTCCTGCACCACGGGTATGCCTGTATGATACACAAAAAAGCCTGTATTGACAACCATCAGCTTTCCTTCTATAATAATAGCCGACAATTGCATCCACCGCTAGGGGGGCGACACGGAAGATCACATCCGTGGCTGAGAGGGCTTCGAGCCGACCCTTAGAACCTGTTGTAGATGATCCTACCGTAGGGAAGCGGACGCACGGCTTTTTTGCTGTGCATCAGGCCTTTGCGCCGAAGCTGCTTTCCCGCGTATAACGCGGGTTTTTCTTTTGGGGATGCGAAAGAAAAAAGGAGGATACCCATCATGTTCCAACTCATTGCAAAAGCCTTGGCTGACGAAGCCACTGCCACCGACGTGGTCGAGGAAGTGGCTGAAGCCACCCCATCCTGGTTCCAGAATGCCTTCGAGAAGCTTGCTGCCCTTTCCCTGTGGACCTGGGTGCTTGTAGCCGTGCTGCTGGTAGGCGGTTTTGTTGCCTACAGAGCCGTCAAGGGCAGCAAGAAGACCGTATGGACCACCAAGATGATTTCCATGGGTGCCATTTGCATGGCACTGAGCTGCGTGCTGAGCCTGATTCGCCTGTGGAGCATGCCCCAGGGCGGTTCCGTCACCCCTGCCAGCATGATGCCCATGATGCTCTTCGCCTACGTATACGGCGTAGGTCCCGGCCTCGCCCTGGGTGCGGTGTACGGCGTGCTGCAATACATTCTGGGACCCTGGTTCGTCAGCGTGCCCCAGGTGCTGCTGGATTACCCCATTGCCTTTGCCATGACGGCTTTGGCTGGTCTGTTCCGTCACATGAAGGACGAGCGTGTGGGGCTGAGCCTTGGCGTGATCGTTGCCTGCATTGGCCGCTTTGTGGCGGCAGTTGCCTCTGGCGTGATTTTCTTTGCTGACTATGCGGAGGGCAGCGGCATGAGCCCCATGGTTTACTCCATCTCCTACAACGGCAGCTACATGCTGTGGGAGTGCATCATCTGCGTGGTGCTGTCCGTGCTGGTAGGCGGACGGCTGGTGCGGGAACTGAAGAAAAACGCATAAGGGTTGTTTGCTTTCAGGCAGGGACGTCTTAAGACTTCCCTGCTTTTTTCATGCTTCAAAAAGCTGCATATAAACAGGAAGTTCTGCAAGCGTTTCTCTTTGCGCAGGCAGAACTTCCTATTGTATTATCGCTCCTGTACTTCTTTGCCGGTAAGGTGCTCGATGGTGATTTCGAACATCTGCACAGCCTTTTGAGCACGGCGAATTTCCGAATCCACCAAGGCTTCATCCGGATAATACTTCATGGCCATACGTTTCAGCTGCTTCATGGCTTCTGCATGGTCTGCCATAATCCGGCACCTGCCGAACACCACGGCGCTTTGCAAATAAGGTGCCCAGGCATCTGTCTTGATGGTTTCATGACCGTAGACTGTAAAGCAAACCTTGTCGCAAGCCGCCAAAGCATCCACCTTGTGCCCCGCCTTGGCACCATGGAAGTAAATCTTTTGCGCCGCATCATCATAGAAATAATTCACAGGCACAGCATACGGATAGCCATCATCCCCATGCAGCGCCAACACGCCTCGACGTTCTTCCCGCAAAAGCTGCTTGGCCGCTTCCTGTGGGATTTCGTTTTTCACTCTGCGCACAGGTCGAAACATTGGATTCCCTCCTTGCTATTGTACGGATGCATCATAGCACAAAGGAGGAATCCATACAAGTTTTTCTGTTGTTCAAGCGTCATCCAACCAATTGTATAGGTTTTTCACATGTTTTTCAATATTGCTTCGGGCTTTGCGCACGCAAAAATGTTGTGTGTCTGATAAGTTTTATTTCATTTTTTCTGTGCATGTTTGATGTCTTATCAATTTGTTGTTGACATTCCTATATCATTGCAATAGGATATGGTTGTAAGATGTTTCTGTGTTCTTCTCCTTGTGGAGGCGATGTGCAGATGATTCGTTGATGAGCAATTCAAGACCACGTTTCATGAATTGGAGTTTTTTTGCACAAACAGGAGTAAAAAGGTTCATTCATTTAGCAGTGTCACCCTCTAACCCGCCACACTTTTACATAAATTTTACATGTATTGTCTTGTTGCCTTTACACGCTTTGTTTACAATGTGAAGCAACAGGACAAGGAAAGTGCGGTGAGGCAATGATGCTTCATTGTGAAAGTCCTTGATGGCGTTCTGTTTCTTGTACCATCAGCTGTGATTGAAAGGAGATGTATACATTGAAAATAATCGTTCGTTTCATTTCCCTTGTTGTCGTTCTTTCCGTGATTGTTTCATCAGCACAAGCTACTACGCTTTTTAGCTACTTTGTATCATGTTCCTCTTATGAAGGTTATCAAACTTTTGTACAAGCTCATCCAGATGTATCTGTTCAAACCTGTCCGCAATACTATGAAACAACCTCAACCTTTGCAAACGCACTTAATCTTGGTGAGTTGACTTGCGATTTATTTGGTCTTGATACTTTTTACGACTGGCAAGCTTTGATCGAGAAAGGCTATTGTGCTGATTTATCCGACAGTGCCATGATTTCTAACATCATGTCCCAGCTATATCCCAACATTGCCGTTCTAGGCATAAAAGACGGTCATATCTATGCTGTGCCATATAGAATCACTTTCCGTAATACCCTCTTCAATGAAGATGCCCTCGCCATGTGTGACTGGGAAGATGAGCCTACGCCTCAATCCTTTCCTGAGTTACTCGATTTTGCAGACCGTTGGTGCGACTTGATAGAAGAAAACGGTGCCTACGAAGGTTTGCGACTCCATGCCGGTTGGGTGCCTGGCCTTTATGGCGAAGGCACCTACAGTGCATGGCTGATTTCTTTGCTCATTGATAGCTATATTACTCAAACTCATTATGCAGGCGAACCGTTAGATTTCAACAATCAAGAACTGATCGACTTGCTGGAACGCTGCATGACCGTAGGCAGAAGGCTTTATG
Source organism: bacterium (assembly GCA_963646285.1). Taxonomy (GTDB): domain Bacteria; phylum Bacillota; class Clostridia; order Christensenellales; family Aristaeellaceae; genus CAKUFA01. The sequence goes on from CAVIWF010000026.1 coordinate 33,400, forward strand.
CCCTGGAACCTAAACCCCGCAACACCGACTCCGGTGATGGTATTGGTTTCCTTGTTACAGCACCGCAAAACTTATGGCCTACGAATGCAAATCGGATTGTTTGCTTCCGCCTGAATGACCAACAGCCTATAGTTCTCAAAGCTGTTGTTAACATGTACGCAATTTATTCCGGCAGTAGTCAAACCGAGCTTACCCTTCAGCTTTTAGAATCCATTCTCGCCGGAAAAGAAGATCCGTCGAACTTTCAAAAGCAATTACTGTTTGCCGATGCAGAACCCAAGCTCGACAACAACTATGACTATGCTGTTTCCGTTCACAAGAAACATCTTGCCGAAACGGAAGCTCAGCTGCAAAATCCCAATCTTACAACAGATGAACGCCTTGCCCTAGAAGACGAATTGGCCAAATGGCAGAAGGAACTCATTGCTGATGAGTCGGACGAGAGAAAATACCTTGTTTCCGCCGCAAAACTTGCCA
>CAVIWF010000027.1:0-33694 GCA_963646285.1 bacterium
GAGTTGAAGGGCTTGCGAGCCCTCCAACGCCACCTAGGGTTTGTTGATGGTCTGCATCCCCAACCGCTTCATCGGCGGCTGGGGATGTATTATGTTTCAGCAAATTGCCAGTATTTTGTTCCATGTTTCTTCGGTTACGGGAATGCCCTGCTCCATGCTGCGCCTGCGCACATTGGGCAGGTTCTCCCCCGGGGCGTGCACGCCGCTGCGGCCTTCCTCCCCGTTCAGGCTGTGGAAGAAGCGAAGGGTGGCATGGATCTTTTCCGCCACGGCGTCCTTATCCGGCAGGGCATCCGGGTGGATGGCCATATAAACCTGGCTCATGCCTTTTTCCCCATCCTTAGGCTCACCGATTTCCAGAGAGGAGCGGCCGGCGGACAGGGTGACCGCCATCAGATCCAGCATAATGCTCAGGGCGCTGCCCTTCCACATGGCCATGGGGAACATCATGCCCCCGTTCATGATCTTCTGCGGGTCGTTGGTTTCCCTGCCCTCAGCATCATAGCCGCAGGGGGTGTCCATCATCTTCCCCTGCTGGGCCATGACCTCCAGCTTGCCGAAGGCGTACTGGCTGACGGCCATATCCATCAGCAGCCCCTGATTTTCATAGGGCACAGCCATGGCCATGGGGTTGTTGCCGGTGGACAATTGCCTGGAGCCCCAGGCAGCCATGTTCATGCAGGTATTGGTGAAGCAAAAGGACACGTAGCCTGCCTGCGCCATTTGCAGAGCGTAGCGGCCTGCCCGCAGCCAGTGGCTGTTGTTCCGCAGGGCGATGCAGCCAATGCCGTGCTCCCCGGCAAGGGTCATGACACGCTTGCCCATCTGCTCGGCAATCAGGGGGCCTACGCCGAAGTGGGCGTCCCACACTTCAAAGCCGCCCAGGCCGGAAACCTTCTCCGCTTCCAGCACCTTGGGATTGCAGATGCCGGAAGCCATATCCGCCATGTACCGGGCAAACCGGTTCAGCCCGTGGCTGGCAATGCCGTCCGCAGAATTGTCCGCAAAGATGGAAGCAAAGCGGCGTGCGGTATCTTCCTCCATGAAGCGGGCAAGTCCCCGGGTCATGGTATCAACCGCCTCAGCATAAGGGATTTGCAGCATGGGATCATCCTTCTTTCCTTGGGGCAGGCAACAGCTCTGCCCGGCGTTCCGCCCATTATTCTCCCAGGAAGGCAGACAGCTTGCCCGGCTCGTTCATGCAGAAGCCCTGCCAGCCTGCGGCAAAAGCCCCCTCAATATTGGCAGGGGTATCGTCAATGAACAGGGTGCGGCCGGGGTTCAGGTGATACCGCTCAATCAGCAGATCATAAATGCAGCGGTAGGGCTTCAGCATATGTTCCCGGGCAGAGATGACCGCCCCGTCAAACAGGCTGAAGAAATCATATTCCTTTTCATTGCGTGCGTAGTGCTCGGAGGTATAGTTGCTGAGCACGTACAGCTTCTTACCGTGAGCCTTGCAGGTGTACACGGCTTGGCGGCCTTCCTCCACCACGTGACGGTAATCCGGCCAATGGGTTACAAACTTCCGGATGGGCTCCAGCAGATCCGGTTCCTTGCCAGCCATGGCAAGGATGCATTCCTCCATGGGCATGCCGCCGTCCAGCATGTTCCAGTAAGGGGTGCGGGTGGTGCGCATCTGCACCCGGTGCTGAAGCGCCGGATCCCCGGGGAACATGGTGGCCAGCACCTGATTCTCCCCCATGGATACCAGCACATTGCCTACATCAAAAACCACGGCATCAATTTCGTCCCAGGGCATGGTAGGATACAGGTCGTTAATCAGTCGGTCGGCCATTGCCGGGTTCCTCCTTGTATTCGTTCATGGTGATGGCGATTGTTATGCCTCCGGCAGGGGATCCCGGCTGGTGGGGGCATCGCCGAAAAAGAACATGGCGTCCTGCAGTTCCGTGGTCATCATGGTGCCTGAATGCACATAATCCATGGCACGCTTCAGGCTGTCGCTGCGGTCATAGGCCACGGCGTGGAAATGAATAACCCCATCGTCAATGGTCATGTAATGAGCCCGCTTATCCGGATCATCCGGCCGACGATAGCTGACGGAGCCGGGATTCAGCCACAGCACCCGGTCATCCAGCTGGTGGATGCACCGCCGATGGGTGTGGCCGAAAATCATCCGCCGCTCATTACAGTCACTGCCGGTGTGCCAGGTCTGCCAGAAGTCATTGAAGGCGAAAAGGCTTTCCGGCATTTGATAGGCCAGCGCCCCTTCCCCCATTTGATGCTGAAGCAGATAGGCAATGCCGTCTGCCTCCAGGCTCAGGTGCATGGGCAGCTGTTCCAGGTAGCGGATGTCCTCGGGGGTAACCCGCTCGCAGTTGTCGTGAACCCACTTGTACATTTGGGTGCCCCGGAAGGCTTCCGTTTCCCCGGTTTGCAGAATGTGCAGCAAGTGCCGGTCATGGTTGCCGGATACGCACTGCACCCCATGGGTGCGGAACCAGGTGACCGTCTCATGGGGACATACGCCATAGTCCACCAGATCCCCGGCGCACCAGATTTGGTCTGCCTTTCCTGCATCCTGCAAAACCGCCTGAAGGGCGGCATAATTGGCATGAACGTCCGAAAGCAGCAGTATCCTCATGGCATCTCTCCGTTGCTGGTGGTGATGGCCCAGCGCACCTGCCGGAAATCCGCATACAGGGAAGCCCAAGCCTCCCCCTTCCGCCAGGTCAGGCGAAGGGTATGCGCTTCCGGCTGTTCCGCTTCCACCTGCGCCCCTTGGGCAAAGGCAGGGTGAGTATTGCGGAAGGTGAGCAGCTTCAGCTGATCCCTGACCACAGGCTTCTGCAGCCGCTCCTTCACCTGCGCCATGGTGAAGGCGGTACGGTTAATCTCCCGGTTATCGGCAGTGGGATTGCGGCGGAAGACTTCCTCGTCATTCTCCCCTGCCAGCAGATCCAGATACCACACCTGAGGTTTCCCCGGCATGAACAGCTGCACAGCACGCGCCATCAGCAGTTTCCGGTCGTCACAGCCCAGGGCATTGTAATAGGTAATATCCATTTGATAGGTTTCCGGCTTGGCACCGTGGATCATCTTCCGCCTGCCGCCCCGGGTTACCAGCCGCTCCGTCAGGGCATCCACCCGCTCATTGGGCAGAAGACCCCGGGCATCCCGCATGGGAATGCCATCGTGACAGCCCAGCATGTTAATGACGGTAAGCCCGTCGTCAATCTGCTCCCGTGCCCAGGCATACAGGTACCGGCTTTCCCCCGTATCCAAAGCGTCAATCATCAGGGCAGGCAGGAAATAATCATAGGTGATGCATCCCAAATCGGTCAGGTGGCGATAATTGCCGGAAGCATAGGTGGCGTGAATCTCCGGCAGCACATCCAATCCGTGGCTTGCTGCCATGGTGCGCAGCCGCTGGAGAATGTCCCAGGTTTCCGGCTCGTTCATGAAGTTCACCCGTGCAGGGGCTTTATGCAGCCGGGTAAAGGCATCCAGGCGGATCATCACTGCACCGTAGGAAGCCAGCTGCCCCATGACCTGATCGTACCACTGCCACACCAGAGGGTTCTGCACGTTTACGTCCATTTGCCCCAGATAGTGGCGGCGGCTTTCCATGAGGGCGGTTACCGGCTCCTGATAAGGTTCGTATCCCGTCCAGTCCATTTGGGCAGGGGACAGCCCCCGGGTCAGCTGGGCATTGATGCGCTCTGACAGGGCAGAGGCAGCATCGTACCGATTGTCTACCGCATCCAGCAGATCAAAGGCATCCACCTGAGGGTAGGTTACCTGCTGATAGAAAGTGTTCCAATAGGGCACGTCCCGGCCATCGGGGAAGCGAACCATCAGCAGGGGCCAGCCGTTCTTCCGCAGGGTCATGCTTGCCCACTGATCCGGGTCAGGGGCAATCCAGCCTTCCCTGGTCATTTGACCGCAGCCCTGCCAGAAACGGTTCCAGTCAATGAAGAAATCCCGATAGGGCGACTGATCCCCCTTTTTCAGCACATCCCGGAACTGGGGGGAAAGGACGGACAAGTGGTTCAGGATAAAGTCAAAGGTCAGATCAATGCCCATATCATTCAGGGCATGCAGGTCTTCCTCACTGGCCTTGGAGCGGCACAGATCGTAGGTGATGACCGAAAAGCCGCCGTCCAGGTCGGAATTGAACACCGTAGGCAGAATGTAGAAGGAGCGGAATGCGTCCTTCATTTCCGGCTGAGACAGCAGACTGACCAATTCATGCAGGCTGCTGCCCATGCTGTCCGGATAGGCATTGAGCATTACACCGCTATTCATGCATCTTCCTCCGCTACCCGGTAGAGGGCGTCCCGGTGCTGCATTTCATCTTCCATGCCTGCCTGCACCCACTTGTGAATGCGGACAAATTCCCCTTCAAAGGAGAAGGTGAACCGATTCTCCCCTTCCGTTTCGTACCACAGGATGGAAAGCTCCAGCGTGTTTTCCCCGCTCCACCAGGCGGCGCAGGCCACGTCGGACACCAGCTCCCGGTTTTCCGTATAGCGGAGCTTGCCAAGCCATCTGCCGCCCCGCATGTCAAAGAGGATGGACCGATCCTTGCCCCCTTCTGTGAAGGCAAGGGTCATAAGCCCTTCCGCCGTGGAAAGGTGCATCCGCTCCACCCCCGGCCAGGGGGCGTTGTGCTTGTCCATGCCGTGGAGCATGGCAAAGGTGATGCGTCCTTCCTCCGGCACAAGGGTCACATGGAAGGGACGCTGCTCGTGATTGGTCACGGACAGGGCAGGTCTGGGCATGCTCAGGCGGCTCAGGCGCTCCTTCAGCAGATGGGAGGCACGGCTCTCAGGCAAGGGTGCATCCCCTTCGGTAATGGCAGGCAGCAGGGTATCAAAGAGGATGTTCAGCGTATTCTGGGGGCCGTGAACGGGATGATCCTCCCCCATGGGGCGACCCTTCAGCTGCTCCAGCTCGTTGTGGCTCATGTGCTGACCAATGTAAGCCCCTTCGTTGATGGACACGATCAGATCCAGCTTGGGCACCACCACACAGAATTGACCGTAAGCCCCGTCAGCACGGTAGCTGCCTTCCGGACGGCACATCCAAATCTGATAGCCGTAGCCTACCCGGTTATCGTAGATCCAGGGGGTGTGGGCATGGGCAGGAGCCGTATCCATCAGGGGGGAGGTGGCTTCCTTCACGAACCGCTCGTGCAGCAGCCGCTCTCCGTTCCATACGCCCCCATGGAGGTACAGCCGCATAAGCCGCAGGTTGTCCTCCGTGGTGGTGAACATGCCGTGACCCCCCAGGCAGGTACCGTCTGCCCCCCGGTAGCACATGACGTGGCTGGCATCCACGCCAATCTTCCGGAACAGGCGGGTGTCCAGATAGTCCAGCATGCTCATGCCCGTGGCACGCTCCACCAGAGCGGAAGCAATGGCTGTGCCCTGGGAATTGTAGCACCAGAAGGTACCGGGCTCATGCTCAAAGGGGCGGGCAAAGAATTCCCTGATCCAGTCCTCCCCATAGGTGGAACCCTGGGTTTCACTGCCGCTGGACATGGTCAGGATGTCACGCACCGTAATGCGTGCCACCTTCTCCGGCAGGGGGGTGGGCATTTTGTCCGGCAGCAGCTTGCACACCGGGTCGTCCATTTTCAGCAGACCTTCATACTCTGCAAGGCCTACAGCGGTGGCCGTCCATGTTTTGCTGAGGGAATGGAGGGCGTGATGAAGCCCGGGGGCAAAGGGCGCCCACCAGCCTTCGGCGCAGACCTTATCGTGCCGCAGGATCATCAGCCCATGCATCCATGTGGAGCCGCAGTTTTCCAGCTGATCCAGCAGGCGCAGAATTCCTTCGCTGGCAATGCCCACTTCTTCCGGGGTGCAGCGTTCAAATGCCCATTGATTGCTCATACTTTGCCTCCCTGGCTTTTCACAGCCTGTTCCGCTTCCGTGTTCGCTTCTTCCTGATACCCACGGGTGCTGACCCGTGGGCTGATGGTAACCGGGAATATCATATCCGTCTGGAAGGGTTCCTGATGAATCTGCTTCATCAGACAGTCCACCGCCGCCTCGCACATGTCGTGAATAGGCTGGCGAATACTGGTGAGGGGGATGGAAAGCATGGAGGCCAGCACATTGTCGTTAAAGCCTACCACCTTCAGATCCTCCGGAATGCGCTTGTGCAGGCGCAGGGCTTCCTGCATCAGGTAGCCGGCAATGGTGTCGCTGGTGCAGAAGACCCCGTCTGCATCGGGATATTCCCGGAACACCCGTCGAGCCAGGTCGTCATAGCTGACCCGAGATTCTGCCTGCCTGACCTCCACAAATTCCACCGGCAGGTTTCTTTCCTCCATGCACCGGCTGAATCCGGCAAACCGGTCAAAGGCAGGCATTTTGCCGTGGCTGTGCTTCTCCCACACCATCACCGGCTTGCGGCAGCCGCAGTCCAGCAGTTCACGGCCTGCCAGATAGCCGCCCATTTCATTATCGCACTCCACCGTGGGAATGTTGTCGATCTTCAGCCGTTCAAAGGAGACCACAGGGAAGCCTGCCCGCAGGTCATGGCCGATGGCCTCCCCCCGCAGAGCCACAATCATGCCGTCCACCTGATTGGCTTCCAGCATGGCGATGTACTCGGCAGCCTTATCCTCAAGGCTCAGGGCCTGATAGAGCATCATGCGGTAGTTCCGCTGGGTCAGGATTTTTGACAGCTCCGCAATAACCTCGCAGAAAAAGGCATTGTTAATCTCCGGCATCAGCACGCCGATAATGCGGGTGCGCTGCCTGGTCAGGGAACGCGCCACCTCGTTGGGTCGGTAGTGGAGCTCATCCATGGCATCCTGAATCCTTTTGCGCATGGCATCGCTGATGTAGCCCCGGTTATTCAGCGTCCGGGATACGGTGGTAACCGAAACCCCGGCCTTTGCCGCTACTTCCTTGATCCCTGCCATCTGCCCCGTCCCCCTTGTTCCGTGTTCAGCATTCGATTTCCAACCCGTCCCAGGCAACGTCTATGCCGTAGGGTGCGGCGAAGGCTACCCATTGGGCATGGGTCATGTCATTCATGTGGGATAAATGGTTCAGCACAAAGCGGGTGCTTTGATCCGCTGCCCCAATGGCCACCAGCCGCTCCCGCAGCTTCAGCACCTCTGCCCAGCCCATGTGGCCGTCTCCCGGCAAAAGTCCCCGGGCGCAGTCCATGGAAACCAGGGAGAACTTCAGGCCTGTCTTTTTCAGATATTCATCCACCTCTGTGGATAGTTCCCCGGTATCGTTGGCGTAGAGGATGCTGCTCTTCCCATCGGTAATGGCGTAAATCAGGCAATCCTCCACGGCAATGGGGCGGTGATTGGCACGCAGGGCATGGAAGGTATACCCCTCCACCTGAAACTGCTGCCAGGGCTGCACCTCATGGAAGCAGAAGCGCTTTTCATCAATCTGCACCCCCGGCGCCATGGCGGCCAGGAACCGCTTGCCCACCCAGCGGTTGCCGTAAAGCTGGAGCACATCCCCTTCCGGGGCAATGCCGGGATGCACGGCGCAGGAATGGGTGCCCCGCAATTGGAGGGCGTAGGCATCCTGATGATCCTCATGGGAGTGAGTGTACACCACCGCCTTCAACCGGTCAAGGCGAAGGCCGTACTTCAGCTTCTGGGCGTGAATGTCCGGCCCCATGTCAATGAGCACATCATCCCCCAGCAGGGTGCAGGAACGCATCCGCAGGCTTTTGCCCCCTTCTGCAAGGGAGCGGAGGCACACCGGGCAGGAGCAGAAGGTGGCAGGCATGCCCTCTGCCGCTCCTGTGCCCAAATACTTGATTTTCATGCTGCTTACCCCTTAATGCCGCTCATGGCGACGGACTGGACAAACTGCTTCTGGAACAGGACGAAGACCACCAGCAGGGGCAGGGTCATCATGGCGGAGAAGGCGAAGATCTGTCCCCAGAAGGTGTACACGCTGTCATCCAGACCGCGGAGGGCCTGGGTCAGGGTACGCCAGGTGTTGTCACGGGTGACCAGGGTGGGCCACAGCAGGTCGCCCCAGGCACGGATCAGGGTCATGATGGCCACGGTGGAGTAAATGGGCTTGCTCAGAGGGGTCATGATCTTGAAGAAAATGCCGGTGTAGCTTTCGCCGTCAATCACGGCTGCCTCCAGCAGTTCCTTGGGCATGCCCCGGAAGTGCTGATAGAACAGGTACACATACATGGGGGTGGCCATGTTGGGCACGGACAGGGCCCACAGGGTATTCAGCAGACCCAGATCCTTGGTGACCATGAACCGGTTAATGACCACAGCTTCCGTGGGGATAATCGTCAGGGCAATCATCAGGGCTACCAGGAACTTGCTGCCCCGAAACTTCAGCAGACCCAGGGCATAGCCCATCATGCCGTTGATCACCATGCCGAAGGCCACTTGCAGCAGGGCGTTCAGCAGGGTATTGCGGAAGTAATGGAGGAAGTCCAGCTTTTCAAACACAGCCTGATAATTCTCGAAGGTCAGCGTCCCGTAGGGCACAAAGGCCTTCATGGTGGCCATGTCGCTGACCACCTGGGTTTCTTCCTTCATGGCAGAGAGGAAGAGGAACCACAGGGGGGCGATGAAGATCAGCGCCACCACCACATATAAAAGGTAGAAAAGGATGTTGGTTACTTTCCTTTGCGTCTTCTTTCCAGCTATCATCATCAATCACGCTCCGTAATCTTGTTCTGAACACAGGAAATAATCAGAACCAGCACAAAGAATACCACGGCCAGAGCCGATGCATAACCTACCCGCTTGTCATTAAAGCCGGCATCATACATCAGGTACACCAGAGACGTGACCTTCTTGGGAAGGCGATCATCCAACATGTAGATCTGGGTGAACAGCTTCAGGGAGTAGATGGTATTGGAAATGAACACATACACCAGGGTGTTCTTCAGCTGGGGAACGGTGATGTAAATGAACTGCTGCCAGCTGTTGGCGCCGTCAATGGTGCCTGCTTCATACAGCTCCTCCGGGATGAACTGCAAGCCACCCAGCATGATGATCATCTGCATGCCAAGGCACTGCCAGATGGACATAACCGCAATGGCGGGAATGGCCAGGTCAGCATTTTGCAGCCAGTTTTGGGGCTGTCCCCCGAAGGCGGCCAGGATGGTGTTGAACAGTCCATCGCTGCCGGAGGAATAGAAGGTGCGCCAGATCACCGTCACAACGGTCATGGTCACCACCTGGGGGGAGAAGTAAATGGTGCGGAAGAAGGTAACGCCCTTGGCCTTGCGGTTGATGAGCAGGGCCAGCAGGGTCGCCAGAATCAGCACCGAAGGCACCAGAATGATGGTGTACTCAAAGGTGCACCAGAAGGCATTAGCTGCCGTGGAGTTGGTGAAGATCTTGGTATAGTTGGCAAAGCCCACAAAGGTGGTAGGCTTCTTGGCGCTGACCACCAGCTGCCGGTTGGTAAAGGAATAGAAGACTGCCATGAAGAAGGGCAGGATCATAAAGAAAAACATGATGATCAGTGCCGGTGCAGAAAGACCCCATGCGGCTTTCGCCTGGGATCTGGCCAGATTTCCCTTCCGCACTTTCTTTGGCCGAATGGTTGCAACGCTCATTATTTCATTCCCGTCCTTCCCAAAGCCTGATGGAAACATGGTATGGCTTGATTGCTTTTGATACAGAATCGCCCGGCCAGTTGTTGGCCGGCCGGGCGAGAAAGGGTGCTTAAGGATTACTCAACATTCCAGCCGTTCTCAAGAATGATTTCGTCAACTTCTTCAGCAGCGGTGTGCAGCAGTTCAGCAGGATCGCCGCCGGCAAGGATGTCGGTAACCACCTGAGCCAGTGCGTTGTACACCGTGGCGTGAGCGGGGGTGATGGGACGCAGGTAGGAAATGCCGGCTTCCAGCTGCTCACGGTACAGGTACAGGCGGCCGCCCACCTGCCACTGGGGCATGGTGTCCATCACGGAGGAACGAGCAGGCACGCCGCCGTTCACTTCGCAGACCATCTTGATGTACTCAGGGCTCATCATGGCTTCCAGCACGGTCCAGGCCTGATCAGCAACGCCACGCGCCACAGCAACGGTGGTCATCACATCCACGGTAGAACCGGAGCAGGTGTACACGCCGTGGCCAAAGTCGGGCATGGGCACGATGATGGCGTCATCACCGTAGGCTTCCACGTGGTTGGAATACTTCCAGTGACCCAGCATGGAGAACAGGGCTTCGTGACGATCCACGCCATAGAAGGCATCTTCATAGTCGCAGGCGGCGTTGATATAGCCTTCGTCAATCATCCGCTTCATCCAGTCGTAAGCGGCAATGGTTTCATCAGAGTCCAGGGTGCCGGTGGCGGTGTAGGTTTCACGGCTCAGATAGTCGCCGCCGAAGGAGCGAACCACAGGCATGTAGGTGAAGTACAGGGAAGAGGTCTTGTTCTGACGGATGTAGAGGGGATACTCATAGCCGGCAGCCTTGGCCTTGGCCAGAATGTCCTCAAACTCTTCCAGGGTCCAGGCTTCCGTGTAGGAGGTGGGGATGCGGACGCCCAGCTCTTCCAGCACGCTCTTGCGGGTCCACAGGGCCATGCCGGAGTCGAACTGTGCCACGCCGTAGATCTTGCCGTCGTAGGTGTTTTCAGCCCACACGGAAGGCAGCACGTCGGACTTCATGTCCTCGGGGATGTATTCATCCAGGCAGGCGATCATGTCAAGATCCTGGAAATAGGGGATCTGCAGACCGTCCACAACCACCAGGTCAGGGGTGTCGCCTGCATCGCCGGAGGTGGACAGCTTGTTCAGCAGCTCGTCCTGGGCGAAGAACAGGTAATTCACCTGCACATCGGTGTGCTTGGCATTGAAATCGTCCCACATCTGGGTGTAGATCGTGGTTTCAGCACCGTCGCTGCACCAGACCGTGATGGTCACAGCATCGTCAGCAGAAGCAACGGATGCCATGGACAGCAGCATGATGGCCGCCAGCAGCAGGGAAAAGAACTTCTTCATGTAGGTAGCTCCTCCTTTTGTTTGGGAACGGGTAACAACCATTGTTACCGCTCGTTTCCGTTTTTCGATGAGGGCATTGTAGCACACAGGAAACCGTATGTCAACCGCTTAGCATAAATTTTCGGAAAAAAGATGACCTTTTTTTCCATGTTAAACGTTTGTCATATGGCAGTAAAAGGAAAGGCGTTCCCTCGCAGGAACGCCTGAAAAATGGATCATTGAATTGGCAATGGTTATGCTTCAATACGGAAATCGTAGGTTGCCAGATCCGCCACCAGCCTGGCCTTATGTTCGCCGCAGTGCCAGGTGAAGGTCATGGCGGTGCCGCTGGTTTCCACCTCCAGCTGTGCCCCATCGTCAAAGGCGGGGCAGCTGTTGCGGAAGCGGAGCAGTTCCAGCTGCTGCTTCACCACCGGCTTGTCCAGCGCTGCATCCATATCTGCCCAGGTCAGGTTGGTGCGGTTGATTTCCTTGTGGCCTGCCGCCCCGGAGCGCTGCACCGCCGCCAGGTCGTTTTCCCCGGCGAACAGATCCAGGTACCACACCTGAGGCTTGCCGGGCATGAAGAGCTGCAACGCCCGTGCCAGCAGCATCTTTTTGTCATCGGCACCCAGGGCGCTGTAGTAGGTAGCATTAACCTGATAGTACACGTTCTTCTGTCCGTGCAGGTTCTTGATCATGCCGCCACGCTCAATGATCAGGTCAATCAGCTCCTGAATCCGCTCCTCCGGGATCAGCCCCTTCAGATCCAGCATGGGAATACCATCGTGGCAGCCCAGCATGTTCACGGCACGGATGCCCTTTTGCTGCTGCTCCTCTGCCCACCCCTTCAGGTAGCTGCCGTCGTGATGCTCAATGGCATCGATAATCAGCCCCGGCAGGAAGAAGTCGTAGGTCATGTAGCCCTTGTCCGTCAGGGTCTGGTAGCTGTGATCGCTGTAGGCGGCATGAATCTCCGGCAGCAGGGTCAGGTGATACTTTTCCGCCATCTGCCGAATCTTCTCCAGGGTGTCCCAGGTGTCCGGCTCGTTCATGAAGTTGCGCATTCCCGGGGTCTTGGGGGCATAGGCGAAGGCATCCAGTCGAACGATGGATGCGCCGTAATCCGCCAGGGTCTTCAGCACCCGATCATAATACGCCCACACCAGGGGGCTGCGCAGGTTCAGATCCATCTGCCCCAGATACCGGCGGCGGCTTTCCATCACCTCCACAGCGGCATCCCGCCTCGCTTCAAAGCCTGCAAAGTCTGCCTCGGCAGGCTTTTTCCCCTCGGCCACAGCAGCGTTCAGCCGCTTGGAGAGCACCTCTGCCTCCCCGTACTGGATGGACAGAGCCTGCATCAGATCCTGAGGATCCACCTGAGGATAGCGAACCTCCTGATAGAAGGTGTTCCAGTAGGGCACGTTCCGCCCATCCGGGAAACGAACCATGAGGATGGGCAGGCCGGGCTTGCGGAAGAACATGTCCTTGATGAGCGCCTCATCCGGCTGCACATAGCCTTCCTCCGTCATGGTGCCGTGACCTTCCCAGAACTTGTTCCAGTCGATGAAGAAGTCCCGGTATTCGCTTTCGTCCCCCTTTTGCAGAATATCCTGAAACTGAGGGGAAAGGACGCTCAGGTGATTCAGGATGAAGTCCAGCTTCAGATCCAGCCCCAGCTCCTTCAGGGACCCAATGTCCTCCTCCCTGGCCAGCATGTGGCTCAGGTCGTAGCTGATCACCGAGAAACCCCGATCCAGATCCGTATTGAACACGCTGGGCAGGATGTAGAAGGAGCGGAACGCCCCTGCCATTTCCTTCCTTTGCAGCAGGGATGCAATATCCCCCAGGGTGCCTCCCATGCTGTCCGGGTAGGCATTAAGCATGACGCCTTGATTCATGGTCATTCCTCCTCCGCCATGAGTCGGCGGTATTCCCCATAGCTGAGCAGCTTGCCGGACTTGGAAATAATCAGCCTGGCCTTGCCGGCCTGCTCCTCCAGCTTTTTCTGCTCAATGGAGAGCACCAGGGTGGTGAAGGCACTGTCCACCTTGCCGTCCCGGTTCCGGGCACGGCGGTGAGCAAGGGTTTCCGAAGGGGTGGAGTTCAGCAGAATGGGCAGATCCACCCCGGTCAGATAGTCGCTGTTGCCGTGGGTCCATTCGATGATCAGCACCTGCACGCCGGAGAAATCCACCGTGTCATACCACAATTCGGTGGTTTCACGACCCATCCGCTTCAGCGGAATCTTTTCTTCTCCCCCCTTGAAGCGGCCGATCAGCTCATTCACCTCGTCGAAGTCCGTTTCATGAGGGGTGCCCAGATAAGCGGTCAGCGCCATGCGTCCCGCCTGCTGATAGGCAGCCAGCCAGGGATAGGCTGCCGTTTTCGCCGGGGCGCAGTCCGTCTCGTCCTCCCACAGGCTGCGAAGGGTCTGTCCCTTGTCGTCGGTATATAATCCGCTGTTCAGCAGCCCCCGAAGGCCGCCGACCCGGTACACCCGCTGCCGCTCCAAGTCGTTATCCCGGGGAATGCGGCGGGGATAATTATCGCCGCTGAGGATATAGGTGCCCACTCCCAGCTGATTGAAATAATAGCCCAGCACGGAGGCAATCTCGCTTTTGCCTACGCCGCTGCCGCCGCACACGCACACAACCGCCTTTCCCTTGGGGCTAAGCTGCAATTGCGCTGCCACCATATCCTTCAGCACAGGGAAAAGGGTGTTGGCCTTGGCAATGTGTGTTTCATCAATGCAGATTTTATCCCCCGGCATATCCCCATGGGGAATTTCAGCAGGCAGCACAGGGGCTGTCCAGTCCTTCAGCAATGCGTCCATGTGATTGTCCTCCTTACAGTGTGTTTATTTCCCGATGGTATCCAGATAACGCCGCAGCTCCGAGGGCCAGTCTGTCTGAATCACTTCCACCCCGTGATCCACCAGCCAGCCCCAGCCCTTTTCCGGGGCGTCGGTAACGGACACATCATCATCATGATGGGCGGATAAGTCAATCCCGCTGCCCAGGCTCAGGCTGTTGACCCACAGCTTAATGCCCCGTGCCTTCAATCCGGCAACAAAGTCCGGGGAAATCAGCCGATCCTGATCCTGCTTCAGGAAAACCTCCACCAGCGGAATCTGCATTTCCTCCGGCAGGGCTTCAAAGAGGGGGATCTCCTGATCATTGGCAAGGATGGGGATGAACTTGGGCTTCCAGTGCCGGTTCTTCGCCCAAGCCACCGCCTCGTCATAAGGGGCACGACCCTTGATCAGCGCCTGATCCTCCATGCCCAGGCTTTCCACCAGATCATACACCTGATCCATAAAGCCCCAGCACTGATCCAGGTTGATCATCACCCGTCCCTTCATGGCCCGGAGGAATTCCTCCAGGGTGTTGATGTGCCAATCAGAGGGCTCGCCGATCACGTTCCGCAGCCTGCCTGCATGAAGCTCCTCATAGGTATAGTCGCTGACCTTCCCCGGCAGCCCCAGCAGGCGAAGGGGGGTGGGGTCATGAAAGAGAATCATCACGTGATCCCTGGTGCAGTGGATATCCGTTTCCACAATGTCCGCACCGCTGCGAATGGCTGCTTCGAAGGCAGGCAGGGTGTTTTCTACAATGTTTCCGCTGAAGTGCCCCCGGTGGGAGGCAATCAGCACCCGCTGCGGATTTTCTTTCATGATGCACCTTCTCATCCATCGTTCACCTCCTCCGGCAGGGAAACATGTCCCTCCCCTGCCGGCGGGTGAACGGAATGGCAGTCATTATAGCACATTCATCAGGAAAGAACAACGAGGCCTTTTCCGTTTTTGTTGACGTTCCATGGGAAAACTTCTATAATGTTTCCTGTGTACATTGCACACAAAAGGAGGTACTCCATGAAGCGACTGGCATTACTGCTGCTGAGCCTGATGCTGATTTGCCCGGCTGTGCTGGCAGAACCCATTCAGGTTTCCGATGTATCGGAAATCCCGGAAACCAACGACGAAGGCTTCCTGCCGGAGGGCACGGATGCCTATTACGTGAAGGATCACGCCAACGGCTACTGGTACTATGTGGATCAGACCGTTCGGATAGAAATCACCCGCACCCAGACCAAGAATCCCCTGTCCACCTACTATCTGGCGGACATTGTGTGTGCCTCCGGCACCAGTTTGTACACCGTGACCTGGAACACGGAACGCCCCGGCCGCACCAACGGTCTGCCCCAGGACATGGCCAGTGCATCCCGGGTGGTGTATGCCCAGAGTGGGGACTTCTACTCCTACCGGGTGGCCAACGACCGGTATCCCGGCAACATTGTGCGGGACGGCAAGGTACTGTACAACAAGAGCTATTCCAAGGTCATTGACGCCATCCCCAACCTGGCCACCATGGCCTTCTACCCCTCCGGCAAGGCAGAGGTGAACGAAGCGGGAGAAGTCAGCGCCAAGGAATACGTATCCAAGGGCGCCACCACGGTTGTGGCCTTTGGTCCCATCCTCATCCGTGATGGAGAAATGGCGGATGTGGACAAGGACGAGTACAACCACAAGGAGCCCCGCAGCTGCATCGGCATCATTGAACCCGGCCACTATGTGGGACTGCTGGTGGAAGGCCGGAAAAATCACGCCGACGGCGCAACCCTGACCACCTGTGCTGAGCTGCTGTATGAAGCAGGCTGCACCGATGCCATCAACCTGGACGGGGGCAACACCGCCGCCATGCTCTTCATGGGGGAAAGCGTGCAGCTGACCAACAACGGCGGCGTGGATACAAATGACCGTGCCATCCCCGACATTCTTGCCGTGGGCACCTACTGAGAAGGAGAAGTCCATGATTCTGTTTTGCAGCGATTACCAAGAGGGATGCCATCCTGCCATTTTGCAGCGGCTGACGGAAACCAATCTGGAGCAAACCCCGGGCTACGGCACGGACGACTACTGCCGGCAGGCAGCGGAGATAATCCGCCGTCGCTTCCACTGCGAAAATGCCGCCGTCCACTTCCTTGTAGGCGGCACCCAGGCCAACGCCACCGTGATTGACGCTGCCCTGCGCTCCTACGAAGGGGTGCTCTGTGCGGATACCGGCCACATCAACGTTCACGAGACCGGCGCCATTGAAGCCGCCGGCCACAAGGTGCTGGCTCTCCCCGGCCGGGAAGGGCGGATCACCTCTGCCCAGATCAACGTGGCTGCCGCCATGCAGGGGGATGACGAGCACACGGTGCGCCCCGGCATGGTGTACATTTCCCTGTCTACGGAAGTGGGCACGCTGTACAATCTGTCCCAGCTCCACGACCTGTACCAGACCTGCAGGCAGCTGGGGCTGTACCTGTTCATTGACGGTGCCCGGCTGGGCTATGCCCTTGCCTCCCCGGTCAATGACCTGAAGGCGGAGGACATTGCCGCCAACTGCGATGCTTTCACCATCGGCGGCACCAAGTGCGGCGCCCTCTTTGGGGAAGCCGTGGTGCTGGTGAACCCGGCACTGCAGCCCCGGTTCCGGTACATGATGAAGCAGCACGGAGGACTCCTGGCCAAGGGTCGTCTGCTGGGCATTCAGTTCCAGACCCTGATGGAAAACGACCTGTACTTCACCCTGGCGGATCATGCGGTGAAGGAAGCCATGCGCATCCGCACCGCCCTGATGAACAAGCACATTCCCCTTGCGGTGGATTCCCCCACCAATCAACTTTTCCCCATTTTCACAGACGAGCAGCTGGAAACCCTGGAGGAAGACTTCGCCTTCAGCACCTGGGAGCGGGTCAACGAAAGCAGCACCGCCGTGCGCATCTGCACCTCCTGGGCCACCAGACCGGGGGACGTGGATCGGCTGATTGCGGCTGTTGAGGGGATGTGAGGGGTCTCCCTGGCTCACTGCAAAAGAATAAAAAAAAGGACTGTGAAAGAGCAAATCACTCTTCCGCAGTCCCTTTTCATCATACAAAGACTTTCAGCAGATTGGTACGCCTCAGAACCGCATTCTATCCTCGATGTACTTCCGCAGGTCGGCCACGGCCACACGCTCCTGCTGCATGGTGTCCCGATCACGGACGGTGACCGTGCCGGTGGCTTCCGTGTCGAAGTCCACGCAGATGGAGAAGGGGGTGCCCACTTCATCCTGCCGGCGATACCGCTTGCCGATGGAGCCGGTTTCGTCGTAGTCCACAGGGAAGTACTTGGCCAGCTCCTGATGAATCTCGCTGGCAAGGCCGCCCAGCTTATTCTTCTGCAGGGGCAGCACAGCCGCCTTGAAGGGTGCCAGGGCAGGATGCAGGTGCAGCACCGTGCGCACGTCGCCGCCCTCCAGGGTTTCTTCATCGTAGGCATTGCACAGGAAGGCCAGCACGGCACGCTCCACACCCAGAGAAGGCTCGATGCAGTAGGGCACATACTTTTCGTTGGTTACCGGATCCAGATATTCCATGGACTTGCCGGAATGCTCCTGATGCCGGGTCAGGTCGTAGTCCGTACGGTCTGCCACGCCCCACAGCTCACCCCAGCCGAAGGGGAAGAGGAACTCGAAGTCCGTGGTGGCCTTGGAGTAGAAGGCCAGCTTCTCCGGCTCGTGATCCCGCAGGCGAAGGCTGTCCTCCTTGATGCCCAGGTTCATCAGCCAGTCACGGCAGAAGGAACGCCAGTAGTTGAACCACTCCAGATCCTCGCCGGGCTTGCAGAAGAACTCCAGCTCCATCTGCTCAAACTCACGGACACGGAAGATGAAGTTGCCGGGGGTGATCTCGTTGCGGAAGCTCTTGCCGATCTGGGCAATGCCGGCAGGCAGCTTCTTGCGGGTGGTGCGCATCACGTTCTGGAAATTCACGAAAATGCCCTGAGCCGTTTCCGGGCGGAGGTAAATCTCGTTGGCGGCGTTTTCCGTAACGCCGGCGTAGGTCTTGAACATCAGGTTGAACTGGCGGATGCCGGTGAAGTCCTTCTTGCCGCACACAGGGCACTTGATGTCATGCTCGGCAATGTAGGTTTCCAGCTCCTGATTGGTCCAGCCGTCCCCGGTTTCATCCCCGTGGGTGAAGTCCTCAATCAGCTTATCGGCACGGAAGCGGGCTTTGCAGGCCTTGCAGTCCATCAGGGGATCGTTAAAGCCGCCCACGTGACCGGAGGCCACCCACACTTCCCGGTTCATCAGAATGGCGCAGTCAAGGCCGGTGTTGTACTTGCTTTCCTGTACAAACTTCTGCCACCAGGCCTTCTTTACATTATTCTTCAGCTCCACACCCAGGGGGCCAAAGTCCCAGGTGTTGGCCAGACCGCCGTAAATCTCACTGCCGGAGAAAATAAAGCCCCGGTTCTTGCACAGAGCCACCAGCTTTTCCATCGTCAATTCTGCCATGGTGTTGCCTCCTAATTTGGTCAGTACTATGGGTATTGTAGGCATAAAGAATGGCTTTGTCAAGAAAAAGTAAAGGGAAGGGCAAAAGCCGGGAAACCATTGAAAATCTTTGCGCTCTGCGGCCTTTCGCATTGTGATTTTTCCCTCTGTCAGAATTGACATCAACGGCAGAAAAGCATATAATGAATTCGTACGAGGATACTCCGCGTTTTTTCGCGTGCCTTTCCGAGGGAAAGAGGCGCTTGTTTGTGTCTTCTCCTTTGAAAATGGAAAAAAAGCGCGGCTTTTCCGGAGTCGGCTCAGGGTGATGCTTTCGCCGACTCATCATTCGTCAAGGAGGTACATCCATGGCAATCAAAATGACCGTTGACGGCAATACCGCCGTCAGCCACATCGCCTACGCGTTCAGTGATGTGGCCGCCATCTACCCCATCACGCCTTCTTCCCCCATGGCAGAAGTCGCTGATGAGTGGTCCGCCCAGAAGCGTGAAAACCTTTTCGGACAGACCGTGAAGATCGCTGAAATGCAGTCCGAAGCCGGTGCTGCCGGTGCTGTGCACGGCTCCCTGTCCGCAGGCGCCCTGACCACCACCTTCACCGCTTCCCAGGGTCTGCTGCTGATGATCCCCAACATGTACAAAATCGCCGGTGAGCTGACCCCCGCAGTGTTCCACGTGAGCGCTCGTGCCCTGGCTTACCACGCATTGTCCATCTTCGGTGACCACAGCGACGTTATGGCCTGCCGCCAGACCGGCTTCGCCATGCTGGCCAGCAACTCCGTTCAGGAAGCCTGCGATATGGCACTGGTTGCTCATCTGTCTACCCTGAAGAGCTCCGTGCCTTTCCTGCACTTCTTCGACGGCTTCCGCACCAGCCACGAAATCCAGAAGATCGACGCTCCCACCTACGATGAGATCAAGCCTCTCGTGCCCTGGGACAAGATCGAAGAGTTCCGTGCCCGTGCACTGAACCCCGAACATCCCCATCAGGCCGGTACCGCTCAGAACCCTGACATCTACTTCCAGGGTCGTGAAGCCGGCAACAAGTTCTACCTGGCTGTGCCGGAAATCGTAGAAGAGAGCATGAAGCAGGTTGGCGAACTGACCGGCCGTCACTACAAGCTGTTCGACTACGTTGGCGCACCTGATGCTGACAAGGTCATCATCGCCATGGGTTCCGGCTGCGACGTGGCCGACGAAGCCGTGACCAAGATGAACGAAATGGGCGAAAAGGTGGGCGTGATCAAGTGCCACCTGTATCGTCCTTTCTCCGTGAAGCACTTCATTGCTGCCATCCCCGCAAGCTGCAAGAAGATCGCCGTGCTGGATCGTACGAAGGAATCCGGCTCCCTGGGCGAGCCTCTGTACCTGGATGTGTGCGCTGCTCTGGCAGAAGCCGGCCGCAAGGATATTCAGGTTGTGGGCGGCCGCTATGGCCTGGGCTCCAAGGAGTTCACCCCCACCCATGTGAAGGCTGTGTTCGCCAACCTGGACGGCGAGATGAAGAATCACTTCACCGTTGGCATTAACGATGACGTGACCGGCACCTCCCTGCCTGTGGGCGAGCTGTTCAATGCCGCTCCTGCCGGTGCCATCAGCTGCAAGTTCTATGGTCTGGGTTCCGACGGTACCGTTGGTGCCAACAAGAACTCCATCAAGATCATCGGCGACCACACCGACATGTACGCACAGGCTTACTTCGCCTACGACTCCAAGAAGTCCGGCGGCCTGACCGTAAGCCACCTGCGCTTCGGCAAGAGCCCCATCAAGTCTCCGTATCAGATCGATGCTGCTGACTTTGTGGCCTGCCACAACCCTGCTTATGTGACCATGTACGACATGGTATCTTCCCTGAAGGACGGCGGCGTATTCCTGCTGAACTGCCAGTGGAAGCCTGAAGAGCTGGACGCTCACCTGCCCGCTTCCATGAAGAAGCTGCTGGCCAAGAAGAACGCCCGGTTCTACATCATCGACGCTATTGACCTGGCTGCCAAGGTTGGCATGGGCAACCGGATCAACACCATCATGCAGGCTGCTTTCTTCAAGCTGGCTGACGTGATCCCCTACGAGCAGGCCGATGAATACATGAAGGCTTATGCCAAGAAGACCTACGGCAAGAAGGGCGACGCCGTTGTCCAGAAGAACTGGGACGCTATCGACATCGCCATCTCCGGACTGCAGGAAGTGAAGATCCCCGCTGAATGGGCTGACGCCACCACCGGCGCCGTGGCCATGAAGGTGAAGGGTACCACCGAGTACTTCGATACCTTTGTGCACCCCATCCTGGCACAGGAAGGCGACAAGCTGCCTGTCAGCGCACTGGATCCCCGCGGCATGGTGCCTACCGGAACCACCAAGTACGAGAAGCGCGGCATTGCCGTGAAGGTGCCTGAATGGCTGCCCGACAACTGCGTGCAGTGCGGCAACTGCTCTCTGGTGTGCCCTCACGCCTGCATCCGTCCCATCTATGTGGAAGACGGTGCCCAGATGCCCGAAGGCTTTGTTACCAAGAAGGCTACCGGCAAGGAATTCGCCGGCATGCAGTATCGTATGCAGGTTTCTCCTCTGGACTGCACGGGCTGCGGCAACTGCGTTGAGGTCTGCCCCGCCAAGGAGAAGGCTCTGGTTATGAAGCCCCTGGATACCCAGCGCAAGGAAGAAGCCAACTGGGAGTATGCCATGACCGTGCCGGAAGTGGCCGATCGCATCACCAACAAGGCTTCCGTGAAGAACAGCCAGGCCCTGAAGCCCCTGTTCGAGTTCTCCGGCGCATGCGCAGGCTGCGGCGAGACCCCCTATGTGAAGCTGGTGACCCAGCTGTTCGGTGATCGGATGATCGTTGCCAACGCTACGGGCTGCTCTTCCATCTACGGCGGTTCTGCTCCCACCTGCCCCTACACCACCAACAACGAGGGTCATGGTCCTGCATGGGCAAACAGCCTGTTCGAGGATAACGCTGAGTTCGGCTTCGGCATGAACCTGGCTGTGACCCAGCGCCGCGCCAAGCTGGCTGACACCGTGCGTGCACTGGTGGCTGCTGAGGGCGTAAGCGAGGATGTAAAGGCTGCCGGTCAGGAATGGCTGGACAACATGGACGAAGCCGAAGCTTCCAAGGCTGCCGGCAAGAAGCTGCTGGCTGCCTGCGAAGGCGTTACCGGCGCAGCTGCCGACCTGGCAAAGGCTGTGAAGGAAGGCGCCGACCTGCTGACCAAGAAGTCCATCTGGATCTTCGGCGGCGACGGCTGGGCATACGACATCGGCTACGGCGGCGTGGATCACGTGCTGGCACAGAACCAGGACGTGAACATCCTCGTGCTGGATACCGAAGTGTACTCCAACACCGGCGGACAGGCTTCCAAGTCCACGCCTACCGGCTCTGTGGCCAAGTTTGCTGCTGCCGGCAAGCGGACCAAGAAGAAGGACCTGGGCATGATGGCCATGAGCTATGGCTATGTGTACGTGGCAACGGTGGCCATGAGCGCCAATCCCGCTCAGCTGCTGAAGGCCATGACCGAAGCCGAAGCTTATCACGGACCTTCCCTGATCATCGCCTATGCACCCTGCATTAACCATGGCATCAACATGGGCAAGGCTCAGGAAGAGATCAAGAAGGCTGTGGCCTGCGGCTACTGGCCCCTGTATCGCTACAACCCTGCCAAGGCAGAGGCTGGCGAGAATCCCATGACCCTGGACAGCAAGGATCCCACCGAAAGCTATCAGGACTTCCTGAAGGGCGAGGTGCGGTACACTTCTCTGGCCAAGCTGTTCCCCACGGTTGCCGAGACGCTGTTCGAGCATTCCGAAGAGGATGCAAAGCTCCGTCGCGAGAACTACAAGAAGATGGCTGGTCTGGAGTAATCCTGACTGCTGCCCCCGCCCTTCCGGGCGGGGGCATTTCTATAGGCCGACCCTTTCCGCCGGTCTATAGAAATGCCGCAACGCATAGAAAGGAATGAACGTTATGAGCGCACAACGCAAAATCGGCATCATCGGCCTGGGGCACGTAGGTGCCCACGTAGCCAACAGCATCCTCCTGCAGGGTATTGCGGATGAACTGTACCTGTGCGGCCTCCACGACCAGAAGGTCATCTCCGAGGCACAGGATCTCCACGATTCCCTCAGCTTTGTGCCCTATAACACCCGCATTGTGAATTGCAGCAACCGGTATGAGGATCTGGCTGACTGCGACATTATCATCAACTGTGCCGGCCACGTTGCCCAAAGCGCCAACAACCGGGATGGGGAGCTGTTCTCCACCACGGAATCCGCCCGCACCTTTGCCAACCAGATTGTAGGCGCCGGGTTCAACGGCATTCTTGTTTCCGTGGCCAACCCCTGCGATGTGGTGTGCACCGCCATTTGGAAACTGACCGGCTACACCCCCACGAAGATTATCGGCACAGGCTGCGGCCTGGATTCTGCCCGGCTCCGGTCGGAGATTTCCAAGGTGACCAACATCAGCCCCAAGTCCATTGATGCGTACATGATCGGCGAGCACGGCTTCTCCCAGGTAGCCGCATGGAAGGCTGCCTCCATTGCTGGCAAGCGGCTTTCCGAATTGGCCAAGGAATACCCGGAACAATACGGCTTTGACCGTGCCGAGGTGGAAGAGCGGGCACGGAAGGGCGGCTATGTGACCTTTGCAGGCAAGGGCTGCACCGAGTACGCCGTTGCCAACTGCACGGCACGGATCTGCTCCGCCATTTTCCACAATGAGCACGCAGTGCTGTCCGTTTCCACCCTGATGACAGGCCAGTACGGCGAGGAAGGCATCTTCACTTCCCTGCCCTGCGTCATTGGTGCCAACGGTGTGGAGCAGGTCTACACCCTGAACCTGTCCGAAGTGGAAGAAGAGGGCTTCCACAAGAGCTGCCAGCATATTCGTGAGAATATCGCCCGGCTGGAAGAAGTCTGACAAGCAGCGAAAAAGCTCCGGGTCATGTCTGTTATCGGCATGATCCGGAGTTTTTGTGTATGAAAAAGGCAGCACAGTATTCCGTGCTGCCTTTCAAAATCAACGTGCTGATGGCGGGACTCGAACCCGCACGCCTTTCAGCAAGGGATTTTAAGTCCCTGGTGTCTGCCATTCCACCACATCAGCGCACAGGCGTATTATACCATTTTCCGCACTGTGCGTCAATGTACGTGATCTTTGATGGGCGTGGTCTGCGGGAGGAGGCTTTTGAGGCAAAAGCCCCCTCCCGCACCCTCCCGAAAACCAGCAGGGTTGACGGGTTGTCAGCTCCTTGGCAGCTCTCACCTCATGTCGCTATGCGCACCCACCCGAAAACCGGCAGGGGCTTTCTCATAAAAGCGGTCGCCAAGATCACGTTCCTTGCCTGATATGGAGGATTGTTCGTTAATAGGTGTAATTCTCCACATCCACCTTATCCGGGTTGGTATAGGGGGCGAGGGTGGAAATCATCTTCATGGGGGCGTTGGTGTTATTGATCACGTAGTGAATCTCCCCGGGCTCGATGTGAATCATCTGCCCGGCACGCAGGTGATTCACCACCCCGTCCACCACAATGTCCACTTCGCCTTCCAGAATGTAGAAGTTCTCTTCCATCACATTGTGATAGTGCGCCTTGAAATCCTGCCCGGCTTGAAACTGCACCAGCGCAAAGTTCATCCGGGGACCCTTCATCAGGTACTTGGGACCGCTGTCACCAAAGCGATACTCCTTGTCTTCTTCGTTTACGATATACACGTTCGAATGCTCCTTTCATCCGCAATATGGCTTAAACGCCGGGGGCCGCCCACATGTGGCGGGTAATGCGGTCGTCTGCCAGCTGAAGCTCCCGGGCGTACATTGTCCGCCAGGTTTCATACAGCGCCATATACTGGGCATGATGCTCCATGTTGGGCTCATACCGCTTTTCAAAGTGCACCAGTTCCCTTGCCGCCTTGGAAATGTCAGGGAACAGACCCACACCATGGCCTGCCATAATGGCTGCACCCAGAGCCGTTGCTTCACGGACGCTGGGCACGTTGACCGGAATGCCCAGCACATCGCAAAGGATCTGGCACCACAGGTCACTCTTGGAGGCGCCCCCTGCGAAAACCACTTCCTTAGGGATGTTCCCGGTGGACTCCCGCACCAGCTCCATGTGCCCATAGGTCACCATGGCGGTGTTTTCCATAATGGCACGGTAGAAGGTGTAGCGGTTGAACTTTTCCGGGTCAAAGTCGAAATTGATGAACATGGGGCTGGCATGCCGCCAGGCAATGTAATTCATCACATCGGAGAAGGCGCACATCATGCCGTAGCAGCCCACGGGAATGTCCTTGGCCTTTTCGTTCATCAGGTCATAGGCATCTCTGCCGGTTGCTTTGGCCAGCTCCTTTTCCCCCTGACAGAAGGCATCCCGGTACCAGCGCATGACCATGCCCGGCTTAAAGGCCAGAGCTTCATACTGCCAGATCCCCGGCACGCTGTGGCAGTTCACCCGCACCCGGCACTGTTCATCCGTCTTGGCTTCATCCGTATTGTACT
The DNA here is from genome assembly GCA_963646285.1 of bacterium. Lineage (GTDB taxonomy): Bacteria > Bacillota > Clostridia > Christensenellales > Aristaeellaceae > CAKUFA01. The sequence continues at coordinate 24,743 of CAVIWF010000027.1, forward strand.
CATACTGCCAGAAGCTGCCGCCGAAGATGGCTGCCTGATGGGGATCCACCACACCTACGCCTACGCAGCCCAGCTGAGCATCCCCGCCGCCAGCCACCACAGGGGTGTCCACTGCAAGCCCCGTATCCGCCGCACCCTGCTCTGTCACCTTGGCAATGACCGTGCCGCATTCCGTGATCTTGGGGAAAATGCCCGTCTTCAAGCCAATGGAGGCGGCAATCTGATCATCCCAGTCTCTTTCTTCCAGGTTGAAGATACCTGTGGTGCAGGCGTTGGACGGCTCGGAGGAGAAGACCCCGGTCATCTTGTAAATCAGCCAGTCGTTGAACATGGTGCAGACCGCCGTCTTCTCATACACGTCCGGCATGTTGTTCTTCACCCAGAGAAGGCGGGGAAGAGCACCCAGTGCGTAAGTCTGGCCGGACTCCTTGTAGAAACGCTTCTCCAATTCCGGATCCATGTGCACCAGCTGGGCCACTTCCCGGTCACTGCGGGCATCCACGTTGGCACAGGCCCAAATTTCCCGGCCTTTCTTGTCGTAGAGCACAATACCTTCCCGCATGCAGGTGGTGGATACCGCTGCAATATCCTTGGGGTCCACCCCTGTCTGCTCAATGACCCCACGAATGCACTGCCGAGCCAGATCCCAGTTATGCGCCCAGTCAAAGTCCATGCTGCCGGGATACCGGGGATCCTCCCGGTGGGTCCATTCCTGCTGGACGCATCCCAGCTGCTGACCGTCCAAACCGAACAGCACAGCACGGACGCTGCCTGTGCCCGCATCCACGGCCATAAGGGTTTTTGCCATTGCAACCATCCTTTCTTCGTAATCTTGTTGCACAATAAGGACTTTCAATCGTCCTTCAGAAGCAAAGCTGCCGTAGGCTCATCTGTAATGAGCACATCCAGGTATCCGCCCCGAAGTACGGCACGGATGGCTTCCGCCTTATGCCTGCCTGCCGCCAGCCCCACCACGTTGCTCAGGGTGTGGAGCTGCTCCAGAGGGGTGGAAATCAGTCGATCTTCAATGTCGCTTGGCACCAAATGGCCATCCTTATCCAGGAAGTGACACAGCACGTCCCCCACACTGCCTGCCATGCGCAACCGGAACATTTCATTCTGGGTCATCAGCCCGGTACGCACCACCGTGGCGGTGTCATGCATGGCTCCAATACCCACCAAGGTGAAGGAGGAAAGCGTCGCCGTGCGAATGACCTCGCTGACGGAGGCTTCCGCCCGCATGGCCGCTGCCATTTCCGGGGATGAAGCCAGAATGGGGGCAGGAATCAGGCACAGCCTGGCGTTGAACACATTGCTGCGGCCATTGGGCAGGTAGCAGGACACGCCCCCCGTCAGGGACACGCAGGTCACCGGGGTCTGCACCATGGTGGCCAGGTGGTTCAGCGTCCGCCCCAGGGTATCCCCATAGCCTACGTTAATGCAGGCGTTCTCCCCCAGCCGGTCGCTGACATACATGGCACCGGCACGGGCAATGGATTCGTTGGTCTGGCTTTCCTGTTCCGCCTCGGGGATAATAAAAACATCCTTTAAGTGATAGCGTTCCATCAGTGCCCGGCTGCTTTCCATCATGCCCACGCTGTCTGACCGCAGGTGAAACTGAATCACCCCGCTTTGCCGGGCTGCATCCAGCAGTTTGATCACCCGCATACGGCTGATGCCCAGCCTGTCTGCAATGGCCTGCTGGGTCATGTTTTCAAAATAATAGTACCATGACGCCTTGACCATCAGCGTTTCTTCATATTGAGCGATACCGTTCATAAAACCTCCGCCAATTGCATAAAACAAATATTTTGTTAATAAACAAATGTTTACGTCAATAATATAGCACCGAATGCCCATGATGTCAATTCCTTTAGAAAAATATCACGGATTTGACAAGTAAGAATCAATTCATCCCAAAAAGAATGAAAAAGTCGTTGACAAGGTGCACAATGTGCTCTATAATGACATCAGTGAAATGTGCATCGTCAAAACATTTGTAACAGCAAGTACAGGAGCTGGAAGTTATGACCATGAAATCAGCGACAGCCCCGAGACTCCAGGTCAAGGGCATTCGAAAGGCCTTCGGGCAGAACGTGGTACTGAAAGGGATTGACCTCAGCGTTGATGCAGGGGAAGTGGTTGCCCTCATCGGCGGCAACGGCGCAGGCAAGTCCACCCTGATGAAGATCATCATGGGCATTTACACCTGTGATGAAGGGGAAATCCTGCTGGACGGCCAGAGTGTGAAGCTGGGCAAGGCCTCCGCTTCCCTGGCTCACGGCATTTATCTGGTGCCTCAGGAGCCCATGCTGTTCCCCAACATGACGGTGCTGGAAAACATCCTCATGGGCTTTAACGAGCGGGAAGCCGACCTGAGAAAGCGCCTGGCGGACTGCATGGCAGAGCTGAACTTCACCCTGAACCTGCAGCGGAAGGCCAACACCCTGTCCATTGCAGAGCAGCAGATGGTGGAGCTTCTCCGGGGCATGATGCGCAACGCCCAGATCCTGATCCTGGACGAGCCTACCAGCTCCCTGACCTTCAACGAGGTGCAGGCCCTGTTTAAGACGGTGGAAGACCTGAAAAAGAAGGGCATCGCCATTATCTACATCACCCACCGGCTGACGGAAGTCTTCGAAATCGCCACCAAGGTGGCCATTATGCGGGACGGGGTAATCACCCTGGAAGGGGCCGTGAAGGACTTCACCAAGGAAATGCTAATTCGGGGTCTGCTGCCCAACGGCACGGAAGAAACCTGTGCCAAAGAGGAAAAGTGTGCCCCCATTGACTACCGTTCCTTAAAGCCTGTGCTGGAAGTGAAGGACTTCAGCGGCTATGGCTTTGCCCACTGCACCTTCAACCTGTATCCCGGGGAAATCCTTGGCATTGCCGGGGTGGTAGGCGCAGGGCGAACCGAGCTGATCAGCACCATCTTCGGCAGGGACAAAACCCTGGGGGGACAGGTGCTGCTGGATGGGAAGGACATTACCGGCCTGTCCACCAAGCAGATTCTCCGGGCAGGCATCAACTTCGTACCGGAAGACCGGCACTATCACGGCATTTTCAAGATCCGCTCCATTTCCTCCAACACCACCTCCGCCCTGCTGAATGATGAAGAGGTGGGCAAGGTGAACATGAACAACCGGAAGCAGCGGGAGATTGCCGATAAGTACGCCAAGGAGTTCCGCACGAAGATCGTTTCTCTGGACGATCTCATCGGCAGCCTTTCCGGCGGCAATCAGCAGAAGGTGGTTATCGCCCGGGCACTGTCCACCCACCCCAAGGTGGTCATTCTGGATGAGCCTACTCGGGGCATTGACGCTGCCGCCCGCGGGGATGTGTACAACATCATCCGCCAGCTGAAGGAAGCAGGGGTGGCCGTGCTGATGGTTTCCTCCGATATGGAGGAAGTTGTGGAGCTGGCTGACCGAGCCATCACGGTATTCCAGGGGCGCATTAACGGGGAGTTCAGCCGGGAGGAAATCACGCAGGATACCCTGACCAGCGCCGCCTTTGGCATTGCCCATGAAAGGAAGGTGTCCGGGGAATGAAAAACCTGCTGAAGGCTCGTTGGATGTCCAGCTTGATCTTCCTGATTGCCCTGTTTACCATTACCGGTATCATTGCCCCCAGCTTTCTGGACTATACCAACATCATCAACTGCTTTAACACGGCTACCATGTACACCCTGCTGGCGGTAGGCATTGCCTTCGTGATCATGACCGGGGAAATTGATGTATCCATCGGTGCTACCCTGGGCTTAACCGCCGGCATGACCGGCCTGATTGCCCAGCAGGGAGGCAGCATTCCGAAAATGCTGGCGGTGGTCCTGCTGACAGGGGCGGTCATTGGTCTGGTAAACGGACTGGGTGTTGCCTACTTCGGCGTTCCCTCCCTGATTTTCACCCTGGGCACCAACAGTGTGATCCGAGGCCTGATTTATCTCATGTCCGACGGGCGGACGGTGGAAAACTTCGGCGGCATTTTTGCCGGCCTGAACAGCATGACGGTTTTCGCCGGCATCTCTGTGTACTACGCCATTGCCCTGGTGCTGGTGGCAGTTGCCCACATTGTGCTGACCAAAACGAGGAAGGGCAAGTACTTCATCGCCGTAGGGGATAACGCAGGGGGTGCCAATCTGGTGGGCATCTCCGTATTCGGCACGAAGGTGCTGGCCTATGTGCTGTGCGGACTGTTCGCCGGCATGGGCGGTTTCGTCTTCGCCTCCAAGTATGGTCAGGTAATGACGGTAGCCGGCAACGGCTACGAAATGACCGCCATTGCAGCCTGCGTGCTGGGCGGCATCTCCCTTTCCGGCGGCATGGGCAACATGGTGGGTGCAGCCATCGGTGCCGTGATTATGTCCTCCATCAGCCGGCTGCTGGTATTCATCGGCCTGCCTTCCACCTACAATAACACCATTACCGGCGTGATGCTGATTGTCATCGTGGTGGTGGATGCACTGGCACAGCGCCGCTCCATCGAAACCACCAGAAGAAAGCGCCTTCTTTCCAGAACGGCCGAACCTACGCCGGAAGGAGGCGCAAAGGCATGAAGAACATGCTGAAGAAGGTTTTCAAGCACTGGGAGGTCTTCCTGGTGGTCTTCCTGGTGCTGGAGTTTGTGGTCTTCGGAACGGCGAATCCCAAGTTCCTCCGCTCCAAGTCCATTATGAACAGCATTGTCAACTACATCAGCGTATGCATCATTTCCCTGTTTGTAACCATGGTGATGATCACCGGGGGCATTGACATTCAGGCCCCGTCCATCATCGGATTAACCAGTATCATCATCGGTGTATTGTGGAGCGACGCCGGGCTGAACATTTGGCTGTCCGTCGCCATTGCGCTGGTAGCCGCTGCCCTGTGCGGCGCACTGTCCGGCTTCTTCGTGGCCTTCTGCGGGGTGCAGCCCATGGTGGTGACCCTGGGCGGAAGCTTCCTCTACTCAGGCATTGCCCTGATGATCTCCGGCATGTCCGCCACCCCTGCCTATCAGGGCATCAGCGGCTTCCCGGGGAAGAATGAAGCAGGGGATTACATTTCCTTCCGCTTCCTGGGCAAGGGGGACGTGTTCGGCATTCCCACCCAGATCATCATTTATGTGGTGCTGATTCTGCTGTGCGCATGGATTCTCCACCGCACCAAGTACGGCGAGCGGCTGTTCCTCATCGGTGTGAACCAGCAGGCTTCCGAGTATTCCGGCATCAACACCCGGGCTACCATCATGAGCACCTACGTGCTTTCCGCCCTTAGTGCAGGCCTGGCTGGTGTGCTGGTCACCTCCAATGTAAACTCTGCCAAGTACGACCTGGGCTCCGGCTACACGCTGGCCATCATCACCGCTGTGGTGCTGGGCGGCACCCTGAACACCGGCGGCAAGGGCAGCATTCTGGGCACGGTGCTGGCATCCCTCATCATCTGCTTCCTGCGCTACGGTCTGCCCCTGTGTTTCGGGGTCAGCACCCAGAACCTGGACCTGCCCATCGGCATCATTCTGGTGCTGGTGGTGGTGGGGCGTGAAATCGCCGGTCAGCACATGCTGTCCGCCCTGTTCCGCCGGTTCAAGAAATGATTCTCTTGCATTTCGGGAGATGCAGCTGCGCATCTCTTGAGATAAATAAAAAAGGAGGACTCCCATCATGAAAAAGATCCTGTCCATGATCCTTGCACTGTGCATGGTACTGACCCTGGGCTCCGCTGCCTTCGCAGAAGGCAAGAGTGCAGTCGACGGCATGACCGTTGCCTTCATCCCCAAGGTATCCGGCAACTCCTTCTTCGAGGCTGCCAATGACGGCGCCCAGAAGTACGCTGCTGAATGGGGCCTGACCGTTGACTACATCGGCGCTCCCGAAGCATCCGTAACCACCCAGCTGGAACTGATCCAGCAGGCCATTGACAAGGGCGTTGACGCCATCTGCATCTCTTCTGTGGACGCTACCGCCCTGGACGAAAAGCTGCAGGAAGCACAGGAAGCCGGCATCTATGTCAGCACCTGGGACTCCGACGTATCCCCCAACGCCCGTGCGCTGATGGTTTCTCAGGGTACTGCAAGCATCCTGGGACCCATGCTGGTGGACATGGCTGTAACCTCTCTGGAAGAGCGGGGCGTGGACGTGAACGGCGAAGTGAAGTACGTGTGGCACTTCTCCAACCCCTCCGTGGCTGACCAGAACTCCTGGTACGTGGCTGGCGCTGAGTACATCAAGGAAAAGTATCCCAACTGGGTCGCCGTACATGATCCCTACTATTCCAATCAGGATCCTGCTCAGTCTGTGAGCGTTGGCGAATCCATCTTCGAAGCCTATCCCGACATCGACCTGATCATCTGCAACGACTCCACTGCTCTGCCCGGACAGTGCGGCGCCGCTCAGAACAAGGGCCTGACCGCTAAGGACGTGACCATCACCGGTTTCTGCACGCCTTCCGGCATGACCACCTATCTGGAAAATGGCATCTGCACCCGTTGGGGTCTGTGGGACTGCGGCGTTCAGGGCGCTCTGGGCTGCTACCTGGCTGCTTACATCTCCGCCGGCAACACCGTGCATGTGGGCGATGAAATCGAAGTGCCCGGCATCGGCACTGTGACCGTGCTGGCCAACTCCGACCTGGTTGAAGGTCAGGAAACTGCCGAAAGCAACAACGGCGTGGTGCTGCTGCCCGAACGTCTGGTGTTCACGGCTGAGAACGTGGCTGACTACAACTTCTAATCTTCAGCTCCCTTCAAGGAGGAACCCTTCGGGGCTCCTCCCTTTATGGTGAGGACTGCGGCGTGACGCTTTCCTCGCCCCTTATGCAATGCATCATGTACGATTGAAAGGAGATTGATTCCCATGGCAGATAAGGACGGCCTGAAGGTCGCAAAGGATTATCATACGGACACCCCCTTCGGCAACCAGGGCAGCTTCCACGTAAAGGGCGCCAACAACCTGGACTGGGGCATGAAGCGTCACCTTTCCAACATTTTTGACCCGGTCAGCGGCAACACGGTCATGTTTGCCTTCGACCATGGCTACTTCATGGGCTCCACCGCCGGTCTGGAGCGGCTGGATCTGGTAATCCCCAAGCTGCAGGAGCAGATCGACGTATTTATGGGCACCCGGGGCGCCATTCGCACCTGCGTTTCCCCTACCTACAAGAAGGGCATTGCCCTGCGGGTCACCAGCGGCTCCTCCATGCTCAATGATGACCTGAGCCACGAAGTGCTGGCCGTGGACATTGAAGACGCCATCCGCATGAATGCGGACTGCATGGCTGTGCAGACCTTCATCGGTGCTGACGGACAGCTGTCCTCCATTGACAACCTGAGCCGGTGCATCAATGCGGGCATGCGCTACAGCATCCCCACCCTGGGCGTTGTGGCTGTAGGCAAGGACATGGAGCGGACGGATCGGTTCTTCAAGCTGGCCACCCGTATCGTGGCCGAAATGGGCGTACAGCTGGTGAAGACCTATTACTGCGACAAGTTTGAAGAAATCGTTGCTGCCTGCCCTGTGCCCATTGTTGTGGCTGGCGGCAAGAAACTGCCTGAGGACGAGGCACTGACCCTGGCGTACCGCTCCATTCAGGGCGGCGCTCGTGGTCTGGACATGGGGCGGAACATCTTCCAGAGCACCCACCCTGTGGAAATGGCCAAGGCCATCCGCATGATCGTCCACCACAAGGCAACGGACAAGGAAGCCTTCGAATTCTACACGGACGCAATCCACACCAAGGAATAATCCCAAAGGACGAAAAGGAGGCTGCAAGACTTCATGGGTTTTGCAGCCTCTTTCTCTATCAAACCGCAAAGGAGAAGCAAGTTGATTTCACAAATACTGGCCAAAGTTCTTCCCGTGCTGGTGATGATTGTGCTGGGGCGGGTGTGCGCCGTTAAGGGCATCCTGAATGATGAGCAGCACACAGGGCTCAAAAAAATCATCAGCGACATTTTGCTGCCGGTGGTGCTTTTTCAGGCATTCTTCACGGCAGATTACGGCTCCCGGATCCTGCTGGTGCTGGTGCTGGTGTTCGTTGGGTACGGCATTGCCTTGGCCGCCGGCTATGGACTGCGGAAGCTGGTCAAGCCCTATGAACGGTTCATGCCCCTGCTGTTGACCGGTGCGGAGGGCGGCATGCTGGGTTATGCTCTGTTTGCCCTGCTGTGCGGAGCGGATCAAACCAAGACCTACGCCATGGTGGATATTGGTCAGACCCTGTTTGCCTACACCGTGTTCCTCACCGCCTTGAAGGCAGCAGGGGGGCAGAAAATCACCCCCCAATTTATTGTCCGCAACATGATCACCAACAAGGCCTGCATTGGTATGCTGGCAGGCATTCTGCTGGGTGCGCTGGGGGTGTACCGGGCAATAGACGGCACCGGGCTGGGCACCATTGTGTCTGCCCTACTCAGCTTCATTACCGCTCCCACCTCTGCCCTGATTCTGCTGGTAATGGGGTATCAGCTCCATGTAAGCAAAACCCTGCTGCGGCCGGTATTGACAACCCTGGGACTGCGCCTGGGCGTGCTGGCGATTATCTGCACCGCCATTGCCTGCATTCTCTTCGCCATCATTCCCTACGACAAGTCCCTGCTGATGGCGCTGATCCTGCAATACATACTGCCTGCACCCTTCATCATTCCCCTCTTTGCCGACCTTGGGGATGACGCTGAGTATGTGGCCACCACCCTGTCCCTGGGCACTGTGGCAGCGGTGGTGCTGTTCTTCTTCCTGATTGCCTTCAGCATTGCCTAAGCAACACAGAAAACTAAATACAAAAAATATACAAAAAATAAATCCTTGTGCTTCGATAAGAAACACAAGGATTTACTGCTCCCCAGGTAGGGCTCGAACCTACAACAACTCGGTTAACAGCCGAGTGCTCTGCCATTGAGCTACTGAGGAATATGAAAGAATCCGGCGACGACCTACTCTCCCGGGCCGTGTCCAGCCAAGTACCATCGGCACTG
>CAVIWF010000028.1:0-33540 GCA_963646285.1 bacterium
TCCATCGGTTGTGCGGTACATGTTTCTCTTGCAACACTGGTGAAAGACTATGAACTGTTGACGGAGGAAGAACGCAAATATGCCCGGAATCCGTTGATGTATGTTGATTTTTTGTTATTCAATCAAATGAATAAACAACCTGTGCTAGCAATTGAAGTGGACGGGACTGGCTTCCATGAAGCCGGGAGCAAACAGGCAGAACGCGATATAGAGAAGAACTCCATTCTGAAGAAGTGTGCCATCTCGCTGCTGCGGCTACGTACAGACGGTAGCGGAGAAAGAGAGAAGATTAGGACTGCACTAAAGAGAAAATGATTATGTCGAGAATAATCAGGAATACAATCAGATGTAAAAAATGTGGAGACGTCATCGAAAGTAAAACCATTCTTTGAGACATAACGCTTCGTTTCAGCAATTCTATTATGAATGCTAGATTGTATTGGTTTCGATTATACCCCATTATACCCTTGAATTCACGGGCATAATGGGGTATAATTCTATGCATAATAGTTTCACCGGGGAGGTGCACCATGGAGCTGTTTGAACTTCAAGCCAAAATTGCTGATCTGGAGCAACAGATTGCAGAGCTGCCTGCAGGGTCTGTCACAAAGAAGACGATCAACGGCAATGTGTATTTCTATCACCGTTGGACGGAGAACAAGAAGCGGCGGGAGAAGTATATTCCTGCGGATGAACTGGAAAATTTTCGTGCGCAGATTGAGCGGCGGAAGGAATTGGAGCAGGAGCTGAAGGCGCTGAAGAAGCAGCTGCCGAAAGCAAAAACCGTGGACACCTCCGCATTCACCACCAACATTCGCACCGGCGAGGCGCTGCGCTCCTTTGCGGCCCCTGTCCGCGGCTATCGCAAGCGCGAGTGCTTCCGGCAGCTGCACGATTTTGTCTACGGTGAGCCGCAGGGCAAGGTGTTCATCCTCTACGGCCTCCGCAGAACAGGAAAGACAACCATGATCCGCCAGATTTTTGCGGAGATGCGCGATGCAGAACTGTCCAAAGCGGCGTTCATTCAGATCACCGCCAAAGATATGCTGGCGGATGTGAACCGTGACCTCAAGGCGTTGGAGGCACAGGGCTTCCGCTATGTGTTCCTGGATGAAGTGACGCTGATGGAGGATTTCATTGAGGGCGCGGCGCTGTTTTCTGACGTGTTCGCAGCCTGCGGTATGAAGCTCGTGCTCTCCGGCACGGACTCGCTGGGCTTCCTCTTCACCGAGGATGAACAGCTCTATGACCGCTGCATTCTGCTGCACACCACCTTCATCACCTACCGGGAGTTTGAATCTGTGCTCGGTATCCATGGCATTGACGAGTATATCCGTTACGGCGGTACCATGAGTCTTGGCGGCGTTCACTACAACGAAACCTCCACATTTGCCAGCAAAGAAAGCACCGACGAATACGTGGATACGGCCATTGCTCGCAACATCCAGCACTCCCTGCGTTGCTATCAGTACGAGGGGCATTTCCGCCATCTGCGGGATTTGTACGACAAGAATGAACTGACCAGCGCCATCAACCGTGTGGTGGAGGACATCAACCACCGCTTCACGCTGGAGGTGCTGACGCAGGATTGGAAGTCCCACGACCTTGGCATTTCCGCCAGCAATCTGCGCCGGGATCGGAAGAATCCTACGGATATTCTCGACCGGGTTGACCTTGCGGCTGTCACCGATAGTCTGCGAAAACTGCTGGAGATCCGCAACAAGGCGGAACAGACCGTAAAACTGGACGATGTTCATGTAGCGGAGATCAAGGAATATCTGGACTTGCTGGATTTGACGCGGGAGATCGATGTGCTGCACCTGCCGGATGTCAGCACGAAGTCCAGCCGCACGGCGATTGCGCAGCCGGGTCTTCGGTATGCGCAGGCAGACGCACTGATCCGCAGTCTGCTGCTGGATGAGACATTCAGTGCGCTGTCTCTGGCGGAGCGCACTGCTGTGCAGGAGCGCATCCTGACGGAGATCAAAGGCCGGATGCTGGAGGACATTGTTCTACTGGAAACCAAGCTGGCGAATCCCAAGAAGCAGGTATTTGTCCTGCAATTCCCCGTGGGCGAATTTGATATGGTGGTGTTTGACTCGGAGGCGGGCTCCTGCCGGATTTTCGAAATCAAGCATAGCGAGGAAGCCGTTCCGCAGCAGTACCGCCATTTGATCGATGCGGAAAAATGCGCCCAGACTGAGCACCGCTATGGCTTGATCACGGGAAAGTTTGTCCTCTATCGTGGGGAAAGTCAAGTGGTTGAGGGCATTCAGTATCAGAATGTGGAAGAATACCTGAGAAGCCTTGTAACATAACAATTCAATAGAACCTCGTTCATCCTCTGGTTAAAATCAACCGGAGGCTGCCCTTTCCTATGTCGTAGAATATTGAGTCGCAACTTGTTTATCCGATATGCTATAAACAAGTTTGCCGGAATTGACTTGACGTATGACAAGTAGTAATGCGCAAAAATCGTGCGGCGAGATTGCACGAATGCAGTTGATAACGGAAAAACAGGATATCCTGTATAGCACCCATCGCTCATTTCATCAATCATAATTTCCACTCATATGAGCGATGCCCTCAAAAACTGCATCATTTAGGGTGCGAAAACCTCTGTTTTTCCTCTCAGACCGCTACGAGCAGGCGGGCGTGGTTGTTTTCCTATGGAACACATCCGAGAGGCAAAACGGAGGCTTTTTTCATGGAAAACAACACTTTTCAAAAACCAAAGGAGAGCCTGGCTTTTCGGAAATTTTCAGATTCTTCCCTTGGCACCTTTTCAAATGGATTCCAATCCGTTATAATATATCTACCAACCTAACGAATAATGCGAGGTGCCGCTATGAAAACGAAAGACAAGCCGCAGGCGAAGCAATACGTCATCTATTCCCGCAATACCAAATTTGCCGGGAAAGGCGAGAGCATCGAGAATTAGATCGAGCTGTGCCGCCAGTACATTGCCATGCACTTTGGCGAGGATGCGGCGGAAAACGCGCTGGTGTATGAGGACGAGGGCTTTTCCGGCGGCAATCTGGAGCGCCCGCAGTTCAAGAAAATGATGAAGGACTCGCAGAAGATCGAATTTGCGACTATCGTGGTCTACCGTCTCGACCGGATCAGCCGCAACATCGGTGACTTTGCAAAGCTCATCGAGGACCTGGGCGACCGGCACATTGACTTCATTTCCATCCGGGAGCAGTTCGACATGTCCTCCCCCATGGGCCGCGCCATGATGTATATTGCGTCGTTTTTTCCCCAACTGGAGCGGGAGACCATCGCGGAGTGCATCCGGGACAACATGCACGAGCTGTCTAAGACCGGACGCTGGCTGGGCGGCACGACGCCCACGGGCTACGCCTCGGAAAGCCTGTCCAGCGTGACGGTGGACGGCAAGGTGAAGAAAGCCTGCAAGCTCAAGCCCATTCCGGAGGAAATTCAGCTGGTCAAGACGATTTTCTCCGTGTTCATGGAGACCGGCTCTCTCAGCAAGACCGACCAATACCTGCTGGAGTACCGCTGCGTCACGAAGCGCGGCAAGCAGTTTGCCTGCTTTGCCATCCGGGGCATTTTGACCAATCCGGTCTATATGATTGCCGACGAGACGGTGTATCAGTATCTGAAAGAAAACAATGTTGACCTGTTTGCCGAGCGCTCCGAATTCGATGGTGAGCACGGCATCATGGCGTATAACCGCACCCTCCAGCGCCCCGGTAAGGCGAACCAGATCCGCCCGATGGAGGAATGGATCGTGGCGGTGGGCAAGCATCCCGGCATAATTTCCGGCGCAGGTTGGGTGCAGGTGCAGGCCATGCTGGATGTGAACAAATCCAAGAGTTACCGCAGACTGCGCAGCAACGTGGCGCTGCTGTCCGGCCTGCTGCGGTGCGGTGAATGCGGCGATTATATGCGCCCCAAACTGACCAACCGCCGCACGGCGGACGGCGAGCTGATCTACACCTACATGTGCTCCACCAAGGAGCGCAGCCACGGTACGGTCTGCGGCATGAAAAACTGCAACGGCAACATGTTGGATGCCAAGATCATCGAGGAAATCCGCAAGCTGTCCGCCGACAAAGAGACCCTTGCCAGACTGTTGACGCCGACAAAGAAGGTCATCAATGGCAACGAGGAGGACTACGATGCGGAGTTGACGCTGCTCAAGGAAAAGCACGCCGAAACGGAAGACCGCATCAAGCGGTTGGTGGAATCCCTGTCTGTTGCCAGCAAGACCTCTGCCAAATACGTCATGGAGCAGATCGACGAGCTGCATCAGAAGAGCGAAACCCAGCAGGCACGGCTTTCCGAACTGGAAGCCCTCACCGAACAGAGCCGGATGCTCCATCAGGAGTTCGCTTTCCATCAGGAAATGATTGAGTCGTTCGCTAATGCGGTGGATTCGGCAACGCTGGAGGAAAAACGTCGCCTGCTGCGTACCATCATAAAAAAGTGGTCTGGGACGGCAAAAATGCCTATGTGTACCTGTTTGCAGAGGACGGAGAGGCGGATTTGCCGCCCATTGACCAACCTATGTATCCGTCAGGAGAGGATAGCGGATGCGCTACAATGGCATCATGAGGTGAATGGGATGAACCTGAACGAAGCTCGCAGCCTGCTGGAGCAGCTGACGCCCCTGAAGAGCGATTGCGGCGCCCTTTGCGGCGGAGCCTGCTGCCGCTCGCTGGAGGGGGAGGAGACAGGCATGCTGCTTTTCCCCGGCGAAGAGGATGACTATGTGGGACTGGAAGGCTGGCGGCTGACGGAGACTAGGCAGGGCTGGCTGGTTTCCTGCCCCGGCACATGCGACCGCAGCATGCGCCCGCTGGCCTGCCGCATTTTCCCATTGCTGCCTGTTTTGCGGGAGGATGGGATCCACGTGGCGGTGGATGCCCGGGCACGGGCGGTTTGCCCCCTTTCCAAGCAGGGCATGAAGGCCATGAATCAGGACTTTGTTGCAGCGGTGCGGCAAGTGGGGGTTCTTCTGGCAGGGGATGAGGAACAACGGGTCATGTTTCGCCAGCTGACGGAAATGCAGGATGAACTGGTGGCCTTAAGAAAGCGGATAAGGGGGAAATAACATGTTCAAGGCGGTATCTGTCAGCCGGGAAGTGATCGGCAAGGGTGAAAGTCTGCTTTTGCAGGGCAACAGCACCACCATGGATTTGTCCCGGTGGCAGGAGAAGGTGCAGTGCGTTTATATTGATCCCCCTTTTATGACCGGCGAGCAGTTTATGCGCCGCCGTCCGGTGGGGGAGGAAGGCTGGAAGAAGGGCACCCCCAGCATTCAGCTGCCTGCCTACACGGATAAGTTCCCCAGCCGGGAAAGCTATCTGGACTTCCTGCGCCGCCTGTGCGATCAGGCCAAAATGCTGCTGACCCCAACGGGCGCCTTTGCCCTTCATTTGGATTGGCGTTCAGCTCCTTATGGCCGCATGATCTGCGATAACGTCTTCGGCGAAAAAAACTTCATGAACGAAATCGTTTGGGCTTACGAAAGCGGCGGCAGATCCACCAGGTGCTTCAGCCGGAAGCATGATTCCATTTTGCTCTACGCCCGTGGGAAAAATGTTCGCTTCGACATTACCAAGGTGGGGGTTCCACGGCAGGATAATCGAAAGAATCACATGCGTCGGGACGTGGATGAAAACGGCCGCAGTTACCGAAGCATCCGCAGCGGCGGCAAAGTGTATCGGTACTATGATGATGATCTGGTCTATCCCGGGGATGTGTGGACGGACATCAGCCACCTGCAGCAGAAGGATCCGGAGCGCACCGGCTTTGCGACCCAAAAGCCTCGGAAGCTGCTGGAGAGGATTCTCCTTCCCCTGACGGTGGAAGGGGATCGGGTGGCAGACCTGTGCTGCGGAGGCGGCACCACCATGGAGGCAGCCCAGACCGTGGGATGCACCTTCCTGGGTATTGATACCAGCGGCGAGGCTCTGCAGGTAACGGCTTCCCGCCTGCGCAAGCATAACTATACGGTGGAAAGCGAGTGCACCGTGGATGAAGCGGTGCTGGACGCTGAGCTCGATCAGGACAAGGGCATGGTCACCCTGATGGGCTTCCATTGCCCCGGGGAATTCCCTGCTATGCTTGATCCTTTGGCAGCGGTAGAGCAGTGGCGGGCAGGCCGCATTCGGGACGGGGTCTTCTACACCGATGAAAATCTGATGCGCACCCACCAAAGCCCAGACCTTCCCCTGTGGGGACTGCTGCCGGAGCAGGATGGCATTCCTGCCGTTTCCTTGACAGATGCCACAGGCAAACGCCGGGTCTTCCAGTGGGAAGCATAAAGAAAAGCCCTGGGGCAGGAGATGCCTCAGGGTGTTGTTATACGAATTTGCTGTGCAGCGGATTTTACGCTTCCCCCATGCGCTTGCGCAGGCGACGGGTAATGCGGAAGTAGCAGGGGAACAGGAAGGCATCCGCTGCCAGCCATGCAACCGGGCTGGCAAAGCAGGCAGCCGTGTATCCCCAAATAGGTACCAGCAGCCATCCCACCAGCGTCCGGGCGATCATCTCGCAGATACCGGCACAAACGGCAATCTGGGTGTAGCCCATGCCCTGAATGGAGAGCCGGATAATGTTTACAAACAGCAGAGGAATGAAGAAGGCGCCGTTGATCAGCAGGTATTCCCGTGCCAAGTCGGTAACGGCGGCGGCATTGGCATCGGAGGAGGAAACGAACAGGCCGATCATAGTGCGGCTGAAGAAGTAGATCACCGCCAGGGCAATGATGCAGTACACAACGCCCAGAATGGTAGCGGCCTTCAGACCTTCGTCAATTCGGCGGATCTTCCGGGCACCGATGTTCTGCCCGGCGAAGGTGGCCATGGTGGTGGCCAGTGCGTCAAACACGCAGCAGAAGAAGTTGTTCAGCCGGCCGGCGGCAGAAACCGCAGCCACGGCAATGGTGCCCAAACCGTTCACAGCCACCTGCACCACCACGGAGCCGATGGCGGTAATGGAGTATTGGAGTCCCATGGGAATGCCAATGTTGGTCAGCTTCCTGGCGTGAAGGGTGCGGAACTTCCGCTCCTCTGGCGAGCAGTGGAGGATGGGGAACCGCTTCTTGATCACAATCAGGCAGCCCAGGCCGGAAACCACCTGACTGACCACCGTGGCAATGGCAGCACCAGCAACCCCCATGGGGAGAACCAGAATCAGCACCAGGTCCAGCACGATGTTCACCAGAGAAGCAACCACCAGGAAGTACACAGGGGTTTTGCTGTCCCCCAGGGCACGGAGGATGCCGCCTGTCATGTTGTACAGCATGGTGGCAGGAATACCGTAGAAGATGATCTGAATGTAGCTGACCGCATCGTCCACAATTTCCGCAGGAGTGTTCATCCAGCGGAGCATGGCAGGGCAAAGGAGCCCTGTGGCAACTGCCAGCACAATGCCGAAGGCGGCGGACAGGTAGGCGGAGTTCATTACGAAGCACCGCATGTTACTTTCTTCCTTGGCACCGAAGGACTGGGCAATGGGGATGGAAAAGCCCGAACAAATGCCCATGCAGAAGCCCAGGATCAGGAAGTTGATGGAGCCGGTGGAGCCTACGGCAGCCAGTGCGTTGGCGCCAAGGAACTGGCCTACAATGGCTGTATCCACAATGTTATACAGCTGCTGGAAAATGAAACCGAAAAGCAGAGGCGTGGCAAAGCCAAGCACCAGCTTCATGGGCGACCCTTCAGTCAGGTCGCGGACGGCGGAGCGCGCCATCAAAGTCACCTCAAATCCTTTTGTGCTCCTGCACAGTGTCAACTGGTTATATCATAACATGCACAACCTTGCAAGACGGCAAATCTGGGCAAAAAGGAGGCATTTTTTGAGAAAAAAGAACATGGGGCAAGTGGAAATCTCTTTCGCCTTTTCGGGGCAACTTGTGAACAGAGTGTAACATTTCTTCCTGCCTTGTGTGAAAAGGTTGCATGCCGGTGGAAAACGTGTCATAATAATGATATTCGCTGGACAAGTATGCGAAAAGAAAGGATTACCTACCATGAAGAAGATTTCCCGCCTGCTGGCGCTGGTGCTGGCACTGATGCTTTGCACGGCTTCCGTGTGCACCGCTGTGGCAGATGAAGCAACCACCACCGATACCACGGAAACGGCAACCACCTCCCCTACGGATGTTATGGCGACCGTGAACGGTGAGCCTGTGCTCCGGGAAACGGTGGAAAACATCGCTTCCAACCTGTCCTACACCTACAGCCAGTACGGCTATGATACCACCACCGATGAAAACGTGAAGGTGATCAACCAGATCGCTCTGGACTATGCCATTCAGTATGCACTGATGGATCAGAAGGCTGCCGAATGGGGTCTGGATCAGTTCACGGATGAAGAGATGGAGACCCTGAAGGCCAGCAATGCCGAAAGCTGGAACAGCCTGGTGGACAGCTATGTGACCTACTACGGCAACCTGACCGATGAGTCCACCGATGAGGAAAAGCTGGCTGCCAAGACCAGCGCACTGGCCGCTTTGGAAGCCATGGGCTACACCGAAGAGGTGATGATGCAGAGCACCCTGGAAGAAGAACGGTACGACCGGGTTCGCAACAAGATGATTGAGAACGTGGAAGTAACGGATGACGAAGTGCAGACGGCCTTTGATACCCAGGTAGAGTCCGACAAGGCTTCCTATGAAGGCAATGTGGCTTACTATGAGTACATGACTCAGTACTACGGACAGACTTCCTACTATGTGCCGGAAGGATATCGGGGCATTACCCACATCCTGCTGACGGTGGATGACACCCTGCTGCAGAACTACGAAGACCTGGCTGCCAAGCTGGAAGAGCAGGAAGAAGCCGAGGATACCGACACCACGGAAGCTACGGCTACCGACGTGCCGGAAGCTACCGAAACCCCTGTGACCCAGGCGGATGTGGATGCTGCCTATCAGGCTATTCTGGATTCCGTGCAGCCCACCATTGATGAAATCAACCAGAAGCTGGCGGACGGCGCTTCCTTCGCTGACCTGATTGCCGAGTATGGCGCTGATCCGGGCATGCAGTCCGAACCCTACATGTCCGAAGGCTACAGCGTCCATCAGGACAGCGTCATCTGGGATGCCGCCTTTGTGAAGGCTGCCTTCTCCGTGGAAAAGGTGGGAGACGTGTCTGAGCCTGTTGTGGGCAGCTATGGCGTGCACATTGTGTACTACCTGCGGGACGTGCCTTCCGGTGCCGTGGAACTGACGGACGACATTAAGGAAGACCTGAAGAGCACCCTGCTGTCCGAAAAGGAAAACGAAGCCTTCGCCAGCACCATGCAGGTGTGGCGTGATGCTTCCACGATCGAGTATACCGCTGAAATCGAAGCACTGGACGCAGAGTAAGCAAAACTGAGTGAAATCAAAGCAAGCGCCGTGAGAATTTTTTCCTCACGGCGCTTTGTTTATTTGATAGAGTCGGTTATGCCATTTGCACGGAAAGGGTCAGCAAATCTTCATCCTTGGAGCTGTGGCCTGCCATGAGCAGGAACTCACCGGGTTCCACCACCTGCTGTCCCTTCGCATTCACAAGGGAGAAGCTGTCTCTGGTCAGGGGCAGGGAAACGGACTTGCTTTCACCGGCGGCCAGCTTCACCTTGGTGAAGGCAACAAATTTTTTCACCGGGGTCATAACGGAGCTGACCACATCCCGTAGGTAGGCCTGCACCGTTTCCACCCCTTCGGTATCGCCTGTGTTGGTAACGGTGACGGTCAGCATCATGGTTTCCGGGTCAAAGGACAGGTCGCGGTAGGCAAAGGTGGTGTAGCCAAGGCCTTCGCCAAAGGCAAAGAGGGGTTCAGCAGGCTGATCCTCGTACTTGCCCCCGTGCCAGCCGGGCAGGCTGTTGTAATACACGGGGATCTGTCCCGTGTGTACCGGGAAGCTGATGGGCAGCCGGCCCACCGGGGCAATCATTCCTGCCAGCAGCTCGGCAATGGCCTGTCCACCTGCCATGCCGCCGTTGAAGGCTGCCACCAAAGCGTCTGCTTCCGCTGCCTCCTTGGGGATGCAAAGGGGCTTGGAGCTCATCAGCACCACCGTCATGGGGATGCCCAAGGCACGGAGGCGGCAGAACAGCTCGTCCTGATCCCCGGACAGGGACAAATCCGCCCGGTCGTGGGTTTCCCCTGTTTGCTGAATGGTATCCCCCAGCACCAACACAATGGCGTCACAGCCCTTGGCGGCGTTCACAGCACCGTCCAGGTCGGAGGGGGTGCGGTTCATTACATCGCAGCCCTTGTGATAAACGATGTCAGCCCCTGTGAATACGTTCCGCATGCCCTCCAGCAGGGTGGTGTAGGGACGCTGGGGTTCCGTTTCATCCGGGTTGTTCATGGGATGGGTAAAGTAGGTCCAGTCGCCGTACTGGGCACGAATGTCATCTGCATTGGGGCCAATCACGGCGATCTTCTTGGCACCCGTCAGGGGCAGCATGCCGTTGTTCCGCAGCAGCACCAGCCCCTCCCGGGCGGCGTCCAGCGCCAGGGCACGGTGCTCCTCGCAACCAATGCGTCCCTTGCGGCAGGGCTTTTCCGGCTGATCTAGCAAGCCCATCTCCGCCTTTACCGTCAGGATGTGCATCACGGCAGCGTCCACCTGCTCCACGGACAGACGGCCGTCCTTGCAGGCAGCAACGGCAGCTGCATAGAATTCCTTGGTGCGCATCATCATGTCATTGCCAGCCTGAGCAGCCTTGACGGAGGCTTCTTCCATATCGGCGCAGACGTGCTGATTGGTCACCAGACTGCGCACATTGTCCCAGTCTGTTACCACAAAGCCGTCAAAGCCCAGCTCGTCCCGAAGGACCTGCTTCAGGGCTTCCTCGTGGAGGGTCAAGGGGGTGCCGTCCAGAGAACCGTAGGCCGTCATGACCGTGGCACAGTTGGCTTCTGCCGCCTTCTTGAAGGGAGGCAGGAAAACTTCCCGTACCTTTCGCATGGTGACTTCCGTGTCGCAGGCATCCCGTGCGCCTACCGCTTCGCCGTAGGCAATGTAGTGCTTGGCGCAGGCCAGTATGCTTTCCGGGTCATCCAAATGATCCCCTTGGAAGCCCTGTATCATGGCTGCACCCATTTCCCCAGCCAGATAGGGATCCTCGCCGAAGGTCTCGTCCACACGCCCCCAGCGGGGATCACGTGCCAGGCACAGCACCGGGGCAAAGGTCCAGTGGAGGCCGTCTTCCGCCACTTCCTCGGCGGTGGCACGGCCGATTTTTTTCGGTAGCTCCGGGTTAAAGCTGCATGCCATGGACAGCTGGGAAGGGAAAATAGCGGCATCCCGATTCAGGCAGTGGCCGTGCACCGCATCAATGCCGAACAGCACGGGAATGCCCAGCCGGGTGTGGCAGGCAGCGTTCTGCAATTCTCTTGCATCGTCCCCCAGCACATGCAGGAAGGAACCAACGCCCAGCTTCGCCCATTGGAGCGCCTCTTCACGGGTGCATCCGGCATAGGAAATCTGGGTCATTTGAGCAATCTTTTCTTCAATGGTCATTTGGGCTAAAAGGGCAGCGGCACGGGCATGGGCATCGTGCTTGTTCATAGGCTGAGCCTCCTGTTCTCTTTTCAGGTTGGTTGTTGCCTTCATTATAAGGGGCTGGGGGAGGAATGTCAACGAAACCTGGAAAAGAAAAGCCGCACTCCGAAACGTCAGAGTGCGGCGAAAGAGTTGAACGAAAGGGATTACTTCAGCGTCTCAGCGAAGAATGTGCCGGTGGCATCCACAGCGGCATACAGGGAATGGAAGTCTTCCTCGCTGAACACATTGAAGGTGTGATCCATGCCTTCGATGAAGCAGGTCTTGGAAGCTTCGTTGCTGGAAGCAGCCACGATCTTGTTGCTCCACTCAGGGTCCACGGTGGTGTCCATGGTGCCGGCAATGGCAAGCACGGGACCGGTGTAGCCGGCGGCAAACTCAGCCAGTACATCGGTGTTGGCCACATCGTCGCACCAGGCCAGGGACACGTTCAGGGAATCACGCCAGTCAAAGGTCATGGTGAAGTAGCCGTTCTGCTTGGCTTCGGCATACAGATCGTCGGTGAGCATGCTGCTCAGGTCAGGAGCGCCTGCCCAGGTTACCAGAGACTTGAAGGTGCTGCTTTCACGGGCAGCGCACAGCAGGGCATCCGTGCCGCCCTGGCTCCAGCCCATGACGCCGATCTTCTCAGCATCGATGTTCTCCAGACCCTGCATGTACTTGGCAGCAGCCAGCGCATCGCTGACAGCACTGTCAAAAGTGTAGCCCATGTAGTCGGCGGTAGAATCACCGCTGCCCATGAAGTCAATCCGAATGGTGGCAATGCCGTACTTTTCCGCCAGCACAGGGGCAGCCATCTTGTAGCCGTTGCCTGCTTCGTCCCGGTTGGAGCCGGTGCCGTGGAGCATTACCACAGCGGGGAAGGTGCCTTCGCCGGTGGGCATGCATACGGTGGCGGGCACTTCATGGTCGCCGTTGGCAATGGTCACGACGGTTTCGGTGTAGCCTGCGGTTTCCTCTGCCATGGCGGGCAGCACAGCAAGGCACAGGGTCAATGCGCAAACAAGAGCAAGAACCTTTTTCATGATATTTCTCCTTTCTGTTATGGAACAGTTGGTACCTAGGCTCATTATAGGAGGGCGGACTTCTTCTGTCAAGAAGAAAGACGAACGATAACAAATAAATAACAGAAAAAGTTTGGAAATTCTCTTTACAGAACTAAACTTGTTATAAAAAGGAAAATGATGAAGTCAGCACAATTCATCGTGATGTGAGAAAAAAGAGAAGAATTCTCACGAAGAGTATTAAATCGTGAGAATATGAATGAAAAAGACGAGAAAATTCATGATTTTCCTTGTGTTTTCCGATTGACCCCATGCCATCGCTTTTGTATAATTCACGACATGAACCACCCGAAAAGCACATGTCGCACACAGAAGCGCGATGAAAGGAGATGCAAGCATTGGCACGGTACATCCTCCAACGGTTGGGGCAGACCTTGTTGATTTTGCTAATTGTATCATTTATCACTTACTTGCTGATTGACTTTCTGCCCGGTGATCCCATTGCAGCCATGACCGGCGGCGAAATTTCCGGGGAGACTTACGATCGGCTGTATCACGAGCTGAACATGGATAAGCCGGTGCTGGTGCGGTACATCCTCTGGCTTCGGGATGCGCTGTGCGGTAACTTTGGTACCTCCCAGAGCTATAACAAGCCGGTGATGACCATCATCGGCGAGCGCCTGCCGGTAACCATGTACCTGGCGCTGCTGGCCTTCTTCATCAGCGTGCCCCTGGGCATCCTGTTCGGCATCATCAGTGCCGTGAAGCGGGGAAGCGCAGCGGATACAGTGGTGACCCTGACCGCCAACATTTGCTGCTGTCTGCCTCAGTTCTGGCTGGGCATCCTGTTCATGTATGTGTTCAGCATGCTGCTGGGCTGGCTGCCTTCCATGGGCTTTGTGTGGCCCTGGCAGAACTTTGGTCAGAGTGTGAAGCAGACCATCATGCCGGTGCTGTGCCTGGCCATTGGCGGCATTGCTTCCATCACCCGTCAGACCCGTTCCAGCATGCTGGAGGTGATCCGGCAGGATTACATCCGAACGGCACGTTCCAAGGGCCTGAAGCAGAAGAAAGTCATTTACGTCCACGCGCTGAAGAACGCCCTCCTGCCGGTGATTACCCTGATGGGTCTTCGACTGGGCGGCATGATCGGCGGCTCCGTGTTCGTGGAAAACGTATTCGTGATTCCCGGCATGGGCTCCCTGCTGGTGAACGCCATCAACAGCCAGGACATTCAGCTGATTCAGGGCTGCGTGCTCATGATCACCCTGTTCACCAGCGTGGTGAACCTGATTACCGACATTGTGTATGTGGTGGTTGATCCCCGCATCAAGATTGCCTGAGGGGAAGGAGGAAGAGAACATGTCAGAAGCAGTTGTGGACAAGAAAGCGGCGGCGGCAGCCAGCCGGGCTTACAAGAAGAAGCATCGGAAACAGTTTGTGAAGACCCTCTTTTCCCGGAAGATCGTGCTGGTGGCAGCCATCATTACCCTGCTGATCATTCTGGTATCCGTCTTCGCCTACAAGATTGTTCCTTACGATCCGAACAAGATCAGCATCAAGGAACGGACCCAGGGACCCAGCGCACTGCACTGGCTGGGCACGGACGAGTTCGGACGGGATGTGCTGAGCCGCATTATCGTGGGCAGCCGGGTTTCCCTCATTGTGGGTGTGCTGGCTGTGGTGATTGCCTGCATCATCGGTACCGCCTTCGGCATGGTGGCCGGTTTCTTCGGCGGCGTGGTGGATGACGTGATCAACCGAATCAGCGAGGCCATCCGTGTGATTCCCCAGGTGGTGCTGGCCATTGCCCTGTGCGCCGTGTTTGGCGGTGGCATCCTGAACCTGTCCATTATCCTGGGTATTTCCAACATGACCGTTTACGTCCGTATGATGCGAAGCCAGGTCATGTCCATTAAGGAACGGGACTACATCATGGCTGGCAAGCTGCAGGGCAACAGTTCCCTTCGCCTGATGGTGAAGCATGTGCTGCCTAACAGCATTTCCCCCATTATCGTGACCATGACTCAGCAGATCGGCAACACCATCCTGTCCGAGGCAGGCCTTTCCTTCCTGGGACTGGGCATCAGCCAGCCTACTGCCTCCTGGGGCAGCATGGTTTCCGGCGGCCGTGACTTCCTGCTGACCAACCCTGTGTATTCTCTGGCACCCGGCATCTGCATTGCACTGCTGGTGATTTGCCTGAACACCCTGGGCGACGGTATCCGTGACGCCCTTGACCCCCGTCTGCGCGGCGAACTGTAAGGAGAGTGGAACGCAATGGCACATTTGCTTGAGGTCAAGAATCTTGCTACCACCTTCCGCTCTGACGGAAAGGAATTCAACGCCATTGAAGGCGTCAGCCTCCATGTGGATCGGGGCGAAATCGTCGGCATCGTTGGTGAAAGCGGCAGCGGCAAGTCCGTTACCATGCTCAGCGTACTGCAATTGATCGCCAGTCCCGGCCGTGTGGCAGGGGGCGAGGTGTACCTGGAAGGCGTGGAGGGCAACCTGCTGAACCATGACGGTGAGAGTGAAACCATGCGTCAGGTTCGGGGTGGCCGCATCAGCATGATTTTTCAGGAGCCCATGACCAGCCTGAACCCGGTGCTGACGGTGGGCTATCAAATTCAGGAAAACCTGATGCTCCACAGCAACATGTCCGCAGCGGAAGCCAAGGCACGCACCATCGAAGCCATGAAGATGGTAAACATCCCCGATGCGGAAACCCGGTACGGCTATTATCCCCAGCAGTTTTCCGGCGGCATGCGGCAGAGAATTATGATCGCCATGGCCATGGCACCCAAGCCGGACATCCTCATTGCGGATGAAGCCACCACGGCACTGGACGTAACCACCCAGGCACAGCTGCTGGAAATGATCCGCACCATTGCCAAGGAAACCAACACCGCCGTGATCATGGTTACCCACAACCTGGGTCTGGTTGCCCGGTATGCGGAGCGGATCTACGTCATGTACGGCGGTCATATGATGGAAACCTCCAATGCCAAGGAAATTTTCCACCACACGGAGCATCCGTATACACGGGCGCTGCTGCGGGCCATTCCCCGGCTGGACGACCCCAAGGATCGTATCCTGATCCCCATTGACGGCCTGCCGCCGGTACCCTCCATGCGGCCTAAGTACTGCCCCTTCTATGCCCGGTGCGAATATCGCTGCGACCGGTGCAAGGAGCACACCGATGCTTCCCTGAAGGAAGTCCGGCCTGATCACTACAGTTCCTGCTGCCTGACCCAGGCAGAACTGGACGTCAAGGAAGAGGAGCTGAAGCACAAGGACTACGGCGCATCCCCTGAACGGCATACCAGCAATGAACTCTGCCTGGATGTGCAGGACGTGCGCAAGTACTTCCCGGTCTATAAGGGACTGATGAAGCGCAAGGTGGGGGATGTGAAGGCCATTGAGGACATCACCTTCACCATCAAGCAGGGAGAAACCCTGGGCGTGGTTGGCGAAAGCGGCTGCGGCAAGACCACCCTGGCACGGTGCATCATGCGCATGTACGAGCCGGATGAAGGACAGATCATCTTCCATGGCAAGGACATTGCCCACAGCAAGGATCGGGAGCTGAAGCCCTTCCGCCCTCAGGTGTCCATGATCTTCCAGGATCCCTTCTCTTCCCTGGATCCCCGGCAGAATGCAGGCTCCATTGTGGGTGAATCCCTGCTGATTCACAAAATGGTGAAGAATCGTCTGGAGTACGATCAAAAGGTGGATGAGCTGTTCCGTAAGGTAGGCCTTGACCCCCTGATGAAGGAGCGGGTTGCCCACGAGTTTTCCGGCGGCCAGCGGCAGCGCATTGGCATTGCCCGGGCACTAAGCTCCAATCCCAAGCTGATTATCTGCGACGAGCCGATTTCCGCCCTGGACGTATCCATTCAGGCACAGATCATTAACCTGCTGGAAGACATTCAGGCAGAAATGGGACTGAGCTACATCTTTATCGCCCATGACCTGGCGGTGGTGAAGCACATCAGCGACCGGATTCTGGTCATGTACTTGGGCAGGGTGATGGAAATCGCCACCTGCGATGACCTGTATGAACGTCCCCTGCATCCCTACACCCAGGCGCTGCTTTCCGCCATTCCTGTGGCGGATCCCACCGTGGAGGAGCAGCGGGAGGCCATTACGGTGCAGGGCGAGGTGCCCAGCATCCTGAAGCGTCCCAGCGGCTGCCCCTTCCATAACCGGTGCCCCAAGTGCACCAAGCGGTGCGAAGAGGAGACCCCTGTGCTCCACGATGCGGGTGACGGCCACATGGTGGCTTGCCATCTGTTCTGATTCGGTTGTTCCCTGCACCTGTATGTGGATGCAGGAACAGATACATCCACGAAGGAATGATTCGTGGCAACAATCAAAAGGAGGATTTTCCCATGACCATGAAGCGACTGCTTGCGCTTGTGCTGGCCGCCATGATGCTGACCGCACTGGTTCCTGCTCTGGCAGAGGAAGCCGACGCAACGCCTACCTACGGCGGAACCCTGACGGTGCTGGGCTATCAGCACAATACCTTCTTCCTGCCCTTCTCCACCACCACCTCTGACCGTTACAACGCTGCTCCTGCCATTGAGTCTCTGGGCCGTCACGATCCGGAAACCGGCGACACCTACGGCTGGCTGGCTGAAGAGTTCGTGACCGACGCTGACAACCTGACCCTGACCATCAAGCTGCGCCAGGGCATCAAGTTCAGCGATGGCAGCGACTTCAATGCAGCTGCTGTTGTGTGGAACTTCGACAAGATGGTGGAATTCGGCAAGGCTTCCGAGCTGGTCAGCCCTGTATCCTATGAAGCTACCGACGACTACACCGTGGTGCTGAAGTACGACACCTGGGCCAACACCTGGGCTGATACCATTGGTGAAGTCCGCATCTACTGCCCCGCTGCTTATGAAGCAAACGGCGGCGACTGGGCAGCCATCAACGCTGTTGGCACCGGCCCCTTCGTGCAGAGCGAGTTCGTGCAGGACAGCCACATCACCTACGTACGTAACGACAACTACTGGGTTGAGGGTCAGCCCTATCTGGACAGCGTGAAGGTGCTGTTCATCAGCGACGCTACCACCCAGGTTTCCGCTTTCCTGAACGGGGAGCTGGACGTGCTCCGTAACCCCAACACCGCTGCCATCGACCAGCTGAAGGACAAGTATGAGAACGTTGCCGGTCAGGCTCCTGACACTGCCGGTATCACCTACATGATGTTCTGCTCCGGCGATGAAGCATCTCCTTTCTATAACCTGAATGCTCGTCTGGCTGTGATGTACGCTGTGGACTGGGAAGACATGGCAGAAGGCATCTACAATGGTCTGGGCGCTGCAACTCCCGTCTTCGCTGTGCCCGGTGCTTACAGCTATGACGATACCCTGGAAATCTACCCCTATGATCCTGAAAAGGCCAAGGAACTGCTGGCTGAAGCAGGCTATCCCAACGGCTTTGATACCGTGATCACCACCAACGGTGAAAACGAAGCCAACAACCAGTGCGCCGTGATTCTGCAGGCTTACCTGTCCATGGTGGGCATCAATGCGGAAATCAAGAACCTGACCAATGCTGACTTCAACGCACAGAAAGCTGAAGGCACCTATGATCTGGGCATCATGATCAACAACGGTTCCTCCAAGCTGGACTTCACCGCCAACTACATCCGCCTCTACTCTTCCGAGGGCGTGAACTACAAGAACATGATGGCCAAGCCTGCCGACTATGAGGAAGCCCTCTTCGGTGCCCGTGCAGCCAAGACCCAGGAAGAAAAGAAGGAACTGCTGAAGAAGGCAGCCCGTCTCTTCAGCCACGACTATGCCCTGGTGGTGGCTACCGGCTATCAGCTGCCCTACTGCTTCGCACAGGACGGCGTCCATGACACCGGCATCCTCATGACCACCGCTGAAACCTGGACCCCTGAAAAGGCCTGGAAGGAAACCAAGTAATCATTCCCTTTCCGGAGGGGGAGTCATCTCCCTCCGGAAAGGATATGCGGCTTTCAGTGCGCATGAACGCTGAAGCCGGCTGATAGGCAGTTTTCGCTGCCTTGCCTGGGTGAAATTTGGGATCATAAGGAGGCTGCACCATGGAAACTTTGATGAAGCCGCAGATGGGGATCAATTCTGACAAGGCAACCGATGACTACCTGCGGTATCTTCGGCAGATGAATATTTCCCATTGCTTCGTGATGTTTTCAAATGAACATAGCAACTATGAAGACGTAAACCGCATTCTGGAGCGGGTTCGCAAGGCAGGACTGACGGTGGATGATGCAGGCAATTCCCGTATTTACAAGCATCCGTCCATCCAGCTGGGCCTGGAAGACCGGGACGAATGGATTCAGAAGTACAACGACCTGAACCGCTGGATCGCCGGTGCCGGTGTCCATGTGGGCTACGCCACCTGGGACACGGGTCGTGTATCCACCTCCTGGTGGAAGGCCGGGGAGCATACCCACGGAGCGGTAGGCCGCATTGTGGACATGGATGAAATCTATGCCCGGAAGCCTGCCTTCGGCAAGGAATACGACTACGATACCATGTGGGGCAACTTTGAATACTTCCTCCGTGCCGTACTGCCCACCTGCAAGGAAGTGGGCATGAAGCTGGCCCTCCATCCCTGCGATCCCCCTGCCCGGTTCTACGAAGGTTGCGCAAGCATCATCATCAGCGGTGATGACTATCGCAAGGCCCTCCGCCGTGCAGATGAAATTCAGCAGGAGCTGGGTCTGGGCACGGATGAGCACTACCTTGGCATCAAGTTCTGCTGCGGCTGCTGGCTGGAAGGCGGCAAGCAGTTCGGCAATGTGCTGGAAGACCTGGCGGACTTTGTGCAGCAGAAGCGGGTGCACATCGTCCACTTCCGCAATGTATCCGGTACCTTGCCCTACTTTGAGGAAACCCTGCTGGAAGACGGCTACATGGATATGTACAAGATCATGGAGGTGCTGGTGAAGAACAACTACGACGGCACCGTCTACGTGGATCATGTGCTCCGCTATGATGAAGCCACCGGCGGCGAACAGACTTCCTTTGCCTACACCACGGGCTACATGAAGGGCCTGATGGCGGCGGCGTATCATCAAAAGTAAGCCTTTGCAGACTGACGGAAAGGAGTGTTTCGGATGGCATTCAAACCCCATGGCATTGTGGTGCCGATTGTGACCCCTGTGACCTCGGATGGCAAGTTTGACGAAAAGGCCTACCGGGGACTGATCGATTACCTGGCGGATAACGGCATTCACGGCGTTTTCCCCTTCGGCACCACGGGCGAGTTTTACGCCCATGACCTGGACTTCTACCGGAATGTGCTGGAAGTGACCAAGGATGCGGTGCATGGCCGCATGGACATTTACGCCGGTGCCAATGATATTACCACCAAGGGCGCTGTGAAGATTGCCAAGGCGGTGGAGGCGGTCGGGGGCATTGATGCCCTCAGCGTGCTGACCCCCATGTTCGTCAGCCAAACCCAGTACGAGGTGTACGAGTACTATCGGGAGATTGCCTCGGAAACCAGCCTGCCCATCATTATCTACAACAACAAGCCCAAGACCAACGTGACCGTGGAGCCTGCTACCGTGGCCAAGCTGGCACAGATTGACAACATCATCGGCGTGAAGGACTCCACCGGGGATATGACCAACACGGAGGAATACCTTCGCCTGACCCGGGGCATGGACAACTTCCATGTGATGATGGGTCGGGACACCCTGATTTACGCCGCCCTGTGCTACGGCGCTGCCGGTGCTATTGCCTCCTGTGCCAACGTGGCGCCCCGGATTGCCGTGGACATTTACGAAAAGTTCAAGGCCGGGGATGCCGAGGGGGCATTGGATGCTCAGTTCCGCTTCTCTGCCCTGCGGATTGCCACCAACATGGGCACCTTCCCCGTGGTGCTGAAGGAAGCCCTGAAGCTGATCGGTCACGACTGCGGGGACTGTGTGAAGCCCATTCAGCCCCTGAATGATGAACAGCGTGCCAAACTGAAGGTCGTCTTGACAGACATGGGTCTGCTGAAGTAACATGGTTTTCCGCCGGAAGGGAAACACTCTTTCGACTGAAAATAGATGTGGATGTATGTAAGGAGGAAAATGAATATGAAGATTTCTTTCATTGGCTTGGGCATCATGGGTAAGCCCATGGCAAAGAACCTGATGAAGAACGGCCACGAGCTGTATGTGTATGACCGGAATCCTGCCTCTGTAGAGGAAATGCGTGCTGCCGGTGCCCATATCTGCGGCTCTTCCGTGGAGACGGTGAAGGACGTGGATCTGGTGATCACCATGCTGCCCAACAGCCCCCACGTAAAGTCCGTCATGCTGGAGGACGACAAGCTGGCTGACTACATGCCCAAGACGGCTACCTTCATTGACTGCACGTCCATCAATCCTGTGGCTTCCCGTGAAATCGCTGCCGAGCTGGCCAAGCGGGGCATTGACATGCTGGATGCTCCTGTGTCCGGCGGTCAGCCCAAGGCCATTGACGGCACTCTGTCCTTCATGGTTGGCGGCAAGGAAGAAGTGTTCAACCGCTTCAAGCCCGTTCTGGAGTGCATGGGCGCTTCCGTGGTGCTGTGCGGCGATGTAGGCGCAGGCAACGTGACCAAGCTGTGCAACCAGACCATCGTGGCTGTGAACATTGCCGCTTTGGCAGAAGCCCTGCAGATGGGTCAGATGTGCGGCGTTGAGCCCCAGAAGATCTTCGAAGCCATCCGTGGCGGTCTGGCTGGTTCTACCGTTATGAACGCCAAGGCACCCATGATGATGGATCAGAACTTCGAGCCCGGCTTCCGTATTGACCTGCACATCAAGGATCTGAAGAACGTGGTGGATGCTGCCAGCACCGTGGATGCACCCATCCCGCTGACCCAGTCTGTGCTGGAAATGATGAAGGTGCTGCACAAGGACGGCCTGGGCTCCTGCGACCACAGCGCACTGCTGAAGTACTATCAGAAGCTGACCGGCGAAACCCTGCATCATTGATTGAAGGACCATACGGGATGCATACCTGCCTGGTATGATGAAACACGAAGGGCAGCAGGCAGAAATGTCTGCTGCCTTTCGTTGGAATAAGGAGTGTGTCTGTCCGATGAAAATGCTCTTTGCCTCTGATTCTTTCAAGGGTTCTCTTTCGGCAGTGGAAATCTGCAATCTGCTGGAGAAGGCGGCGGAATCTGTTTTTCCGGGCACGGAAACGGTTTCTGTCCCCATTGCGGATGGGGGAGAAGGCACGGTGGAGGCACTCCTTCGTGCCATGGGCGGCCGCTGGATGACCACCCGGGTGGCAGATCCCCTGTTTTCTCCGGTGGAGGCCAGGTGGGGCATGCTCAGCGACGGCGAAACAGCTGTGATGGAAATGGCGCAGGCCAGCGGCTTGCCCTATGTGCCCCGGAACCAGCGGGATCCCCGCTACACCACCAGCTACGGTACAGGGGAAGTGATTGCAGATGCCCTGAAGCAGGGAGCACGGAAGATCCTCATCGGCATTGGCGGCAGTGCAACCAATGATGGGGGCATGGGCATGCTTAGTGCCCTGGGGGCTGTGTTTACCGACAGCCGGGGCAAGCAGGTCTCTCCTGTGGGGGACGGACTGGCACAGGTGGCTCATGCGGATTTTTCCCATCTGCTGCCGGAGCTGAAGGAATGCAGGCTGACCGTGCTGTGCGATGTGACCAATCCCCTTCTGGGGCCTACCGGCGCCACCTACACCTACGGTCCCCAGAAGGGAGCCACGCCCGCCATCTGCGATGCGCTGGAAGCAGGCATGGCCAACTATGCCCAGGTGATTCAGCAGGTAACCGGGAAGGACATTGACCACATTCCCGGCGCAGGGGCGGCAGGAGGCTTGGGGGCTGCCTTTGCCGGGGTGCTGGGCGCAAGCCTGAAGAGCGGCATTGATGCGGTGCTGGAAACGGTGGACTTTGACCGGAAGCTGGCAGATGTGGATCTGGTGGTGACCGGAGAAGGCAGGATCGACGGGCAAAGCGTCCGCTTCGGCAAGGTGCCGGTGGGCGTGGCACGTCACTGTGCCGAAAAGGGCATTCCTGTGCTGTGCATTGTCGGCGGCATGGGGGAAGGTGCGGAAGGCCTCTTTGACCTGTGTGAAAGCACCATCCAAACCACCGTGTCCGGCCCCATGCCCTTGGAGGAAGCCATGGCACAAGCTGAAAAACTGTATCTGGATGCAGCCCTGCGGCTTTTCCGGGCAGTGCGGATCGGCATGAAACTCAAGAAATAATCAAAGGGATTCGATGCTTGCACAGGCGTCGAGTCCCTCTTTCTTTGCCGGAATTGACGCTGCCTGCCCGGCTTGGTATAATGAACCGACGGCTTGCATCTTTGGGTGCAGCCAAGGTTTGGAATGTTGGAGGTCAATATGGTTGGATTGATTGGCGCCATGGCAGTGGAAGTGGAAAACCTGCTGGGGCAGATGACGGATAAACAGGAAACCAGGGTGGGCATGGATGTGTTCACCAAGGGCAAGCTTTTCGGGCAGGAAGCCGTGCTGGCAGTGTGCGGCCCCGGCAAGGTGAATGCGGCACTGTGCGCCCAGAACATGATCACTGCTTTCCGCCCTGCATGGGTGCTGAACCTGGGGGTTGCCGGTGCAGGGGATGAAACTGTGTCCATCGGGGATATGGTGATTGCTACCTGTGCGGTGCAGCATGATATGGATACTTCTCCTTTGGGGGATCCGGTAGGGTATGTGAGCAAGGTAGGTCTGGTGGCCTTCCCCTGCGATGAAGATTTGCGGCAAAAGCTGCTGGCTGCTGCAGGACAGGTGCCGGATATGCAGGTGCAGGAGGGCGTGATCGCCACCGGGGATCAGTTCATCTGCGACGGGGAGACCCGGAAGAAGATTCACGATCGTTTCCAGGCCAAGGCAGTGGAAATGGAAGGGGCGGCGGTGGCCCACGCCTGCTACATGAACGGGGTGCCTTGCGGCGTGCTGCGTTCCATTTCGGATCAGGCCAACGGTCAATCCACCATGGACTATCCCACCTTTACCAAACTGGCGGCAAGCCATTCCGAACGGGTGGTGGAGCTGCTGCTGACCCATATGGAGACGGCAGAATGAGCAAAACAGTGTGGGTAACGGGGGCTTCCTCCGGGCTGGGGCTGCACACGGCGCAGGCTCTTCGGGATGCAGGCTGGACGGTGATTGCCGGTGCCCGCTCCTTTCACGGGGAAGTGCAGCAGGGCATGCATTGCCTGTCCCTGGATGTGACAGATGATGCATCCGTGGCGGCCTTCGTTTCAGCAGCGCAGGCCATTGCACCTCAGGTGGATGCACTGGTGCAGTGTGCCGGCATTCTGGTACTGGGTTCCTGTGAGGAAACCTCGCTGGATGAATACAAGCGGGTCATGGATACCAACTTTCTGGGCATGGTGCGGATGAATCATGCCGTGCTGCCCCTGATGCGCCGGCAAAAAAAGGGCAGGATCGTCATGTTCTCCTCCATTAACGGCCTGCTGGGGGTGCCTTTCCAGAGTGCTTACACCGCAGCCAAGCACGCTGTGGAGGGCTATGCGGAGTGCCTGATGATGGAGACCCACGGCATGGGCATTCAGGTGTGTCTGGTGGAGCCGGGGGATCATCGCTCCGGCAGCAGCGCCTACCGGGCCCATGCCAAGGCTGCACAGGATGGCTCTCCCTATGGGGCACGGTATGTATCCACCTGCCGGGTGATCCACCGGGATGAAAGCGGTGGATCAGACCCGGATGTGCTGGGCAGGAAGGTGGCCAAGGCACTGGCAAGGAAGCACATGCCCTTCCGGCTGCGAATCGCCAAGGGGGATCAGCATCTGGCGGTGTGGCTCCACGATCTGCTTTTGCCGGGGCTGAACGGCAGCATCCTTCGCAGCTATTATTACGGTAAGGATGGGGATTGACAGAACGCCTCTGACGGATACAATAAGAGATAGAAAAATGATGCATCAAGGAGGATGTTCCTATGGCGATCACCTCAAGAGAATTTGGCAAGAACGAACAGGGAGCCGTCGTTACCCAGTACATCATGACCAATCACAGCGGTGCTGTGGTCAAGATGATCGACTACGGCGCCACCATCACCGCCATCTGTGTGCCGGATAAGGACGGCATCATGGCAGACGTGGTACTGGGCTTTGACGACATGACCGGCTACCTGAAGGGTCACGGCCACATGGGCGAGACCATCGGCCGGTACGGCAACCGGATTGCCCGGGGTCAGTTCACCCTGGACGGCGTGACCTATCAGCTGGCGAAGAACAATGGAGAGAATCATCTCCATGGCGGCAATGTGGGCTTCGGCGTGAGAATGTGGGAGACCTCCACCTTGGAGGAGCAGGATCAGGATACGCTGATTTTCCACCTGGTCAGCCCGGATGGAGAGGAAAACTACCCAGGCACCCTGGATGTTACCGTGACCTACACCTGGACGGATAACTGCGACCTGATCATCCGCTACCGGGCCACCACGGACAAGGCCACCCTGTGCAACCTGACCAACCATGCCTATTTCAATCTGGCAGGTCATGACCATGGCACAGTGCGGGATCAGGTGGTGTACATTGATGCTGATGTGATTACCCCTGTGGATGCAGGCCTGATTCCCACCGGCGGCTACCTGCCTGTGGCGAAGACGCCCTTTGACCTGCGGGAAGGGGAACTGGTAGGCGACGGACTGGATCTGGCGCCCCAGGTGCCTCAAATGGTGATGGCAGACATGGGCTACGACCAGAACTTTGTGCTGCGGAAGGGTTCCACCATGGGACTGGCTGCCTGCCTGCATGACGAGCCTTCCGGACGTACCATGGAGGTCATTACCGACCAGCCCGGCGTGCAGCTGTACACCGGCAATTCCGTGGACTATGAGGGTGGCAAGGGAGGCGTGCACTACGGCAAGTTCTCCGGCCTGTGCCTGGAAACTCAGCACTTCCCGGATTCTCCCAATGAGCCCCAGTGGCCCACCACCGTGCTGCGCCCCGGGGAAGTGTACGACACCACCACCATTTACGCATTCCGGGTGGATGCATAACATGCCATAAAACCTAGAGGGGAGCGGAGGACGCTTAACAGGGCGGCTTCCACTCCCTTTTTCATAAGGATGAAGGAACCCATGAATGAAGAACTGATGATGCGTCTGGCAGCATTCCTGAATGACTGCCCAAGCGCCATTGACCTGGAAGAAGCCCGGGATATTGCCCGCACCTGCGGCATTGGGGAGGAGGAAGCCGTTGCCCTCATGCTGGCTGCCTACTGCGGACTGGATCTGGATCGGCCAGCGGATAAGGCTGTCTATTACCGCTGCTTTCCTCACATGCTGCACAAGCTGTCTTCTGCCCTCATTACGGAAGACCCTTATGTGCAGGCACTGCCCACCAAAGGATACCGGCGGG
Source organism: bacterium (assembly GCA_963646285.1). GTDB lineage: Bacteria > Bacillota > Clostridia > Christensenellales > Aristaeellaceae > CAKUFA01. The sequence continues at coordinate 25,920 of CAVIWF010000028.1, forward strand.
GCACGGTGACGCTGGAGGAAGCCTTTTATGCCCCGGCAGAAATCTTCGTATCGGATGATTTTCAGCAGGTAGGGGAGATGGTGCTGCCCCAGCTTGGCTGGTTCGATACCCGGGTGCCTTACCCGGCCCTGAAGGAGCAGGGGCGCATCTGGATGACCGTCACGCCCAACGAGATTCATACCATTCGCCCCTGTGCAGAAGCCTCTGTGGGCAAAGTGCTCTGCTATGGCCTGGGCATGGGGTACTATGTCTTCCATGCAATGCGCAATCCTGCGGTAACGGATGTGACGGTGGTGGAGCAGTCTCGGGACGTGATCGACCTGTTCCGGGAGGCACTGCTGCCCATGTTCCCCAGAAAGAATGCCTTGCAGATCGTACAGGGTGATGCTTTCACCTATGCGAGGGAGGAAGCCCCTCATCAGCACTTCGATACGGTGTTTACGGATCTGTGGCACGATGTTTCGGACGGCCTGCCCATGTACCGGCAGATGAAAGCGCTGGAGGTGCAGGGACCCAGGTATCTGTACTGGATCGAGCCCACCATGCGGTATTATCTTGGATAAATTGATGAAATATTCACGAAAGCTTTCTTGATTGTACAGCAGGAAAATGGTACAATGACCGTGGAATGTTCATTGGCGAAAGCAAGCAATTTCGGGGAAAGCAGAACTTCCCGGCGCTGCCTTTCCGCAACGGCAGTAAGGCGCGTGGAAACAACGCTTGCCGAGGGAAAGGGACGAGAAGACCATGCACAGCATGACGGTGAAGGCGTATTTATTTGCCATGTACGCCCATGGGGAACAAAAGCGGAAGGACGGGCTGCCCTACATTATGCATCCGGTGGAGGTAGCCATCGAACTGGCAAGAAACGGTGCCAGCGAGAACCTGATCTGTGCCGGATTCCTGCACGATACCATTGAGGATGCCTTTATTACCCGGGAGCAGCTGACAGCCGCCTTCAATGATGAAATCGCCGACCTGGTGGTAGCAGACAGTGAAAACAAGGAAGACAGCTGGGAAAAGCGGAAATCGGACGCCTTGGAAATGCTCCGCAAGCCGGGGGACAGGGATCACAAAATGCTGATGTGCGCCGATAAGCTGTCCAATTTGCGCAGTGTTTACGAAGGCTTGCAGGAAAGCGGCGAGGACGTGTGGAAACGTTTTAAGCGAGGCAGAGACAAACAGGCCTGGCTCTTCCATGAAACGGTGGCAGCCCTTGCACCCCTGGAAGGCCTGCCCATGTATGAGGAACTCAAGGAAATGACTCGTGAAGTGTTTGACACCCCCAAGGGTGAAGAAGAAACAAAAGAATAAAACTTGGAAAGGAAGTTTTGTATGAGCTTGACCATCGAAAAGAAAACCGGCACAGATGCCGAAATCACCCTGACCGGCCGGCTGGACACCACCACCGCCCCTGACATGGAAGCTGTGCTGGATGCTGTACTGCCTGAGGCCAAGACCCTGGTCATGGATCTGGAAAAGCTGGAGTACATCTCCTCTGCCGGTCTGCGGCTGATCCTGAAGGCGCAGAAGGCCATGGATCAGAAGGGCACCATGAAGCTGATTCACGTACCGGCTCCTGTGATGGAAGTGTTCACTATTACCGGCTTTGCAGATTTTCTGACCATAGAAAGCTGATAACAAGATGATCAATTTAACCGGGGATACCATTCTGCGCTTAACCTTTGCAACGCTGATCCCTGGGTTGCTGTCAGGCCTGTTTACCCTGCTGGAGCGGAAAACGAAATTCTCCGCCTGGCGCAACAGCCTGAAGCAGGCCATCATTGGCGTTACCTTTGGCATTGCCGCCATCCTGTGCACCCAGTTCGGCATCCGTGCCGGGGACGGGGTCATCATGAACGTGCGGGATGCAGCACCACTTTGCGCCGGACTCTTCTTTGGCGGCCCGGCAGGGATTATTGCAGGCTTCATGGGAGGCGTGCACCGTTATTTGTGCGTATTCTGGGGGGGCGGCAAACTGACCCAGGTGGCATGCTCCATTTCCACCTGTCTGGCAGGCCTTTTCAGTGCCATGATGCGCCGCCGTCTGTTTGAAGACAGAAATTCCGGCTTCCTGTCCAGCTTCGGCATCGGCACCACCATGGAAGTGATGCACATGCTGCTGATTCTGGCCACCAACCTGCGCCGGGTGTCCTATGCCTTCCGGTATGTGCAGGCCTGCTCCTTCCCCATGATCCTCTGCACGGGCATTGCGGTGAGCCTGGCGTCCCTGCTCAGCGGCGGTGCTTTTAACAAGCGGAAGGTGGATCTGCAGAAGAAGCGCATCAGCTACGACTTCGGCTTCTGGCTGCTGGTCTGCGTGGTGATCGCCTTCCTGGCGACCAGCACTTTTACCCAGCAGATCGTGTATCACATCATCACTGATGATGCGGAGCTGTACCGCAACGTAACCCTGTACCTGATCGTGTTCATGGAAATTCTGATCTACACAGCCCTGTTCATCCTGATCTATGAGATGCTGAAGAAGAAGGTTGTGCGGAACCTGCAAAAAGTGAACGCCGGGCTGAACGCCATTACCAACGGCAACCTGAACACCGTGATCGACGTGCGTGCCTATCAGGAGTTTTCCGAACTGTCGGATGACGTGAACGCCACCGTATCCACCCTGAAGCACTACATCAAGGAAGCGGAGGAGCGCATCAACCACGAGCTGGAGTTTGCCCATCAGATTCAGCGCTCCGCCCTGCCCTCTTCCTTCCCGCCCTATCCCAACCGAACGGAATTTGACATTTACGCCTCCATGGATGCAGCCAGAGAGGTAGGCGGCGATTTTTATGATTTCTATTTCGTCAGCCGCAATCACCTGGCCTTTCTGGTGGCAGACGTTTCCGGCAAGGGAATCCCTGCTGCCCTGTTCATGATGACCACCAAAACCATCATGAAGGACTTGGCGGAAAGCGGCCTGCCTGTGGATGAAATCATGCGGAAGACCAACGACCGGCTATGCCAGAATAACGAAGCCGGCATGTTTGTCACGGCATGGATGGGCATCCTGAATGTGAAGACCGGCAAGGTTTCCTTTGCCAATGCCGGGCATAATCCGCCCCTGGTGTGCCGCGGAAACGGTAACTTTGAGTACCTGAAAACCCGCTCCGGCCTGGTGCTGGCAGGCATGGAAGGCATGACCTACCGGGCAGGGGAACTTCAGCTGGAGCCGGGGGATACCATCTTCCTGTACACGGACGGTGTGACGGAAGCCACCAACCTGTCCAATGAACTGTATGGGGAAGTTCGCCTGAATCACGTGCTGAACATGTGCCAAAGCAAGCAGGTGGAGAACCTGTGCCACCGGGTGAAAATGGACGTGGACACCTTCGTAGGCAATGCACCCCAGTTTGATGATATTACCATGCTGGCCCTGACCTACAAGGGCGATCTCCATGAAATAACGGTGGACGCTACGGTGGAGAACATTACCGCCATTACGGAATTTGTGGATGCCCAGCTGGATTCTCACGGATGCAGCGCTCGGGCGAAAATGCAGATCAACGTGGCAGTGGATGAAATCGTCAGCAACATTGCCCACTATGCCTACCCGGGCAGTCAGGGTCAGGTAACGGTGCGGATGGAAGTGGAGGAAGGTGCCGCCCATATCGCCTTTGTGGACGAGGGCATTCCCTTCAATCCCCTGGAGGAAGCCGACCCGGACATTTCCCTGAACGCTGAAGAGCGGGGCGTAGGAGGCTTGGGCATTTTCCTGGTGAAGAAAACCATGGACACCCTGACCTATGAACGCTGCGGTGTGCAGAATGTGCTGAAGATGACCAAGCGAATCTGATTGCAATGAACCTGTGCGTACACCTCAATGAGGAGGAACATGTATGTTGAAAGTAAGCTGTGAAAACGGAAAACTGACCGTTGGGCTGGATGGACGCATTGACTCAACCAATGCGCCGGAAATTGAGCAGAGCATCAATCAGGCTCGCAATGAGCATCCCCATGATGCTTTGGCACTGGACATGGAGCAGCTGGCTTACATTTCCAGCGCAGGTTTGCGGGTGATTCTCCACCTGCGGAAAATCGAGCCCAAGCTGAGCCTGATGAACGTAAGCCCTGAGGTTTATGAAATTCTGGACATGACGGGCTTTGCGGAAATGCTGCCTGTGCAGAAAGCCTATCGCCGCCTGAGCGTGGAGGGCTGCGAAGTCATCGGTCAGGGTGCTAACGGCAAGGTGTACCGGCTGGATCGGGATACCATCATCAAGGTGTATTACAATCCGGACAGCCTGCCGGATATTCAGCGGGAGCGGGAGCTGGCACGGAAGGCCTTCGTGCTGGGGATTCCCACAGCCATTCCCTTTGATGTGGTGAAGGTGGGGGACAGCTACGGTTCCGTGTTTGAACTGCTGAACGCCAAGACCTTTTCCCAGCTGATCAAGGAAAACCCGACCCAGATGGACGACTATGTGCAGATGTATGTGGATCTGCTGAAGCTGATTCATACCACCCACGTAAAGGCCGGGGAAATGCCCTGCATGAAAGATGTGGTGGTGGGCTGGGCGGACTTCCTGCAGGCATATCTGCCTAAAGAACAGGGGGACAAGCTGTGCGCCCTGGTGCAGGCGGTGCCGGAGCGGGATACCATGCTCCACGGGGATTACCACACCAACAACCTGATGATGCAGGGGAATGAAGTGCTTCTGATTGACATGGATACCCTGTGCGTCGGGCACCCCATCTTTGAATTGGCCAGCATGTATCTGGGCTTTGTGGCCTTTGGGGAGGCAGACCCGAACGTCACTATGAAGTTTATGGGCTTGAGCCATGAAGTGACCATGGAATTCTGGCGGCGAAGCCTGCGCTGCTACCTGAAGAATCGGGATGAGGCGGCTGTCCATGCTGTGGAGCAGAAGGCCATGCTTATCGGCTATGCCCGGCTGATGCGCCGCACCATCCGCCGCAACGGCCTGAACACTCCGGAGGGACAGGCGGTTATTGCCTTGTGCCGCAGCCGCATTGGGGAACTTCTGCCCCAAATCGACACACTGGATTTCTAAGCAAAAACATGAATGGGGGAAATGCATGAAGCGTCTTTTCGGCGGGCTCCGCATGTCCTGGCTCACGGTGATTCTCTTTGCCCTTGCGGCAGGGGTATATACCGGCGCTATGCTGCTGATTCCGGCAACGGCAAACACGTCCTTCCGGGATATTGGGGTTTTTTATGAGTGGTGGGTGGTTTTTGCCGTCATTATCGTGGTGAACTGCAGGCATAATTGGGAAGCCATGCTGAAGTGCTTTGTTTTCTTCCTGATTAGTCAGCCGGTGATTTTCGGGGTGGAAATCTGCTTTGGCACAATGACCCTGAAAAACGCATGGCTTTATTATCAATGGTGGTTGGTCATGACCTTCCTGACCCTGCCTGGTGGGTTCATCGCTTACTACAGCAAGAAGCAAAATGTACTGGGCAGTGTGATCCTGAGCCTGGGCAACACCCTTCAGCTGCTGCATGGCTGCTATTACACGGTGTGCGCCGTTCTTTCCTTCCCCCACCATCTGCTGAGTGCTCTGTTCTGCTTTGCCTCTGTGCTGGTTATGAGCTTTTCCGTGCAGCGGAAGAAGAAGTATCAATGGCTGACGCTGCTGCTTTCCCTGCTGTTTACAGCGGCGGCGCTTGTACTCCTGAAGGTCTCAAACCTGTATCTTTATGCAGATGGGCAGGGATTTTCCTTCCCGTAAAAAAATAAAAAAATTTTTTTCGAAAACGGGAAGAAAAAGGGAAGGCTCCTTCGTTGAATAGGTGCCCGGACAATGAAGCCGGGGGAACAACACAGTAACCCGGAGGGAAGCAAGACACCCCGCCGTGATTACAAGAAACATTTGAAGGAGGAATACCCCATGAAAAAGTTCCTGTCTCTGATGGTTGCACTGCTGGTTCTGGCTACCGTTCCTGCCTTTGCAGATACCATCGAAAACAATGATGGCACCACCACCCTGACCACCGAAAACGGCGTGACCCTGACCTATACCAAAGAAGATTTCGAAGTGACCGTGGACGAAAACGGTGACGTGGCTGGCAACTTCACCGGTGAGGCTGCTGAACCCATCCACTTCACCGTTGCTACCATGAAGGACACCGATGCAGAAGCCTACATGACCGAGCAGGCCGCTGCCCACAATGCTGAAGTGGAAAAGAACGTTGCCTTTGACGAAGAAAACGAATGGTTCGTTTTCAGCTATGAAGAGGCTGCTGCTGATGGCAACACCAACACCGTGACCGTTTATGCCCGCAACTGCGAAGGCGGCTGCTATGTGGTAACTGCCTACAGCTACTTCACCGCTGACGCTGCTGCTGCAGAAGAAACCGATGATGGCGACTCCATCGACGGTTCCGTGAAGCTGACCATGATCCTGGACGGCATGAGCTTCGCCAAGTAAGACCATCAAACAAACAGGCCGGCATCAATCGGATGCCGGTCTTTCTTTATGGCTTCGTGCTTGCTTTTGCTCCGTCTGCATGCTATCATACAGGCACAGAAGTGATTCAGAAGGGAGAACACGGAATGAAAAGAATGCTTGCCTTGTTGATGGCCGGGCTGATGCTGGCAGGAATTACCCCCTGCCTGGCGGAAGAAAATCAGGAGGAAGGTGCAGGGGCTGTGGTGAAGACCGTGTCAACGAAAGAGGTAACCATGGACTATGTGGTGTTTGGCAGCGGTGAAAAGGCCTTCGTGATCCTTCCGGGGCTGTCCATCCATAGTGTCATGGGTTCGGCAGAGGCCATTGCCACCGCTTATCAATCCTTCGCGGAGGAATACACGGTTTACCTGTTTGACCGGGCCAGGGATTTGCCGGCAGGCTACACCGTCCGGGACATGGCGGAGGATACAGCCAAGGCCATGGAAGCCCTGCACATTGAGGACGCAGATGTTTTCGGCGCATCCCAGGGAGGCATGATGGCACAGTATCTGGCCATTGACCACCCGGAGCTGGTGCATAAGCTGATCCTTGGTTCTACCCTGTCAAAGCCCAATGATACCTTCCTTCAGGTGGTGGATACTTGGCTCAGCCTTGCCGAAAATCGGGATGAAGAAGGGCTGCTGGCAAGCTTTGCAGATCAGCTATACGGCAAGGGAACCTTGGAAAACTATCGGGATGATCTGATCTCCGCCAACCGGGGCATTACAGAGGAAGAATATGAGCGGTTCATCATTTTAGCCAGTGCCTGCAAAACCTTTGACTGCTATGAGGCGCTGTCCTCCATCCAGTGCCCGGTGCTGGTGCTGGGCTCAGAAGGAGATCAGGTGGTAACGGCGGAAGGCTCCCGGGAGATTGCCCAGGCGCTGAACTGTACCCTGTACCTGTACGACGCCCAATACGGCCATGGCGTGTACGATGAAGCACCGGATTATAAGCAGCGGTGTCTGGATTTCCTGCAAAGTGAAGAGTGATGATAAAAAAGGGGGGGTCAGGGCATCGACAAAGTGGCTTCGCCACTTTGTCGAGTTTTGCACTCACTCACTGGTCGAACGGTTTCACCGTTCTCCCGGCCGTTCGTTCGTGTAATGAAGCTTTTTCTGACGAAAAAGCACGAAAATCGCCGCACATGTCGCCGATTTTCGATTTAGAGTTGAAGGGCTTGCGAGCCCTCCAACGCCACCCA
>CAVIWF010000029.1:0-30153 GCA_963646285.1 bacterium
AAATCATATTCGCTGTCGTACTTGAACCGATATTTTCCGTAATGGTCTCCGGCGTTGTTGTTGAAACATGGGCTTTTTCAACAGCAGCCTAGCATCTTTGTTTCCGCAGAATGGGCCTCAATCACTGCCGATGCCAACCGCCACGCCGTCATTGCGCTGCTCTACCCTAGCATGAAGCAGATGCAAGGTGTTCCGGCAGAAGCCCTGTCGCAAGTGCGTAAAGCTGCTCTTTTCTCTGCAAGCACACTTGACACCATCCTGCACAGTCAGGCAGAGATTGTGTGTCTGTTGGAAAACTGCCATATCCCTTGCGCCGTGTTGAAAGGTACCAGTGTGGCATGTTGTTATCCTCATCCCGAGCTTCGCTTGCCTGGTGACATCGATATCTTGGTTGGTGAAGAAAATCTCAAGCCTGCTTGCAATGCGCTTACAGCCGCCGGCTACACCTATTCCCATACCACGGAGCTTCACACGTGTTTTCATAAAAACGGAGTAGAAATAGAAGTGCACTCGGCTGTATCTTTCTTTCCAGAGGGCGGCAAGGGTGCTTTCACCAAGCAGTACATGAAGGATGCACTTCAGCATGTGATGACAGTTAAAATTCGTGACATGAGCTTTCCTGTGCTGGCTGGCGTATATCAACTGATTGCTCTCTTGTCCCACATGGAGCGCCATCTAGCATCATCGGGGATTGGTCTGCGTCAGATGTGCGATTGGGCAGTAACGGTCCATGCACAGCGTGATCACATTGGAGACGATGAACTGTCAGTGCTGGATCAGTGCGGTCTGCTGCAATTCGCCAAAGTTGCCACAAGAACGTGCGAGAAATACCTAGGGCTGCCCCATTTCTCCTGGTGCGCCGATGTTGATGATGGTCTGTGTGATACACTGATGCGTGACATCCTTGATGCAGGAAACTTTCAAGCGCAGCAACACAATCGTTACCTCTGCAACGTCCTTACCGATTCATCCTATGCGGATGATGAAAAGAAACCGTCCACCCTGCACAATTATCTGCACTACATTCGCAAACGTGCACAAAAAGATCATCCATGGGCGAAAAGCCTGTTATGGGTGCCTGTATTCAACGTGTATTATCCGCTTCGGTGGATTGTGCGCATGCTCCCCGAAAAGAGCAAGCGGAAGCGCATGTCCACGGCCGTGCAGTCAGCAAAGAGCAGAGAAAAGCTGCTGTGGGGGCTGAGGGTGTATAAGTGAATAGCAAAACTCTGTATAAGTGAATAGCAAAACTCCCTCCACACTAGATACGTCACAATGTGATATGCTAGGCGGAGGGAGTTTTTGTTATTAACGTTTCTTGCTTGCTAATCCAGCATAGAGTATATCAACTGCAACAAGGTTGGACATTCGCCCATAAATGCTATCTTCCAGCGTAATAAATCGCTCATTCGCTGTAATTAAAGCAATGTCCGTTAATTGTGCTAAAGGAGAATTTGCAACTGTTGTGACACAAATCGTGCTTGCACCAAGTGCCTTTGCAGAAGTCATTGCCTCAATGATCTCTGCAGTTTTTCCAGAACAGGAGATTGCAATCACAACGTCATCTTGTTTCAGCTGCGCCTGAGACATACGCATCGTATAGCTGTCGGAACATATATTGCTACGAATGCCAAGCTTAATAAACTGATGCCGAAGATATGAAGCAATCGGTATAGATCCGCCGAGCGCATACACATCGATGTTATCAGCATGTGACAAAACATGTAATGCCTGCTCAAGCTGAGTATCTGAAAGCTGCTCATCAGATGCATACAAAGTCTCGACACAACCAGATAAAATTTTGTGTTTCAGTTCAGCAGTACTTTCTGTACCTGTAATAGGCGAAACTCTGGGATGTTCATCATGATTGGCGAGTGCAATTTTATACTCTTTTAATCCAGTATAGCCACAGTGCCTGCAATAGCGGACAACCGTGGCTTCCGATACAGAGCATCCCCCAGCAATGTCAGCTACAGACATGGTAAGAACAGCACGCCCCTGACAGCTCATGAACTCAGCAACACGCTGTTCAGCCAATCCGATACGGTTCGCTTGTTTTGCCTTGTCTGGATATTGCATGACGACACCTGTCACTTTCTATATACATTAAGTACTAACAGCATTAGCAATTTGCAGCGGGTCAAGGCCATATCTTGACTTGACAGCTGCTGTTGGACCAGACTGCGTAAAAACATCCGGAACACCTGCACGAATCAACTTAGGATGATGTTCTAAGCCTGACAAAACTTCAGCCACCGCACCACCTAGTCCACCGATGATCGTGTGATTCTCAACTGTAACAATCTTTCCAACGTCCTTAACCCATTGTAAAAGCTCGTTCTGAGGAAAGGGTTTAATCGTCTGCACTTGAAGCAACCGACCGTGTAGCCCACGCTCTTCGAGTAAATCGAAAGAACAAACAGCGGACATCATAGCAGTTCCTTCGTAAACAATCGCAAAGTCTAAACCATGATTGCGAATGCACTTCACGCCTCCAAATGATCCAGCAGGAACTTCATCAAGCACAGGAACAACATCTCGGCTTACACGAATGTAGCAAGGGCCAGGCGTTTTGATAGCGTCTGCAACAGCGTCACTGAGCTCGGTCGGCGACTGAGGAATCAGAATACGCATGTTGGGCAGGGAGCGCATCAAAGCAATGTCTTCATTTCCGTGGTGGCTGGCACCATCAGGGCCATTGTCCATGCCGGGATGCGTAGAAAGAAGCTTTAGATTGGCTTCTGCGTAGCACGCCATGCGCACTTGTGTCCAAGCACTGCCTGTGCAGAACAACGCAAAGTTCACGTAAAAAGGAATCATTCCTTCTAACGCAAGTCCTGTAGCGATGGAGACACCACTCGTCTCAGAAATGCCACACTCAATAAAGTGATCAGGGTGTGCTTTCTGAAAATGCACACTCCGTGTTGCGGAAGACAGATCACCATCCAGTACGTACATGAGAGGATCAAAATGGGCATTTAACGTCGTTCCGACATAGTCTCTGAGAGAAACTGTCTCATAATGCATTTTAACACTCCTCCTTTTCTAAGTCAAGAATAGCCTGCTGATAGAGTTCTCCACCAATGCCTGATGAATGGTAGGAAACGTTGTTTTCCATGTAAGAAACTCCCTTACCCTTAATCGTTTTAGCAATGATACAATAGGGACCGCCTTGCCATGCACGTGCCCGAAAAAGTGCTTCAACGATTGCCTGCATGTTATGACCATCTATCGTTTCTGCTTGCCAGCCAAATGCTTCAAATTTCTTTTGTAAGTCACGGTTATCCATGACTTCCTTGGTAATGCCCGAGGAAGATAAGCCATTTTCATCGATGATGCAAATCAAGTGGTTGAGTCTGTAATGAGCAGCTTGTGTCGCTGCTTCCCAAATCTGCCCCTCATTGACTTCGCCATCGCCGCAAATCACATAAACGTTATAAGGATCTCCCTTCCCCTTCTTGGCTAACGCCATGCCGATCCCCAGCGATAATCCCTGCCCAAGTAAACCCGTTGTGGCATCCACTTCAGGAAGTCGATGAGAGCATGGATGGCCTTGCAAACGAGAATCCAATTGACGAAGCGTTTTCATTTCGTCATCAGAAAGAATCCCATAACTATGGAGAATTGCATACTGTGCAGGTACGGCGTGGCCTTTAGACAGAATGACTCGACTTCTTGGTTCTACTTTCAAATCAACATCCATTGCATAAATTGCCGTAAGGACATCAATGATCGAAAGTGAACCACCGGGGTGACCAGCACCTGCTGTATGGATCATATCAACAATTGAACGGCGATTTTGAGCCGCTTGCTCTTTAAGAGTTTCAATGGATACCATGAGTCATCCTCCTTAAAGTAAGATGAAAAAACTTTCATCTTGTAATGACACGATTATATATCTTTGCCTATGTAAATGTCAATATCGGTTGAAAAATAAATATTTTTATACTTTCTATTGACATTCCAATGAAAAAGAATTATCATAATCATGAACTTGATGAGCGTATGATGAAATAAAGTTTCATCACTTATCAAAGCTAGGAGGTGTAGGTATGCATCAGATTGTGGGTATCGGCCACTGCTGTCAAGACTCGATTTGTACGGTTGAATATTATCCCCCTGAAGATGGCTCTACGCACATCCTTTCCATTGATGATACACAGGGTGGTGGTGCTGTAGCCACTGCCTTGGTCGCTGCGGCAAAGCTCGGCGTTACGGCAAGCATCATCGCCAATCTCGGTGATGATCAGACAGGGGATCGGATTGTTAGTGGTTTTCAATCCTTTGATGTTTCCACAGATGGAATCACAAGGATTCATGGCGGTCGAAGCAGCTGTTCAATCGTTATGGTAAACCCAGTGAATGGGACAAGAACAAAATTCCCATACCGGGATAATTTGCCACCAATAGACTTTATTCCAGAAAAGCGTGCCATGATCAAAAATGCAAATGTTCTGCATTTGGATGGAACAAATTATCAGAACGCGCTTGAAGCTGCAAAAATAGCCAAGGAAGTAGGCACCATCATTTCGTTAGATGCTTGTTCCAGGCAAAGGGAAAACTCGTTCAATTTGCAGCTTGCTGCTATGGCGGATATTTTGATTACCAACGCAGCCTACCCGAAGGCGGTTACAGGATGCAGCAATGTAGAAGATGCATTGAAGGCACTCTCTGCATTAGGCAACAAACAAGTGACCATGGCTACCGTTGGATGTGAAGGCGTCATTGCAGTTATCGATGGCGCAATTAAGCATTTCCCAGCATTCCATGTACATGCAGTCGATACGACTGGCGCAGGCGATGTTTTTCACGGAGCATTCCTCGTTGCATGGCTGGAAGAAAAACGAATTAGCGAGTGCATTCGTTTTGCTTGTGCAGCATCAGCCCTCAAGTGTTTGAAAGTTGGCGGCAGGAGTGGCATTCCTAGCAGGGAAGAAGTCGAACTGTTCCTTGCAGAACACCCATGAGCCTTACCACTGCGTGAGATTTGCAGTGGATGAAAGCTATATTTTTTCAAGGAGGAAACAGGTATGAAGAAATTGGTATCCATGGTCTTGACGCTTGCCGTAACGTTGATGTGCTTCGCAGTAAGTGCATTAGCAGATGAACCGTCTGGCGAGTTGGTACTGTACACAACGGTGAGTGAGCTGCAGTACAACGAACTGGTAGGCGCATTCCAAGAGAAGTATCCGAACATTACCATCACCTTTACCAAAGCTGGTGCAGGCGAGTGCAAGAGCCGTATCACAGCCGAGAAGGAAAACCCTCAAGCCGACGTGATGTTCGGCGGTCTGGTGTATGCAGATGCACTGTCTATGGGTGATTGCTTCGAAGCATATGTCAGTGCTAATGATGCAAATCTTCCTGAAGATATGCGGAATACCACCGGTGTTTTGACTTTCCACGATGCTCAGATTCCGTGCCTTTGGGTAAATGACGAACTCGAACAAGAAGCTGGCGTAACCATCACCAGCTACGAAGATCTGTTGAACCCTGCACTCAAGGGACAGATCGTTTCTGCTGATCCCACCGAGTCTTCCTCTGCATGGAATCAGCTCCAGTGCATCCTGACTGACTTTGGCGGCTGGGAAAGTGATGCTGCATGGGCATACATTCAAAAGTTCCATGACAATGAGCCTGTCATTTCCGGCAGCTCTTCCGGCGTCTATAAGGGCGTATACAATGGCGAGTATACTGTAGGCCTGACCTACGAACCGGCTTGCGTGCAGATGCTGTCCGAAGGTGCTGAAGGCGTGCACATTGTGTATCCCACCGAGGGCGTTACTTCCATTGCATTTGGCTCTGCCATCATCAAGGGTGCAAAGAATCTTGACAACGCAAAGCTGTTCATTGACTTTTTGACCAGCGATGAAGGACAAGCTATCTACAACAAGTGTGGTGCTCGTCAAGCTAATTCTAACCTGGTTCTCGAAGAGCCGAATGCCTACATCGTTGACCTAAACACTGTGAACTATCTCGTTGCTGATACTGAGGCTTTGGCTACGAATCAGGCAGCCATTCAGGATCATTGGCGTGAAATTTTCAAGTAATACACTTGCTTGAAAATGGCAACTACAATTTCGCCGGGCAGTGGGCAACTGCTGCTCGGCACCATGCTCAATGCTTACAGGCTTGCTGCAAGTATCGAGCATGGTGCCGGGCTCAAAAGGTTCAAGCGGGCCATCTGGTGCAAAAAGATATTTATGATACAGAACGGAGGAAACGACTATGAGCGTTGAAATCAAAATTGATCACGCAGTAAAGAAATACGGGAAAAATATAGTTATTCCCGATTTATCGCTGGATATTAAACCCGGTTCTTTCTTTACGCTGTTAGGGCCTTCTGGCTGTGGCAAAACAACGCTGCTGCGCATGATTGCCGGCTTTAACAGTATCGAGGGTGGAGACTTTTATTTCAACGATAAGCGGATTAATGATCTTGATCCATCGAAACGGAATATTGGCATGGTTTTTCAGAATTATGCCATTTTCCCGCATCTCACCGTCCGCAAGAATGTGGAGTTTGGTTTGCAAAATCGCAAACTGGATCGTAAAACAATCGAAGAGCAGACAAGCAAGTACTTGAAAATGATGAAGATCGAGGAATTTGCAGAGCGTCTGCCTGAGCGACTTTCCGGCGGTCAGCAGCAGCGTGTTGCATTAGCACGTGCCTTGTGCATTCAGCCTGATGTATTGCTGATGGATGAACCGCTTTCAAACCTAGACGCCAAGTTACGTGTAGAAATGCGCACAGTTATCAAAGAGATACAAAAGGAAGTTGGTATTACAACCGTCTATGTTACGCACGACCAGGAAGAAGCCATGGCTGTTTCCGATCAAATTGCCGTAATGCGGTACGGCGTCATTCAGCAAATTGGCACGCCTAAGCTTTTGTACCAACGCCCCGCAAACTTATTTGTGGCAACATTCATTGGATTAACAAATGTACTGGAGAGACATATCGTTGTCCACAATGGTGAGAAGTGCATCAACTTTGGCGATTACCTTGTCCCGATGCCGAATCTCGAAAGCAGCGTACGCGATAATCAGGACATTCGTGTATCTGCCCGTCCCGAAGAATTTGTGATTGTAGGAAAGGAGCAGCCTGGCATTGACGCAACGGTTGAGTATAGCACTTTCTTGGGACTGAATACTCATTATGTGATCCGTCTTAACAACGGTGAGCGTGTTGAAATTATTCAAGAGTCTCAGATAGACGACATCATTGAAAACGGAACCAAAATCAAGCTCGCTGTTAAGGCTGAAAAAATTAACGTTTTCAATGAGGACGGCTCCCACTCGTTGATTGTGTAATGAAGGTGTGTACAGATGAAAAAGAAAAAATGGGATATGTGGTTGGTTGCAAGCTTGGTCATCATGGGACTGTACTGCCTGTTTATGATGTATCCGTTGCTGAAAATGCTGATCCAGTCCGTTCAAAATGAGGAAACAGGCGCATTCACTCTCCAATACTTTTTCAAGTTTTTTAGTGATCCATCGTATTCATCCACACTAGGAAACAGCTTTAAGGTTTCCTTATGTGCAACGGCCATTACGATGATCATTGGTGTTCCCATGGCATACCTGTATAATGCCTATGAAGTAAAAGGACGCAATTTCCTACAGGTTATGATCATTTTATGCTCCATGTCAGCACCTTTCTTAGGAGCCTACGCATGGGTGCTGCTATTGGGCAGAGGCGGTGTCATTACCAAATTAGTGAAAACTCTGTTTGGTTTTAAGCTACCGAGCATTTATGGCTTTGGTGGTATTCTACTCGCTCTTTCTACAAAGATGTTTCCGCTGGTTTTCATGTATGTCAGTGGCGCTATGAAGAACATCGACAACACTTTGCTGGAAGCATCGTCGAACATGGGTTGCAAAGGAATTAAGCGTTTTATCAAAGTCGTCATCCCGCTTTGTATGCCATCCATCCTGGCATCGGCACTGATGGTATTTATGCGCTCCTTCGCAGACTTCGGTACACCCCGTATGATCGGTGAGGGCTACAAAACATTTCCCGTGTTGATTTATACAGAATACCTTGGTGAAGTTGGTACAAACTATAATTTTGCTGCAGCAATGGCTGTAATTGCCGTGCTGATTACCACCGTTGTTTTTTTGCTGCAGAAGTGGACTTCAAACAAATTCAGCTTCAGCATGAGTGCTTTGCACCCCATTGAAAGAAAAAAGGCTAAGCCAGTCGGAAGTTTCTTCATTCACTTGTTCTTATACGGTATGGTGGCAATTTCGTACCTGCCCAATTTATACTTGATCTTTTATTCGTTCCATAATACCAGCAAAACAGGCAATATCATTAAGCCCGGTTATTCATTGATGAACTACGAGAGCATCTTGCCTGACCTTGGAACCTCCGTTTGGAATACGATCCGTATCTGTGGAGGTGCGCTGGTAATTGTAATCCTGATGGCTATGCTGATTTCCTATTTAGTTGTTCGGCGCCGCAATGTGGTGAATGGTGTCATCGATACCATGTCGATGATCCCATACATCATCCCCGGCTCCGTTATCGGCATTGCGATGGTCATGGGCTTCAACAGTGGTGCAATCGTGTTGACAGGTACTGCGTGGATTATGGTGATCGCAATGTGCATCCGCCGCATGCCGTATACGATTCGTTCCAGCGTAGCTATCCTGCAGCAGATTCCTATGAGTATCGAGGAAGCGTCCGCTAGTTTGGGTGCTAACAAGTTCAAGACGTTCTGGAAAATCACTGTGCCAATGATGTTCAACGGTGTAGCTGCCGGAGCAATCATGACATGGGTAACGCTTATCACCGAATTGTCCTCTTCTGTCATTCTGTACAGTTCGAAGACGATTACACTGAACCTGTTGGTATATACTTACGTACTTGGCGGCACAGATTTCCGTGCATGCGCTGCATCAACCATACTAACACTTTTTACCGTTTTGACCCTGGTACTGTACATGAAATTTTCTAAGAACAAGGAAGTTTCGATGTAAAGTACATCAACACAGTCCTATATCGGGATGACCCGATGGGAAATAAAGGAGTTAAGATTTATGCCTTATGTAAACGCCAAAGAGATGCTTGCTGATGCAAAGAAGAACCACTACGCTGTTGGTCATTTTAACTTGAACAACATGGAATCCGTTCGTGCTTTCCTGTTGGCTGCTGAGGAGCAAAAATCTCCTATTATCCTCGGTGTTTCTGGCGGCACAGCAAAGTACATGGGTGGCTATCACACGATTGCTGACATGGTAAAAGATTTCATGGACTTCTTGAAGATCACGGTGCCCGTGTGCCTGCATGTGGATCATGGCACTTACGAAGAGGCGCTTTCTGCTATTGATGGTGGCTTCAGCTCTGTCATGTTTGATGGCAGTAAGTATAGCATCGATGAAAACATCGAAAAGACGAAGACTGTTGTAAAACTGGCGCATGCTAAAGGCATTACTGTGGAAGCAGAAGTTGGTGCTATTGGCGGCGAAGAAGACGGGCGAATCAGCATGGGCGAGTGTGCGGATCCTGAGCAATGTGCCCGGATCGCTAGCTTGGGTATTGATTTGTTAGCTGCAGGAATTGGCAACATCCACGGTAAGTATCCCGAAGGTTGGCCAGGGCTGCGTTTTGATGTCCTTGAAGCGATTCAGAAAAAAACAGGTGACCTTCCTTTAGTACTTCATGGCGGCTCCGGCATTCCCGATGCGATGGTAAAGCAAGCTATTACACTCGGCGTTTCCAAAGTGAACGTGAATACCGAATGCCAGGTTGCATTTACCGAAGCAACACGTAAATTTATTGAAGCAGGTAAAGATCATGAAGGCAAAGGATTTACGCCTCGTGCGCTGCTTGCTCCCGGTTTGGAAGCCACGAAAGCAAAGTGCATCGAAAAGATGGAACTGTTCGGCAGTATCGGACGTGCATGACGATAACCCTAATTGGAAAACTGCATAAATGATTGAAAAAGCACAACCTCTGGCATCTTGCCAGGAGTTGTGCTTTTCCCGTAAAAGGAGTTTTTTGATAATCTCTCATACTCATGCAACAACATTATAGTGTTCTTGTTTCTACGTATCATATTGGGAAATAGATGCTCTTCCTCTCCGATATTGATCCTTTCATCATTTTGACAACCACCCGAAAAGCCGTTATAATAGGTAAGGCTCATTTCCACCGCTACTTTCAAAGAAGGAGGCCATCCCTGTTGAAGACCTTTGTACGAGTCATTGCAGTGCTGCTGGCTCTTGTTTTACTGGCGTTCCTGGTTCCCTCCATGACGCCTCTGGCCATTGGTGAGGAGGCTGTTTCCTACCCCGCCTATACGCCGGTCACCCTCACTGCTGAGGACGTTGCGCCTCTTGACTATGCTGCGAAAGCGCCCGCTCCCCTGACCGACGCCTTTTTGCCGGATAATGGGGGGTACCTGGATGACACCCTGTCCGTCAAGGTTGAAACCATGCGGGCTTACGATACCACCATCATGCTGGTGTGGGTGCAGATTTCCTCCCCTTCCCAGCTGCGTACGGAACTTTGCAAGGCCTACCCTTCCAAATCCACTGCCCGGGCAGACACCCTTGCCAAGCGTGTTAACGCCGTGCTGGCCATCAACGGAGACTACTTTGTGTACCACAGCCAGGGCTACATTGTGCGAAACGGCACCGTGCTGCGGGAGCGGTACAATGACATTTACGATACCCTGCTCATTGACGATCAGGGGGATTTCACCATCATTCAGGGCTTAACCAAGGAGAAAATTGACGCCTTTGATGGCACCATCATGCAGGCCTTCACCTTTGGTCCCGGGCTGGTTGTTGATGGAGTGATGACCACGGAATTCCCGCTGAAGTCTTCCTCCCCCACCCATGAAACCCAGCGCATTGCCATTGCCCAAATGGATCATCTGTCCTACCTGATTGTTGCCACGGAGGGTCCTGAGAACAAAGGGTCCACGGGATTGACCATGGCGGAATTTGCTCAGCTCCTCTACGACCTTGGAGCGAAAAACGCCTACAATCTGGACGGCGGTTCTTCCTCCAGCGTGGTGCTGAACTACAAGAAGATCAATTCCCTGTCCACCGGAAAGATTCGTGCCATCGGTGATATCCTGTATTTTGCCACCGCAGAAACCGAGGAGGCCGCACAATGAACGAAACCACTGTTCTTTTGTCCGTGGGCGATTTTCAGCTGACCGCCTACAGCCTGCTATTGGCCATGGGTGCTCTGCTGGCCATTCTGCTGACCGCCTGCCTGGGCAAGAAGCGTCTGGGCATTGACGCATCCCTTTCCCTGTGTCTGGCTGTGCTGCCCGGTGCCGTCATCGGTGCTCGGCTGGTGTACTGCGCCACCATGATCGAATCCATTCTGGTGGATTTTGATGGGCTGTCCTTCGTCCCCCGCATTTGGGAAGGCGGCTTCACCCTGTACGGTGCCATTCTGGGCGGGATGATTGCCGCACTGATTTACGCTCGTGTCACCCACCGCAAGGTTGCCCCTGTGCTGGATCTGCTGGCACCGGGCTCTGCCCTGCTGCTGTGCATTGCCAGA
Organism: bacterium; assembly: GCA_963646285.1. GTDB lineage: Bacteria > Bacillota > Clostridia > Christensenellales > Aristaeellaceae > CAKUFA01. Next base: position 11,531 of record CAVIWF010000029.1, read on the forward strand.
GCTGCCGAGTATTTCACCTCCCAGGGTCTGGGGGATTACATCGAAGACGAAACCTTTCAGCGTTTCCCTTTCGCTGTGGAAGCCAACGGTTCCTGGCAGATGCCTGTGTTCATCTATGAAGCCTTTGCTGCGGCCGTCATCCTCCTTGTGGTGCTTTGCCTGCTGCGGCAGAATCGGGAGCCCGGCCGGGTTGCGGAAGTTTTCCTTGTGCTGCTGAGCCTGAGCCAAATCATTCTGGAATCCTGGCGGGAGGATGAATTCATCCGCTTCGGCTTCGTCCGTTGGAATCAGATTGCCGCCGCCATTACCCTGACGACTGTGCTGGTGCTTCGCCTGATCCGCAAAGGCCGTCCCCGGGAAAAGAGCCGGAAGATTTGGACCATCATGCGTGTGGTGCTCTATCTGGTAGGCGTGGTACTGATTATCCTCATCGAGTTTGCACTGGACAAGTCCTCCATTGAGAACACCCTGCTGTACGGCGTTATGGCTGGTACGCTGATGGTCATGGGCGTTGCCATGCTGAAGGACTGAAAGGAAACGCCATGCTTGAAGAACTGAAACAGCAGGTATACGAAGCCAACATGCTCCTTCCCGCTTACCATTTGGTGACCTTCACCTGGGGCAATGTTTCCGGTGTGGATCGGGAACAGGGTGTCTTCGTAATCAAGCCCAGCGGAGTTCCTTATGAAGATCTGAAGCCGGAGGATATGGTGGTCGTTTCCATCGCCGATGGTCACAAAGTGGAAGGAAGCTTGAATCCCTCCTCGGATACGCCCACCCACGCAGAGCTGTACCGCCGCTTTCCCACGGTAGGCGGCATTGTTCACACCCACTCCCGCTGGGCCACCATCTGGGCTCAGGCAGGTCGGGATATTCCCGCCTATGGCACCACCCATGCCGATTATATTTACGGTGCTGTTCCCTGCGCAAGGGATCTTACCCCCGAAGAAGTACAGCGTGCCTATGAGCTGGAAACCGGCAAGGTCATTGCCGAATGCTTTGAAGAGCGGCAGCTTAATCCCCTGCATGTCCCCTGCGTGCTGGCACGGCATCACGGTCCCTTTGCCTGGGGAAAGGATGCCATGGAGGCGGTGCATAATGCCGCCGTGCTGGAAGAAGTGGCCATGATGGCCTGGCACACGGAAAACCTTGCTCCTTCCTCCGTGGCACCCCTGCCGGACTACGTGCGGGACAAGCATTTCCTGCGTAAACACGGACCCAATGCCTATTACGGGCAAATCAAAAAGTGAATCGAGGCCTTGTATGAGTCAGCCTGCTTCCTCCCCCAAGCGTGAGAACTTCGCTTCCCGCCTGGGCTTCCTTCTGGTCAGTGCCGGATGCGCCATCGGCATCGGCAATGTATGGCGTTTTCCTACCGTTGCCGGTCAAAATGGCGGCGGCGTGTTTGTGCTTTTCTACCTGCTCTTCCTGCTCATCATGGGCGTTCCCGTGCTGACCATGGAGCTGGCCGTGGGGCGTGCAGGCCGTGGAACCGCCACCCAAGCCTACAAGGCCTTGGAGAAGAAGGGCAGCAAGTGGCACCTGCACGGCTACACTTGCCTGCTGGGCTGCGTCATGCTGATGATGTACTACACCACCGTCAGTGGCTGGATGCTGAGTTACTTTGTCAAGTTCCTCACCGGCACCTTTAACAGTCTGTCTTCCTCCGATGCTGCGGCCAATGTGTTCACCCAAATGCTGGCCAATCCTGCGGAAATGGGTATCTTCATGGCCATCACCGTTGTGTTGGGCATCCTGATTTGCAGCATGGGTCTGCAAAATGGTGTGGAACGCATTACCAAGGTGATGATGTGCGCCCTGATCTTGCTCATTGCAGTGCTGGCTGTGCACAGCTTCACCCTGTCTGGGGCAAAGGAAGGATTGTCCTTCTTCCTGCTGCCTGACTGGAACCGGGCTTCTCAGCAAGGCATCGGGCAGGTCATTGTTTCTGCCATGAACCAGTCCTTCTTTACGCTGAGTCTTGGCATCGGCGCCATGGAAATCTTCGGCAGCTACATGTCCCGTGAAAACACCCTGTGCAGCGAAGCCGTGCACATCTGTGCTTTGGATACGCTGGTAGCCATCAGTGCAGGACTTATCATTTTCCCTGCCTGCTTTTCCTACGGTGTGTCTCCGGATGCAGGTCCCAGCCTGATTTTCATCACCCTGCCCAACGTATTTGCCAACATGGCAGGCGGTCAGGTGTGGGGTGCCCTGTTCTTCCTGTTCATGACCTTTGCCAGCTTCACCACAGTGGTGGCCGTATTTGAAAACATCATTGCCAGCGTGATGGAGCTATTCCACCTGAGCCGCCGCACAGCTTGTCTGGCCTGCGGTGTGGGGATCCTGCTCCTCAGCCTTCCCTGTGTGCTGGGGTATAATGTGTGGAGCGGCTTCCAGCCCAAGGGCGCAGGCAGTACCGTCCTTGATGGGGAGGACTTCATCGTCTCCAACCTGCTGCTGCCCATCGGCAGCCTGATCTATCTCCTCTTCTGCGTAACCCGCTGGGGTTGGGGATTCGATCAATATCTGGCAGAAGCAAACAATGGCAAGGGCATTCACCTCCCCCGTTTCCTGAAGCCCATTTTCCAGTTCATTCTTCCCCTGCTCATCATCGTCATCATTGTTCAGGGACTGATTGGATAATCTGTTCCATTGGTTCCCTTACACACAGGCTGTTCATCCTATGGGGTGGACAGCCTGTTTTGTTGTGCCGAAAAGAAAAACATAAGAAAGGCAGCCTGCCTATTGCAATCATCCCATCACACCATGTAGAATGGAAGGGCACTGATGCTTTGCCAAGGAAGCCAAAGCGCCGCAGCGGGAACCCTTTCCCTGCGGAAATCAGAAAGGAGAATTGCATATGAGTGACTACGCACAGCGAGTACTGGATGATTTGAAAGCCCGCAACGCCCACGAGCCTGAGTTTATTCAGGCCGCCACGGAAATTCTGACCACCTTGAAGCCTGTGGTGGATCGCCACCCTGAGTACGAAAAAGCCGGCCTGCTGGAACGGTATGTGGAGCCGGAACGGGTGATCATGTTCCGTGTGCCCTGGATGGATGACAAGGGACAGGTGCAGGTGAACCGGGGCTATCGGGTGCAGTTTAACAGCGCCATTGGTCCCTACAAGGGAGGCCTCCGGCTCCACCCCAGCGTGAACCTGTCCATTATCAAGTTCCTTGGCTTGGAACAGATTTTGAAGAACAGCCTGACCGGCCTGCCCATCGGCGGCGGCAAGGGCGGCAGCGACTTTGACCCCAAGGGCAAGAGCGACAACGAGGTGCAGCGTTTCTGCCAGAGCTTCATGACGGAGCTGTACCGCCATGTGGGTAAGGACGTGGACGTACCCGCCGGAGACATTGGCGTAGGCGCCCGGGAAATCGGCTTCCTGTACGGCCAGTATAAGCGGATCACTGGCCTGTATGAAGGCGTGCTTACCGGCAAGGGACTGACCTGGGGCGGTTCTCTCGCCCGGAAGGAAGCCACCGGTTTCGGTCTGTGCTACTTTGTGCAGGCCATGCTGGAAGCCAACGGCAAGTCCGTTGCTGGAAAAACGGTGGTTGTGTCCGGCAGCGGCAACGTGGCCATTTACGCTGCCCAGAAGATTACGGAAATGGGCGGCAAGGTGGTGGCCATGAGCGACTCCAACGGCTACATCCACGACCCCGCCGGTGTGAACCTTGCTGTGGTCAAGCAGCTGAAGGAAGTGGAGCGGAAGCGGATTCGGGAATATGTGCAGGCTGTGCCTACCGCCTCCTACACGGAAGGCTGCTCCGGCATTTGGACCATTCCCTGCCAGATCGCGCTGCCCTGTGCTACCCAGAACGAAATCAATGAAGCCAGTGCCAAGGCCCTGATTGCCAACGGCGTAGAGGCCGTAGGCGAAGGTGCCAACATGCCTTCCACCTTGGAAGCAACAGCGGCTTTCCAGCAGGCAAAGGTGCTGTTTGCCCCTGCCAAGGCAGCCAATGCCGGCGGCGTAGCCGTGTCTGCCCTGGAAATGAGCCAGAACAGCATGCGCCTCAGCTGGAGTTTTGAAGAAGTTGACGCAAGGCTGAAGGACATCATGGTGGGCATTTTCCACAAAGTGGATGACGCCGCCAAGGAATACGCTACCTCCGGCGACTACGTAGCCGGCGCCAACATCGCAGGCTTCCTGAAGGTTGCCGATGCCATGATGGCACAGGGTGCCGTGTAATCTTTCGTGCCATAACAAAAGAGACGGAACCGCTGCAAAAGGCGGCTTCGTCCCTTTTTCTGTGCCCACCATAAGCATAAGAAAAAACCGTGTCTCTTGTGCGGGAGACACGGCATTTGCTTTGATGTGTGGTATGTTTCTTATGAATTACACCAGCTCGAGAATGACCATCTCGGCAGCGTCGCCGCGACGGGGTCCGAGCTTATAGATGCGGGTATAGCCGCCATTGCAGTTCTTTTCAGCGTTGCGAGCCTTGTACTTGGGGCCGATTTCGCGGAAAAGCTTTTCCACCACAGGATGCTTGTTGTCCTTGGTGCGCTCCTTGTACTCCTTCTTGGTCTCGTCGCTGTTCTTCTGCTCCTGCACATCGTACAGGTAAGCCATCATCAGGCGGCGAGCATGCAGCTTGGAGGGAGCATCGTTCACAACGTCGATGGTCATGGACTGACCCTTGTCGTTGTGGGTCTCCTTGGTGGTGGCAACGGTGTTGTCACATTCCTTAATCGCCAGGGTGATCATCCGATCCGCAATGCGGCGAACTTCCTTAGCCTTGGCTTCAGTGGTCTCAATACGGCCGTACCAAATGAGGTTGGTCACCTGGTTGCGCAGCAGCGCCTTGCGCTGATCCGCAGTGCGACCCAGCTTACGTTGGCTTGCCATGGGTAATTTCCTCCTTCACGGGCAGCAGGGAAAATCCTAACGGTCTCTCCCCCGCATCCGCCCCGTCTTACTCTTCGTTGGGTCGCAAGCCGAGTCCCAGTGCTTCCAGCTTCTGCTCGACTTCTTCCAGGCTCTTCCGGCCCAGGTTGCGAACCTTCATCATGTCTTCCTGATTGCGCTGCACCAATTCAGACACGCTGTTGATGCCTGCACGCTTCAGGCAGTTGTAAGCACGAACCGACAGATCCAACTCCTCAATGGTCATCTCGAGGACTTTTTCCTTCTTGTCGTCCTCAGGCTGCACCATGCTTACCGGAATGGGCTGATCCGTGAGGCTCACAAAGAGGCTCAGGTGCTCGCTGAGGATCTTGGCGGCGCCGCTGATGGCCTCTTCAGGCTTCAGGGTTCCGTTGGTCCAAATCTCCAGCGTCAGCTTATCATAGTCGGTAATCTGACCTACACGGGTATCCTCAACGGTGTAGTTCACCTTCTTAATGGGGGTGAAGATACTGTCCATGGGGATCATACCGATAGGCATGTTGGGGTTCTTGTTCTTGTCAGCGCTGATATAGCCACGGCCCTTATCAAGGGTCAGCTGCATCTGCAGATGGGCATCCTCATTCAGGGTGGCGATGTGCATATCGGGATTGATGATCTCGATTTCATCATCCACCTTGATGGAGCCAGCTGTTACTTCGCAGGGACCCTGGGCATCGATCATCACCGTCTTAGGACCGTCGGAAACCATGGTTACCGCCAGACCCTTCAGGTTGAGGATGATCTCAGTCACGTCCTCTTTCACGCCGGGAACAGTCGAGAACTCATGCTGCACACCTTCAATGTGCACAGCAGAGACCGCAACGCCAGGGAGGGAGGACAGCAGCACACGACGGAGAGAGTTGCCCAGCGTGTGACCAAAGCCACGCTCCAGGGGTTCCACAACGAACTTGCCATAGCAGCCGTTCTGGCCAACCTCTACACACTCGATGCGTGCTTTTTCGATTGAAACGATCATTTCGTTAACCCTCCTCTAATGGTTCTGGAAGAAAGACCGGCCAAATCAACTGTGCTATGCAGCCCAGCAGATTTCGCCTGGTCTTTCCAATTTTAGCGGGAGTAGAACTCGACGATCATGTTCTCCTGCAGCTGGAGGTCGATGTCCTCACGAGCAGGCAAGGCGTTGACCGTACCGGTCAGGTTGGGAGCGTCGAAGGTCAGCCACTTGGGGGTGAGCACGGTGGTGCCTTCCCGCAGGGACTTGAACATTTCCTTTTCAGCGGAAGCGGGACGCAGGGTAATCACGTCGCCCACCTTCACGGAGTAAGAAGGAATGTCCACCTTCTGACCATTAACACGGATGTGACCATGCACAACGATCTGACGAGCCATGCGGCGGGTCTTAGCCAGGCCAAGACGATACACCACATTGTCCAGGCGCTGCTCCAGCAGACGGAGCATGTTGTCGCCGGTAACGCCCTTCATGTTGGCGGCCTTCAGGTAGTAGTGATGGAACTGCTTTTCCAGCACGCCGTAAACAAACTTAACCTTCTGCTTTTCCTTCAGCTGTGCGCCGTATTCGGAAACCTTCTTACGGCGGTTGCCGCCGGGGTTCCGGTTAGACTTTTTATTGCTGTAGCCCATAACGGCCGGGGAAATATCAAAGCTCCGGCACTTGCGGGCGATCGGCTGCTTATTGATAGCCATTGTACGTTGTCCTCCTTCAAATCCTTAGACGCGGCGGCGCTTGGGCGGACGGCAACCGTTGTGGGGAATGGGCGTCACGTCCTTGATCATGCTCACGTCCAGGCCGGCGGCCTGCAGGGAGCGGATAGCAGCCTCACGGCCGGAACCGGGGCCCTTAACGAACACTTCCACCGTCTTCAGACCATATTCCATAGCGGCCTTGGCAGCGGTTTCAGCAGCAGTCTGCGCAGCGAAGGGCGTAGACTTCTTGCTTCCACGGAAGCCCAGACCACCGGCAGATGCCCAGGACAGAGCGTTGCCCTGCGTGTCGGTAATGGTCACGATGGTGTTATTGAAAGAAGAACGGATATGGGCTGCGCCACGCTCCACGAGTTTACGCTCGCGACGCTTGCGCGAAACCTTCTTAAGCTTTTGCTTGGGTGCCATTGATTCATCCCTCCGTGCCCACAGTCAGTGGGCGTCAATGTCGCGTGAGACCGATCCTTACTTGGTGGCCTTCTTCTTGCCGGCAATGGTCTTCTTAGGACCCTTGCGGGTACGAGCATTCGTCTTGGTGTTCTGTCCGCGAACGGGCAGGCCGCGACGATGGCGAACGCCACGATAGCAGCCGATTTCCATGAGCCGCTTCACGTTCAGGGACACCTCACGGCGCAGGTCGCCCTCCACCTTCAGGTGATGCTCAATATAGTCACGCAGCTTGCTGATGTCATTCTCGGAGAGATCCTTAACGCGAACGTCGGGATCAATACCAACTTCCGCGAGCATCTTCTGGGAAGTGGACAGGCCGATGCCATAAATATAGGTCAGGCCGACTTCCACGCGCTTTTCTCTGGGCAGGTCTACGCCCGCAATGCGTGCCATGTGTGTAAAACACCTCCGTATGTTGCTTGGTCGATTTTCTCGACCCCTTGAAAGAACCTGGATTTCACGGTACCTCTCAGGGGCAACCCACCCCGGAGTGGCCGGAACGCCAGACGCTCTTTGCCTGCGCTCGGTGAAAGCAAGCGCGCGGCGGCGCTCTCCATCCGCTAATTGGAAGGCGCAGATGAACAGCGCATGCAGAAGACGTATCAGCGTTTTCGTGGAACACATCCTTGCGGACATGCAGCCGCCCACGAACCCACTTTGATGAAACTCTGTAATTCTACCATAGGCAAGAAAAAAATTCAATCCCTTTTTTGTCTTTTCTGACGGTTTTGCCGCAGAAATTTCCGGAAAAATTCTGCTAGATATTTTGGTAAAACAGTCCATCTTCCGTGCAGTACCACACCAGCCTGCCGTGGCCGATCATGGGGATCCGTACCTGCAGGTTCCACTCAGGGTACTGCTTGCGCATGACCATCGTGTCCCCGGTTACCAGTGCCACGAAGGAAATGTAGTGGTCCTTCGTCATGGGGTGGTCAGTGGAAAGGAAGTAGTCGTTTTCAATCTTTTCGACCTTCAGCTGATGTTCCCCTTCCGCCTTTTTTGCTTCCAGCGGAAGCAGCTTCTTGCCGCAGCAGCTTACGCTGCACGCCGTCATGCCGGTCATGATATTGCCGCACTTGGGGCAAACATAGAAATCTGTTTTCTTCATGCTTCCTCCCTGAACGTCGTTTTCATTCAGGCAGCCTGAAAGCAGGCTCACCAAATCGACGCCCAACAAATGTGATAGTTCCGGAAGGAGAGAAACATCCGGGCAGCCTAAGCCCCGCTCCCATTTTGAAACCGTCTTGTCGCTGATGTGCATCTGCTCGGCCAGCTGCAGCTGGGTCATGCCATGCTCCTTCCGCAGTGCAAGGATCAGCTTGCCTACGCTGATATTGTCCATGGTTTTTCGCTCCTTTCCGTGGTTCATCATACGATGGTTCCGGGAGAAAATCAATCAACGCTCCGGCGAGTTTTCTTCCTACCTATAAGAAAAGACTTTGACCCTTGCAGCCAAAGTCTTTTAGGATATTCAGTGTTTCAGACGCTTATCGCACTTGCGGCTCAGCCATGTGCCGAAGGACTGGAGAATCTGCACCAGAATCACCAGCACAATCACCGCCAGGTACAGCACAGCATACTTGTACCGCTGATAGCCTACCGTAATGGCGATCTTGCCCAGACCGCCGCCGCCAATGGCGCCGCTCATGGCCGTGTAGCCCATGATGGTGGTAATGGCCAAGGTGAAATTGTTAATGAGGGAAGGCACACTCTCCGGCAGCAGCACGTGGAGCATAATCTGCATGGGCGTTGCGCCCATGCTTTGGGCTGTTTCAATAATGTTGGGATTAACCTCCCGCAGGCTGGACTCCACCAGTCGAGCCACAAAGGGGAAAGCCGCCACCACCAGAGGCACAATGGATGCCACCGTACCTACAGAGGTGCCGATGATCAGCCGGGTCAGCGGAATCACCATCACAATCAGGATCAGGAAGGGAATGGAGCGCAGCAGGTTGATCACCACGTTGAGGAACTTCATCAGGGGCTTAGGCAAAGGGCGGATGCCCTTTGCATCCCCTGCCACCAGGATCATGCCCAGAGGCAGACCGAGCACAATGGCAAAGAAGGTAGCCAGGAAGGTCACATATACCGTGTCCCACAAGGCCTGGGGAAAGTCGCTGAGGAACATGGACCAAGCTTCCTGCAATTTTTCCGGGGTAAATGCATTGGCGAAATTCATGCCTGTTCCTCCTTTGCCTCAGCTGCATAGGTAACCTCTACCTGTACGTTCACATTGGGCGTGGCTTTCAGGTACTTGACTGCTGCCGCCAACTCATCCGGCCCGCCGGGGATTTCCAGCAGCATGTAGCCATAGGTCTTCGATCCAACCGCACGGACAGAAGCCGTGTGCACGCTGGCCGCAATGCCTTTTTCCATGGCCATCCGTGCCAGCAGCGGTTCCTGCACCGTGTTGGCGCCATTGAATACCAGCCGCACCAATTGGCCGCCGGGTGCCGGGGAAATATTGCCCTGCGCCATTTCGGGATAAACAAGGTTCTGGGTAGCCTGTGCCTTGGGATTGGCGAAGACTTCCGCCACATCCCCTTCTTCCACCACCGTGCCGTGCTCCAGAATGGCCACTCGGCTGCAAATCTCCTGCACAACGCTCATCTGGTGGGTGATGATAATCACCGTAATACCCATCTTGGCATTGATGTCCCGAATAAGTTCCAGAATGGCGTGGGTGGTTTTCGGGTCCAGGGCACTGGTGGCTTCATCGCAGAGGAGCACGTCCGGGTCTGTGGAAAGTGCCCGGGCAATGGCCACACGCTGCTGCTGTCCGCCGGAAAGCTGGGCAGGATAGGCATTGGCCTTGTCCGGCAAGCCTACCGTTTCCAGCAGCTTCATGGCACGTTCTTCTGCTTCCTTCTTGCCCACCCCCGCCAAACGAAGGGGCAGCATCACATTTTTCAGGCAGGTGCGCTGCATCAGCAGATTAAAGCCCTGGAAGATCATCGTGACCCGGCGGCGTACAGCCCGAAGCTCCTTTTTGTCCATGGCCCCCAGGTCTTTGCCGTCCACCAGTACAGAACCCTCGCTGGGTCTTTCCAGCAGGTTGATGCAGCGCACCAGGGTGCTCTTGCCTGCACCAGACATGCCGATGATACCATAAATGTCCCCATTGTTAATGGTCAGGTTCACGTGCTTGAGTGCATCCACCGGACCGCTTGAAGTCGAAAAGCTTTTGGACAGGTTACGCAGCTCGATCATGAAATTCCTCCGTTACGCACAGAAAGCCACACCGGCTCCCCATCTTTCAAGGCAGCCGATGTGGCTATATGATAGGTAATTACTCGCCCTTCAGTGCAGTCAGGTCAGCCTGCTTGCCGGCATACAGACCCATGGGCTCCACGTGGATAGCGCCAACAGACACGATGTGGGTGCCGTTTTCAGCATTGAAGTTTTCCTGATAAGGCAGGTGAGCGAAATAGTTGGCAAACACTTCGCCGTCTTCCACCACGGTGTTGGGCAGCACATAGTCGGTGTACTCGATGATCTCCAGGGTGATGTCCTTCTCAGCCAGGATTTCCTTAGCAACAGCCAAGATCTGAGCGTGGGGGGTAGGAGAAGCAGCTACGGTGATGGTGGTGCCAGCCAGAGCAGCATAGTCCACATCAGCATCATAGCCATCGGTAGGATTCTCCACCACGGAGATGGCAGCGCCAGCGAAGGTTTCGTTGATGTAGTCAGCAACCTTCTGGCTGGTCAGGGCAGCCAGCAGTGCCTTGGTGCGGGGATCTTCTTCGTTGCCTTCCTTCACGCACAGCACGTTGCTGTAGGGGGAGTTGGCATCTTCAATCAGCAGTGCATCTTCCACAGGATTCAGGCCTGCATCCAGTGCGTAGTTGTTGTTGATGATGGCATAGTCCACATCAGCCAGCACGTTGGGCACCATGGCAGCTTCAACTTCCTGGAAGGTAATGTTCTTGGGATTGTCCACCACATCAGCGGCGGTAGCGGTAATGCCGGCGTCTTCCGTCAGGGTGATAATGCCGTTGGCTTCCAGCAGCTTCAGGGCACGGCCTTCATTGGTGGGGTCATTGGGCACGGCAATGGTGATACCCTCAGCCAGGGCAACAGCGGTGCAGGACAGAACCAGGGCAGCAGCCAGAATCAGAGAAAGGAACTTCTTCATGGAAAAATCTCTCCTTACTTTCGTTTCGTTTCATGGTGCGATGCGGACATTGAATCGGGTTTCCCTTGCTTGCAGGTCACATTCGCTCGTTCAGTATATTGCAGCGGATGAGCCGCCGCTCTGCTCGGTTCATGGAACGATCTCCTTTCATTCCCTCAGGAAAATAAAATGAGGAGCCTCTCGACGAAGCTCCTCATTCTCCAGCTGACGCATCGGAACAATGCCTGACCGACTCAGCCGTTTATCTGAAAGCCCATCGAAACTTTGGCACAGCAAAGCATGCACATGCGACGCATGCACATCTCCATGGGCATCATGCTGATGGCCTTGCTCATCTGGGCTCTCCCCTTTCCTTCAGGATGGGCTTATTATACATAAGGGTACCCTGCTTGTCAACCCGTTTTTTGTCAGGTACTTTGTTTTTCTCCTGTATTTCGGTCGCCCACCAGGCGCCTCAGAAAAGCAATGCTGTCTGCTTTGCTCATGGCGTGGCAGGGAATCAGCGTCTTGCAGAAGTACCGCCGCATAAGTCTGGCAAAGCCTGCATCCTGAACAAAGGTATCACAGCGTAGGAAGCCGTCGTAGTTTCTCGGCATCAGCGCCACACCTCGCCCCAAATCGGCAGACACGCTGCGGTTCGCAAACAGTTCTTCTTCCTCAGACAGATGGAGATCGAAGTATTCGTTCTGCTCCGCAAGGGCGATAAGGGCGCTCAGAATGGCCTTTCTCTCCTCCACGGTGAACGTGCGCAGCTCCAGCACCTTCCGATTCAGCTGCCCGGTTGCCATAAAGTTTTCCATCCGGCGGCAGGACATCAGCAGGTGGGTCGCCCTTTTCTTGGTCACCATGTTGGTGCACCGCAGGTAACTGATGCGGCGCAGTTCCACCACCGTGCCATGAGCCTCCCGCTCATTGTGAAAGGCATCATGGAGGATTTCAATGGGCATACAGGCAAAGGGCAGGTCTTCCTGCAGGATGCAGATTTCCGTGTCCTTCTCCATTTGGTACAGGGCTTCCAGATGTTCCGCACAGCTGCGGAGATCCGACAGGTCGTACACGTAGTTCAAGTCCTTGGCATCCACCGCCACCTGCTGGAAAAAATCATACAGACCGCCATCCGGCAGGCTCATCATGCGGATCTTCTTGGAGGGCTGGGCGAGGAGCAGCCACTCCTGCCAAGCATCTCCCTTCCGGCATCGCAGAATCGACAAGTCTCCGGGGCTGCTGGCATGATCCGGCAGCATGGACACCCGGCACCGAGCATCGCACAGCACCGGCATAGCGTCCGCAATGAAGCCGGGCATGTCTTCACTCTGCACCCTATGCAGGCAGCACTGAACATGGATACGGTTGCCGAAGGCATCCAGCAGGCTCAGCAGATCCTGAAACAGCACCGTGCTGGCATGCTGAAAGGTCAGCACATGAATTTCCAGTGCATCCTCCAGCATGGGCTGGAGCTGCCGCAGCAGCAGGGTTGTTTTGGTTCTGTCCATGGAGAAAAAAATACGATGGAAGGCTTCTTCATGGTTCACCGTGCCAGATTGCATTCGGTTCACATTCAAAGAGGCACGAAAGCGGGTTTCTTCCTGGGGGGATACGGGAGCATTTTCAGCAGCCAGCAGTGCCTCCAGAAAGGCAAGGCACCGCTTGGGCGTACACTGATCGTGACGCAGGCGGGAAATGGTGGTGGTGCTGCCCGTGCCGGTCATCGTCGCCACTTCCGCCGCAGACAGGCCGTGATCCATCATCCACTGATCCAGACACTTGCCAAAGGTCATCGAATACTCGGTCACGGTGCATCCCTCCTCCCATGCAATGGCTTTATTATATCAAAACTATCATATTTTGTCAACATAAGCGAACATGAATTCGTTCATTCATGAACAACGTACGCAGGAAATGCAGCATGTTCAGCAGGAAGTTTTTCTGCTGCGGCGAATAAAGAAAGTATGAAGAATGCCAAGGGAGGACATCTGCATGGAACATTCCAATCCGCTGCTCCGAGAATTGGATACCAACAAAAAGTTCATTACCATTGGTGAAATCATGCTCCGCCTAACGCCCCCCAATTACGATAAGATTCGTGTTGCCACCAATTTCGAGGCCAGCTATGGCGGCAGTGAGGCCAATATTGCTCTGGCACTGGCGAACCTGGGCATTGACAGCACGTTCTTCTCCGTTGTGCCCAACAATTCCCTGGGCAAGAGTGCCGTGCGGATGCTCCGCTCCAACGATGTGCACTGCACCCCCGTGATTCTTTCCACCCCTGCCGAAACCCCTTCTCACCGGCTGGGCACCTACTACCTGGAAACAGGCTACGGCATCCGTGCCAGCAAGGTCATTTACGACCGCAAACATTCTGCCATGGCTGAATACGATTTCTCCAAGGTGGATTTGGAGGAGCTGCTTACCGGCTTTGACTGGCTTCACCTGAGCGGCATCACCCCGGCCTTGGGACCCAACTGCGCCAAGCTGGTGCTGGATTGCCTGAAGGTAGCCAAGGAGAAGGGCATGACCGTCAGCTTCGACGGCAACTTCCGCTCCACCCTGTGGAGCTGGGAGCAAGCACGGGACTTCTGCACCCTGTGTCTCCCCTATGTGGACGTATTGCTGGGCATTGAGCCTTATCACCTGTGGCGGGATGACAACGATCATGCCCAGGGGGATGTGAAGGACGGTGTCCCCCTTCAGCCTACCTACGAGCAGCAGGATGAAATCTTCCAGCGCTTCGTGGAGCGGTATCCCAACATCAAGTGCATTGGCCGCCACGTCCGCTACGCCCATTCCGGCAGTGAAAACAGCCTGAAGGCCTTTATGTGGTATGAAGGTCACACCTTCGAAAGCCGGCTGTACACCTTTAATATTCTGGATCGTGTAGGCGGCGGCGATGCCTTTGCAGGCGGTCTCATCTACGCCATGATCCACAACTTCCGCCCCATGGACATGGTCAATTTCGCCGTGGCCAGCAGCGTGCTGAAGCACACCATCCACGGAGATGCCAACATTATTGATGATGTGCAGACCATCAAGAATTTGATGAACATGAACTACGATATTAAGCGTTAACTTGACTGATGGAAATCAGCCTCCATCCACCCTTCTCCCCCACAAAAACACGAAACTGAGTTCGTCTTTTTCGGGTGTTCCCCTTGCAAACCATGGTCATCCGTGATACCATGCAAAAGACGGAATGATTGCGAATCAATTTTTCGCATGCCTATAAGAGTGAACCGGTTAGGAGGAAATCTTTATCATGGCAACCAAAAAAGCAGCCGCTTCGAAGGCGGACAAAGCAGTGAAGTCCGGCGATAATCCTCAGGAGGAAAAGCTGAAGGCACTGGAGCATGCACTGGCAGATCTGGATAAGCAGTACGGCAAGGGTGCCGTAATGAAGCTGGGGGAAAACGTCACCGACCAGAATATCCCGGTCATTCCCACCGGCTGCCTGACGCTGGATGCAGCCCTGGGCGTGGGCGGCATTCCCCGGGGACGTATTGTGGAGATTTACGGGCCTGAATCTTCCGGTAAAACCACCGTTGCCCTGCACATTGTGGCAGAAGCCCAGCGTGCAGGCGGCATTGCAGCCTTTGTGGACGCAGAACATGCCCTGGATCCTGCCTATGCCAAGAAGCTGGGTGTGAACATTGACGAGCTGTATGTATCCCAGCCGGATACGGGCGAGCAGGCACTGGAGATTGCAGAGGCTCTGGTTCGCTCCGGCGCACTGGACGTGGTGGTCATCGACTCCGTTGCCGCCCTGGTGCCCAAGGCGGAAATCGACGGTGAAATGGGCGACAGCTTTGTCGGCCTGCAGGCACGGCTCATGAGTCAGGCGCTGCGGAAGCTGGCCGGCATCATTAACAAGACGGGCTGCGTGGCCATTTTCATCAACCAGCTGCGTGAAAAAGTGGGCGTAATGTACGGCAACCCGGAGACCACCCCCGGCGGCCGGGCACTGAAGTTCTACGCCTCCGTCCGCCTGGATGTACGCCGTGGCGAGCAGCTGAAGGACGGTGCCACCGTGGTTGGCAATCACACCAAGGTGAAGGTTGTGAAGAACAAGGTTGCCCCGCCCTTCCGTGTGGCTGAGTTCGACATTGTGTATGGCGAAGGCATCAGCAAGGAAGGCACCCTGCTGGATCTGGCTGTGGAGCGGGACATCATCCACAAGAGCGGCGCCTGGTTCTCCTATAAGGATCAGCGCATTGGTCAGGGTCGTGAAAACACCCGCCTGTTCCTGAAGAGTCATCCCGAAATTGCAGGGGAAATCGACGCCGTCATTCGTCAGGAGCTTTTCAAGGCAAACGATCAGGCTGCTCCTGTTTCCAATGAGGAAGCCGCCGGGGACGCTGCCGAATCCTTTGACGAAGAAGACGATTTGGCACTGTTGGAAGAAGATCTTCCCGACGAGGAATGATTTTGTTTCTCTTGCCGAAAACCACTGTTTGATGTATGATAGCATCAGTACAGGCGCGACGCATTCACTGGCGCCGCGCCTGTTTTTGCATTCTGCTGAAAGGGCACGGTAGTATGAAGAAAATTGTTCTTACCGGCGGCGGTACTTTGGGACATGTGACCCCCCACCTGGCATTGATTCCTCACCTGCAGGAAAGCGGGTATGAGATTCACTATATCGGCACGGAAAAAGGCATGGAGCGGGACAAGATGGCCTCCGTTCCCGGTGTTACCTATCATGCGGTGAAAAGCGGCAAGCTGCGCCGTTATTTTTCCTGGCAGAACTTCACCGACCCCTTCCGGGTGATTGCCGGAGCCTTTCAGGCCTCTCACGTGATCGGCAAAATCAAGCCGGACGTGGTGTTCAGCAAGGGCGGCTTTGTGGCTGTGCCGGTAGTCTTCGGCGCATGGGTTCATCACGTTCCCGTCCTTTGCCACGAAAGTGACTTGACCCCCGGCCTCGCCAACAAGCTTTGCAAGCCCTTTGCCCGGAAAATCGCCACCACCTTCCCGGAGTGCGCAGCAGCCCTTGGGGCAAAGGCTGAAATGACCGGCACTCCCCTGCGGCCGGAGCTTTTCCGTGGCAGCCGTGTTAAGGGACTGGCACTGCTGCATTTCGACGGCACCAAGCCCATCCTGCTGATGATGGGTGGTTCCTCCGGCGCACAGGCAGTGAACAAGGCGCTTCGTGAAGCCCTGCCCCAGCTGACTGAACAATTCGATGTTGCCCACATCTGCGGCAAGGGCAATCTGGATGCCTCACTGGAAGGCACCGCCGGCTACACCCAGGTTGAATTTCTGGATGCGGATCTGCCCGATGTACTGGCAGCAGCAGATCTGGTGCTTTCTCGGGCAGGCAGCAATGCCCTGTGCGAATTTCAGGCACTGGACAAGCCTCTGCTGTTGGTGCCCTACCCCAAGGGAGCCAGCCGGGGCGACCAGATTCTCAACGCCCAGAGCTACGAAAAGCGGGGGCTTTGCCGTGTGCTGCTGCAGGAGAACATGACTGCCGACACCTTGGCGGAAGCTCTGAAGCAAACCTGGGCTGATCGGGCAACCCTGGCTGCTAACGTCAAGGCTGCTCCCCCGGCAGACGGTACCCGCCGGGTGCTGGAGATGATTGAGGAAGTTCAGCGGTAACGGTCTGCTTTTTGTGACAAATAGGAGAGTAAACGAATGAAACGCAGCTTACTGGCACTGTTGGCGGCACTGCTTCTGCTCCTGCCCTTGGGGGCTTTGGGGGAAGAAGAAGCCGTCCCTGTGGATGACTTGGATGACGACGGGTTTGAAATCACGGTAACAGAAGATCGGGATCTGAAAGAAGGAGATGAAGGGGACGATGTGTCCACCCTGCAGTACCGGCTGAAAGATCTCTATTACCTGACCGGTGAGGCATCCGGCGTATACGATGCCGCTACCACGGAGGCCGTCAAGTCCTTTCAGGAGGATTTTGGTCTGGATGCGACCGGCGAAGCCGATGCGAAAACCCAGAGTCTCCTTTTTGCAGCCCAGTATCGCCCATTGAAAAAAGGCTGCACCGGGGATGACGTGAAGGAACTGCAAACCCGGCTGACGGTGCTTGGCTACTACAAGGGAAAGATCAGTGGTGAATTCCTGGATGCCACGGAAGAGGCTGTCCGTGCTTATCAGGAAGCCAATGGAGAAGAAGCCACCGGCGTTGCCGATGTGGATACCCTGACGATCCTCCTGCAGGCCTTGGAAGCATCCAGTGACACCACCGATACCGGCACAGTCATGCAGGGAACGGTTGCCTACACAGAGCGGCTTGCCAAGGGTTCCACCGGCACGCTGGTGAAGCAGCTGCAAACCCGCCTGACGGAGCTGGGTTATTACTCCGGCCCCATCAGCGGTAATTTCCTCGGCAAAACCATGACCGCCGTCAAAACCCTGCAGAAGCAGAACGGTGTCACGGTGGACGGCATTGTGGGCGAAGTCACCTGGAACCTGATCTTCAATGATGCTTCTGTAGTCCTGCCGGATGCCACCCCCAAGCCTACGCCTACCCCCACCCCTGTACCTTACGCCATTACGGTGGATGTGGCCAATCAGGTGACCACCGTCTACGGCTTGGATGAAAACGGGGAGCACACGGTCATTGTCCGGCAGATGCTGTGCTCCACAGGCACCAAGTCCAACCCCAGTGATCCCGGGGATTGGGTGCTGACCGGCCGGAAAGCCAAGTGGTGCTACTTCCCCAAGTGGGGCGGACATGCCCGGTACTGGACACGAATCAACTCCTCCATCGCCTTCCATTCCGTGATTTATAACGCTGTAGACACCATGGCACTGGCCAAGAGCAGCTACAAAAACCTAGGCAAGCGGGTTTCCCACGGGTGCATCCGTCTAACCGTGGCAGATGCCAAGTGGATTTACGACAACTGCGGTGAGGGCACGGTGGTCAGCATTGTGGAAGACATGGCAGCTGATCCGGAGCTTCGTGCTTCCCTGAAGTTGCCGGCACTGAATACCAAAACCATGCTGCCGGAAGAAACCCCGGAGCCCACTGCCAACCCTGTCTACGTTTCCAATGGTTTGCCTCCCATGCCTTTGGCGCAGCTGAAGAAGAATGATTCTTCCGAAGCAGTGTACTGGATGCAGATGAAGCTGACGGAACTGGGCTATTATCACGGCAAGTGTTCCGGCACCTATCTGGACGGCACAGTGCAGGCCGTGAAGGATTTCCAGAAAGCCGCCGGCTTAAAGGTAACCGGCACCGCCACCGTAGCCACCCTGGAAGCCCTCTATGCCGATGTATTGACCACGCCTACCATCGAGCCTACCCCCACCTTAGCACCCACGCCTACGCCGGTAGCCTCCCTGCCCACACCGGGTAATGAATGAAAGGCAGAATAGAATCCATCAGAAAAGCACAGGCCAAATGCAGCCTGTGCTTTTCTCAGAGCATCGACAAAGTGGCTTCGCCGTTTTGTCGAGTTTTGCACTCACTCACTGGTCGAACGGTTTCACCGTTCTCCCGGC
>CAVIWF010000030.1:0-29746 GCA_963646285.1 bacterium
ACGCCCCGAAGGGGCTCGCCGATTTTCGATCTAAAGTTGAAGGGCTTGCGAGCCCGTGGGCGCCACCTAGGGTTTGTTGATAGTCTGTGAAACACCTTCCTCTTGTTTTGCATAATTATTTATTATATCCCTTGACATATGAATATTTATGCGTTATAATAGCCGTCGTACAAAGGAAAAGGAAGGTGTTTTTGATGTTCCACTTCTCCGGGAAAAAGGTATTGGCAACGGCGCTGGCTTCCGTGCTGTGCATGGCTTCTGTAGGTGCATCTGCCTGCACATCTGTTTATGTTGGGTCTGACTTGACCGCTGACGGCACCACCCTGCTGGCCCGCTCCGAGGATCTTTCCAACAGCTACAACAAAATGTATTTCGCCATCCCGGCAGGGGTGCATCAAGCTGGAGAATTATACAACGGCTGCTACGGCTTCACCTACACATTCACCAAGGACAGCTACAGCTACAACGCTTTTCAGGATGACAACGGGGCAGGGGTTGACGGCGTTTGCCCTGACTGCGGCAGCACCCACACCCACACGCCCTATCAATCCGCAGGCACCAATGAAATGGGCGTAACGGTTTCTGCTTCCGAGGCTCTCAGCAGTTCTGCCGTGCTGAAGGAAACGGATCCCTTCAAGGCCGATGGCATTGAACAGGCGGAAATCCCCACCATTTTGCTGAGCGAAGCCTCCACCGCCAAGGAAGCCGTTGACCTGCTGCTCAGCATTTACGATGCATCCGGCTGCAACACCGGTTCCGGCATTTTCATCGCTGACAACAACGAAGCCTGGTACATCGAAAACACCACCGGCACCCAGTATGTGGCTGTCAAGCTAAACAGCAGCCTTGTATTCGCCCAGCCCAACATGTCCATCATCGGCTTAATTGACCTGGACGACACGGAAAACGTGAAAGCTTCCGCCGACCTGATTGCCACAGCAGAAAAGGCGGGCACGTACGTAGGCGATAAGGATGCCAACACCATCGACTATGTTGCCTCCTACAACAGCGACCAGGCCGTGAAGGACCGGATGGTCAGCGCACTGAACTACTTCAATGAAGCTACCGCCAAGGAAGAACTGGTGCCCAGCGACTACACCCTTTCCAATGTGAATGCAGCCGGTGAAATCGTTCCCCTGTATTCCAACATTACGCTGGATCATCCCTGGACCATCCAAGATGCAGTGGGGTATTATCATGTTGCAGGCATTGGCCACGTGCGGAATATGGAAACCCACATCTTCCAGATCACAGCTGAGGACAGCATTCTGGACACCGTAGAGTGGATCGCCATGGATGATACCGCCATCAGTGTGTTCGTCCCCTACTACCCCATGCTGACCACCGATACCTACGCCGCCTATCAGCTCAGCACCGCCAAGGCCGAGTTTGTGACCGAGGAACCTACGGAGGGCGTTTACTATGCCGCCACCACCACCACGAAAAATGAGGCAGGGGAGCAGGTGACGGTGGAGGGCTTCAAGGTGCTTCCCGCCAACTGGGCTGATTCCTGCTACTGGACCTTCGATGCCCTGTCCAACCTGTATGAATACGGCAGCCTGACGGACGAGGAGAAAGCCGCCATCGACACGAAGCTGGCCGCACTGCAGGAGGAATGCTACACCGTGTTCGATGAAATGCAGACCGCCGTTGCTGCCGCTGCCTCTACGGAAGAAGCTGCCGCCGCTGCCACGAAGCTCAGCATGGACGCCGCCCAGAAGGTGCATGAAGCTGCTGTGGAGCTGGTGAAGGGGGTTCAATGAACGTATCATTCTCAACTGAATACGCTTAATATTCACCCCTCAATGTAATCGAAATCGTTTCCACTGCAAGGTTGTTGATTGTCTCACAGAGGCGATCAGCAACCTTTTCTAACGTTTGAAAGGCTGCGTTTTTGAATCCTCTTGTTCGGATTTCCCGCCATATCTGTTCGATCAGGTTCATTTCCGGCGTGTAGGGCATCACCCAAAAAATCCATCGCCAGTCAGCGGCTCCACTGCACCAGCTTTCTTCATTTGCATGGCTTTGAAAGGAGTCCACGCCGTTACTCGCTTACCAGTTGACGCACCTGCATTTCGCACCCTCCCCCACCCAAAAAGCGCCGTCAATTTCTCTTGACAGCCCTGTTTTTTTCTCATATAATGAACGTAGTTCAAGATGAGGTGATTCAAATGAATAATAAGGTAACGTCGAAGGAGGAACTTTTGGAAGCCAGCAAAAGCCTGGTGCGGGATCAGGGTTGGTCTGCGGTGAACATCCGCTCCGTGGCGAAGGTCTGCGGTGTTTCGGTAGGCTCCATTTATAATTACTTTGACGGGAAGGCCACATTGGTCACCGCCACGGTGGAAAGCATTTGGCAGGAGATTTTCCACCGCTCCAAGAACCAGCCGGCTTTTCAGGATATTCAGTCCTATACCCTGTGGGTCTACGAGCGCATGGCCGCCGGCAGCAAGCGGTACCCGGATTTCTTCACCCTCCACTCCCTGGGCTTTGTTTCCGGGGACAAGTCTGAGGCGAAGGTTCGCATGCAGCAGACCCGGCAGCACATTCTGGACGGTATTGCTGCCGTGCTGAAAAGGGATGAGCACATCCGCCCCGATGCCTTTGACGAGGAATTTACTGCGGACAGGTTTGCCGGCCTCTTGTTTTCCCTGATGCTTTCTGCCATGCTCCGCCATGATTACGACCCCACTGCCATTCTGGAAATGACTCGCAGAGCCCTCTATTGACCCATATCCGGCAGGTTCATCCATGTTTTGTTGTTGGGTAAAATGAACTCTGTTCATTTAAGATCAATTTACGTAAGACAGGAGGATTGATTCCTTTGCAAGTCATCCCTTGATCCGGTTTGCGCCCCCTTGAATCCCATAGAAAGAAGGGAGAAGCATATGGAGAAGACAGATTCCCGGTACCAAAGCTTTGTGCAGATCCTGCGGGAAGAGCTCATTTCCGCCATGGGCTGTACGGAGCCGATCTCTCTTGCCTACGGTGCCGCCAAGGCAAGGGAAGTGCTGGGCAAGGAACCCGAAACGGTGCTGGTGGAAGCCAGCGGCAACATCATCAAGAACGTGAAGAGCGTGGTGGTGCCCAACACCGATGGGCTGAAGGGCATCGAAGCTGCTGCCGCCGCCGGCATTGTAGCCGGAAAGCCTGAGAAGATTCTGGAGGTCATTGCCGACGTTTCACAGGAGGAAAAGGAAGCCATCCGTGCTTACCTGAAGACCCACGAAATCAAGGTGAAGCCAGCGGAAGGGGACGTGGTGTTTGACATCATCCTGACCATGAAGGCGGGAGAGGACACCGTGAAGCTGCGCATCTGTGATTATCACACCCACATTGTGCTGATCCAGAAGAACGATGAAGTGCTGCTGACCGGCAAGCGCACCACAGAGGCCGGCACTGCCGCCGGGCTTACGGACCACAGCTGCCTGACCGTTGCCGGCATTCTAGACTTTATCGAAACCATGAATGTGGAAGACGTGCGGGAATTGGTGGAGCGCCAAATCACGTACAACTACGCCATTGCCCAGGAAGGCATGACCCACGACTACGGCGCCAATGTGGGCAAGGTGCTGAAGCATCACTATGGTGATGATGTGAAGTTCCGTGCCCGGTACATGGCTGCCGCCGGATCGGATGCACGGATGAACGGCTGCGAAATGCCGGTCATCATCGTTTCCGGCAGCGGCAATCAGGGCATGACTGCCTCGGTGCCTGTCATTGAGTATGCCAAGGAGCTGCAGGTGTCCCAGGACACGCTCATCCGTGCCGTGACCCTCAGCGACCTGCTGGCCATTCACATGAAGACAGGCATTGGCCGCCTCAGTGCCTACTGCGGCGCTGTGTGTGCCGGATGCGCTGCCGGTGCTGCCATTGCCTGGCTGAACGGTGGCGACCTGCGCATCATTTCTCATACGCTGGTGAATTCCCTGGCCATTGTGTCCGGCATGGTCTGCGACGGTGCCAAGGCATCCTGTGCGGCAAAGATCGCTGCCTCCGTGGACGCAGGCATCATGGGCTGGCAAATGATCCTGAACGGCCAGCAATTCTACGATGGGGAAGGTATTGTCACCAAGGGTGTTGAGAATACCATCAACAACGTGGGGCGTTTAGGCCGCTTGGGTATGCGGGAAACGGATCGGGAGATCCTCCGCATCATGACCGGTCAGCCTCCCATTGAATAAAACATTACCCATACGCCACGGTTCATCTCCCTGTTCCTGTAAGCCATTTGATTTTTCGACTTTTAGAATCAGGAGGATCCACTGATGACTACCAAAACCAAAAAGAAGGGGCTTAGCTTGCCCGTTCAGCTGCTGATCGGCATCGCCGTTGGCATCGTCGCCGGCCTATTCCTGCCGGAAAGCGTCATGACCGTTGTGGTTACCCTGAAGTACGTCCTGAACCAGCTGATCCTGTTCTGCGTTCCCCTCATCGTCATCGGCTTCATTGCCCCGTCCATTACCAAGATGGGTTCCAACGCTACCCGAATGCTGGTCATCGCCATCATTGCCGCCTACATCAGTACGGTGCTGGCTACGGTGATGAGCATGGCAGCCGGCTACGTGCTGGTGCCTCACCTGCCCATTGCCAGCTCTGTGGAAGGGCTGAAGGAACTGCCGGATGTGGCCTTCCAGCTGGATATTCCCCAGATCATGCCGGTGATGAGCGCCCTGGTGTTCTCCGTGCTGATCGGCCTGGCCGCCGTGTGGACCAAGGCAAAGACCACCGTTACCGTACTGCAGGAATTCCAAGGCATCGTGCTGAAGGTGGTCGAAAAGGTCATCATCCCCGTGCTGCCTGTCTTCATCACCCTGACCTTCTGCAGCCTCAGCTATGACGGCACCATTACCAAGCAGTTTCCCGCCTTCCTGCTGGCCATCGTTATCGTGATGATCGGCCACTACATCTGGATGGCGGTGCTCTACGGCTTTGCCGGGATCTACTCCGGCCGCAGTGCCATTGAAGTTGTAAAGCACTATGGCCCCGCTTACCTGACCGCCGTGGGTACCATGTCCTCTGCCGCTACCCTGGCTGTGGCGCTGGAATGCGCCCGCAAGAGCAAGGTGCTCCGCTCCGACATGGTGGAATTCGGCATTCCCCTTTTCGCCAATATTCACCTGTGCGGCTCTGCACTGACGGAAGTGTTCTTCGTCATGATCGTTTCCCAGGTGTTGTACGGACAGCTGCCTGACCTGGGCAGCATGATCCTGTTCATCCTGCTGCTGGGCATTTTCGCCATCGGCGCGCCCGGCGTACCCGGCGGCACGGTGATGGCTTCCCTGGGCTTGATCGTCGGCGTGCTGGGCTTCAACAGCGACGGTATCGCCCTGATGCTGGCCATCTTCGCCCTGCAGGACAGCTTCGGCACCGCCTGCAACGTAACCGGCGACGGCGCCCTGACCCTGTTCCTGACCGGCTATGCAGAGAAGCACGGTATTGCTCAGGAAAATATCGCCCTGGACCTCTAATGCTCATTCCCCGATGAGTCAAAAGGACCGCCAATGGAAAAGAACTTCCATTGGCGGTTCTCTTTTATCCTGCATTGCCGATCAGTTCGAAGGGATCCGATACCATTTCGTACTTGACCCCGGCAATCCATGCCGTAATATGGGCTTTGTAGGTGCCTGCCGGGGCATACTCCCCGGTGGAGGTTTTCCCATTCCAGCAGAAGGAGGAACCCAGAGGCTTCATCTGCTCCGGCCGGCTGCCCTGCCGGGTGCAGATGCGGCGCACGGTGGTGCCTTCCTCATTCTCAATGGTAACGGATATTTCGCAGGGGAATTGATGGTGCACCAGGATGTTCATTTCCTCATAGTTTTGGGGACTGAAGGCATCCCCCGTGTATACTTCCAGCAAAGGATCGCCCTTCATGGGGGGAATGGTCAGCACCCGGCTGGAAATCATGGACACGGTGTTGTTGCGGATGGCCAGCATCTGCATCAGCACATAGCCGTAGGAGCCTGTATCGTCCCGGGAGAAGGTGAAGGAGCGCTCCTTATAGCCAGGGGACAGAAAGCCCTGAGCATCGCCGAACTCGCCGAACATTTCACTGTTATCCCACACCAGGTTGCTGTTTTCAAAGTCCCACTTTCCTTCCCGGTGCATCACCGTTTGGTAGGCAATTCGGGCAGAGGTCAGCATGGTAAAGGAGAAGTTGGCCGTGGGGATCGTTTCCGTCAGCGTTTCCCCGGAAAAGGTCAGCCCGCTGACAATGGAGGTTCGATCCTGATCCTTCAGCACTTCCGGGTTATAGGACAGGATCACGAAATCGTCCTCTTCCGGGTACATCCGGGTAGTGGATGCGCCGTGGTTCTCCAGCAGATAGTTTTTCAGCTCCGTCATGGTAATGCGGCCGTCCCGGTCAGCATCTGCGCCGTAAGCGCCCAGGTAGCTTAAACCACGCACCAGGGCGGAGGAAAAATATCCCGCACCGGCAGACTCGCTGGCGTCCTCGTTCCCTGCCCAGAACCAGCTTTCTTCCGCTCCGCCGGAGGAGCAGATCACCTTGTAATCCTTGCCCACAAACACATTGTCAAAGGGCGGATGCACACCCTTCCCCAGCATGGCGCCGGAGTGGCATGCGTCGACAATCAGCACTTTCGTGCCCTGGATTTGGTCAAAGGTTTCCTTTAATTCAGAGGCGGTAATGCCCTCCTCCCGCACGCCGTCGGAAAGAAGCAGGGTCATGCTGCCGTTGGGCTGTCCCTGTTTCCACAGGCCATGGGTGCTGATGTAGAAAAAGCTGACGTCATCTTCATCTGCATCGGCGAAGGTTTCCAGAATCAGCCGCTTCAAGGCTTCCTTGCTGTACAGGTCATTCCGGCGGGTCACCATTTCCACAGGATCCAAATCGCCCCCGGAAAGGACGCTCATCATCTGAGTCACGTTATTGGCTGAGGAGGGTGCCGTGCTGACCTGGGACACGAAGTTATCGCACCCCACCAGCAGCACCCGATCCAGTGATTCTGCAAGGGCAGGAAAGCACAGTGCCCAGCCTACCAGCAGCGCAAAAAAGAACAGACTTCTTCGGCGCACAGCTCCCCCTCCCCTCTTTCACAATCAAGGAACATTATACACTGTTTTGGTCCATCTATCCACCATTTTCGTTACATGGTTCGTGAACTTTGTGAGAATTTTATCCTTCCATGGCGGAAACGGTGGATTATCCGTCCCAAAGGAATCAGGTGTTCACGGTTCTGCTGGACGATGTAGCCTCCACGTGATACAATAAGGGAGACTTGGAGGGCTTTCAGCATCAGGAAGCCCGCCTGTAAAGGAGATTCCCCATGCAAGACATCAACGCACGTAAATTTCTGTGGCTGACCTCTGACGTGGTGACGGACGAGGACAAGAACACCATCATCGACATGGACGAAACCCAGCTGACAGACTGCTTCTACCGGCAGCTGGCCTTTGGTACCGGCGGTCTCCGGGGTGAAATCGGTATCGGCGATGATCGGATGAACCTGTACACCGTCCGGCATGCCACCCGGGGATTGGCGGATTACCTGCTGTCCACTTCCCTGCCCCGGAAGGTGGCCATTGCCCACGACAGCCGCATCATGAGCCGGGAATTTGCCCAGGCTGCCGCCCTCACCCTGGCGGAGCAGGGCATTACCGCCCTTATGTACCCCCGGCTGGAGCCTACCCCTGCCCTGTCCTTTGCTGTGCGGGATCAGGGCTGCGGTGCCGGCATCTGCATCACCGCCAGCCACAACCCTGCCAAGTATAACGGCTACAAGGTGTACGGGGCAGATGGCTGCCAGATCACCACGGAAGCTGCCAATGCCATTCAGCAGTGCATTACCGCTGCTCCCCTGTTTGTGAAGGGCAAACTGACCTTGGAGAAAGCCAAGGCACAGGGGCTCATCCGTGAGCTGCCGGAAGATGTGCTGGATCGATTCATGCAGGCGGTGGAAGGGGAGCAGCTGCGCCCGGAGCTGAACCAGGTGCCCCTGAAGGTGGTGTACACCCCCCTGAACGGTACCGGGCTGGAGTGCGTAACCCGGATGCTTCGGGACTGCGGCATTGCGGATGTGCATGTGGTGGCAGAGCAGGAGCATCCTGACGGACACTTCCCCACCTGCCCCTATCCCAACCCGGAAATTCGGGAAGCCCTGGCGCTGGGCATCCGGGACTGCAAGGCTTTCCAGCCGGATCTGCTCCTTGCCACCGACCCGGACTGTGACCGGGTGGGCATTGCCGTGCCTATGGGCAATGATGTTCGGCTCATGACCGGCAACGAAGTGGGCATTCTGCTCATGGACTACATTGCCAAGACCCGCATCGAAAAAGACACCATGCCCCTGAAGCCGGTGGTGGTGACCACCATTGTATCCAGCGCCATGGCAGACAAGGTGGCAGCGCATTACGGCATTGAGCTTCGCCGCACACTGACAGGCTTCAAGTTCATCGGCGAGCAAATCGGCTTGCTGGAAAAGGCAGGGCAGAAAGCTCGGTATCTTTTCGGCTTTGAGGAAAGCTACGGCTATCTTTCCGGCACTCATGCCCGGGACAAGGATGCAGTGAACGCTTCCCTGCTGATCTGCGAAATGGTCCGGTACTACAAGCAGCAGGGCATGACCCTGCCGGAGGCCATGGACAGCCTGTATGAACGATGCGGCTATCACTTCAACAGCCTCCACAGCTACACCTTTGAAGGGGCAAAGGGCATGACCATCATGGGGGAAAAGATGGCAGCCCTGCGGGGGAATCCGCCTGAAGCCATTGCCGGTGCCGCTGTGCTGGAGGTGAAGGATTACCTGTCCCAGGGCACAGGCCTGCCTGCCGCCGATGTGCTCACCTTCTGCCTTGAGGGCGGGGACAAGGTAATCATCCGCCCCAGCGGCACAGAACCGAAGATCAAAGCCTACACCTTCACCAAAGCCCCGGACGAAACCGCCGCCAGGGCACGTGAAAGCCAGTTGGGCGCATGGCTGGACAAGATGATGAACCATTAAAAAAACTCCCCGTGCAAGCGATCAGCCTGCACGGGGAGCTTTTTTTGTTTCTTGATACTGATTAGGCGGCAGGGGTGTCGGTGGCAGCAGGGGTTTCCTTCTCCACGAACTTCAGAGCGTCCACCAGCTTGATGCAGTTCTCAGCCATTTCGTCGGTAATGGGAGAAAAGTCTTCATTCCAGGTCTGCACGTTTACGAACACGCCGTCCTTGATGGTCACAACCTGAGCAGCGTCACGCAGGGTGGCATCAATGATGTACAGCACCCGGATGCCGTCATCCAGATCCTGAATCTTGTAGGTATAGTCGCCGTCTTCCGTTGCGATGGTCTCGAAGAGCTCCTGAATCTGCTCATCGGTAGCTTCGCTCAGGTTAGCGCCTGCCAGCAGGCTTTCGTCGCTGGCGGCCATGGTCAAGAGGTAGGTGGGGCCGTTCACAATGCCATTTTCATCATACTGGCCGAAGGTGACGTACACAACGCCTTCATACTCTTCATAGGACACGGTGGTGCCTTCAACTTCAGGCACTTCCACGTTGAAAGGCAGGGCGGTGGTGCCGATCAGGGTGGTGGCAGCATCCTCCGCCAGGGCGGATGCGCAGCCCAGCAGCATCATGGCTGCCATCAGCAGTGCAATGAACTTCTTCATATGTGCATTTCCTCCTTGTTATGGATGTTCAGCTTAGCGATCCAGCAGTTTCTTCATGATGAAGCCGCAGCGATTGTTTTCAGCGTCATACACCTGGCACCAGGACTTGTTCTCCTTCAGCACCAGCAGCTGCTTGCCTTCATAGTACTTGGCCTGCACGGGGGATGCCTTGCTGGGAGCCCACCGCATGTTCACGAAGTTGCCGGGGGTGGAGGGCTTCACGGTGGTGTAGGCGTTAACTTCCTTGAAGTTGTTGAAGATGCTGGAGGTCAGGGTGTCAGCAGTGCTGCCCTTGGTAGTTCCCTTGGAGGGCTTGCTGCTCACCAGATAGCGGCTCATGATCCAGCCGGTTCCGGAGTATCCGGAGTAGCCAACCTGGCTCCAGCCGTTCACGGTGCTGTACACGGTCACGCCGGTGCCATAGGGCACGGTGGTGATGATGGCATAATTGGTGCCTGCGCCATAGCGCATGTTCACGCTGCCGCCGGTGCCGGTCTTCACATACTTGATGGTAGGCGTGTCTGCCAAAGCTGCCATGGGGACAGCCGCCAGCAGCAGGACTGCTGCCAGCACAAGGGCCATGATCCTGGTCTTCTTCATACTAAATTCCACCTTTCTTTTCAGAGGGGGTGTAACCCTCTCCGTGGCTATAGAATATCACAAAAGTCGTTAAAACGCAAGCAATCTGACGTATCTGTTACAAATGAAAATGGTTACTTTTGGCCCAAAACGGGCAAAAATCTTCCGCAAATGCCTTGGAACAGGTTCTGGGTTGCAGATAAAGGAAATTGCCCCTTCATGTCGAATATATGCCTTGTGTTCCATGAAAGGAGGAATCGCTATGCCCTTTGGCCGCCGTGGATTTGGCCGTCCTGAACCGCCCCGTGGAGGAGGCTGGCATCGCCGTCCCCCGGAACCCCCGCCGCCGCCCCGCCGCTCCCTGTTTGGCCCCGGCAGGCCGCCCCGGCATTACGGAGGCTGCCTGGGATGCTGCATGTACGTATTGGGTGCCGCCGCCCTGCTGACCCTTGTGATTTCCCTGCTTGCAGGGCTTCTGTAACCCTTGCAAATCCGCTGATGATGTGGTATCATTGCCCCAATGGCATTGATGGGCCCGGACAGGTCTGTATCCCTGAAAGCGAGCGTGCGGTGGTGGAAGGCACGCAGGGGGATCGCCTGCTCCATCCCAACCCGGAGCTGCGGCTAATCCCCGCCGGTTCGCCCCCGTGATGAGGCGCAATGAGTGAGGATGGGTTCGCCCATCCTAAGCCGGGTGGTACCGCGAAGCATAACGCCTTCGTCCCTGCACAAAAGCGCAGGCGACGGGGCTTTTTTCTTACCCTTGCAGGCTTTCGCCGCCGGATACGGAATTAAGGAGGTTTTCCCCATGGCAAAGGAAAAGAAGCAGGAATTTGTCACCCACATTACCCCCCGCAGTGAGGATTTTTCCCAGTGGTACACGGACGTGATTCTGCAAACGGAGCTGTGCGACTACGCCCCCGTTCGCGGCTGCATGATCATCCGCCCCTACGGCTACGCCATTTGGGAGCAGATTCAGCAGGCCATGGACAGCCGCTTTAAGGCGACCGGCCATCAGAACGTTTACTTCCCCATGCTGATCCCCGAAAGCCTGCTGCTGAAGGAAGCGGAGCACGTGGAAGGCTTTGCTCCCGAGGTAGCCTGGGTCACCCAGGGCGGCACGGAAAAGCTGCAGGAGCGGCTGGCCATCCGCCCCACCAGTGAAACCATTTTCTGCACCATGTATGCCAAGTGGGTACAGACCTGGCGTGATCTGCCCCTGAAGTACAACCAGTGGTGCTCTGTCATGCGGTGGGAAAAGGCAACCCGTCCCTTCCTGCGCACCAGCGAGTTCCTCTGGCAGGAAGGCCACACCATTCACGCCACCCCTGAAGAGGCTCAGGAGGAGACCCTGACCATGCTGGAAGTGTACCGGGAAGTGGCAGAGGATGTGCTGGCACTACCTGTGTATGTGGGACAGAAGAGCGAAAAGGAAAAGTTCGCCGGTGCACGGGCTACCTATTCTATGGAAGCTATGATGCACGACGGCAAGGCCCTGCAGGCCGGCACCAGCCACAACTTCGGTACCAACTTCTCCGAGGCCTACGGCATTCAGTTCCAGAACAAGGAAGGCAAGCTGACCTACGCTCAGGAAACCAGCTGGGGCACCAGCACCCGGCTGATCGGTGCCATCATCATGACCCACGGCGATGACCGTGGTCTGCGCCTGCCGCCCCGTATCGCTCCCATTCAGGTGGTGATCCTGCCCATTGCCGCCCACAAGCCCGGCGTGAATGAAGCCTGTGAGAAGCTGGAAAAGGAACTGAAGGATGCAGGCTTCCGTGTTAAGCTGGACGACCGGGATACGGTGTCTGCCGGCTTCAAGTTCAACGACTGGGAGCTGAAGGGTGTACCTGTCCGCCTGGAGGTTGGCCCCCGGGATCTGGAAAACGGCGTAGTCACCGTGTTCCGCCGGGACACCTGCGAAAAGTTCACCCTGGCACTGGATGGCATTGCAGGCGAAATGCAGCAGCTGCTGGACAGCATTCAGCAGGAGCTGTTTAACCAGGCCAAGACTTTCCGTGACACCCACACCCGTCCCGTGAAGACCATGGAAGAGCTGGGCGAAGCGGTGCAGGAAGGCTTTGCCAAGGCTGCATGGTGCGGCGACCGGGAGTGCGAGGACAAGATCAAGGATCAGTTCAACGCATCCAGCCGGAACATGCCCTTTGACCAGAACGATGAAGGCTGCGGCGACACCTGCGTGTGCTGCGGCAAGAAGCGGAAGCACATCATGTACTTCGCCAAGGCCTATTAAACGTTTCCATCCCCTGCGGCAGCATCGCCCCTGCGGTGCTGCCTTTCCCATGCATATAGGAAGGAATTCCCCCAGAGCCTGTCGAATGACTTAGGATGTACAAACAAGAAAGGAAGCAAAAGCATGTTTACGTATATGACCCACGGAACCTGCTCCACCCAGATTGATCTGGAAATCAAGAATGGCATCATTACCTACTGCAAGTTCACCCGGGGCTGCAAGGGCAACACGGAAGGCCTTGCCCGCATGGTGGTCGGTCAAAAGGCGGAGGATGTGGCCGCTCGGCTGGAAGGCGTCCCCTGCCGTGGAGATACCTCCTGCCCGGATCAGCTGTCCAAGGCCATTCGTGCCTATCACGACTGATCAAAGTGCACGGAAAGGAGTTTCCCCTTGGCTGAAGAAACAATATCCCTCCCTTCATCCTTTGATGAAATGGATTTAAGCAGCGAAGTGCTGCATGCGGTGAAGGATATGGGCTTCACCGCCCCTTCCACGGTTCAGGCCAAGACCATCCCCCTGATGATGGCCTGGGCAGACATTAACGCCATTGCCCCCACCGGTACAGGCAAGACCTGCGCCTTCGGCATTCCCCTGCTGGAGTACATTTCCCTGAAGGACAGCCGGGTGCAGGCCGTGGTGCTGGCACCTACCCGGGAATTGGCGCTGCAGATTGGTGACGAGCTGACCCGGCTGGCCAAGTATATTCAAGGGGCAAAGATTGCCGTGCTCTACGGCGGTCAGCCCATTGTAAAGCAGCTGAACGCCATTAAGCGGAAGCCCCAAATCGTGGTAGCCACCCCCGGCCGCCTGCTGGATCACATGACCCGGGGCACCCTGCGGCTGGACGCCGTGCACACCATGGTGCTGGACGAAGCCGACGAAATGCTGAACATGGGCTTTGTGAAGGACGTAACCAAAATCATCGAGTCCACCCCCAGCGACCGTCAGCTGGTGCTCTTCTCCGCCACCACCAACCAGGACGTGCTGACCATTGCGTGGAAGTACCAGCACGACCCGGTGGAGATCACCGTGGAAGCCACCAAGGCAGACCGGCCCCAAATCGCCCAGTATGTCATCGCTACCGAGCCCAACAAAAAAATCGACCACCTGCTGTACCTGCTGGATGCAGATGTGTACGGCCGAATGATGATCTTCTGCAACACCAAGTTCATGACGGACAAGCTGACCAGCCGCCTGAAGAAGGAAGGCTATCAGGCCGAGTGCATCCATGGAGACATTAAGCAGAGCCAGCGGAATGTGGTCATGAACGACTTCCGCCGGGGTAAGTTCCCCATTCTCATTGCAACGGACGTGGCTGCCCGGGGCATTGACGTGGATGATGTGGAAGCCGTGATCAATTTCGACCTGCCGACGGAAAACGAATACTATCTCCACCGCATTGGCCGCACAGGACGTGCCCACAAGCACGGTGTCAGCTTCTCCCTGGTCACCTTCCAGGAAAGCGTGCGCATGGACGAGATCCTGCGGTACATGATTGCCAAGCCCCTTCCCCTCCACTTCAACGAAGCCGAAGTGCTGTGCAAGGAAGACGGCGAACCCTTTTTCGACAAAGTATGAGCGTGACCCGCTGGGCAATCCTGCCCGGTGGGACTTTTTCGTGGTGAAAACCGGGAGGAACCAACATGCGAAAGCTTCTGTCCCTGCTGCTTGTGCTGACCCTGCTGCTGCCTGCTTTTTCCCTGGGGGAAGAAGAGGAAGTCATTGAAGATGTGCTGCTCTACGATCCGCTGCCGGTGGAAGATGCCGCCGCCCCCTATGCCCCCCATCAGGAGGACTACCTGCCGGACAATGGGGGCTACCATGATGATTCTCTGGACATCACCGTGGAAACCTTCTACCGGGATGAAACCCTGGTGTGGGCGGTGCATGTGAAACTGACGGACGCCAGCCAGTTCCGCACGGGACTGGCCGGCAAGTATCCCTCCAAGAAGGTGCAGCGGGTCAGCGAAATGGCCAAGCGGTACAATGCGGTGCTGGCCATTAACGGAGACTATTTCAGCCACCACAGTCAGGGCATTGTGGTGCGCAACGGGCAGCTGCTCCGCAACCGTCCCCACAAAGGCCGGGATACGTTGATTGTGGACAACAACGGGGACTTCACCATCATCCAGCACACCACCAAGAAGAAGTGGGAAGCCTATGAAGGCACGGTGATGCATGCCTTCTGCTTCGGCCCCGGGCTGGTGATGAACGGCGAAGTCCTGTCCAGCGTGAAGGATGTGACCATTGACCTGGCCAAGGGCAAGAAGACCCAGCGCATGGCCATTGGTCAATTGGGCAAGCTGGAATACCTGATCATCGCCTGTGAAGGGCCGGAGCAGAAGGGCAGCAAGGGCATGACCCTGCTGGAGTTTGCCCAGCTGTGCAAGGACATGGGCTGCATCAACGCCTACAACCTGGACGGCGGTTCCTCCACCTCCATTGTGCTGAACAATCAGAAAATCAACGGTCTATCCTCCGGGAAGATTCGCTCCGTAGGCGACTGCATTTACTTCGCCACCCTGGTGCCGTAAAGAAAGCCGAACAAGGGAAACTGTCGCTTGTTCGATGTTTGTGTTAATTGGCATAGACTGGTAAAAAAAATATGGCTTCAGGGCTGGACAAAAGCCGGCGCTTCTGTTATAATAGTGAGCGCTGGATATGCCGATATAGCTCAGTTGGTAGAGCGGCTGATTCGTAATCAGCAGGTCATGGGTCCGAGTCCCATTATCGGCTCCAGTTTTTTATCGAGGTGTAGCGCAGTTTGGTAGCGCGTTTGGTTCGGGACCAAAAGGCCGCGGGTTCGAATCCCGCCACTTCGACGGGAAAAAGAAAGCGACTTGCAACAAAGCAAGCCGCTTTTTTGTGCGCTTTTTGTAAATATGCACAGGCGCGGAACAGGCTGTGGACTGCTTGGGTAGAGGAAAACTGGGGAGAGATGGGGAAAACGGATTACCTGGTATCGGGCAGGGGTGCAAAGCCGTTATTTTCAACAAGTTCAGGCGTTTTCGGCTGCGCTGACGCTTCGTCAAGGAAAGATTGCCAGATGCGGGCAGCATCGTCGTCCCGGCAGCGAAGGGCGTGGGCGTAGACACGGAGGGTTGTGCTGGCGTCTTCATGCCCCATGCGGCTGGCGACGGCTACTGCATCGATGCCGTTGGCAAGCAGCGTGCTGGCATGGGTGTGCCGCAGGTCATGGAAGCGCACGCCTTCAAACCCGTGCGCATCGGCAAAGTGACGGAACCAGCGGCTGGGCGTATCGTGGTGCAGCTGCGCACCATTCCAGGCGTGGATGATCCAGCCTTCACCGACCCAGAGATGGGGGGCGGCACGCTTACAATCCTCCTGATAGGCACGGGTCTGATCCAGCACCGCCATCATGCCGACGGGCAGTGCGATGATGCGCTCCCCTGCTTCGCTTTTCGGAGGACCCTCAAAGCTGCCGGTTTGCGGGGTGTACTTCACGGTGCGGCTGAACAGAATCCCGAGATAATGCAAAACACGTATTGACAACACGTGTTTATTGTGCTATACTGTTCCTTGTCAGGAGGTGGCAGGGATGCCGATGACCGCACAGGAAGCCATTCGACGGCTGAAGCGGGAGGGTTGGCAGGAGGTACGGCAGAGCGGATCGCACAAGCAATTCGTAAAGGATGGCAAGCGCATCACGGTGCCGGATCACCGGGGCGACCTGAAGCCCGGCGTAGAACGGGACATTAAGACAAAGGCTGGATGGTGATTCATCCAGCCTGCCTCCTGACGCTTTTTTGTGAGAAAGGAGCAGAAGTCATGACCAGACCCAGCAAGTACACCTTTTTAGCGGTGTTCACCAAGGAAGAGGATGGCGGATACAGCGTGCGCTTCCCTCAGTTGGATGGCTGCTATACCCAGGGAGACACCTTCGAGGACGCACGGCAGATGGCTGCGGATGCCATGAGCCTGCACCTGTACGGCATGGAGCAGGATGGGGAGACCATTCCCACGCCGAATCTTGACATGCAGGCACCCAAAGGGGGGATGGTGGTACCTGTGACCGCATGGATGACCCCCTTCCGGGAGGAAATGGAGAACCGGGCAGTGAAGAAGACGCTGACCATTCCCGCCTGGCTGAACGAAGCAGCGGAAAAGCACGGCGGCGTGAACTACAGCCAGATTCTTCAAAGCGCACTGAAGGACTACCTGGGCGTGTATCACCCGTAACACCAAAAGCGCACACGTGGACGCTTTTCAAAGAGTTGGAGAATTCCAGCTCTTTTTCTTTGTAAAGGTATTGACTTTCTGCATTCCAGTATGTTATTATTGGAATGCAGAAAGTGAGGTGAATCTATTGACTCCCCGAACAGGACGCCCAATAGAGGAAAATGCGAAGCGAACACAGATTGTTGTGCGGTTGGACAATGAGGATGTGCAGCGTTTAGAAGCGTGTGCAAAGAAGCTGAACCTAACCCGTGCAGAAACAATGCGCAAGGGGCTTCGCGCACTCTATGAAGGCATGAAAAAAGAGTAACGTGCAATGCTTGGCGGCTTCACGTTACCCTTTCGATGCCACAGGTCACCCTTGTAGCAAATCCATTCTACCACAAGGGCGACCTCCTGACAACCCCCAAACACAAGGAGGAACGCAAACATGACCGAAAATCAGAAAAGCATTGCCTTAGAGCATCTGGAGCGTGTAGACGCACAGCTGCGATCGCTGGACACCACGCTGGAAGTGACCGCCATGGGCGCAGCGGCGATGGCGAACGGCGAGTATCTGGAAAACATCCTGAACTGCGTCCGCAGCTGCCTGCAAGCCATGCGGGACGAGATTGACGAAGCGGCCAGCACGGTGTTGACCGTCGCCTGACGGCAAGGAACGCGAAAGCGTCGTACCTCGAAAGGGGTGCGGCGCTTTTTTGATACCCAGAAGGAGGGAGAATCATGGCAGAGGGTGGTATCCAAACAGAAGTCAAAGTGTTGGGCGACAAACAGTATAAAGCTGCACTGTCCGACATCACGAGACAGCTGACGGTGCTGAACACGGACATGGCTGCCAGCCAGAGCGCCTTTGCCGGGCAGGCGGACAGCATGGAAGCCCTGCAGAGCAAGCTGCAAAGCCTGCAAGCCATCTATGCTGCCCACCAGCAGAAGGTGCAGCTGATTGCCGAGAAGCTGGCGCAAGCCAAGCAGGAATACGGCGAGAACTCCAAGCAGGCGGACAACCTGCAAATCGCCCTGAACCGGGCAACCACCGCCATGAACAAGGTGGGCAGCGAAATCACCACCACGGAAAGTGCGCTGAGTGGCATGCAGTCTTCCAGCGAAGAAGCGGAAGAGAGCATGGACGACCTGGCTGCCCAGACCGAGGAACAGGCCGATGCCAGCAGCGACCTGGCAGACGCAGCGGGAAAGGCGGGGGATGCGGTCAAAAAAGAGGGCAGCGAAGCAGAGCACGCAGAGGAAAAGAACAGCAAGCTGAAGGAAGCCCTGCAAAGCGCCGGCAGTGCAGCAAGCGGGGCACTGGTAGCCGGATGCAAGGCGGCGGCGGTGGCCATGGCTGCCATGGGCGCAGCAGCAGCGGCGGCAGTGGCAGCCTCCTTCGACATGGCCAAGGGCGCAGGCACCTATGCTGACGATCTGCTGACCCTGTCCACCCAGACAGGCGTGAGCGCCCAACGGCTGCAAGAATGGAGCTACGCCAGCAACTTCATCGACACATCCGTGGAGCGGGTCAGCGACAGCATGAAGGACCTGTCCAAGCACATGGCGGAGGGCTTTGCGGACTCCAGCGGCGCAGCGTACGAGAACTTCGTGAAGCTGGGCGTATCCATCACGGACTTTGACGGCAACATGCGGAGCACGGAGGACGTGTTCTTTGACGCCATTGATGCGCTGCACAACATGGAGGCCGGTGCGGAGCGGGATGCGCTGGCCATGGAGCTGTTCGGCGACAGCGCACGGGAGCTGAATCCGCTGATTGAGGCAGGCAGTGCGGCATGGCGGGAAATGGGACAGGAAGCCCAGGCCATGGGCACGGTGTTCAGCGATGAGAACCTGGCCAAGATGGGTGCCTTTGACGACAGCATGCAGCGCTTCACGTCCACAGGGGAAGCCCTGAAGAACAGCATCGGCCTGGTGATGATCCCTGCCTTCCAGCCCCTGGTGGACACGGCGACCAGCGCCATGGGGCAGGTGGCCGTTGCCCTGCAGGACGGGCTGGAGCCGGATGAGCTGCCGGAGATTCTGGGCGGCCTGCTGGACACGGTAAGCAGCGCCCTGGACGACATCGCCGGGCTGATTGAGGGAGCGCTGCCCGTGGTATCGGCGGCGGTGACTCAGGTGGCCGGAGCACTGGCGGAGCGTCTGCCGGGGCTTTTGACCAAGCTGCTGCCCGCCGCCATGCAGCTGCTGAACGGCGTGGTGAGCGCCATTACCGCCAACATCGGACCGATTACGACCCTGGCGACCACACTGGTGCAGAGCCTTGCCAGCCTGCTGAGCGAGAACGCCGGGGCACTGGCGGACAGCGCCCTGACCCTGATTGACGGGCTGGTGGACGGCATTCTGGCCGTGCTGCCGGAATTGCTGAGTGCGGGCATCACCATCGTGGTGAAGCTGGCGGCCGGACTGATTGCCGGCATCCCGAAGCTGGTGGCCAAGCTGCCGGAAATCGTGGGAGCCATCTGGGACGGGCTGGTGTCCACCGACTGGGGACAGGCAGGCAGCGACATCCTGAACGGTGTACTGGAAGGGCTGGCGGGCATTGGCACCTCCATCCTTGACCTGCTGGGCATTCCGGCAGACACCGGGCTGGCGGATGCCTGGGCAAGCTTTTCCGGGGGCATCCGGGACGCCATCACGGGCATCCTGAGCGGCATTGGCGGCTTCCTGGGCAGTCTGCTGAACCCGCCGGGCGAAGACGAGCAGGGCAGCATCGGCGGCTTGTGGGAGAGCTTCGCAAGCACGGTCAGCACCACCATTCGCGGGGTGCTGGACAGCATCACGGCCTTCTTCAGCAATCTGTTTAATCCCCCGGCAGAGGGCGACCAAGCCAAGCAGGCGCAGGAATGGGGCAGCTTTGCGGAAACGCTGGTGGACACCATCGGCACAGCGCTGGAAGGGAGCATGGAGCTTGTCAGCGGCATCTTTACCGGTGGCAAGGCAGCCATTGAGTCCTTCCCCTGGGAAGACGTGGGCGAAAAGCTGGGGGTGCTGGCAGGGAAAATTGCCGTGTTTTCGGTGGAAGCCCTCAGCGGGGTGTTTGACGCAGGCAGCGCAGCCATCGAGTCCTTCCCCTGGGAAGACGTGGGCACCAAACTGGGCGAAGTGGCAGGGCAGCTTGCGCTGCTGGGGCTGGAAGCCATCAGCGGGGTGTTTGACCTGGGCAGCGCCGCCATTGAATCCTTCCCCTGGCAGGATACCGGCACCAAGCTGGGCACCCTGGCAGGGCAGGTAACGGAAATCCCCCTGGACTACCTCAGCGGTGTGTTTACAGGAGCAGATGCAGCCATTACCAAAATCAACTGGACACAGCTGGGCGAGAACGTGGCCATTCTGGTGAACGGGGTCACGGGGATTCAGAAGGATGCCCTCAGTGCGATCTTCACCACCGCCGAAGAAGTTATCGAAGACATTGACTGGGCGGCGCTGGGCAACACGGTAGCGGACGGCCTGAGCCGTGCATGGGGCATTGTGGCAGGCATTGGCGACGTGGCGCTGGGTGTAGGCGAATCGGTGGTAGGCGCAGGCCAGCAGGGCGTGACGGCGCTGAAGAACTGGATCAACAGCTGGAACACCGGCGACGCCGGAAGTGCAGCGGAAGCCGCAGGCAAGCAGATCGTAACAGACTTCAACGCCGGGGTGACCGGCACGCAAGCCGACCTGGTGAAGACGGCAGACGAAGCGGCGCAGGCCTTCCTGGACGGTATCAAGGCCACACTGAGCTTCCAGACCTTCCAGACCATTGGGCTGGATGCCATGGGCGGCATCGTCCACGGGTTCACCATGCTGGCCGCCGAGGCTGCCACCATGAGCGGCGATACAGCGCAGGGGCTATGCGATGCCGTGCTGGAAGTGTTGTCTGTGGATGAAGGCACTACCATCGGCAGCGACTATGCCGAGGCCATTGGCGCAGGGATGGACGACAAGCAGGGGCAGCTTGCCAGCAGTGGGAAAGCGACTGCACAGGCCGTTGCAAAAGCTGTGGATAACGTACTGAACGCCACTGCCAAGACCACCGGCGCAGCCTACACCATCAGCATCGCCCAGGGCATGCAGAACGGACGCAGCAGCGCCACCAGTGCCGCCACGGTGCTGGCGCGGGCCGTGACCACCACCCTGAGCAGCATGAACGGCACCTTTGAAAGCGTAGGCCGGAACATTGCAAGCGGCATTGCCCGAGGCATTGAAAGCGGCAGCAGCAGCATCCGATCGGCAGCCAAGTCGGCAGCGCAGGCAGCCTACAGGACGGCCTGCGACACCCTGGGCATTCACAGCCCCAGCCGGGTCATGGCGCAGGTAGGTCAATTCTATTCCGAGGGCTTTGCCGGGGGCATTACGGATGGCATGGAACAGGTAAGCCGTGCGGTGCAGCAGCTGAGCGACGCCGCTGTGGGTGAAAGCGTGCAGCGCCTGCCTGCACAGCCGGTAAGCGTCACGGGGCCGGTGATTGACTACGATGCGCTGGCGGAAGCAACGGTGCAGGCCATGCAGCGTGGTGGCGTTGGGGAAGCGTCCCTGTACGTGAACGGGCGCAAGATGAGCAACGAACTGGAACCGGACGTGAGCCGAGCCACCTACAACCGGGCAGGACGCAGCGCCAAGGGGCGCACCAGCCGGATGGTGCTGGCATAAGGAAGGAGGTGCGGCATGAAGCTGAACGAAAGCGGGTTTACCTTTAACGGACGGCACTGCCGCCAGGACATGGGCTGCTGGTGGATTGAGAAGGACGGACACCCCATCAGCCCGGAGATTGAGCGGAACGAATACGAGATTGCAGGGGTATCGGGCAGCGTGCTGATGGCAGGGGAAACCCGGCAGGTGCTGAGCTTTTCCGGGACGCTGGTGATGGCGGACGAACCCAAGACCCAAACGGAAGCCCAGGCACGGCTGCGGACGCTGCTGGCCTGGCTGGACTGCGGACGGCAGCAGCTGATTTTCGACTACGAGCCGGAGGTCTACTATCTGGCGCAGGTGGACAAGAGCACCACCTGGAGCCTGAAAAACTGGTTTGGGGGCGAGCTGAGCGTGACCTTTACAGCCCAGCCCTACGCCTACCAGGTGACGGCGCAGACGGGCACCACCATCACCAGCGGCACAACCGGGGACGTAACGGTGCAGGTGGACACCTTCCACGATGCGCCGCTGATGCTGACCGTGCGGCATTGATCGGCGTGAGCATTGACCTGGGGGAAATCGGGGACAAGCTGCTGCAGGTGGTCAACGCCATCTTCACGGTGCTGGCGATCCTGGGCATCGTCACCGACCCGACAACCAACGGCACCGGCGACAGCGAGCGTGCACTGAGCTACACGCAGCCCTGGACGGATGACGACGGGGTGCAGTAACTTCATACAGCAAGGCGGCAGCAGCTTCCCTGATGGGCGGCGGCTGCCGTCTTTTTTTGTTGGATTCCAGCCATCGCAGAAAGAGAATGCGATAAATAGGGGTGCGGGCAACGCGGGGGTGAGAAAGCGCACGAATTTTGAGCATTTCGGGCGCAGCGTAGGCATCAATATGGTTCGACTTGCAGGTGGACGCGAGAGAGTGAGGGGTATCCCCCCCGGTGGAAAAGGAGTCAAAGAGGAGGGATACACCAGGAGAAGCTCAGGCGTTTGCACCGCGGCTCTTAAATAATTAGGGGGTGGGCTTATCCTATGTGACAGTTTTCTTTGAATGTGACAGATAATAATTACAATGTGCCAGTTTTATAGAGGATACACATATAGAAGAAAAAATCATGCTACGATTGTGACGGTTGTGACAGATAACATATATAACCAAATTATTTCAGGAGCGAGCGCAAAGAATGCATCACGAAAAAGCGCAACCAAACAGCAGAAAACGTTGACAGCAGAAAATGCCGCATGATACAATACACACGTATTAGTGACGACAGACAAGCAGGAGACTATGAATATACCGACTACGCAGGTGCTGTCCTGAAGCGTTTCGGGACCAAAAGGCCGCGGGTTCGAATCCCGCCACTTCGACGGGAAAGCCGGGATGCCCTGTAGGGCGCCCGGCTTGTTTTTTCATACAGTCAGCTTGATTTTTTCAAGTAAATGCCATAAACCAAGCTCGTTGAACCGCCGAGGATTTTATGATAGAATGGAAGAGACTCTTATGGAAAGGCGGTTATTGGTCGTGGAATTAAACCAACCCATTAACAACTGTTCATCTGCAAAGGACAAGCAAAAATTTACCGATATTGAGCTTTTTGCCGGAGCGGGTGGACTTGCCCTAGGGATTGAAAAAGCCGGTTTTGAGAATCTTGCTCTCATTGAAATAGACCGAGATGCAGCTGATACGCTAAAAGCAAATCGTCCAAACTGGCATGTGATTTGCGACGATATTGCCAACATTTCATCGCAAGACCTTCTGCAATATTTCAATTTGCAAGCTGGCGAACTTGATATGTTATCAGGCGGAGCACCCTGTCAAGCCTTTTCCTATGCAGGTAAGCGATTGGGGCTTGAGGATGCAAGAGGGACTTTGTTCTACCACTACGCTCTGTTCCTGAAAAAACTTCAGCCAAAAACATTTCTATTTGAAAATGTTCGCGGTCTTTTAACCCATGATAACGGACGCACCTACAAAACAATCGTTAATGTTTTTTCCGAATGTGGTTACACCATTCAAAAACAGATTTTGAATGCATGGGATTATGGCAATGCGCAGAAGCGGGAACGTCTGATTACAATCGGCATCCGTAACGATTTAGTTGGAAAGATTTTCATTTGTTTTCCCAAACCGCACGAGTACAAGCCCGTTCTGCGGGACGTATTGCAGGATGTGCCCCAAAGTGACGGAACACAGTACTCCGACTACAAGCGTGATATCTTTAATCTTGTTCCTCCTGGCGGCTATTGGCGAGACATTCCGGAAAACATTGCGAAAGAGTATATGAAAAGTTGCTGGTATATGGAAGGAGGGCGAACCGGCATTCTGCGGCGCATGAGCATGGATGAGCCTTCCCTTGCTGTGCTGACTTCTCCTACACAGAAGCAGACAGAACGCTGTCACCCTCTTGAACCACGTCCTTTCACTGTCCGTGAAAACGCCAGAATCCAGTCTTTCCCTGATGACTGGAAGTTTTGTGGCAGTGTCGGCAGCCAGTACAAACAAGTAGGGAATGCCGTTCCCGTAAATCTTGCGCTTGATATCGCTATTGAAATACGAAAGGGGCTAGAACGATGTGGGAATTAAGCTTCATCTCTGAACAGGACTTCAAGCATCACGTTCAAGCAACGATTCAAAACTACGGTGAAAAACTAGCTCCTTACGACCTGAAGCGATTTAATAGTAACATTGTCGATCCTATTAAGTTGATTTTTGATAAGACAGTCTATCAGTACAGCTGGGATGAAATTATCAAGAATGAAATTTTTCGCCAACGTGATAAGGCGAACAACAACGATATCGGCTATTTCCATCAGCGTATTTTTCAGTATATGGCTGACTGCACTGTTCCTCAGGCTGGATGGGATGTCATTGTAGTACGAAACAGTCGTATTGAAGTTCCTGAATGTGGAAGTGTCAGTCGCATATATGTTGAGATGAAAAACAAGCACAACACGATGAACTCTGCCTCAAGCGCTAAAACTTACATGAAGATGCAAGGACAGCTACTAAAGGATGATGACTGTGCATGTTTTTTGGTTGAAGCAATCGCAAAGAAATCGCAAAACATCGCTTGGTCTGTTTCTGTTGATGGAACGAAACAAAAGCATCGTCGAATCCGTCGTGTCAGCATGGACGAGTTTTATAAGATTGTCACTGGGCAGGAAGACGCATTCTACAAAATGTGCATGGTTTTGCCCGATGTTATTCAAGAGGTCATTTCAACATCCGGAAGTATTGTTGTTCCCCATGATACAGTTGTTGATGAGTTGCAGCGAATTGCAGACAAAAAGGGCGGCTCCTTTGCATTAGCTCTTTATATGCTTGGCTTTGAAA
Organism: bacterium; assembly: GCA_963646285.1. GTDB lineage: Bacteria > Bacillota > Clostridia > Christensenellales > Aristaeellaceae > CAKUFA01. The sequence continues at coordinate 24,602 of CAVIWF010000030.1, forward strand.
GCTATTTAGGCTTCTAAACTTCAACAGGTTGTCATCATGATGTTGTTGTTCCCGCCCCATGAACATGTGGTGGCAATTAGCCCGTCCCATTCCTGCCAAGTACATTCGGAAGGTCCAGCAGGTCATGGGGTGAATCCATCCCACAAAAACACCAGCCCTTGCAATAACGAACTGCAAAGGCTGGTATTTTTCATTTTCTGTTCAATTACTTCATCGCCGCCTTGGACATGCCGGTCATGATGTACTTTTGCAGCACAAGGAAGAGGAACACAATGGGGATAATGGCCATGACAGCGCCGGCCATGATTTCATTGTAGTTGGATACTTCCTGCCCGGCGAAGGTGTTCTTCAGCTGCTGCACGCCCACGGCAATGGTGCGGCTGGCCTCGGTTTTCGTGACCATCTTGGGCCAGAAGTAGCTGTTCCAGCCATCGATGAAGGAAATGATGCTGACGGTGATCAGCGTAGGCTTACACATGGGACACAGCACATGAACAATGGTGCCGATACGCCCCATGCCGTCAATCTTGCCGGCTTCGATGTAGCTGTTATCCACCGCCATGAAGTTCTGCCGCAGCATGAAGATGAAGTAGGCACTGACCAGGTTAGGCAGAATCACACCCATCCAGGTATCAATGGAGTTCAGCCGGGAAATCAGCACATAGATGGGCACAAAGGTAACCTGAATGGGCACCATCAGCGCCCCCAGCACCAGCATGAACATAACGTTCCGCCCCTTGAATTCTCCCTTGGAAAATCCATAGGCTGCCAGAATGCCCATGACCAGCTGCCCCAGCATGATGAAGAAGGTGGTCACCAAGGTATTCAGCAGGTAGCGGAAGAAGGGGGCACGGTTCAGCACGTTGGGATAGTTTTCCCACACAAAATTAGCAGGCCACAGGGTGGGCACGGTTTGCAGCAGCTCTGTGCTGGTCTTGAAGGAGGAAATAATCATCCAATAAATGGGAAACAGCATGACCAGGGTGATCAGCACGGCGGCGGCGTACTGTCCGGCCTTGCGATACACCTTGTGGGACAGGCGAAGGCTGTCATCTGCCCGGACAATGGGGGAAATGAACGCCATGTACAGGATGGCAATCACTGCCATGCCCAGAAAAACCAGTGCTGCCACGCCAAAGGCGGCATAGCTGCCGGAGAGCATGTTCAGATCCTGCTTGAAATTGTATTCCACAAAGTCCGGCAGTTTCCGTGCTTCTTCCAGGGTAGCGGGCACTTCCCCGTCCCCTGCGGCAAGGACTGCATGGTGATGGAGCGTTGCTTGATAACTGGTTGCGCCCACGCCCCACAGAATCCCCAGCACCAGAGCGAGCACCAGCATGGCAATCACAATGTCAAAGAAACCGCTTTGCCGCATGGCCAGCAGGGTGCCTCGAGGGGCTTTGCCCTGACGGATCGCCTGCACGCCGTCCCGCCACATCAGGGGTGCGGCAAACAGAATCAGGGTGCATCCCCCTGCCCCCAGAGCAACGGTCAGCGCCTTGGCTGCCCCCAAGGGGAAGGAAACGAATGCCCCCAGCAGGAGGACAGCCCCCAGCAGCACCATGGTAATACCGATTTTTTTCCTTGTGCTAATCACAGGCCACGCCTCCTTTCTTTACGCATCATAGTTCACATTCCGGTTGGAAACCTTCATGGTAGCCGCCGTGCATACCAGCAGAATCAGGAAGAAGATGACGGACACGGCTGCGCCCCGGGCAGTGCGGAAGTCGGAGAAGGTCAGGTTGTAAATCCACTCCACCATGACGTTGGTGGCCGTACCGGGACCGCCCCCTGTCATCACGTCCACGCTCTGGAAGACCTTCATGCTGGCGATGAAGGTGGTCACAAACAGGAACAGGGTGGTAGGTGCCAGCAGGGGCAGGGTGATGAAACGGAACTGCTGCGCCCCGTCTGCGCCGTCAATGGCGGCCGCCTCGTAATAGTCCTGAGGAATACCCTTCATGGCGGAAAGGTAAATCATCATGGCATAACCCACCACACGCCAGGCTGTTAGAATCAGCACGCCGGCCAGGGCGGTGGAAGCGTCAATCAGCCAGTGAGGGCCGGCAATGCCGAAGCGGGACAGCACATAGTTCAGGATGCCTTCCACCTGATTGGCGCCGCTGGCTGCCGGGCTGTAAAGGATCCACATAAACACCACAGCGCTGGTGGAAACTGCAATGTACTTGGGCATGAACACAATGGAGCGCATCACATTGAAGCCCTTGGACATGTGGTTAAACAGGAGCGCCAGCAGCACGCCCCCCACCAGAGTAATCATCACTTCCCAGAAGGTGTAGGTGGCGGTGATCCGCAGGGATTCCCAGAAATACCGGGCGCCGGACTGATTGAACAGCCAGTTGTAATTGCCAAAGCCGATGAAGGTCTGCTTGCCGGTGGTCAGGATGCCCATATCCGTAAAGGAAATCCGCACCAGGTCAATCACCGGATAATACACGAACAGCAGGAAGAAGATCAGCGCCGGTTCCACGCAGAACAAGTCCTTCATCCGCTCCATGGGCTGCAGGCGGAGCATGATGCCATTGAAGAGCAGCACCAGCCCCAGCAGCAGGATGATGATGGCGTAGTTCATGATGTAGCTGAGCACCGCCACAGGAATGGTGCCGCAGCTGGTCAGGTAATAGGTACCGGCGGCAGGAATTTCATAGGTCAGAGGCGTCAGGGCTCCTTCCACGTGACCGGCGGCAGGAGCAGAAGCAGAAGCCACCGCCTCGCCGTTTTTTCCTGAATAGAGCACCAGATTCCGTGCTTCATTCGCCAGGGAAGAAACGGCGTACACCGTCAGGGTAACAGGTCCTTCCACCGTCAGTTTCAGGCTGCGGTACTTGCTGGAGCCTGCACCACGGATCTTCACACTCCTGGTGGCCTGGGTGCCATTGTCCAGCGAAACGGGGGCTTCCTCCTCAATCACCAGATTCATATAATCCTTGGTGCCGGTGAATTGGAGTCCCTCCCCTTTCAGGGCTTTCTTGCTTTCCCCCACATCAAAATCTTCGGCGGTAATGGTGCCGCTCTCCGTATCGGAAGTGTAGGAAGCTGCAAAGATGTGCACACCGCTGTCTTCCCCGTTCAGGTCAAAGCAGCCGGAAACGGAAGACCCGGTATCCGAGGCCACGTCCCGGGCAATATACACCTGCTCCGCCAGGTCGGCAAAGGCGGGCAGCTGCAAATCCCCTGCCAGATAACCGACCACGCCGATGAGCATAATCAGCGTGCCCAGCAGGATCATCACAACGCCCACTCGCTTTTGTCCGGGGGTAATCAATCGTTTTTCCCTGAAAGATAAATCGATATTCTTGGCCTGTGCCATCCGTGCTCACCCTCATTGCGTATCAATTTACGTATCGATAAACGGGAAAACCGGGGCGGAGGATGTTGTCACTCCACCCCGGCGCAAGGTTCATCAGAATTGGCTTATTGGTCGTTCAGATTCTCCTGAATTTCCGTAGCCAAGGTGTCCAAGGTTTCCTGAATGGGTGCGTTGTCGTTGAAGATGGTCGCCAGAGCGTCACGCCACAGGTTGGCGCAGGCGTCATAGGCGGGGTTGGAATTCCGGGGGTTGATCCACTTGGACATGGCAACGATGTCCTTCATGGCAGGCTTGCGCTCCAGATAGTCGGCATATTCCGGCATTTCCTGCACGGAAGCACGGGTGGGGAAGTAGCCGGTCTTATCTGCCCAGTACAGGTTGATTTCCGGACTGGTGATGAACATCAGGAACTGCCATGCAGCGTTCTTTTCCGCCTGAGAAGCAGCGGCAGGAATCAGGATGGCAGAACCGCCCACTTCGCTCTTGAAGGTTTCGCCGTCGTTGCCGCCGGGCAGCCAAGCCATGCCCACTTCGAAGGCATTCTCGCTGGCAGCCACGTTGGTCACATAGGTATCATACAGGGAAGAAGTGTGGAGCACGCTGAAGGCGCCGCCGTCCCAGAACAGCTGCCGCATGTTGCTGCTGGCACCCTGACCATAGGCATAGTAGGCGTAGCCCTTGTCAATCCATTCCTTGATCTTGGCGGTGATTTCCACGCTCTTGGCGCTGTTGATGTCGGTGGTGCCGTCTTCGCACACGGTTTCAACGCCGTTGTTCTTGTAGAACATTTCAAAGTACCAGTAATCCCAGCCGGGGATCACGGTGCCGTACCGCTTGGTGGTGCCATCCTCGTTGAAGATGGTGGCCTTCTCCAGGAAAGCGTCCATTTCATCCAGGGTGGTGGGGATGGTAATGCCTTCTGCCTCTGCAGCGGTCTTGTTGTAATACATGACCTGGGTGGAGATCAGGTAAGGCAGGGCGATCTGCTCATCGTCATAGCTGGTGGAAGCGATCAGACCTTCGCCGAAGTCTGCCACATCATAATCATAGGCTTCGATGTAGGGATCCAGCACTTCGCACAGGCCATCCTTGCCATAGCTGAAGGGATAGGAGGTGTTGCAGGTTACCACGGCAGGCACAGTGCCTTCACCGGCGGTTGCCGCAGCGATAAACTGGGTATTGATTTCCGTGTAGCTGCCAATGTACACGGGATTCACGGTAATGCCCATGCCGTTTTCGCTGTTGAACTTATCCACCATGTAGTTGATGTACTCGTTGTACTGATCTTCATGAGCATGCCACCAGGTAATGGTGATGGGCTCCGTCACATCGTACTCCGTTGCTGCGCTGGCGCTGATCATGGGCAGCAGCATCATGACCGCCAACAGGAATGACAGGAACTTCTTCATAGATGGGTCTCCTCCTTTTCGTTTGGTAACGTACTGTATGCAAACGCCGCAGCGCTGCCACCGAGACCGTCTCCCATCCCCAGTTTACACAAGGAATGAAAAATGTAGCGACACAAGAATGTAAAATTCATGGAAAATCTCCTGCAAAGCAGCTTGCAGAAGAATGTCCTTTTCTGTAATATATTTTAGCAAAAAATACATGAATGTTCAAGATGACAGGAGCTAAAAGCGAAAATATTTATTGATAATTGCATAACAATCAAAAATCAGTGTCTTCGCTTGTGAAAAATTATGAATCTTCTCTTTGCTCAAGGTAAAAAGCCAGGGCGCCGGCGAAAGCGCCGACGCCCCCAGACCATCAACAAACCCTGGGTGGCGTTGGAGGGCTCGCAAGCCCTTCAACTC
>CAVIWF010000031.1:0-29520 GCA_963646285.1 bacterium
GGAGAACGGTGAAACCGTTCGACCAGTGAGTGAGTGCAAAACTCGACAAAGTGGCGAAGCCACTTTGTCGAAACCCTTACAGCACAAACTCTCTGTAAATCGCCCGAATGGTGGTTTCAAAGTCCTTATCATTCACGCCTACCAGAATGGAAAGCTCGCTGGAACCCTGGTCGATCATCCGCACGTTGACCCCGGCGGCGGACATGGCGGAAAACAGCCGGGCAGCAGTACCGCAGTTATGCACCATGCCCCGGCCTACTGTGGCAATGATGGACATGTCATCATGAATGGTCACCACATCGGAGCCGGTCAGCTCAATGATCCGGCTCACCACCCGCTCCCGCTTTTTCGCCAAAGCGGTGCCCTCCACCACCACGCACATGGTGTCAATGCCTGTGGGGGTGTGCTCAAAGGAGATGCCCTCCTCCTCCAGCACCTGCAGCACCTTCCGGCCGAAGCCCACCTCGCTGTTCATCATGGCCTTTTCCACGGAGATGACGCTGAAGCCCTTCCGGCCTGCAATGCCGGTAATGGTGGGGGTATCCGTTTCCGGGGGCATATCCAGGGCAATGACCGTACCCGGATGGGTGGGGTCGTTGGTGTTGCGGATGTTGGTGGGGATGCCTGCCTTGTGCACCGGGAACATGGCGTCCTCGTGGAGCACGGAAGCCCCCATGTAGCTCAGCTCCCGCAGCTCCTTGTAGGTAATGGAGGAGATTTCCCGGGGATGATCCACCACCCGGGGGTCAGCCATGAGGAAGCCGCTGACGTCCGTCCAGTTTTCATACACGTCCGCATTCACTGCCCGGGAAACAATGGCGCCGGTAATGTCGCTGCCCCCCCGGCTGAAGGTGTGAACGGAGCCATCGGGCAGGGCACCGTAGAAGCCGGGCACCACCGCAGGCAGACCGTCCGACAGCAGCTGCCCCATGCGCTGATCCGTTTCCTCCGGCAGGAACGTGCCGTGCTCGTCAAAGCAGATGCCCTTGGCAGCGTCCAGGAACTGCCAGCCCAGATAATCTGCCAGCAGCATGCCGTTCAGGTATTCCCCCCGGCTGGCGCAGTAGTCCCGGCTTGCCCCGGCGGCGATCTGCTCGTTGATCTCATCCAGGGCGGCGGCAAGGTCCGTCTTTAGCCCCAGCTCTTCCGCAATGTTCATGTACCGGGCGGCGATGCGGTCGAAGGTTTCCTGATAATCCTCCCCGGCGGCCTGCTGGGCATGGCACCGGTACAACAGGTCAGTGACCTTGTCATCCTCCTTGAACCGCTTCCCCGGGGCGGAGGGCACCACGTACCGCCGTGCCTCATCCATCTCCAGAATGTGCTTGACCTTGGCGAATTGTCCTGCGTCTGCCAGGGAGCTTCCGCCGAACTTGGTTACAATCTTCCTCATCATGACCCATCTCCTCAGTCTTTTGCGTTGATTCTGCCCATGAGCACCACATCGTGGTACCCTCCGCCCCGGAAAATTTCCTGCCGAAGCCTGCCTTCCTCCTGAAACCCGTTGGCCTGGTAGCAGCGAATGGCGGCCTCGTTAAAGTCGAACACGGAAACCTTCAGCTTGTGCAGGTTCATTTCCTGAAAGCAGAAGCTGCACAGCAGCTCCATGGCTTCCTTGCCGTAGCCCCGGCCCCGCCAGTCCGGGCCGATCATAATGGCCACCTCAGCCACCCGGTTTTTCCAGTCCAGCCGAATGACCCCGCACCGGCCTACCATGTCCCCTTGAAAGTCTTCCACGGCAAACTGGTACTCCCCCCGGGTGTAGCTGGTCTGCTGTTCCAGCCAGCGCCGTTCATCCTCGTAGGAAGCGGGAAAGGGAATGCCGCTGAGCATCCCCTTCACCGTATCATAATCGTTTACAAAGCGGTGGTTGCCTTCCAGATCCCCCTGTTCAAAGGCACGGAGGCGCACCAGAGTTCCGTTGTACATGGTCTGCCCCCTTTAATCAATGTTTTCAAACATGTCCCCGCCGATCACGTCCAGCCCCACGGTGGTGTGGTACAGGCCGAAGAGGCTGTTGTCCCAGATGCCCCCGTCCTCCACCTGCCACCGCTTGCCCTGCTGGGATACGTGGCATTTGAAGGCTTCCCGGGCAACGTCCTGGGCGGTCATGCCCCCAAAGTAGCTCAGGGGCTGATGCCAGTCCATCTGAATCTGATTTTCCGCATACAGGTGCATGTACACCTTGGGCACTTCATAGGCGGCAAGGCCGGTATCCGTCAGCTTGTCTGCATCCGCAGCCACCGCAATGGCCTGCCTGCCTGCCCAGGAGAAGGCCCGGTGCACCCCGTGGCCGTACTCTCCCTTTTCATCCTGCAGAACCACCACGCTGGGCTGATAGGTGCGGTACAGGGTCGCCACCTTGTTCACCGTTTTCTGCCTGCCCCAGGATTCGAAGATGGTGTTCACGTTCTGGGTAATAATGTCCTCAAACCCGGCGAATACGGGATAGATCCGCACGCCGCAGGTCCACAGGCAGTCCAGCAGCTCCAGCCGCCGATTGTATACATTGAAGGCGGCGCAGACCACCAGCACCTTTTTCTGCATCTGCCCGGCGTAGTAGGGAATCAGCCCCCCGAACCAGAGGATCTCATCATCCGGGTGCCCGGCAAGCACCATCATGTCTACGGGGCCTTCTGCCTTCTGCCACACCTGAAAGTCCTCCGGCAGGGTGCCCGGGGTTACCACCGTCAATTCGCAGATCTGCAGCTTGGCGTTTTCCGACTCTCTGCCGATAATGCGGAAGGTTTCCGTCAGGTTGGGCAGGGGGATGTACTGGGCGTTAAAGTCTGCATCGCACCAGGCCACTTCCTGCCAGGTGCCGTCCTCCTGCTGGGTCTGAATGCTGACCGCCAGGGGGTAGGAGCGCCACTTAATCAGGATGCCTGCTGCCACTTCCCCTTCCGGCGGGGTGATCTGCAGCTGCCGCACCCCGTGGTTCGGGCTTACGTCCAGAAAGGTGCGATAGTTGCCGTCCCGCACCTGATCCAGGTGCTGATTCTTCGCTTCCCCGTTCAGGAGGCACTGGGCGGTAATGTCCCGTGCCATTTCCTCCTGCACGTCGGTTGCGGTCGCCAGATCCGTTACCGTAGCCAGGTCGGATGGGGTGGCCTCAGCCGATGCTGTCAGTACCATCATCAAGGAGATCATCAGTGTCAGGAGCGTAATCCGGAAGGTTTTCCATAAAGTCATTGCCAAGAACATCCTCTCCCACAGTGGTTTCATATAAGCCAAAGAGGCTGTTGTCGTTTTCGCCGCCGTCTTCCATCTGCCAGTGTTTGATTTGGCTCACGTGGCACTGCAGGGCTTCGGCAGCGACGGTCAGGCCGTCCTTTCCGTCAAAGGTGGCAAGGGGCTGGTGCCAGTCCAATTGAATCTGCCGGTTTTCGTACAGGTGCACATAAATCTTCTTCACCTGCCACACCCCGTATTCCTTGGCAGATTCCTTGTACTTGTCTTTCTTGGGGGCATAGGCGGCGGCCTTTACCGCAGCGTCTGCCGTGGCACGATGCCCGCCGTGACCGTACTCCCCGTGGAAGTCCTGGGTAATCAGCACTTCCGGCTGATAGGCACGGATCAGGGCGGTCAGCTTTTTCAGCAGCGTGTTTTTGTGCCAGCGCTTGTACTGCCCTTCCAGGGTTTTGGCACGCACGTCCGCCATGCCCACAAAGGAAGGATAGGCAGTCACGCCGCACTTCTGCAGGCCGTCCAGCAGCTCCAGCCGCCGGTTGGGGGTGGAGGGCACCACGTACACCACCTGCACCGTTAAGCCTCTTTCCCCGGCGTAGGTGGGCAGCAGACCGCCGAACCACAGCAGCTCATCATCCGGGTGGCACACCACCAGCATCATGTCCGCCTTGTCTGCCTGCACCCAGTGGGGAGCATCCTCCGGCTCGTCCCCTTCCCCATAGATGTGGAACTCTGCCAGATACATGCGCCCTTCACTAAGGTTGCTCAGGCGGATGCGGGTGGTGCCTTCCGGCATGGTCACATAGTCGCTGAGATAGCTGCCTACCTGACCGCATTCCTTCCAGTCACCATTCACATAGGCTTCCACCATGCCGGCGGCAGCGTGGTCGTAAAACTGCAGCTTCATGCCGCCCAGCACGGTATCATCGCAGGCGAATTCCAGCACGCCCCCCTTTTTCAGGCTGTAGTAGGTGGTGTACTTGTTATCCCGCATGTCTTTGGGCTTGATGGCTTTCCCCAGGGAGGTTACGGTGACCTGCTTGGTCAAGTCCTCTGCCGCCTCGCCCTGGGCGGTGCACAGCCAGCCGGTGAGCATCAGGGTCAGCAGCACCAGCCAAATCAGTCGTCGCTTCATGAGCCTTTGTTGTCCTCCTGCTTGTTTTCCTTGGCACTGGTGGCTGTCAGCACCCACACGGAGCGGGCACCCCTGGCCAGCAGGGCACGGGTGCAGAACAGTGCCGTAGCGCCGGTGGTGTGCACATCATCCACCAGCAGCACGTTTTCCCCATTCAGGGGGATGGCATCAAACACGCCTTCCAGGTTGCGGAGCCGTGCCTCCCGGTGAAGCCCCTCCTGGGTGTGCCGGGAAGGTTCCCGGCGAAGGAGCAGCTGCAAACAGGGGACGTGCATGCGCTGGGCAACGGCGGATGCCAGCGCCTGGCCGTGGTCAATGCCCCGCTTTTTCCGCCGCTTTTCCGGCATGGTGACCCAGGTGACCACCATGTTTTGAGGCAAATCCATCAGCTGGATGGTATCCATCATGCCCTCTGCCAGCACCTCTGCTGCCTGGATCATGCCCCTGTGCTTGAGCAGCAGCACCAGCTGCCGGGGCACATCCCTGTGTTCCCAGGTGGACCAGGTGCCGTCCTCCGCCTCTTCATCCAGCCGGCGGGTGGCCATTTCCCTGCGGCAAAGATCGCACAGGGGATGACCCCCGGAGCCTTCCCCGCAGCACAGGCAGGTCACATTGGGCGGGTACACTGTGTTTTGCAGACGGCGCAGGAATTGCTTCACTTGATCAGCAGGGCGGCAAATTGCTGCAGCCGCTCCGTCAGGGCGGTGTACCGCTTCAGGATGTGATCGTTCTCCGTCATTTGGCGAATCACATCCTCCCGCCCGGCCAGCACCACCAGATTCCGTGCCCGGGTCAGGGCGGTGTAGAACAGGTTCCGTGTCAGCAGCATGGGGGGTCCCCCCACCACCGGCATCACCACCACCGGGAACTCGCTGCCCTGGCTCTTGTGTACGGACAGGCAGTAGGCCAGGTCCAGATTCTCCAACTGTGCGCTTTGGTAGCATACTTCCTTTTCCTCATCGAAGCGGACGGTCAGGCTGTTGTCTTCCTTGTCCACATGGACGATAAAGCCCACATCCCCGTTAAACACCCCGGTACCCTCTTCCCAGCCGGCAGAGGTTTCCTTCCGCCATTCCAGCTGGTAATCGTTCCGGGTCTGCATCACCTTGTCTCCCAGGCGGAAGATGGTTTCTCCATAGGTAAGGGAAGGGCGAGCGGGGCTTGGGGGATTCAGCTCCTTTTGCAGCAGGGTGTTCAGGCTGTTCACCCCGCAGTCCCCTTTCCTTGTAGGGGAAAGAACCTGAATGGAGCGCATGGCCTGCTGCAGCCGGGTCTTTTCCTCATAGTGGAGGAACTTGGGCAGCCGCAGGGTCACCAGCTGCACAATGCTTTGGGCAGCCCGGGTGGCGGTTTCGTTCCGCTCGAAGAAGAAGTCCGTGCCCTTCTCGTTCAGCAGGGGCATTTCTCCGTGATTGATGCGGTGGGCGTTCATCACAATGCGGCTGGTTTCATCCTGCCGGAAAATATCCGTCAGCCGCACCTGGGGCACCACGCCGCTGGCGAGGATGTCCCCCAGCACGTTGCCTGCTCCCACGCTGGGCAGCTGATCCGCATCCCCCACCATCAGCAGCCGGGTGCCCGGTTCAATGGCACGGAGCAGGGAGCGCATCAGCATCAGATCCACCATGGACATTTCATCCACAATGATGCAGTCCCCCTCAATGGGGGTATCCTGATCCCGGGCAAAGGAGCCTTCCTCCCCCCCGTATTCCAGCAGGCGGTGGATGGTCTTGGCTTCCACCCCGGTGGCTTCCGTCATGCGCTTGGCAGCCCGGCCGGTGGGGGCGCACAGCACCACTTCCCCTTCCCTGGCAAGGAGGGAGATGATGCAGTTGATAATGGTGGTCTTGCCGGTGCCGGGGCCGCCGGTGATGACCATGACCCCCGTATTCATGGCGGAAACAATGGCTTCCCGCTGCCGGGGGCTGAAGCGGATGTTCCGTTTGGCTTCGAAGCGGTCAATGTCCTTTTCCACCTGCCGGTGGGTATCCACATTCAGGGCAGCCATCAGCTCGCACAGCCGTTGAGCCACTTCCTTTTCCGCACTGTCAAAGGCAGGCAGGTACACCCGGTCGTCCACATCCGTGGGGGTTCTGGTCAGCACCACCTTGTGCTTCAATGCCAGGTACATGAGCTGACGCTCCACCAGCTCCTCCGGGGTGTGGAGCAGGGTGCAGGTGCGCTTCAGCAGGTCTTGCTTGGGCAGGTACACATGCCCCATGGAGGCGGATACATCCCGCAGCACGTACTTGATGGCACTCTGGATGCGGAACTCGCTGTCCTCAGCAATGCCCAGCGCCATGCCGATGCGATCCGCCGTCAGGAAGCCTACGCCCTCCAAATCGTCGCACAGCCGGTAAGGGTTCTGCTGAATAACCTGGGGGGTGTTCTCCCCGTACAGCTTGGTGATCTTCATGGCCAGGTTGGCAGGCACGCCGTAGCTTTGCAGAAAGACCATGGCCTCCCGGGCACGCTGCTGCTCCTGAAAGCTTTCGGCGATCTGCATCCACCGCTTCTTGCCCATTTTGGGCACTTCCTGCAGCCGCTCCGGGTGCTCGCTGAGCACGGTCAGGGTTTCCTCACCGAAGTACTTCACAATCTCCCTGGCGGTGGAGGGACCCACCCCACGGATCAGCCCGCTGCCCAGGTATCGCTCAATGCCCAGCAGGGTGGTGGGGGTCTGCACCTGACACAGGGTGCACTTGAACTGGCGGCCGTACTGGGGGTGCTCCACCCAGTCTCCGCTTAAAATGACCTGTTCCCCGGAGGACAGCATGGGCAGGACCCCTATCACGGTGGTTTCACTGCGGCCTGTGCGTATGGTCACCACGGAATAGCCATTGTCATGATTCCGGTATACCGTGCCCACCACGCTTGCTTCGATCTGTTCCATGCCGCACCTCCTTCCCGGAAAAAACACACCAGTCTATTATAGCACCAAAGCAGGGAGACTGTCACCTTTTTGGGGAGAAATTGGGGGAATAGCCCAAAGGAAATGCGGGAGAATGCTTTTGCGTCAAAAGCACTCTCCCGCACCCTCTTGAAAACCGATTTCACCAACATCCCGGGGCATCGCCCCTTTGCCGACTACCCCAGCGCCGCCGCCGCTGCCCCCAGCAGATTGGCTTCCTCCGTGCGCACAAGGGTCAGGGAAGTGTCGGACAAGGCTTCTGCCAGCAGTCGCTGCAGCAGGGGATTCTTCCAGTAGGTGGAGCCTTCCATGGCCAGCAGCACAGGCTTTGTCCCCCCATCCATTTCGTCCAGCACCGCATGAAGGGTCATGCTGGCCAGCAGGGCTGCCCGGCGGACAATGGCCATGGACAGCTCGCGGAGCACCGCCCGATCTGCTGCATCCGGGAAGGCTTCTTCCAGGGGGCAAGGGTGCCCGTTCACCATCAGGGATACGTCAATGGCGGTGGGCTGCACGTGATGCAGAACTTCCGGGTTCCTCAGCAGATCGTCCCCCACGGCAAGCTTCAGCAGTGCCCCCAGCAAAGGTCCCTGATACGCCCCGGAAAGCATCTTCTCCAGCACGCCCTGCTCCGGGTCCATGGTGCCCTGACGGACCAGCGCATCTGCCGGGCTTGAAGGCAGGGTGGAGAAAGCACCTGATTCAATGTTGACAATGGTTTCCCCGGGCTGCATTTGCAAGGCAGGGGCTTTCACAATCCGCTGATTCTCTGCACTGTAGCAGCAGTTGAAGCCTGTACCCAGAATCATGCCGATGCACCCTTCCACATCGGGGTGCTGGGTCACTGCCCCCAGCAGGGCGGCAGGGGCGTCGTTCATCACACGGATGCAGGTGGGGCAGGGGGCACCCAGCGCCTGCAAGGCTTCCCGCAATCCGGCAGCCACGGTGGTGCCGGTCAGACCGTCCACTTGCAGCTCCTTGTCCAGGTACAGCACCCGGGCATCACCGTCCGGCAGCATGTCCGCCGTAAAGCTGAAGCAGAAGCCAATGGGCAGGGGCGCATCCATCATGGCGGCAGCGTCCTGTGCCAGGCTGCGGAAGAAGGCTTCCCGGGTCAGCCGCCCCTGAGTACCGGGCATGGGGCGGTCTTTCCGTGCAAGGATTTCCATGCCCTTTTCCGTCAGGCGAACCCGGGCAGTGCGCAGGTTGGTGCCCCCGGCATCCAGTACCAGTGCCTCCCCGGTGGGACGATTTTGCTGTACCGGCAGGTAGGCAGGCAGCATGGGCAGTCCCCCTGCCTGTCCGGCAAGCCCCAACACCATGGCATGGCGGAAGGCTTCCCTGCCTCTGGCAAGGTCATCGGTGGAGGGCATAAAGCCCAGCGTGGACAGAAAGGATTCGCAGTTCATGCTGACACTCCTTTGTTTACTGTGTTTGAAAAAATCTCCTGCCCCGAGGAGCAGGAGAGGGGCTTCGCCCCGCTTAACACCCCATTGGGGCTTATTCTGCGCACAGCCGCATCAGGGCATTGGCGTAAATTTTGGCGGCCTTCATCAGCTTGGTAATGGAAGCGTATTCGTTGGCCTGGTGGGCAAGGTCTTCATCATCCGGGAAGGCTGCACCGAAGGCAACTCCCTGCTTGAGCACCTTGGCATAGGTGCCGCCGCCGGTGGACTGCGCCTCTGCCGGCAGGCCGGTTTCCTCATGATAGGCAGCCAGCAGGTTGGATACCAGCTCCGTATCCGCCGGCACGTGATGGGGAGCCTTAGTGGCAGCTTCCACAAAGGTGAAGCCGGGCAGGTGAGCCTTGGCGGCGGCTTCAATGGCCTGCAGGTCTGCCTTTACCGGGCAGCGCATGTCCAGCGTAGCGGTGATGACCCCATTCTCCAGGTGCAGGATGCCCATGTTGCAGGTCAGTGCGCCGGAAACCTCGTCCTCACAGGCGCAGCCCAGAGACTTGCCGTCGGACTCCATGCCCACCACATCAGCCAGGGTGCGGAAAGCCCCTTCCACCCCCAATTCCCGCAGCAGCAGGAGCATCATGCCAATGGCGTTCCGCCGTCCTTCCGGGTAGGCGGCATGGCCGGGAATGCCTTCCGCCGTCACCTTCACGCCATCAGGGGTGACTTCTGCCGTGTAGGGCAGACCCGTCTTGGCTGCATAGGCTTCCACGGCACGGGCCAGGTCTTCGCCCCCTGCCAGAAGGGCAACGGATTCGCCGGGGATCACGTTCATCCTCTCCCCGGTGAACAGCTCCTTCACCTGCAGGCCGGTGGCAGCCGCCGGTGAGGTGATCATGGCATGGAACATGCCCTTTTCCGTGTTGATCAGGGGGAAGGATGCATCCGGGGAGAAGCCCACATCCGGCATTTGGGTGTGGGTGGTGTAGTAGGCCATATCCTGCCAGTCGCTTTCCTCATCGCAGCCCAGCACCATGCGGATGGAACGCTTCAGGGGTACACCTGCATCCTTCATGGCCTTCATGGCCAGCAGGGCCGCAAGGCTGGGTCCCTTGTCGTCGTTGGTGCCCCGGCCCAGGATGATGTCCCCTTCCCGGGTAGCAGAGAAGGGGGGCACACGCCAGCCGTCTCCTGCGGGCACAACATCCAGGTGACCCAACACGGCAATGGCTTCCGGCTTGTCCCCCAGGGTAATATCGCAGGCATAGCCGTCAAAGTCACGGACGGCAAAGCCCATGGCACGGGCGTCCTCCATGGCCACGTCCAGCATCTTCCGTACCTCCTTGCCGAAGGGTGCTCCGGGGGCAGGGGTGTCCTTCACAGAGGGAATCTGCACCCACTTGGTCAGCAGATCCACCAGCATGGGTTCCATAGCCTCAAGGCGGGATGCTACATTCTGATCCAGCATGATAAGGTTTCTCCTTTACTTATGCATTTCGGGGATCCTGGGAGCGCTTCTTTTTCGCTTCCGGGTCAATATACTCGATTTCCAAATGATCGAAGGGAACGCTTTCAAAGAAGGATTCCTTCAGGAATCTGGTTTGTCCAAAGCTGTCCCACTCCCGCTGATTTTTATCCAACCAAAGGGGACGGGGCAGATCCAGCTGATGGCAGGCCTCCTCCAGTGCCTCCTGGGGATTCTCCCGGGTGCAGGGCGCCGTGGTTTGTCTGTCGATTTTATGATGGCGGATCGTGCGTACCCACAGGGCAGTTGCCATATGTATGCCTCCTTCCGGTTCCTTCCGCTATTATGCCACAGTTTTCTCGGACTGGCAAGGGAATGAGGGCGGGGAAACATAATTGTTTTTGCACTGAAATGCAGAAATCTTGTTTTTTTCATCAGTTTATGCTATGCTCATGGTGCGGGAGGGGGGACAACATGATAACATCCCATGAACTGAAACGACGGGACATGTATCTGAACAAACTGATCGGCTTTCAGGATACGGAGCCGATGAAGGTGATTACCGGCATTCGCCGCTGCGGCAAGTCCAGCCTGCTGAAGCTGATGGTGCAGCACCTGAAGGATACCGGGGTGCAGCCGGAGCAGATCATTGAGATGAATTTCGAATCCTTTGATTTCCGGGAGATGAACGTCGACGAGCTTTACCGCTATGTGAAGGAACATACAGTTCCCGGTAAGCGGATGTATCTGTTTTTTGATGAACTGCAGCGGATGAAAGCCTGGGAGGAGGCGGTCAACGCCTTCCGGGTGGATGTGGACTGCGATATCTATGTTACAGGCTCCAATGCCTATCTGCTGTCCTCGGAGTACGCCACCTACCTTTCCGGGCGGTGTGTGGAAATGAAGATGCTGCCCCTTTCCTTCCGGGAATTTCTCGATTTTCACGGCTTTGAGGTTCGTGAAACCCAAAGCGCCCTTGGGGGACGGCGCAGGCAGGTGTTCGATAAAAATGGAGAACGGTATGAGCTGCGGGAAGCCTTCGATGCCTATATGCGCTTTGGCGGCATGCCCGGCATTGCTGATGTGGGGTTGGATCAGGACAAGGCCCTGTCCCTGCTGGACGGCATTTATACCACAGTGGTCGTTCGGGATATTCTGGAGCGGGAAACACGCCGGGGACAAAAGCAGATCACCGATCCTACGCTGCTGAGGAAGATCATCCTGTTTCTTGCGGATAACATTGGTTCCAGTGTCTCTGTGACCTCCATTGGCAGCACACTGGTGCATGAAGGCCTTTTGGAGGATGACAAGCGGAAGGGTGCCCCCAGCGCCCATACGGTGCAGGCCTATGTGAATGCCCTGCTGGAAAGCTACTTCTTTTATGAAATCAAACGCTTTGACATCAAGGGCAAAGCCTACCTCCGCACCCTGGGCAAGTACTACATTGTGGACATGGGTCTGCGGAACAACCTGCTGGGCTTCCGCAACCGGGATCAGGGTCACGCCATTGAAAATGTGGTGTACCTGGAACTGCTCCGCCGCGGCTATGACGTGGCCATTGGCAAAATCGGCAGTGCCGAGGTGGACTTTATCGCCACCACTGCCAACGAGAAAAAGTACATCCAGGTCACAGCTTCCATGGTAAGCGAGGAAGTACGCAGGCGGGAGCTTGCCCCACTGGAAAGCATCCGTGACAATTATGAAAAAATCGTCCTGTCCCTTGAACCGGGTCTGGATGCAACCTATGAGGGCATTCAGTCTCTGAACCTGATGGACTGGCTGCTTGGTTGAGTTTTGCTCGCTCTCGCTGAACGAAGGTTTCACCATCACCCCATCCCTAAATCGGTTTTCGGGAGGGTGCGGGAGGGTGCTTTTGACTCAAAAGCATCCTTCCACAAATCCGCAAAAACGTGCACTCTCCCCCTTGACAATGGCTTTTCCCTGGGGTATAATACTCATGTTTGAAGTAGAAGCATGCCCGCTTCTCACCTGGAACGGCGAAAGCTGTCGGGTCTGCGGCATTCTTTTCCCTCTGAGGGAAAGATGATAATGTCAGCTGAGCAGCGGGTGCGCATCCCGCTGCTTTTTCTATGCCGCAGCGGTCGAACGATTTTGAGGAGGTGCATGGTTATCGCACTCGATCTGATGATCAACGAAGACATCCGCGACAGAGAGGTTCGCCTGATTGATGAAAACGGCGAGCAGCTCGGCGTCATGCCCACGCAAAAGGCGCTGGAACTTGCGGAGGAACGTGGCCTGGACCTGGCCAAGATTCAACCGACCGCAAAGCCCCCTGTCTGCAAGCTGCTGGACTATGACAAGTACCGCTACGAGCAGTCGCGGCGGGAGCGTGAGAATCGGAAGAATCAGCGGGTCGTGTCGCTGAAGGAAGTTCAGCTGTCTGCCACCATTGAGGAGAATGACATCCTCACCAAGGCGAAGATGGCAACCCGCTTCCTGCAAGACGGCGACAAGGTGAAGGTTTCCATCCGCTTCCGTGGCCGCCAGATCACCCATTCCGACATCGGCATGCAGGTCATGCATGACTTTGCCGAACGCTGCCAAGAGGTCAGCACGGTGGAGCGCCGCCCCCTGATGGACGGCCGTCACCTGATCATGATCCTGGCACCCAAGGCTGCCAAGGCCTCCTTCGCCGAGAAGAAGGCACGCAAGGAAGCTGCACAGGCTGCTGCCCCTGAAGAGGCAAAGAATTAACAGCAAAGGAGGACCATACCATGCCTAAGCAAAAATCCCACCGTGGTGCTGCAAAGCGCTTCTCTTTCACCAAGAGCGGTATCGTCAAGCATAAGCAGATGAACGCAAACCATCAGGTGCGCCTCAAGACCACCAAGCGGACCCGCCACCTGCGGGCCGATGGCGTTGTGGACAACAATGCCGAAGCACGCACCATTCATAAGCTGCTGCCCTACAAATAAGCCCGATGGCTGGCAAGGAGGTATCATCCAATGGCACGTATTAAGAGAGCCGTTAACGCTCATAAGAAGCGTCGTAAGGTTATGAAGCTGGCGAAGGGCTACTGGGGAGCAAAATCCAAGCAGTACCGCGCCGCATCCGAGCAGGTTGCCCGTTCCCTGCGTTATGCCTATGAAGGCCGTAAGCTGCGTAAGCGTGATTTCCGCCGTCTGTGGATCACCCGTATCAACGCCGCTGCCCGCCTGAATGGCATGAGCTATTCCACCTTCATCAATGGCTTGAAGAAGCACAATGTTGAAGTGAACCGCAAGATGCTGGCTGACCTGGCTGTGAACGACGCCGCCGGTTTCGCCAAGCTGGTTGAGCTGGCAAAGGAAGCCTGATGAGGATAGAAGCTGCCCCGCACACGTGGGGCAGTTTTTTTATGACTGGATTTCTGAAATCCCCTCGGTTGCCCCGGGGAAAAAAGTATGGTACAATAACCATGGACTCCAATGGAAGTCAGGTGATTGATATGGAACGAATCGGAGAAGTAACCGCCGTTAACGGGGAATGGTTAAGCGTAACCTTCTGCCGGCCTACGGATTGTGACAAGTGCCACGCCTGCATCGGCGGCGCCAAGCAGACCACCATTGAGGTGAAGGGCAAGGCTCAGCTGGGGGAGTATGCGGTGGTGGAAATGCCGGAGCGTGTGGTGCTGAAGGCCTCTGCCATTGCCTACGTGATTCCCCTGCTGGTGATGCTGGCAGGCATGTTCCTGGGGGCAGTGCTCTTCCCGGCGAACCGGGATACTGCTGCCCTGCTGGGTGCCCTTATCGGACTGGCCCTGTCTCTGGGCGGCCTGATGCTTACGGAAAAGAAGCGCCGCAACAATCCTGCCTGGCAGCCTGTGCTGAAGGAAATTGTCCCTCGTGTGGAAGGAGTGAAACGCAGTGGCAACTGAACTGAATCAGACAACCTTTGATCCCTTTATCAAGCATGCCGATAAGCCTGTGCTGGTGGACTTCTGGGCTACCTGGTGCGGCCCCTGCCGGATGCTTGCCCCGGTGGTGGAGCAGCTTGCTGCCAACCATGCCGATACCCTGACCGTGGCTAAGGTCAACGTGGACGACTGCCCTGACCTGGCAAGCCGGTACGGCATCATGAGCATTCCTACCCTGCTGCTGTTCAAAAACGGTGAACTGGCAGACAAAGCGGTAGGCTATCAGCCCCTGGAAGGGCTGGAGGCTTTCGTAAAGAAGGCACTGTAAGCGGATAACAATACCAAGGAAATCACGGCTGCTCCGAAGCAATGGGGCAGCCTTTTTTTATGCTTGGGGTACCTGCATCCGGGCAGCAAAAAAGCGGCGCTCCCATGAAATCGGGAACGCCGCTTGTATGGTTCGGGAAGATTACTGCACTTCGATGCCCTTCAGCACGAAGGTCAGCTCGCCAGCTACGAAGGCACGGGTGATGGGCTCGCCAGCCTTGGCGGAGGTGCCCTCGATGTCCTTCACGAAGCAGCCGTTGGCATCGGTGATCTGGTTGCCTTCGTTGTCCCACAGTTCCTGATTGAACACGTCGAACTCGCCGGACAGGATCTTGGCCTTGGCAGCCTCGATGGCTTCGGCAGTGCCTTCGGCGCAGTTTTCGCTCAGGGGGGACAGGTCGATCAGGCCATCGGTCATATCCAGGAAGATGTTCTCAGGGGTCCAGGTGCCGTCGATGACTTCCTGCACTTCCTGGGTGTACACAGCGCCCCACTTCCACACGGGAGCCACCAGGTGAGCCTGGGGAGCGTCGGCGGTCATGTCGGCGTTGTAGCCGCAGCCCCACACGCCGGCTTCCTGAGCGGCAATCTGGGGGTTGGGGGTGTCGCAGTGCTGACCGATAACGTCGCAGCCCATGGCCAGCAGGGCATCAGCAGTCTGACGTTCCAGGGTAGCGTCGTACCAGGTGTTGGTGTACTTCACATACACCACAGCGTCGGGATTCACACTCTGCACGCCCAGGGCGAAGGCATCGAAGCCGCCGATGACTTCGGGGGTCTGCATGGCAGCCACAAAGCCGATCTTGTTGGTCTGGGTCTTCAGGCCGGCGGCAATGCCAGCCAGGTAGCGGGCCTGATAGATGGCGCCGAAGTAGTTGTTGAAGTTGGTATCGTTGCTCTTGTAGCCGGAGCAGTGGGAGAAGATCACATCGGGATACTCATCAGCCAGCTCTTCCATGAAGTTCATGTAGCCGTAGCTGTTGCCGAAGATGATCTGGCAGCCAGCTTCCACCAGCTCACGAATGGCGGTGTCGCAGGCGCCGTCTTCGCTGACGTTGGTCTTCAGAACGATTTGGTCGTCGCTCAGGCCCAGGGCTTCCTGCATTTCCTTCACACCCTGATAGTGAGCGTAGGTGTAGCCCTTGTCGCTAACGTCGCCGACAAAGATGAAGCCAACCTTCAGGTCTTCCTTGTTGACGGGAGCAAACTCAGCAGATGCAAAGCTTACTGCACCGAGGGTCAGCACCAGGCAGAGAACCAAAGCCAGGATCTTCTTCATGTGATTTTCTCCTCCGATTGCAAGTCGTTAGAAAATGGTATCTTCAATCGTCGCGGAGGATGACATGACCATCCTCAATCGCGTCGACGATTGCCAGAGAGACGACCTTCACGCCCTCTCTGCGGAGCTTTTCCCCGCCGGGCTGAAAGCCTTTTTCCACGCACACGCCGGCGCCTACCAGCGTGCACCCTGCCTGCTCAACGATGCTGCGCAGCCCTTCAATGGCTTCGCCGTTGGCAAGGAAGTCGTCGATGATCAGCACCCGGGAGCCTGCCGGCAGGTACTTGCGGCTGACCCGTACGGTGTTCATGGTGCCGTGGGTGAAGGAAAACACATCCGCCGTGTATACGTCCGAGCCTACGTTCTTGTGGTCGCCCTTCTTGGCGAAGATGACGGGCACATTGCCGAAGGCCTGGGCGGTGGTGATGGCAACGGCAATGCCGCTGGCTTCCACCGTCAGGATGCAGTCGATGTCTTCTCCCTTGAAGGCGTCCCGGAAAGCCTGCCCCATCTTGGTGGACAGATCCACATCAATGCGGTGATTCAGGAAGGAATCCACCTTCACCACATCCTCGCCGATACCAATGCCCCGGGTGCGGATCGCCTCTTTCAGCTCTTCCATGTACGCCTCCATAAACACGAACATTATCAATCGATACAGCGTTATTGTACATCAAAATAACGAACGTTGCAATACTCTTTTTCTCTTTTTTTCAGAAAAATTCGCTTTCCTGTTGGAAAGTCATCTTTTCCGGGAAAAGACCCGGAAGAATGCATTTATAATGAAGGAAAACACTTTCCTTTTGGGCGAAAATAAGGTATAATAGATATGTTGGAGAAGAATAAAGTTTTGGCTCAGTGTCTGCCTCTTGTGCAGAAGAACCCTTCTTCCCCTCAGGCAGACCACAGAAGAACGAGGTGCTTTATGACTGACGAGCAGGAACAGCTGGAACAGCGGATCGAAGAAGCGACCGTTGTGACCCAGGCTTATGATGAAAATGAGATTCAGGTGCTGGAAGGGCTGGAAGCCGTTCGTAAGCGCCCCGGCATGTACATCGGCTCCACCGATGCCCGGGGTCTTCACCACCTGGTATACGAAATTGTGGATAACTCCATTGACGAAGCACTGGCAGGCTACTGCAAGCGGATCGACGTGACCCTGCACAAGGACGGCAGCGTATCCGTGAAGGACGATGGCCGGGGCTTCCCTGTGGGCATTCATCCCAAAATGCACCGCCCGGCAGTGGAAGTGTGCCTGACGGTGCTGCACGCCGGCGGCAAGTTCGGCAGCGGCGGCTACAAGGTGTCCGGCGGCCTTCACGGCGTGGGCGCTTCCGTGGTCAACGCCCTTTCCAAGCACCTGACGGTAACGGTGTATCAGGGGGGCAAGATTTATCAGCAGGAGTATGCCCGGGGCAAGTACCTGTATGACCTGAAAGTGATTGGTGAAACGGATCGCACCGGCACCACCATCTCCTTCCTGCCGGATGTGCGCACGGAAGAAAACCCGGAAGGCATCTTCGATACGGGGGACTTTGATCAGGATATTCTGCGCCGCCGCCTGCGGGAGATGGCCTACCTGAACAAGGGCATCCGCATTGTGTTCCGGGACGAGCGTGGGGAAGAGCCGGTGGAGAAGGACTTCTGCTACGAAGGCGGCCTGAAGGAATACGTGAAGCACCTGAACCGGAATAAGGCGGTGCTGTTCCCGGAGCCTATTTATACCGAGGGCATTAAGGATGGCATTCTGGTGGAAGTCGCCATGCAGTACAGCAGCGATGAAAACTATCAGGAAAGCATCTATTCCTTTGTGAACAACATTGCCACCCCGGACGGGGGCACCCACCTGCAGGGCTTTAACACTGCCCTGACCCGTGCCATTAACGACTATGGCCGGAAGTACAAGCTCCTCCGGGATTCTGAGCCCAACCTGAAGGGCGAGGATGTGCGGGAAAGCCTCACCGCCATTGTATCCATCAAAATGGAAGACCCCCAGTTCGAAAGCCAGACCAAGTCCAAGCTGGGTTCCGCCCAGGCACGGCCTGCGGTGGACAGCCTGCTGACCTCCGAATTGACGGATTATCTGGAAGAGAATCCTCCTGTGGCACGGGCCATTCTGGATCGGTGCGTCAGCGCCCAGCGTGCCCGTGAGGCTGCCCGGAAGGCTCGTGAAGCCACCCGCCGCAAAACCGTGCTGGAAAGTGCCTCCCTCCCCGGCAAGCTGGCAGACTGCTCCGAGCGGGACGCCAGCAAGTGCGAAATCTTCCTGGTGGAGGGCGACAGCGCCGGCGGCAGTGCCAAGGATGGACGGGATCGTCACTTCCAGGCCATTCTGCCCCTTCGCGGTAAGATCCTGAACGTGGAAAAGACCCGGCTGGATAAGGCCCTGGGCAATCAGGAAATCCGCAGTATGATCACGGCCTTCGGCTGCGGCATTGGGGATAATTTCGACGAAAGCAAGCTCCGCTACCACCGCATTGTGTGCATGACCGATGCTGACGTGGACGGCGCCCATATCCGCATCCTGATGCTCACCTTCTTCTACCGCTACATGCGCCCCCTGATTGAAAAGGGCTACGTGTATGCTGCCATGCCCCCCTTGTACAAGGTGACCAAGGGCAAGATGGAACGCTATGTGTACGATGATGACGAGCTCCAGCGCCTGCTGGACGAAATCGGTCGGGATCCCAAGCCGGACATTCAGCGGTACAAAGGCCTGGGCGAAATGAGCAGCGAACAGCTGTGGACCACCACCATGAACCCGGAGACCCGCACCATGATGCAGATCACCCCGGAGGATGCCATGGCAGCGGATGAAATCTTCACCCTGCTCATGGGGGATCAGGTGGAGCCCCGCCGGCAGTTCATCCAGGAAAACAGCGACCTGGTCAAGGATCTTGATATTTAATGGCAATGGAGAAATGAAATGAGCAGTATACAGGATAAGCTGATTCCGGTGAATCTGGAACAGGAGATGAAGCGCTCCTTCATTTCCTACGCCATGGCGGTCATTGTGGATCGTGCCCTGCCGGATGTGCGGGACGGATTGAAGCCCGTCCATCGCCGGATTATTTATGATATGAACGAGCTGGGCATGACCCCGGATAAGCCCTACCGCAAGAGTGCCCGTCTGGTGGGCGACGTGCTTGGTAAATTCCACCCCCATGGAGACTCCTCTGTGTACGATGCCATGGTGCGTCTGGCACAGCCCTTCAATATCCGCTATCCCCTGGTAGATGGTCAGGGCAACTTCGGCTCTGTGGACGGCGACGGTGCCGCTGCCATGCGTTACACCGAAGCCCGCATGACCAAGCTGACCATGCACCTGCTGGACGGCATTGACAAGGATACGGTGGATTTCTACCCCAACTTTGACGAAACCCTGATGCAGCCGGCAGTGCTGCCCAGCCGCTTCCCCAACCTGCTGGTAAACGGCTCCAGCGGCATTGCCGTGGGCATGGCAACGAATATTCCGCCCCACAACCTGCGGGAGGTCATTAACGGCGTCATCTGCATGATTGATAAGCCGGACTGCACCGTGGAAGACCTGATGGAGCACATCAAGGGACCTGACTTCCCCACGGCAGGCATTATCCTTGGCCGCCGGGGCATTCGGGAAGCCTACTACACCGGCAAGGGGCGGATTGAAATCCGTGCCCGCAGCAATATTGAACAGATGAGCGGCGGCCGCAGCCGCATTGTGGTTACGGAAATCCCCTATCAGGTGAACAAGGCCAAGCTGGTGGAGAAGATTGCCGAACTGGTGCACGAAAAGCGGCTGGAGGGCATCAGCGACATTCGTGACGAAAGCGACCGGAAGGGCATGCGCATCGTCATTGAGCTGAAGAAGGATGTTTATCCCCAGGTGGTGCTGAACTACCTGTACAAGCATACCTCCCTGCAGGAAACCTTCGGTGCCAATATGCTGGCACTGGTGGACGGCAAGCCCCGCATCCTGAACCTGCGGGAAATGGTGTACTACTATCTCCAGCACCAGAAGGATGTCATTACCCGCCGCACCCGGCACGACCTGGAAGCAGCCCAGGCTCGGGCTCACATTCTGGAAGGCCTGCTGAAGGCGCTGGATTACATTGATGAAATCGTGGAGCTGATCAAGGCCAGCGAAGGTCCTGCTCAGGCCAAGACGGCGTTGATGGAGCGGTTCGCCTTCTCCGAAAAGCAGGCACAGGCCATTCTGGACATGCGTCTGGCTCGCCTGACCGGTCTGGAACGGGATCGGCTCATGGCAGAGTACGAGGAAAAGGAACGGCTCATTGCCAATCTGAGCGCCATTCTGGCAGACGAAAAGCTGCTGATGAACGTAATCAAAACCGAGATCACGGAAATCCGGGATAAGTACGGGGATGAACGGCGCACGGAGCTGACCACCATCGAAGGCGAAATCGATGTGGAAGACCTGATTCAGGAAGAGGACATGGTGGTGACCATGACCCACGAAGGCTACGTGAAGCGCATTGCCAAGTCTGTCTACAAGGCACAGAACCGGGGCGGCAAGGGCGTAACGGGCATGACCACCAAGGAAGAGGACTATGCGGAGATCATGCGTGTGGTCAACACCCATGCGGAGATCATGTTCTTCACCGACCGTGGCCGGGCGTATAGCCTGAAGTGCTACCAGATCCCCGAAGCCGGGCGTACGGCTCGCGGCACTGCCGTGGTGAACCTGCTGCAGATTGCCGCCGGTGAAAAGGTGACGGCGGTGGTGCCTCTGCCCCGGGAGGATGATGGCCAGGAATACAATCTGGTCATGGCAACCCACGGGGGCATCATTAAGAAGACTGCCCTCAGCGAGTTCCGCAACCTGCGGAAGAACGGCCTCATTGCCATTGTGTTGAAGGACGACGACGCTCTGGTAGGCGTGGAGCTGACCCACGGCCATGATGACCTGATGCTGGGCACCCGGAAGGGCATGTGCATCCGCTTCAACGAATCCCACCTGCGGGTCATGGGGCGCAACAGCATGGGCGTTAAGTCCATGCGGCTGGATGAGGATGATGAAATCATCGACATGTGCCCCGTGGAGGAAGACGCTCAGGTGCTGGTGATTACCGCCCTTGGCTACGGCAAGCGGACGGAAGTGGAC
The DNA here is from genome assembly GCA_963646285.1 of bacterium. Classification (GTDB taxonomy): domain Bacteria; phylum Bacillota; class Clostridia; order Christensenellales; family Aristaeellaceae; genus CAKUFA01. The sequence goes on from CAVIWF010000031.1 coordinate 20,667, forward strand.
GAGTACCGTGAGCAGGGACGGAACGGCAAGGGCATCCGTGCCATGAACCTGACGGAGAAGACCGGAGAAATGGCGGCGCTGCTGCTGGTGCATCCCGAGGAGGACATTCTCCTGATTACCGACGACGGCACCATCATCCGCACCCCTGTGGAGGATATTCGCCTGTGCGGCCGTAACACCCAGGGCGTGCGTATCATGAAGCTGGGCGAAGGCAGCCGTGTCATCGGCGTTGCCCGGGCGGATAAGGAAGAAGAAACCCCTGAAGATACGGTGGATGAAGACGTTCGGGAAGATACCCAGAAGGAAGAAACCCTGCTGAACGACACCCCGGATGAGGAAATCTGAAACCCAATCGATTCATAAATGAACCCCCTGCCGGCACATGACTGGCAGGGGGCTTTCTTGTTACGCCCAGTGGGAGCGTGCAAAAATCGCCCAAGGGGCAAAACCGCTTGGGCGAAACACATTACTGATGCAGTGCCTTGTACCACCGTACGCCAATGAACATGGTGTACAGCAGGGACAATCCTTCGTATACCAGAGAAACGCCGATGATCACACCCACGGTGATGCTGAGGATCTCAGGCTTCAGGAACCCGGCAATGCCGATGAAGGCTTCCAGAATGCCGATAACCCACAGCCATGCCCGGCCGGGGATCCGATCCTGCCGCATGTCCAGGGCAGAACCCAGCAGGCCGATGCCGTCCACCAGCACCATCATGCTGATGAGCACCCGCAGCACTTCCCCTGCAATGAAGGACTTGCACATGATGAAAATGCCCACCACCACGGCTACCACGCCCTTGGTCAGGAAGGAACGGTTGCCGAAAATGGTTCTGCGCATGATCCACGATACGCCCAGCTGAAGCAGGCCGGAAAGCACCACCAGAATGCCGATCCAGTCCGCCATGATGTCCATGATTTCGCCGCTGTTGACCATGCATCCAATGCCGGATACCACCAGCAGCGCCGCCGCCAGGGACCAGAGGACAATCAGCGCAATATGATTGTTCTTCTTATTCATGATGTAGCCACCTTTCTACGGCGGTGAATGGAGCTTCCTCCGCCTGATTTTATTGTAACATAAGGGACGCTTTCCTTGCATGGACAAAACGCAAGTTTGTCTAAAAATCAACAAAGAGGACAAAAATGCGTTTTTTGTTGTGCTGATCTGGTTTTCCCCTTGCCAACTCCTTACGGAAGGAGTTATACTTTTTTTGTCTCTGGGATAAGAGCAACCCCCTGTTTCGTTAAATGGGGTGAACGATAGATTTTCAGGAGGTGAAGGCTCCATGAAGCAATGGTTTTGGGCGCTGCTGTGTGCGGTCATGCTTTGCCTTGCCCTGCCGGCTATGGCGGAGGATACCTATACCGTGTCCGATCCTGCCACCGCAGGCAGCATCCGCACGGAATGCGAGTATCTGAACATTTTCTGCCCGGCGGAAAACGGGGAGCAGGTGACCCTCAGCGTTTATGATCAGGATGGCGCCTGCATTTATCAGCGGGACTACGGTGCCAGCGGAAACGCCTTCTTTACGGATGATTTGTATCTGCCCCTGAACGGTGCGGAAACCGTGTATTCCGTCACCATGAACGTGGGGGACAATGCCTATTCCTTTACCGTGACCCGGGTTTCCGGCTATCTGACGGATAATGCGGCATCCACCGGCGGCTATCCCCTGTCCCTCCTGTCCGGGGTGAACAGCTGGCGCATGGCTACCATTGTGGACGTGACCTCTTTGGAGGGCAGCAGCGTGACCGTGCCCCTGTACGCCAGCAATGCCTATGAAATCGGCACGGCCACCCTGTCCGTCAGCGGCGGCAAACTGACCGTGTCTGCCCAGATGAGCAGCGGCGTCAATGGCACCATCGACAGTGCCACGGTTTACGTGGCCACCACGGCTGTGCAGGCCCAGGAGCTGGGGGGCAGAAACTTTACCGGCATGACCGGCTCCCTGGACCGGGGGATTGACCTGTACGGCGCAAGCTATGCGGCGGTGTATGTGCGCATGAGCGTCTCCTTTGACCCCGGCAGCGTGTCGGAAGCCACTCCTGCCACCCTTCCCGGCCAGGAAAGCCTGTGGCAGCAGATGCTGAACGAAACCGCCAACGAAGCGGTGGGGTAAAAATGCATAACAAAAAACGTCGGGCACGTGACCCGGCGTTTTCTTGTGCAAGGGGTAACGGCGAAAGAAAGACAAAAGAAAAAACCGTCAGCAACTACTGACGATTTTATGACGCACCTCCGATGGGATTCGAACCCATGTTTTCGCCTTGAGAGGGCGGCGTCCTAGGCCTCTAGACAACGGAGGCAGATAAGCTGGGGAACTAGGATTCGAACCTAGACAATACGAGTCAGAGTCGTAGGTGCTGCCGTTACACAATTCCCCATTACCTTTGCAATCATTTCCTGACTGCAAGGGACATTATATCGCTCTTCCGAGGTTTTGTCAAGCACTTTTTTGAATCTTTTGCCCTGATGCTGATCAAGTCCAAACGTCCAATAGCAGCAATGTTCTGTTAGCGGGTTTTCCTCTTGTTGGCAAAGCAGTTTTCACCCGGCAGCTCCAGCTTTTCCATGGCTTCTCGAAGGATGGCATATAGCTTGAGCCCATGCTTGCGTCCGAAACTGGTCAGCATGGTCTGGTAAATTGCACGCTTGCCGGTCTGATCCCCGATCATCATGGTGACATAATCCGAAACAACGGGGACATCCTCCGCATCCATGCCCCCTGCCAGCAGGCTTTCGCTGATGAGCCGATGCCGTTCCTCCTTCAGGGGATCCGTTTCCTCAGGAATGCTTGCCGGAGGGGAGAGGGATGCATCAAGTTCCGCCTCTTCAGGCAGGCTTTCGGCAGCCTCCATTTGCATGTCGGGAATCTCCTCAAGGAGGAACGGGTCTTCCGTGTCACCGGGAAGCAGGTTTTCTGGGGCAGGTGCTTCCGCTTCCACACCTTCCGTTTCCGGTTCAGCAGAGGGTTCGGCTTGGCTTGCAGGCGGTTCTTCCGCCGCTTCTTCCGAAGGGGAAGGAATGGGGGCTTCAGGTTCGGCAGTAGCGTTAGCCGCTGCTTTCCGCTGCTTGTCCATTAGGTACATGTTCGGCACATCATAGACCCAAATGTTGGACTCCCTGGCCTGAACGGTTACGACGGAAGCGAAGTATGCTTCCAGCATGTGCTGGGCTTTCCTGCCGGTTGCGCTGCGGCATTCCTGGTAGGTGGGGTCGTTGTTCAGCTCGGCACACAACATGGACAGTCGAATGGCATAGACGTTGTTCCGATCCTTCTGCCCATGTCGGCGAATGGTTGTGACAATGATGGATTCCATCCGGCTTTTGAGCACAGGATGAAGGGGCTTCAGCTTCGGTGGGATCCCGTAGGGTTCCGGCTCGTCCATGGGATCATCATCCACATAGAGGAAGGACTGACGGGTCACCTTCCCGTCCATGCCGTACTGATGATTCCAAAACTCGCAGACGCCGTCAAAATCCGAGTCATGGCTGATGATCACATACCGGCGGTCACTCTGACCCTCCTCGCATCCCATCAGATAACCCAGATAACTGACCAGGTGCATGTCCAGGGACTGCTTTCCATTGGCAACCTTCTTGACAACAAAGGGCACCCGAATATCAACAAGATAGTCCAGTGTCAGCTTATTGGCATTGTCCGTGAAGAAGATGAAAACGCAGTCCTCTTCGGAAAGGCATTCAATCCCGGCAAGCCCGTTTTCGTGCACATTCTCATAGTCAATCAGATAGGAAACGCCGGGCATAAAGCCACATCCTTCCTCAAAGCCGGCCGCAATGGCCCAGGTGCATCCTGTGCAACTTCGGCGCAGACTTCGTCATCCATGCTCGGGAAGCCAGCTGGCCTCCCCATTCTTGCCCATAAAAGGGACATAGACCAATCAACGATTGCATAATTTATACAAAACCCAACACTATCTTACCATTTCGGAGGGGAAGATGCAAGGGCAACAGTCACTCTCTCGCAAAAATCCCAACAAAACCCCCTGCAGCATCCCGTGTTTACCACAGCTTTGCCGCAGGGGGTCATGTTTACCGATTACTTAATGGATTACTTACCCAGCTTGGCGGCAATGACTTCAGCAGCCTTCTTGCCCCATACCAGGCAGTTGCCGTGACCCATGCCGCCGATGGAGTTGTGTCCGCCCACGTTGGCCATGCCCACGATTTCGCCGGCGATGTACACGCCTTCAATCACCAGGCCGTCGCTGTTGAGCACTTCGCAGTCCTTGGTCATCATGGGGCCGCCGGAAGTGATCATCACGTAGGGAACAGTCTTCACCGCATAGAAGGGACCATTCTCCATGGCTACCAGCTGGGTGGTGCGGCCGAAGGGATCGTTACCGCTGGCGCAGCCTTCGTTGTAGGCCTTGATGGTTGCCGTGAAGGTATCCACGGGCAGACCCATCTGCTGTGCCAGGTCTTCCACGGAGTCGGCCTTCCAGGCCAGACCCTTTTCCAGCAGGGTGGCCATGTAGGTATCAAAGTCTTCCCGCACGCTGCCCCATGCGCCGGTGGAGAACACCTTGGCATCAGGAATCAGCATATCGGTGGTGAACACGGTGTACACGATGTTGTGGGGAGCGTTGCCCCAGGTTTCGCTCTTCACATGGGAGTCTGCGCCGGTTTCGTCTGCCATGCGCTCGCCTTCGGTGTTGATCCACAGGGCGCCGTTGGTGGCGTTGAAGTAGCCGAAGGAGCGGAAGTCATCGCTGGTGGGGATGCCGCCGGCATAGGAGGTGCAGAAGTCCATGTTGGTCAGGGGTGCGCCCAGGGCTTCCAGCCAGGCAAAGCCGTCGCCGGTTACGCAGGTGGGGGAAGTGGACAGCACGTTTTCAAAGTTGTACTTCTTCAGCAGCTCTTCGCTTCCGCCGTAGCCGCCGGTGCACACCACCGTGGCAGGGGCCAGGAAGGTGGTTTCCGTGCCGTCGCTCAGGGTGGCGCTGCAGCCGATCACAGCACCGCTGTCATCCGTGACCAGGCCGGTTACATAGGTGTTCAGCATCATGTATGCATTGGTGCTGAAGTACTTTTCCAGCTCCGCATACAGGGCATCCACGAAAGCCCGGGCGCCGCCGTTGCCGGAGTAGTTGCGGGCCACGTTCAGGGGCTGATACACGCCGAAGTAGGGAGCCCGGTCGCCGAAGTCGGTGCCCAAGTCGTCCAGCCAGTCCACGGCAGCGCCGCTGATCTGGGCAAACTCACGGGCGATTTCCTCGTTGAAGTTGCCAGCGCCGCCCAGGCGGACGAAGTCGGCAAAGCAAAGGTCAGGATCGTCTTCAATGCCTGCTTCAGCCTGCATCCGGGTGCCTGCGCCCAGCAGGGTGCCGCCAGCCACATTGGCAGAGCCGCCGTAAGTGGCAGCCTGATCCACAATCAGCACGTTCAGCCCCAGTTGGGCAGCACGGGCAGCGGTGGTCAAACCTGCCATGCCAGCGCCGATGACCAGAATGTCCGCCTGCTCAAAGGGCATGGTCTGCTCAGCAGCCCCATCGGGATTCAGGGCGTTCTTCACAGCTTCCATAATGCCCTTGGATGTGTAGGTGGCCCCAGTGGCAACGTCCACATCAGCGGAATTGGCTGCCACGATGGCGGCAGGAACCTGCTCCAGGGCAGGGTCGGAAATGCCAGCCGTTTCGGCATGTTCCAGCACCGTGACATCGGTAATCACGCCGCCGCTCACCGTTACGGAAACCTTGATGCTGCCGTTCAGTCCGGCACCGGTGCCCTCATAGACGCCGTCTGCTGTTTCTGCCAAGGCAGGCACGCAGCACACGACCATCATCAGGGCGAGGAGCAGAGAAAGGAATTTACGCATGCAATCACCCTCCATACTTTTGCGCTGAAAGATTTGCCCACTTTGTCCGCACTGCTTCAGAGAGGTTGCACACCCGTTTTTTCCTGTCAGTACGCTGCCACCAGGTATCGTCTTTCGTCGCTTTCCATGATGAGAGTATAACCGTCCTGCTATCATTTGTCAAGAGAATAACAAAGTGAACTCCGCTGTTTCCTTTATAATTCTCCCCGCCCCACCTTGCCCCTGTACGGCCAATGGTGCTATAATGTTGCCGAAAGCGGGTGATGAATTGGGCAGAAGAAAAAACGCCTACATTTTCGCCCCGGAGCCTAAGCATCATGGGCGCACGGCACTGATTTGGGTGGTGTCGGTCATCGCCGTCATTGTGCTGGGCGTTTTGGGCGTCAATTTTGTAATCAACCATCAGGTGCGGCTGGATTCCTTCCGCCTGACGGTGCAGAACCTGCCGGAGGATCTGGAAAACTGGTCCATCCTCCACATCAGTGATTTGCAGGGGCAGGAGATCGGCACCGACCAAAGCGGCATTCAAAGTGCCATTTCCGGCAGGAGTTATTCCTGCGTGGTCTTTACCGGGGACATGGTGGGCAAGGATGGGAATGTGCAGCCCTTCCTGGACCTGATTGCCCTGCTGCCTGCCGGCACCCCCAAGTTCCTCATTGCGGGGGACAGCGACCCATCTGCCCTGGTGGATCCTACCGCCCACGGCAGCCTGTCCGTGTATGCGGACTGGGTAACGAAGGTGCAGCAGGCCGGCGTGACCGTGCTGGATGAGCCTCTGTCCGTGACCCGGGGGAAGAGCACCATCTGGTTTGTGCCGGAGTATTATTATTCCCTGGATCTGGACAGTATGGAAACCGCCTATCAAAATCAGCTGAACAGCCTGAACGAGGGGACTGCTTCCCTTACCCCGGATGAAGCTGCCCGGAAGCGGGTGGCCGAGTATCAGCTGGAGAAGATCGGCCGCATTCGGGAGATCAAATCCACCATCACTGCCAAGAATGATGTGCAGATTGCCGTGACCCACGTGCCCGTGACCCGGGACGAAATGGATGAAACCCGTGCAGGCACATCCTCCGGGGAGGTTTTTTCCATCCAGAATGCGGCGCTGATTCTCTCCGGCCATTTCTGCGGGGGACAATGGCGGCTGCCCGGCGGCGGTGCTGTTTACGTGCCCGATTACGGCTGGTGGCCCTCGGATGAAAACCTGCAGGGGCTGAACTATCTCCGGGGCATTCCCCAGTACATCAGCCCCGGCCTTGGCGCATCGGATTATTATCCCTTCCCCGGGCGGCTGTTTAATCAGCCTGCCGTAACATTGATTTATCTGACAAGTCGAGTTGTGTAAGGAGTATCAACGTGAAACGTACGAAGACTGCCAAGTATGAAATGGACATGACCACCGGCGCCCTGCTGCCCAAGGTGCTGGCTTTTTCCGGCCCGCTGGTGCTGACGGGCATCCTGCAGCTGCTGTACAATGCAGCGGACGTGGTGGTGGTAGGCCGCTTTACCGGCGCAACGGCGCTGGCTGCCGTAGGCTCCACCGGTTCCCTTATTAACCTGCTTATCAACATCTTCCTGGGGCTGAGCGTAGGCGCCAGCGTGGTTATTGCCCGCAACTACGGTGCCGGGGACTTGAAGCGGGTGCAGGACGGCGTTCACACCTCCATCACCGTGGCCGGCATCAGCGGCGTGGTGGTGGGCATTATTGGCGTGATCTTCGCCCGCCCTCTGCTGGAGCTGATGGACAGCCCCGAGGACGTGATTGAAGAAGCTGCCCTGTACACCCGCATCTATTTCGCCGGTATGCCCTTCAACATGCTGTACACCTTCGGCGCTGCCATTCTCCGCGCTGTAGGCGATACCCGCCGCCCCTTGTACTACCTGTCCGTGGCCGGTATCATCAACGTGATCCTGAACCTGGTGCTGGTCATTGTGTTCCACATGGGCGTTGCCGGTGTGGCCATTGCCACCATCATCAGTCAGGCGGTCAGTATGGTGCTGGTGCTGATCTGCCTTATCCGCTCCGAGGGTGCCATTCATCTGGATGTGCACAAGCTGCGTGTTGACAGGCAGCAGCTGAAGCAGATCGCTCAGGTGGGTCTGCCTGCCGGCTTCCAGGGCAGTCTGTTCTCCATCTCCAACGTGCTGATCCAGTCCGCCGTCAACTCCTTCGGCTCTCTGGTGGTGGCAGGCAACTCCGCCGCCTCCAACCTGGAAGGCTTTGTCTACACCTCCATGAACGCCATTTATCAGGCAGACCTGACCTTCACCAGCCAGAACATGGGCGCAGGCCAGTACCGCCGTGTCCGCCACGGCATGTGGGTGTGCCTTGCCACGGTAACGGCAGTGGGCTTGGGGGTAGGCTTCCTGTTCCTGGGCTTTGGTTCCCAGCTGCTGAGCCTGTATAATGAGGATCCCCAGGTCATCGCCTACGGCATGAAGCGTATGTCCATCATCCTGCCCACCTACTTTATCTGCGGCTTGATGGACACCATGGTGGGACAATTGCGGGGCATTGGCTATTCCATCATGCCCATGATCGTTTCCCTGACGGGGGCGTGCCTGCTGCGCATCGTGTGGATCCTGACCATCTTCGCCGCCGACCCCACCCAGGAGATCCTGTACCTGTCCTATCCCGTTTCCTGGGCGGCCACCTTCCTGACCCACATGATCTGCTACCTGATCGTTTCCCGGAAGATTCCCCACGAAAACGAGCCCCTGGCAGTGAAAGAGGCGTAAGTTGAAAATACTGATGGTGAATGAAACCATCAACAAGCCCTCCGCCTTTAGAGCGAAAACCAGCGAGCCCCTGTGTAGCGGTTTTCGTAGCTTTCCGCAAGGAAAGCTCAGACCATCAACAAACCCTAGGTGGCGTTGGAGGGCTCACAAGCCCTTCAACTCTAAATCGAAAATCGGCGACATGTGCGGCGATTTTCGCGCTTTTTCGCCAGAAAAAGCTTCCTTACACGAACGAACGGCCGGGAGAACGGTGAAACCGTTCGACCAGT
>CAVIWF010000032.1:0-29178 GCA_963646285.1 bacterium
TCTCTTCATTCATCTTCATTTTCCTCCGTAACCCTGGCTGCCGGATAGCATTTGCTTAACGAAATACCGGCATCGTCGTCTAAGACCAATACTCACCATTCAGTGTAGAGGAAGAATGTAAAAAGAAACACCGCATGTACGTAAAAAACAGGTAAAATATGCGAAGGAGGCTTTACAGCTTGCCGCCGAACACAGGGAAAAAGCTGTGTTCCCCATAGTCCTTGATTTTCTCCAAATGCTTGAGGACTTCCATATCCTCATCGGCAATGACAAAATCAACAGCGGCGTTGGCTTTCATGTGCTCCGGGTTGGTCGTCTTCGGCAGAACAACCATGCCAAGCTGAATGTCAAAACGGATGCACAGCTGGGGAATGGTGACCCCGTACTTTGCAGCCATATCAGCAATGGCCTTGTTTTTCATCGCCTCCCCGTGGGCAACCGGGGAATAGGCTTCCATTACCATGCCCTTCTTCTGGCAATCATCAATCAGCGCCAAAGGCGAATTGGCAATATGGCAAAGCACCTGATTGACCATGGGCTTGATTTCGGCTGCTTCCCACAGACTTTCAATGTCCTCCTGCAGGAAGTTGGATACACCGATAGCACGGAGCTTTCCGGCCTTGTAGGCATCCTCCAGTGCCCGCCATGCGGCACGGTTGCCTTCCACATACCGATCCTCGCTTTGATTCACCTTGTCCCAAGGCTGAGGGCTGTGAATGATCATCAAATCTAGATAATCAAGCCCCATGTCCGCAAGGGTCTTGTCGATGCTTGCCGCTGCTGCTTCATACGTCTTATGTTCTGCGGCAACTTTTGATGTGACAAAGAGCTGATCTCTCGCCACGCCGGCGGTGCGGATGCCTTCGCCCACACCACTTTCATTGCCATAAGCCTGTGCGGTATCTACGTGACGGTACCCCATCTGCACAGCTGCTCTTACCGCATCGGCTGCCTCGTTATTGCCAATCAGCCACGTGCCCAGCGCCAACACCGGGATTGCCACACCGTTGCTTAACTTCTTCGTTTCCTGAAACATGCTTTATTCCTCCGCCCATACTTCTTTTGCCAGATTAAACACCGCCCAGGCTTTCGGCCAGCCTGCGTAAAAGGCCACATGGGTAACGATGGCCGCAATTTCCTTCTTCGTTACCCCGTGATGCTTGGCGTTTTGCAGGTGATACTTCAAAGAAGAATCCGTGATGCCCTGCGCCATCAAAGCAACCACCGTGATGATGCTCCTGGTTTTCAGGTCAATATCCTCGTTGTTCCAGTTTTCACCGAAGAGCACATCATCATTAAAATGGGCGAACTCCGGGGCAAACGCTCCCAGTGCGTCCCTGCCTGCTGTCTGTACAATTTTCGCCATGATTATTTTTCCTCCTCATCATGAAGTGCAGCGTACGCATCATCGGATACCGGCTCACACCATTCATTTCTGCATTCTTCCCCCGGCACTTCAACGGCGATGTGGGAAAACCAGCTGTTCTGCTTTGCTCCGTGCCAGTGCTTCACATTGGAAGGAATCATCACAACGCTTCCCTCGTGGAGGCTGACAGCATCCTTTCCTTCTTCCTGATACCAGCCTTCGCCGGCAGTGCAAAGAAGCAGCTGACCGCCGCCCCTTTTGGCGTGATGGATGTGCCAGTTGTTGCGGCATCCCGGCGCAAAGGTCACGTTGGCGGCAAAGAGTCCACCTTTCGGATCCGTCAGCGGGTTCAAAAATGAATCCCCAATAAAGTACTGGGCATAGGCTGTATTGGCTTCGCCTGTGCCAAACATGTTGTGCTCCTCAAAAGCAGCCTTGTTTTCAAATTTCATCATCATGCCTCCTCCTCTTTTTAACCAACCCGGTACCGAATCCAAACGGCACCGCTGTCAAAGGACTGCACCTGTTCCAGCTTCAGCGGTGTAACAGGTCGATCCATGGGCAGTCCGTCAAACACAGCACCCATACCGCTGCGCCCGTCAATTCCTGCGCCGATCAGAATGCTGACTTCATCCAGCAGACCTGCTGCCAGGAATCCTGCATTGATATGCCCGCCGCCCACAACAGCCATTCGTTCAACACCGAAATCAGCTGCAAGAATCTCGCAGGCACGCTTCAAATCAACATGTTCCTTCCCGCAGGCAATCCACGAAATGTGCTGCCCAGTCAAATAGTCCAGATAGTCCTGATTCACCTGCTCGCTGGTCAAAACGAGTACCGGACGTTTTGCATCTGTTTGGTCATCCCAAAGCAGTGTACCCTGGGTGTCAACCACCACTTCATATCCATGGGCAGCAGCCCCTTGATGAAAGGCTTCCTGACCTAAGGGGACATGCCTTTTGCTTGAAAACCTTCCCGGCAGGGCCATTTCAAGCTCCGCCGTGACACGTCCGCTGACCCGTGTCGGGGCATCAAAGGAATCCAACGTGCTGTAGTATTCCTGCACACCGGGCAGTTGTTCCGTCATGGCACAGTCAATTCGTCCATCTACTGCCGTCATCATGTGGCAAATTACATAGGGCTTATGCATGGTAATTTCCTCCCTGATTACATCCCTTGCAGCACATCCATTTATGTGCTATAATCACTATACTTCCTAAACCTGACTTCAGGTCAAGGGTTTTTGAAAAATTTTTGGAGGTGCGTGATGTATACCATTGGACAGGTGGCGGAAATGTTTGGTTTACCCATTTCCACCCTCCGCTATTACGATCAGCAGGGGCTTTTTCCCAATCTTGTACGGGAATCCGGCATTCGCAAATTCAGCGATAATGAATTGGAAGCACTCCGTGTAATTGAATGCCTGAAGAAATCCGGCCTTGAAATCAAGGACATCAAGCGTTTTATGGCATGGTGCGCAGAAGGTTCTTCCACGTATGCCAACCGATATGCGCTCATTTGTGAACAAAAGGCACGGGTGGAGGCAGAAATCCAGCAGCTGCATAAAACGCTGGACATGCTCAACTACAAGTGCTGGTATTACACCCAGGCCATGCAAGATGGCAATGAGGACAGAGCAAAAGCATTAACGCCGGATGGCCTTCCGGAGGATATTCGGCGAGCCTATGACCATTCTCATAGTCAATGTGCTAATGACCAATCAACCAAAGGAATGGAATAGCGTGGGCTATGTGCTGTGCCATGATGGGAAGATTTACAAGTACACAGCGCATAAAAGAGAAATAAGCAGAGCCTTTTTGATTTGATGGTTGTGGATTATAAGAGAACCCCCTTATAATTACAGCGAAGAGGAAGCACAACGGAAAGCTCTGACAGAAATGCAAGAGGAGTTTGGCTTTTCGTTTCAGGAGGTGACATAACGTGGACAAGAATGATTTTGAATATCGTGAGTATGACATACCACGTACCGCTGAAATTGAAAAGTATATGGCTATGCCGAGGAAAGAAATTGAAAGGCTGATTGCGGAAGAATTGGAAAGGCTCAGAAAACAATGGGCACTGGAAGACGCAAAAGAGCAGGCAGAACAAGCAAAGAACGCACACAAGGAGAAGAACAGCAAATGAAATAACACCATATCAACTGCCGAGAACAACCTTATCAACCCCAACCGCCGGACAGTGTTCGGCGGTTTTTCTATACGCAAAATGAAGGAGGCTTGCGTCATGAAGGAGCAATATCACCTTGTTTCCCTTTCCGGCGGCAAAGATCCAACCGCATGCTTCTGGAATGCTGGAACGGGACATGAAAACCTTTGCCATGCCCAAGCGTCAAGAGGTGCACAACATCCTTGACGACCGACAGGGCAGCTTTTCCAAACTGGCGTACAACCATCTAGGTCAGAATACGGTGATTCGTCAACGCCTGCAAGGGGAGCTGGCGCAGGCCACCATTCTGGGGGAGTCGCAGCGGAAAATCATGCAGCGGGTGCGGCGTGTAACCGGTCAAAGCATCTATCAAGCCAAGCGAGTAGCGCAGACGGAGCGCAACCGGGTGCAGTCTCAAGCCCGATGGGATGCAGCGCAGCAAGCAGAGCAGCAGGGCGTGAGAACCTACAACGAATGGCGGTGCAGGTTCGTCAACAGCCGTGAAGCCCACATGAACCGCCACGGCAAGCGAGTGATGCAGGGGCAGACATTCCCTGACAGCGTTATGCGCTACCCCGGCGACCCCAACGGCAGCGCAAAGGAAGTCATCAACTGCCACTGCTATTTGCAGGTGGGTGTGCTGCTGCATGACGAAACGCTGGACAGCGAGGGGAAGGTTGTCAAGCTAGAGCAAGCACCCGCAGAGGAAGCCAAGCAGGAAAAGGAGCGGGTGACAAAAAGCAAGAACTACGCAGTGGATTCAAAGCTATTGCAAAGCCGAACCTATGCGGAAAAGTTCGACCGCATGACAGACGATCCGCAGGAGCGAAGGGAATTCTTGAAAGCTGCAAAGGAAATCTTGCAGCACCGCTCAGGGCAGAACGGTGAAGACCTGTACCTGTATAACCGCAGCACAGGGCAGTGGACGAAATCCACATCCGGCAGGGACGCAGGCACCCCGGAATACACGCAGGACATCCGCAGCGCTATTAAGAAAGCGAAGCAGGGTGAGCTGGTTGCCTTCCACAACCACCCGGCAAGCATGCCGCCAAGCGACGGCGACCTGAATGCAGCAAGGCAAAACGGCTATAGCGTGGGCTATGTGCTGTGCCATGACGGGAAGGTCTTCCGTTATACCGCACCGGAAAAGGAAATAATATCATATTACTACAGCGCAGAGGTTGAAAAAAGCAAACAAAACGGCTATAATGAGTATGAAGCGCAGTTAGAAGCAATGAAGAAGTTAGCGAAATCATGCGGGTTCTCGTTGGAGGAGGTTTAACGGATGGAATTTAAGTACAAAGAGGACTACCCGTCAAACAAAGCCATCAGGGAAGAGCTTTCCAAATTGACGCTTGAAGAACTGGAAGAGATTTGCAAGCGGGAGGAAGAAAAGCTCAGGAAGCAGGGAGCAACAGCAGATGCAAAAGAGCAATAGAGAAGGAGAAAGCATGGATAAGTTCAAGGACATGGCGAAGCTACTAGCAGCCATTGAATGCGGACAAGCAGGAGAAGTCTTCAATGAAGCGTGCGTAACGGAAGAAGCCCTCTGCATGACGGAAAGACAACGGGACGATGCAGCCTTACTTCTGTACAACAACGGTTATATAGACGGACTAAGAATCATTGACGGCATTGATGGACAGCGTAGACCTTACATCATGTGGTCCTTTTCAAATCCCACTATCACGCTGAAGGGATACGAGTTCATCGACGAAAGCCAACCTTTGAAAAAGGCTTTCAAGGCATTACGAGAAGTGAGCCTAGCTGCTGCAACACAACTCATTGCAAATACCTATGAGAAATTCATTGACCGCTAAGGCATGGCCTGGCGGTTTTTCTATACCCGAAAGGAGCTGACACAATGGCGACTGTAAACCGCAGCAGAACGGGCAATGGCACAGGCTCCATGAGCCACAGTGCCCGCAGCGACTTCATCGACCACAGCAAGGAAATCATGGCAAGGCTTAACGAGCAAGCCTACGGATACCTTGTCGCCATGGGCACGGAAGCGGTCAAGTGCATCAACCAGCAAATGGAAAGTGGATACAACAAGCCCATCTGGCAGACAGGCGACCTGATGCGGGATGTAAGCTATGCAGCAATGGAAGCATCAAGGCGTGAAAACGTAGTTAATTCTTGAAAATGTATGATTTGCTGGCGACTTTATGCTATAATATCAATATCGGGATAGAAAAAAAGTCCCCGGCAGAAAGGCAGGAGAAAAGCGTGGACGAGGAAATGACGAACGAACAGAGCACACGGCTGGAGATGCTGAATAGCTACCTGAACTTGACATGTTGCTGGAAGAACTGGAACTCAAGGACGAAGACAAGGAGGTGATTGAAAAGATTAAGACACGAAAAAAGGAGCTTCGCGAAAATCTGAAACACAGGCGCTAAGCTCCAAACGGGGACGGGTGGAAACCCTGCCGCCACCTTCCCCTTCGTTCTAGCGCAGGCACAGCAGGAAAGCAAGGAGAATGTGAAAATGAGTCTAGCATTATGCATCGTGCAGGTTATCATCGCAAGCGTGCAGGTCGTTCTTGCATATGGCTTGTATAAGGAGCGCAAGAAATGAAACTGAACCCGAAGAAGGGTAATGGCGGTCACATCACCGCTTACCTGACCGTTATCGGCAGCAAGGAAGCCCGGGACGCAGGCTTCATCCGTGCAGACGGCACAAGCCGCATTCTGAAAAAGACCGTTGATCCTGAAAAGCAAACCATTACCATTTCCATTGATTGGGAAGAAGAGAACAAGCGAACCGACTAATCCCATGGGGCACCGCCGCAAGACGGATGCTCCTTTGCCAGTATGGCATGAGTCTCGTCATGTATGTTGTCATGACACAAATTTGACTTTTTTATTGCTTCTATTGACAGTTGACTCTTCCTCTGTGATCTTGTGGACAAGGCCATCGCTGTTAAGCTTCCCGGGCAATTGGAGCTCGGCACGCTTTATGACATCGAGGCCTTTTTCTATGTCAACATCATAGATGCCGATTCTTCCGGCCTCATCTTCTGCTACTGCATGCTTGAACATTGCAGTGGCATTTTCTTTGCTGTAAAATGATACCCTATGGTTCGCATCTATTCCCCGGACATTCTATGTCCCTTGCGTTTCGATTCTGATAGGCGTTCGTCTGCATGTCAATGAGGGCCACCACGCCCTGCCGAGGGTGCAACGATCGAGTCTATCACCGTGCAGCCTGCGTGGCGATGGCTTTAAGGAACAAAAGGGCAAGAAACCAAACGGGGAAAGTAATAATCAGCAGGACGAAAACAAATTTAATCTTTTCTTTCAGCGACATCTTTTCTTTCTTCATGGTATTCCTCCTTAATGGTTGCTTTGCTTCATCAAGCCAAGTCCGGCAAACCGGACTTGACCTTTGACTGGTGGGGTGCCATCTATGCAGCCAGCAAGCTGCTGGGGATGGGCACAGATGACTTTTTCCGCCTGACACCTGTGGGATTCACGGAGCTGCTGCGTGCTGCCAGCGGCAAGAGACGGAACAAGGCGAAAAAAGTGGACAACGTGGATCAGATTCCGGGAGGATGGTAATTAAATCAGCCTGGCCTGGCGGAGCAGGTAGAAAATGAAAAGCAATACGCAACCAATGGCGAAGACAAGCAGAATAATATCCGTCGCCTTCTCCTCACGCCTCCATTGCTCGGCGGTTTTAGGCTTTATCTCCTTTGTGGTGGTGGTGGAACCGTAAGGCGTTTCAATGGTGGTTGTTTCGTAGGTTTTCCCGTTAATCGTCGTTTTAGCGGTGTGAACACGGGTGGACGGTTTGGAAACCGGCTTATTAAAGAACGGCAGCGGAGTTTTTTCGCCAGGCTTCGGCGGCACACCGGGACGGTTGCGATGATCCATGAAAATCCCTCCTTTTGCGGTCATTCTAGCACGAAAAAAGTTTTCTGACAAGAGGGTGGTTAAAATCATAAGGCTATATGATCGAACTTGCACAGACTACACGGGTAACGGCCTGGCCGTGCTGTCCCCGACGGCCTGCACGGTGACGGAAGAGGCTGGCGGACAGTACGAAGTAAGCTGCACCGTGCCCGTAACGGACGACCTGAAAAGCCGCCTACTAGAGCGGGGGCGGGTGCTGAAAGTGCCAGTGCCTGCCATGACCACACCAGCCCTTGAAGTGATCCGGCAATCCAGCGGAAGCACCACGGCACAGCTGGCGGTGTATGCGCCGAAAGCCACCACGAAATCCGGCGGCAAGCCGGTGAATGTGTGGGCACAAAAAGGGGCTTATACGTCCATTGAAAAGCTGTGGAGCGGGGACAACGTGATTTTGCTGGAACCCATTGAATCCAGCGGGGAAGGCGCTAAGTGGATGCACATCTGCACCCCATCCGGGACGGAAGGCTGGGGGCTTGTAAGCAGCTTTGAGTTTGTCAGCACCGTACGATGCTTGTTGGCCCTGGCTTTGATGTGCGTGGAGTCGGTATACAGAATCTTTCTGCCGACCAGTCCTTTTGTCATGCATGACCGCAGTATTTCGTTAACCCCCCTCGTACCCTTTCACTGAATGCACCAGCAACAAAGCCTTTGCGGATGCTTCATCCCCTAGGCGGCGTTGATCACATAAAAGTCCCGCCAAGCTTGCGCCTGACGAGACTTTGTTGAAACCTCAATTATTTGTTTATTCCCCAAGCACCACCAGCACCCAGTCGTTGTCCTGGGTCAGCCGGGGGATGGGCTTGACTTCCGCCTGCTCCTGACCGGTCAGGTCGGCGAAGTAGCTCCGCACGCCGCTGACAGGATCCAGCCAGTAGGCGGAAAGCTTCTTGCCCAGGTAGGGCTTCAGGTCAATGGTAAAGGCCTTGCCCAGATAATCGTAGGCGAAGAGGAAGTTTTCCCCGGCGTACACGCTGATCCGCTCGTACTGGGGCTTCTGGCCGGAAAGCAGCAGCTCGTCGGCTGCATGCCCCTTCTGCCAATCCACAGATTCCATCAGATGCCGCAGGATGCCCATTTCCCCGGAGCCAACGTGGTGCATGGCCTCCTTCCACACCCGGCGCACGCCGAAGGAGCCGGGCTTCAGGGAATTGCTGTACATCTGCTGTACGCTGTTGTCCCCGTAGGTGTGCCCCATGGCCCCTTCAAACACGGACCAGTAGGCGTAACGCCGCACGTCCCATTCCCGCCAATAGGGCTGGGACAGGTCGTGGAGTCCTTGCAGAATCAGTTCGTAGGAAGGCTCGCCGTCCACCGTAGGCTTGGGAGGATCCATGGCCAGATCCCGATCCACATACCGCCAGTTGTCCTCCCCAAAGTAGGTTTCCACATCCAGCCGGTTGTCGTCCCATGCGCCCAGGGTGTACTGATCATACCGCCGATGACCGGACTGGAACATGTTAAAGTCCAGCCAGGGCTCCGTGTGGAACCACAGGGAGGAAGAGGTGCGTCCGAAGGGATGATAGCCGATCAGCTTGTCCGGGGTCAGCTCCTTCAGCAGCCGTCCCTCCTTGCAGTACAGGTCGTGATACTTGTCCCCCCGAATGTCGCCCCCCAGCAGCCAAATGATGTTGGGATACTTGCCAAACCGCTTGGCCAGGAAGCTGACGTATTCGCCGATGTTGTCTTCCGTGATCAGGTCGCTGTTCACCACACTGCCCCAGCAGGGGAGCAGGGCCATGTACAGGCCGCATTCCTCTGCCGCAGCCACTACACGCTCCACGTGATCCCAGTAGGCAGGTTCCCGGGCATCCACTTCATTGGCGGCAAGGCTGGACTGCTTCATGTTGGGCAGCATGTGAATCAGCACGGATTGAATGACGGTGAATCCCTTCTCTGCCCGGTTCTTCAGGAAAACCCGTGCTTCTTCATCCGTGGCCTGCTGGCACAGCAGCCATGCCGTGTCTGCCAGCCAGAAAAAAGGCTTGTCCCCGTTGACCAAATGACGATGATCCTCAGCAACCTTCAGGGTGCCGTATTCCCAAGGCTTCAGCATGATTCATTCTCCTTATACACGGTCGGTAAGATGATGAGCGGCCAGGGTGTCACTGACCTTTTCCGCATGGCCGGTTTCCAGGCTGCGGCTCAGGGTCTCCATAACCGCAATGGTGCGGATGCCTTCCTTCAAGTCCGGCAGAGGCTTTTCCCCTGCAAGGATGCACCGGGCAAAGTACTCCAGGTAGTTCTGGTATTCCCCGGCGTGGTGGGTGTCCCCTTCAAAGCGGTAGTAGTAGGGACGGCGCTCATCGTAGTTTTCATACACGGTGTTGTTGTACAGCCCCGGCTCGGAGAAGTGATGCATATAGTCAAAGGGGCAGTCTGCCGTGCTTACGCCGCTGGTGCCCCGCAGGGTGCAGGAGATAAAGTGCTCCGCCGGCTTGCTCAGGGCAGGGGTGGCATAGTTGCCAATGACGCTGGCACTGACCCCCTCCTTGTCGGTCAGCAGCACCTTCAGGGAATCCGGCACCATAATGCCCCGGGAGGAGCTGTTGGAGGAGCACTTGCCCACGCCGTACACGGTTTCGGCTTCCGGCAGGTACCACAGGGCCAGATCCATGGCGTGGATCAGGAAATTGTACATCCAGGAGAAGCCCTTCTGATGGCTCCAATCCCGCTCCAGGAACCAGCGGGAATCGCTGATGTAGTGGGTTTCCACCGTCACCAGCTCGCCGTGACGACCCTTTTCATAATCCCGCCGCTGATGCATGGCTGCCTCGAAGTACCGGGAGCTTTGGCCGATCAGCACCCGCTTGCCGGTCTTTTCCTGAGCGTCCAGCAGGGCGTTGGCCATGGTCAGGTCCACCATCAGGGGCTTGGTGCATACCACGTGCTTGCCGGCTTCCAGTGCCATCATAATGTGCTTGGCGTGGAGCTGGTCAGGGGTATAAATGCCGATCACGTCAATGGCAGGGTCTTTCAGCATGTCCTCATAGTCGGTGGTGTACTTGTCCAGGTGGAATTCTGCTGCCCGCTCCTTGCACAGCTGCTCGTTCAGGTCGCAGATATTGCCCAGCTTCCAGTACTTGCTGTGCTGCACGGCGGAAATAACGCTGCGGCCTTCTCCCAGCCCCAGCACGCCCATGGTCAGTTGCTCACTCATTGGATTGCCTCCCAGTTTTCAATATGGATTTCTGTTTGGGTAACCTGCATGGTTTTGTAAACGTCCTTCCACCGAAGCACGGCGTTGCAGGGATGATCTGCCTTCAGGGTAATGCGGGTGGGCTTGCCATCCTGCCACCGTGCCGTTACGGTGATGCCCCCATGGGCACGGAAGCCGTGGAAACTGCCGTCCTTCCAGGCCTTGGGCAGGGCAGGCAGCAGATGGATGGTTCCATCATGGCACTGCATCAGCATTTCCGAAATGGCCATGGCGACCCCTGTGTTGCCGTCCAGCTCCCACACCGGGGCAAAGGAAGAAGCCCCACGGGTGGAGGGATGCATCACCAGCAGGGAAGGCCGCATCAGGTGCTTCTCCATCTCCTGCAGGTGGAAGTAGGCTTGCTCCCCGTCCTGTAAGCGGGCGGCATAGAGCATGAGCATGTTCCGTGCCCAGCCTGTGTCTTCCCAGTTTTCGTAGGGATCCAGCCGGCGGCGGATGGTTTCCCGGGCAGCGTCGGCCAGGGCAGGGGTTTTCTCCGGGCTAATAAGATGCAGGGGATACAGGCCGATCAGGTGGCTCATGTGCCGGTGCTGGGGATCCTTTTGCGGATAGTCATGGGGCCACTCGGCAATGACGCCCTCCTTGATGGAAATCTCCGGCAGATGGTTCAGCACCTCCTGCACCTGCGCCCGCCGTTCAGGGCACGGATTTGACAGGGCATCATCTGCTTCCAGCCAGTCCTGCAAGACCCCACGAATCAGGCTGATTTCATAGGTGGGGCTCAGGGAAGCATACTGCTTGCCCTCTTCCGTCATAAAGGCATTCTCCGGGGAAATGGAGGGGCCGCTTTGGTAGATGCCCTCCTCGTCCTTGAATACATAGGCCAGGATGAAGTCCACCGCCTCGTCCAGCATGGGGAAGCCGTGATCCTTCAGGAAGGCCTGATCCATGGTCACCCGGTAATGCTCCATGATGTGCAGGGCCAGCCAAAAGCCGCAGGCAGGGCAGGGGGCAAGGGAACGGTTCCAGTAAGGCTCTGCATAGCCCCAGGCATTGGCCACCAACTCGCCCACCCAGCCCGGCATACCGTAATGCTGCCGGGCAGCGATTCTGCCCATGGGAATCAGCCGCTCTTCCATCCAATGGAAAAGGGACTGGTGGCAGGCAGAAAGGTTGCCCGCCTCCGTGATCCAGTAATTCATCTGGGTGTTGATGTCCAGATGCATGTCGCAGGTCCAGCCAATGCGGCAGGCCACGTTGTCATTCCACACACCCTGCAGGTTCATGGCCACGGGGGAGTCCGGCTGACTGCCGTGTGCCGCCAAATAACGGCCGAAGTGATACAGCTTTTCACTGGTGCGGTCTTCACCCAGCACCACGTAGGCTTCAGGGAAACACTCTGCATGCTTGATCAGCTGCTCGAAGAAGGTAAGCACCATGCTGTGCCGGGGCAGCTTGGGGGCTTTGAGGGGCTTGCCGAAGTCCGTGTCCATGGTCAGGCGAAGCTCCCATTGGTGCACGTCCATCAGCTCCAGCGTGTCCCCTTTCGCAACGCATCGGCCGTCCTTGAGGGTCAGCTGCATGACGCCTGCCAGCTTTACGCCGCAGGTGCCGTCGCTGTGGAGGGTCTCCAGCGCCTGGGTTTGAAAGAAAATCTTATGCTTCCTTGCCGTGGCGGTCATGTACTCCCCGGTGATGCGGAGGGTCACATGCATGGGCACTTCGTCATGTTCCACGATGGTGAACACATTGTCCTGACAGGAGGTGAACATGCCCCGGCTGTGCTTGTGCCCATTGTGGCGGAAGTTGCAGCGCACCATGCTATTGCTCATGTTCAGCTCCCGGCTGTACGCTGTGATTTCCTCATCCTCCAGGTGATGATCTATTTCCAGCGTGCCCACAGGCAGGTTGGTTCCGTAATTGCCCCGCTTACCCATGAAGTGCTCGATGCTTGCAGACATGTCGCTCCAGCGGCCTTCCCGTGCAGCGGTTCGTGCTGCCTGAAAGGCCTGGGGAGCATCTGTTTCCGCCGGGGGCATTTGACCGTCCCCGGAGAAAAATGCTGCATGGCTCAGCAGAATCTTTTCCTTGTCCGGCTGCCCCATAATGGCCTGACCCATTTTTCCCGTGCCCAGCAGGAAGCAGTCCGGGAAGCTTTCCGCAGGGGTTTCCAGCCTGTGCAGGAAAAGACCTTCGGGGGGATATTCTTTTTCTCGGATTTTCTTTTGCATCGCTGCCAGCGCTTCCGGGGACAATCCTTTTGAAGCCTTGCTCATCCATACCTCCATAAAGAAGGGGAGCACGGTACAGCATGACCGGCTCCCCATAGAGTTGTCGTATGTTGGTTAGCCCTTCACGCTGCCGGCGGTTACACCGTCCATCAGGTATCTGTTGAAGAACAGGAACAGCAGGAACACGGGAATCAGCGACAGGGTGGACATGGCGAACATGGGACCAAAGTTGGTGCCCTGCACATCGGCAAAGCCCTTGATGGCCAGAGACACGGTCTTCAATTCGGGCTTGGTGAGATAGAGCAGGGGACCCATGTAATCATCCCAGATCCAGTAGAAGGAGATGACCACCGTGGTGATGATGGAAGGTCCCATCAGGGGCACGATGATGCGGGTGAAAATGGTGTACTTGTTGCAGCCGTCAATCATGGCAGCTTCGTCCAGCTCCTTGGGCAAGCCGCGGACAAACTGCATCATCATGTAGATGAAGAAGGGCCAGCCCAGGAAACGGGGCAGCAGCAGGGGGATGAAGGTGCCTACAGCGCCCAGGCTGTTCCAAATGATGTACTGAGGAATCATCAGCACCTGACCGGGCAGCAGCATGGTCATGATCATGGCGGTGAACCAGAACTTCCGTCCCTTAAAGTTCACACGGCCCAGGGCATAGGCCACCATGGCGGAGGAGATCACCGTGCCGATCATGCCGAACACGGACACAATGGCGGAGTTCTTGAAGTAGGTACCGAAGGTCAGGTTGCCGGAGCCGTACCAGCCGTCCGGGTAGTTGCTCAGGATCCACTGCTTCGGCCAGAAGGTGGCGTTTGCGCCCAAAATCTCACTCTTTACCTTGAAGGAGGAGAGGATCATCCACACCACGGGATAGATCATGATCAGGCCAAAGGCCACAACGAAAAGGTGATAAATGACATTGGTGACAATCCTTCTGGTTCTCATTTTCTCACCCCTCCTTAGTTCTCATAATACGTCCAGTGGGAGGACGTCTTGAAGATAATGCCCGTTACCGCCGCCATGATCAGCAGCATGATCCAGCTTTGTGCGCAGGCATAGCCCATGCGGGAGTAGCTAAAGCCTTCGGTGAAGATGTTCAGGGCGATGTAGTTGGTGGCGTAGTTGGGGCCGCCGTTGGTGATGACCTGTGCCTGGGTGAAGGTCATGAAGCCGGAAATCAGCTGCATGATCAGGTTAAACAGAATGATGGGGCTCAGGCAGGGCAGGGTAATGGAGAAGAACCGCTTCATCACGCCTGCACCGTCAATTTCCGCTGCCTCGTAGTAATCCTTGGGGATCTGCTTCAGGCCGGAGGCGAAAATCAGCATGGAAGAACCGAACTGCCAGGCATTGCACAGCACCAGAGGAACGAAGGCCCAGTTGGTATCGCCGAAGAAGGAGAAGGATGCGGGAGCACCCATGGCCTTCAGGGCGGTGATGATGGGGCCGCGGCTGCCGAAGAGCTGCTTCCACACCAGTGCCACGGCTACGGAGCCGCCGATCAGGGACGGAATGTAGTACACGGCCCGATAAAAGCCCTGCAGCTTGGTATCCTTGGTGAGCAGCACGGCAATCAGCAGTGCGAAGATCAGTTTCAGCGGCACACCTACGATAACATATTGGCAGGTGCGCAGCAGCGAGTTGATAAAGGTGGCATCATTGGTGAATAGATTGATATAGTTTTGCAGTCCCAGCCATTCCGGGTCGGAACCGATTTTATACGAGCAGAAAGAGTAATACAGGCTCAGCGCCATGGGGACCAGGGTCAAAAAGCAGAAACTGAGGATGAAAGGAGCGGCAAAAATGTATCCCACCGTGTTGTCACGGTAAAGGAACTTCTCCTTATGTTTCTTGTGGCAGGAAGCGGTCTTTTGCACAGCGATCATCTCCTTGTTGGGAATAACGAAAGGGTGGGATACGGATTGAAACGATGGGGGAATCCTGCCCTGCAAGGCTTGCTTTCCCTGCAGGGCAGGCTTTTTGAAAAATGCGCCCTGAAGTGTACCCTCAGGGCGCAGGTTCACCGGTTAGGGATTAGTTGGCTTCGTACTTGGCCCAGATCTGCTGTGCTTCTGCCCAGAAGGCGTCGGCAGCTTCCTGAGCGGAAGCGAAGTTGCCGTAGAACAGACCCTGGATGTAGGTCTGCTTCAGCACGTTGGTGATTTCCTCGTTGGCGGTAGGCTCGGCGGGGCTGTTGTTGGCAGCATCCGGGAAGGAGCCGATCAGGTTGATCATGGCGTAGATTTCGTTGTTCACGGTGTCGTCGGGATGCTCGGCGATCAGGGCGTTCAGCACGTCGGAGTTGATGGAAACGCCGCGCTCGCACTGCAGGATCTCGTTGGCTTCAACGCTGTTCTCGAAGAAGTTGATGAAGTCAGCGGCGATTTCCTTCTGCTCAGACTTGGCAGAGATGCTCAGCTGCTGAGAAGAACGAACCAGCATGCCGCTGGGGCCGTCGGAGGTTACACGGGGCAGGGTAGCCAGCTTCAGGGAGATGCCGTTTTCAGCAGCCACGTTGCTCAGTGCCTGGAACTGGTTGGAGGACAGCATGATCATGGCAGCGTCGCCGGTAGCGATCCAGTCAGCTTCGATGTTGGTGCCGATTTCGTTCTGCACGCCGTAGTCGCCGATGACGCCTTCCTTCATCAGGTTCACCAGCAGATCCATGATCTTGGCGATGGAAGTGGTGTCGCCGCCGAAGTCGAAGTCAGTACCGTCCATGGAGTAGAAGTTGGCGCCCTCGGTGTACTGAGACACGTAGGAGTAAACCAGAGTCTGATACTCCAGGGTGGTGATGGCAGGATTGCCGGTCTTTTCCGTGATGGCACGGCCAGCAGTTGCGAAGTCATCCCAGGTCCAGGTATCGGTGGGATAAGCAACGCCGCACTCGTCGAAGATAGCGGGGTTGTAAGCGAAGCAGCGGGCGTTGGTGCCGTTGGAGATACCGGTCACATCGCCGTTGGCCTGGTTGGTGGTGGTAGCCAGCATGGCAGCGCTGATGGCGGTGGTATCGATCAGGCCGCTTTCGATGTACTCATTCAGGGGCTGAATGGTATCATAGTAGGTTGCCCAGTTGTTGCCCATCTGGAACACATCGGGCAGGGTGCCGGCGGCCATCATGGCCTGGAACTGGGTCCAGTAGGTGGTGCCGTCATAGTACTGATAGTCGATCTTGATGCCGGTCTTCTGCTCGTAGAGCTCGATGACCTGGGTCGTCAGCTTTGCACGGGTATCAGAGCCCCACCACATGAAGGACAGGGTCTTGCCGGAATAGTCAGGGTAGGTATAGCCTTCGGCGTTCACATTGTTCCAGCCTTCAGCCTTTTCTTCTGCAAAGGCAGGTACCATGGCCATGGTTGCAAGCATTGCAACGGCCAAAATGAGGGAAAGAACCTTTTTCATCTTTGATGATCCTCCTCTTTAATTTGGTACGATTTCCACCAAACCGTACATTGTTAAGTTCATTATAGTCTAGGAAGGGGCGCTTGTCAAGAGAAAAACCCATCAATATTTGTTTTATTTAGTCTTTTTTCAGCGAAAAAAGGACAAAAAAACATCGGAAAATCATACGGATCCAGCCATTTCCCCTGGGGAAGGGACAATAAACGTTTTTGCCCTTCGGCAAAACTTTTTACCAAAGTTTTTAGTTGTCCAAAAACAAAACCACGGGTCTGCGCAATGCATGCATGAAAAAAGAGAACCGCCCCTTTCGAGACGGCTCTCTTGATGATAGATGCTGTAAATTAGAAGTTCTCCCGAACCTCGATATCCTTGTAGCGGCGCATACCAGTGCCGGCAGGGATCAGCTTGCCGATGATTACGTTTTCCTTCAGGCCTACCAAGGGGTCGATCTTGCCCTTGATGGCGGCCTCGGTCAGCACACGGGTGGTCTCCTGGAAGGAGGCGGCGCTCATGAAGCTTTCCGTGGCCAGAGAAGCCTTGGTGATGCCCAGCAGAATACGCTTTGCAATGGCAGGACGTCCGCCCTCCATAATGGTCTTCTGGTTGGACTGCTCGAAGTGGAAAATATCCACCAGGGAGCCGGGCAGCAGATCCGTGTCGCCGCTGTCTTCCACACGCACCTTGCGCAGCATCTGCCGCACAATGATTTCGATGTGCTTGTCGGCCACGGCCACGCCCTGGAGGCGGTACACGCTCAAAACTTCCTTCAGCAGATATTCCTGCACAGCCTTCACGCCCAGAATGCGGAGCAGATCGTGAGGATTGATGGAGCCTTCAATCAGCTCGTCACCGGCTTCCACATGATCCCCTTCCTGCACCTTCAGGCGGCTGCCGTAGGTGATCTGGTAGGCTTTCTTTTCACGGGCATCGTCTTCACTGGTAACCACCAGCTCCCGCTTCTTCTTGGTCTCCTGAAGGCTTACCTTACCGCTGATTTCGCTCAGGATGGCTTCACGCTTAGGCTTGCGTGCTTCGAACAGTTCTTCAACACGGGGCAAACCTTGGGTGATGTCCTCGCCGGAAGCAATACCGCCGGTGTGGAAGGTACGCATGGTCAGCTGGGTACCGGGCTCGCCGATAGCCTGTGCGGCAATGATACCCACGGCTTCACCAATGTCCACCTTGCCGCCGTGTGCCATGTTCTGGCCATAGCAGCGGGCGCATACGCCGTTTTCAGTGCGGCAGGTCAGCACGGAACGAACCAGTGCCTTCGTTACGCCGCGGCTGACGATCAGCTTGGCCTTCTCGTGGTCAATGGCCTCGTTCAGGCGCACCAGCACTTCGCCGGTCTTGGGATCGCAAATGTCCTCGGCAGCGGTACGGCCACGGAGACGGTCTTCCAGGGACTCGATGGACTGCTTGCCGCTCATCAGCTCCTGCACCGTAATGCCCCGAACCTTTTCGCCACGGGATTCGAAGCAGTCTTCCTCACGGACAACCACTTCCTGGCTCACGTCTACCAGACGGCGGGTCAGGTAACCAGAGTCAGCAGTACGCAGAGCCGTATCAGCCAGGGACTTACGGCTGCCGTGGGAAGACAGGAAGAATTCCAACACGGTCAGGCCTTCACGGAAGTTTGCACGAATAGGCAGTTCGATGGTTTTGCCGGAAGGAGAAGCCATCAAGCCACGCATGCCGGCCAGCTGGGACACCTGGGCAGAAGAACCACGGGCGCCGGAGTCGGTCATCATGCGGATGGGGTTGAACTTGTCCAGGTTCGGCAGAATCTGGTCACGGAGGGAGTGGGTGCAGTTATTCCACAGGTCAATGAC
Source organism: bacterium (assembly GCA_963646285.1). Lineage (GTDB taxonomy): Bacteria > Bacillota > Clostridia > Christensenellales > Aristaeellaceae > CAKUFA01. Next base: position 18,081 of record CAVIWF010000032.1, read on the forward strand.
CCGGCCATAACGTTCGTCCTCACTCAGCAAGCCACGACGGTACATACCGTTCACGCCGGCAACCTGCTTGTCCGTTTCTTCCAGCATGGTCTTCTTGCAGTCAGGCACCTTAATGTCAGCTACGCTAACGGTGATGGCACCCACGGTGGAGTACTTGTAGCCCAGTGCCTTGATGTTGTCCAGCACCTGTGCGCAGCGGTGTTCGCCCTGGCTGCGGAAGCACATGTCAACAATGTTGCCCAGCTGCTTCTTGCCAACCAGTTCGTCTACTTCCAGCTCGAACATGTCGTCCAGGCATTCACGCTTCTTGAAGCCCAGGTTCTGGGGCAGAGCGTCGTTGAAGATCAACCGGCCCAGGGTGGTGTCGATCAGCTTCTGACCCTTTTCGCCGTTGAATTCACGCTCAATGCGCACCTTGATGGGGCTCTGCAGGGTGATCTGACCCAGTGCATAGGCCATCTGTGCTTCATCAGGATCACGGAAGATGCGGCCAGCACCCTTGCCGTTTTCGTTCACGATGGTCAGGTAGTAGCAGCCAATAACCATGTCCTGAGAAGGACTGATAACAGGCCGGCCGTCCTGAGGCTTCAGGATGTTGTTGTGTGCCAGCATGAGGAACCGGGCTTCTGCCTGGGCTTCCATGCTCAGGGGCACGTGCACAGCCATCTGGTCGCCGTCAAAGTCGGCGTTGAAAGCGGTGCAGGCCAGGGGGTGCAGCTTAATGGCCTTGCCTTCGACCAGAATGGGCTCGAAGGCCTGAATGCCCAAACGGTGCAGGGTAGGTGCACGGTTCAGCAGCACGGGATGTTCACGAATCACTTCTTCCAGAATGTCCCACACTTCCGGGCGAACCTTGTCCACCGCACGCTTGGCACTCTTCACATTGTGGGCAATCTTCAGGGCAACCAGCCGCTCCATCACGAAGGGCTTGAACAGCTCCAGGGCCATTTCCTTGGGCAGACCGCACTGATACAGCTTCAGTTCAGGGCCAACCACGATAACGCTACGGCCGGAGTAGTCAACACGCTTGCCCAGCAGGTTCTGACGGAAACGTCCCTGCTTACCACGGAGCAGGTCGCTCAGGCTCTTCAGTGCCCGGTTGCCGGGGCCGGTTACGGGACGACCACGGCGGCCGTTGTCGATCAGGGCGTCTACGGATTCCTGCAGCATCCGCTTTTCGTTGCGGACGATGATGTCCGGGGCACCCAGCTCCAGCAGCCGCTTCAGGCGGTTGTTCCGGTTAATGACCCGGCGATACAGATCGTTCAGGTCGCTGGTGGCAAAGCGGCCGCCGTCCAGCTGCACCATGGGGCGCAGATCCGGGGGAATGACAGGGATCACGTCCATGATCATCCACTCGGGCTTGTTGTGGCTCATGCGGAAAGCTTCCACCACTTCCAGGCGCTTCACGGCACGGGCACGCTTCTGGCCTTCGGTGTCACGATCCCGCTCCTGCTCGGTCAGCTTGGCGATGGTGGCCTTCAATTCCACGCTCAGCTGGTCAAGATCCAGCTCCTGCAGCATCTGCTTCACGGCTTCGGCACCCATCTTGGCAACGAAGGAGCCCTTGCCGTACTTGCTTTCCACTTCACGATAGCGGGCATCGGAGATCAGCTCGTGGAGCTTCAGGTCGGTTTCGCCGGGATCCAGCACGATAAAGTTGGCGAAATACAGCACTTTTTCCAGGCTTCTGGGGCTGATGTCCAGCAGCATGCCCATGCGGCTGGGAATGCCCTTGAAATACCAAATATGGCTGACAGGGGCAGCCAGGGTAATATGACCCATGCGCTCACGGCGTACCTTGGCACGGGTTACCTGAACGCCGCACTTGTCGCAGATCTTTTCCTTATCCTTGAACTTGATCCGCTTGTACTTGCCGCAGGCGCACTCCCAGTCCTTCGTAGGTCCGAAAATGCGCTCGCAGTACAGGCCGTCCCGTTCAGGGCGGAGCGTACGATAGTTGATGGTCTCGGGCTTGGTGACTTCGCCGTGGGACCATGCAAGGATTTGCTCCGTGGAAGCCATGCCGATCTGGATGGCGTCAAGGTTGGTCAGTTCAAACAAAAGGGTCCACACTCCCTTCGATACCGGTCGATATCCATCAGCTCCATGCCGTCCCGCTTCACAAGGCGGCATGGAGGTGGTCAGTCAGCGTTTATTCCAGCGGATCATCCAGGTCGATGTCGCCCAAACCATCCAGGTTGAAGGCGTCATCATCATCTTCACCCACAGAGAAGGTATCGTCGGTGAAGTCCCGCTCCATCACATCGTTGGAGGATTCGTCCTCTTCGATGGCGGGCATTGCAGCCGCAGGAGCTTCGGGTTCGGCTTCCTCTGCCGTGGATGCAGCGCTTTCAGGCATCACCGTGTCTTCAGGATCCAGCTCGGGGATCACAATCTCCTGACGGTTGGCGTCCAGTACCTTAATGTCCAGACACAGGGCCTGCAGTTCCTTAATCAGCACCTTGAAGCTTTCAGGCACACCGGGGGCAGGAATGTTCTGACCCTTGATGATGGCCTCGTAGGTCTTGACACGGCCTACCGTATCGTCGCTCTTCACCGTCAGGATTTCCTGCAGGGTGTTGGCGGCGCCGTAAGCTTCCAGTGCCCACACTTCCATTTCGCCGAAACGCTGGCCGCCGAACTGAGCCTTGCCGCCCAGAGGCTGCTGCGTAACCAGGCTGTAGGGACCGGTGGAGCGGGCGTGCATCTTGTCGTCCACCAGGTGGTGCAGCTTCAGGAAGTACATAATGCCCACCGTAACCGGGTTCTCGAAGTAGTTGCCGGTGCGGCCGTCCCGCAGGCGGAGCTTGCCGTCCACGAACAGCTTCCGGTCTTCCTCACTCAGGTCAAGCCGCAGGGGATGACCATTGTGGAAGTGATACTCGGACATGTGGGGATCGTTGGGATCCTCAGGGGCGGCCATGGTGTCGGCAGCCTTGTTCAGGCACTGACGAATCTCGTCGTAGGTAGCGCCGTCAAATACAGGGGTGGCAATGTGCCAGCCCAGGGCACGGCAGGCCAGACCCAGGTGCACTTCCAGCACCTGACCCAGATTCATACGGCTGGGCACGCCCAGAGGATTCAGCACAATCTGCAGGGGCGTACCATCGGGCAGGAAGGGCATGTCCTCTTCACGGAGAATGCGGGACACAACACCCTTGTTGCCGTGACGGCCTGCCATCTTGTCGCCAACGGAAATCTTACGCTTCTGTGCCAGGTAGACACGAACCATCTGATTCACGCCGGGGGCAACTTCGTCCTTGTTTTCACGGGTGAAGATCTTCACGTCCACCACGATGCCGCCCTCGCCATGGGGCACACGCAGGGAGGTGTCGCGGACTTCACGAGCCTTTTCACCGAAGATGGCACGGAGCAGACGCTCTTCAGCGGTCAGTTCCGTTTCGCCCTTGGGGGTCACCTTGCCTACCAGAATGTCGCCGGTCTTGACCTCGGCGCCGATGCGGATGATGCCGCCCTCGTCCAGATCCTTCACAGCGTCATCGCTGATGTTGGGAATATCCCGGGTGATCTCTTCCGGTCCCAGCTTGGTTTCACGGGCTTCGGATTCGAACTCCTCAATGTGAATGGAGGTGTAAACGTCCTCCTTCACCAGCTTTTCGCTCAGCAGCACGGCGTCTTCGTAGTTGTAGCCTTCCCAGGTCATGAAGCCGATCAGGGCGTTGCGGCCCAGACCGATTTCACCCTTCTCCGTGGAAGGACCGTCTGCCAGCAGGTCGCCCTTTTCGATCTTCTGACCGGCGGAAACAACGGGGCGCTGGTTAATGCAGGTACCCTGGTTGGATCCGGTGAACTTGGTCAGGTGATAGGTGTGACGCTCGCCGAATTCGTCCTTGATGACCACGGTATCGCCGCTGACCTTGTCCACCACGCCGCTTTCCTTGGCCAGGATGCACACGCCGGAGTCGTGGGCGGCACGGTATTCCATGCCGGTGGCCACCAGGGGAGCTTCAGGCACCAGCAGCGGCACAGCCTGACGCTGCATGTTGGAACCCATCAGAGCACGGGTAGCGTCGTCGTTTTCCAGGAAGGGAACCATGGCGGTTGCCACGGAAACCACCTGACGGGGGCTTACGTCGATGTAGTCAACCTTCTTGGCGGGGATTTCAATAATGTCAGCCTTGTCACGAACCATGACCCGGGGATTGCGGAAGGTGCCGTCCTCGTTCAGGGGTTCGTTGGCAGTGGCGACCTTGTAGAAGTCTTCCTCGTCGGCAGTCATGTAGTGGATTTCGTCGGTCACACGGCCGTTGTCCACCTTCCGATAGGGAGCCTCGATAAAGCCGTACTCATTGATCCGGGCGTAAGATGCCAGAGAGCCGATCAGACCGATATTGGGACCTTCAGGGGTCTCAATGGGGCAGATACGGGCATAGTGGCTGTAGTGCACGTCACGGACTTCGAAGGAAGCACGGTCACGGTTCAAACCGCCGGGACCCAGGGCGCTCAGACGGCGCTTGTGGGTCAGCTCAGCCAGAGGGTTGGGCTGATCCATGAACTGGCTCAACTGGGAAGAACCGAAGAATTCCTTAATGGCAGCGCTGACGGGACGAATGTTGATCAGGTCGCCGGGCTTCATGTCCACGGAATCCTGGGTGTTCATCCGTTCACGAACCACACGATCCAGGCGGCTCATGCCGATGCGGATCTGGTTCTGCAGCAGCTCGCCTACGGAGCGGACACGACGATTGCCCAGATGGTCAATGTCGTCGGTAGTGCCCAGGCCATAGGGGAGACCCAGCATATAGCTGACGCTGGCCACAATATCGTCTGCCAGGATGTGCTTAGGCACCAGGCTGGCCACGTTCTCACGGACAGCTTCCATCAGCTGATCCGGCTCCACGGAGGCGATGATCTCCCGCAGGGTGGGCAGGTGAACCATCTCCAGAATGCCGGCTTCCTTGGGGTCGAAGGGCAGGTAGGCGGCAGCGTCAACGAAGTTGTTGCCGATGACCTTGCGAACCGTGCCTTCAACATCTACCCAAACCACGTTCACGCCGGCGTTCTGCACATTGCGGGCAGTTTCAAGGTCGATCAGGTCGCCCTTCTTGACCATGACTTCCCCGTCCTGAGGATTCACAATATCCTCGGCAGCCACGTGGCCGTTGATGCGGGTGGCAATGGAAAGCTTCTTATTAAACTTGTAACGACCCACACGCATCAGGTCATACCGCTTGGGATCGTAGAACAGGCTGTTGAACAGGTTGGTGGCGCTTTCCAGGCTGGCAGGCTCGCCGGGCTTCTGACGCTTGTAGATCTCGATGAGGCCTTCCTCACGGCTCTTGGCGTTGTCGCCCTTGGCGATGGTGGCTTCAAGCCGCTCGTCGTCGCCCAGCAGTTCCAGAATTTCTGAATCCGTGCCATAGCCCAGGGCACGGAGCAGCACCGTCAGGGGCAGCTTCCGGGCACGGTCAATACGCACCCACAGCACGTCGTTGGAGTCGGTTTCGTACTCCAGCCAGGCACCACGGTTGGGAATGATCTGGGAAGAATACAGCGGCTTGCCGGCCTTGTCCAGCGCACAGTCAAAATACACGCCGGGAGAACGAACCAGCTGAGACACGATAACGCGCTCGCCACCGTTAATGATAAAGGTGCCATGGTCGGTCATCAGCGGGAAATCGCCCATGAACACATCAGATTCTTTAATTTCGCCGGTTTCCCGGTTCTTCAGGCGGACAAAGACCTTCAGCGGTGCGGCGTAGGTCTTGTCCCGTTCACGGCATTTCTCCAGAGAATCCTTCGGCTCCTCCAGTGTATAATCCACGAACTCGAGCACCAGATTACCATTGTAGTCGGTAATCGGTGAAACATCGGCTAAAACTTCACGCAGGTCGGTTTCGAGAAAGCGCCTGTACGAATCCTTCTGAACCTCGATCAGGTCGGGCATGTCCAGAACTTCGTCAATGCGCGAAAAGCTCATGCGCTTGCGGAGCTTTCCCATTTGAACCTCATGCACCATGGTACGCCATCACCCCTTACGTTGTCCGATCAGCATCTTCTTTCGCACTTTTTCAAAATTCCTGCTTGCATTTTTCGGAAAATCCGTGTACAATAGCATCGCAAGAGGAAAAATGAGCATAGAGATACCGATGCAATTCTAAATTGTATCATCCCGATTGAGAAATGTCAACATCAACCGGGATATTTTATTGCAAAAATTTTTCCTGCACTCTTAATAGGAAAAGCTGCAAGAAAAGCTGCTCCTTTTCCGTTCTGTTTAAGGGCTGATGACCACAATAACGGAGGCTGTTCATGAATAAGGTAATCAAGCATTGGCTGCTGCGGATAATCGCATTAACAATGGCACTCATCTGTTTGGCGGCTTCTGCCGCGGCAGAACTGGTGCGCCCGGAAATTGTCAACCGGCAGACAGACGCCAAAGCACCATGGCCTTTTGAAGAAAATGAGGATCTGCTGGAGATCTGGTTCCCACAAATGATCAACTGCGATGCGGCGCTGATCCACTATCAGGATCAATACATTTTAATTGACTGCTGCTCCAAGGCCTACGCCAAGCGTCTGCTGATTCTGCTGGACGGCCTGGGCGTAACGAAAATTGACACCATCTACAATACCCATCCCCATCATGACCACCTGCTGGGCTTTGCACAGATTGCGGATCACGTGCAGGTGGGGGAGCTGGCATTGGGCTTCCCGGCAGATACCACCAAGCATTCCGTAGAGGCTGTTGCCGAGGCGGAAAAGCGGGGCATCCCGGTGACCTACTTTGCCGACGGGGATGAAATCACCATTGGCCCGGCGAAAATGAAGATTTATATGAAGGGCGACGAGGACTGGAGCCTGAACAATCGCTCTGCCATGATGCGGCTGGTGGATGGAGACTGCAGCATCCTCTTTGCGGCCGACATGGAAAAGAAGGCACTGGATCGGGCGGTGGAAACCATTCCGGCAGAGGAGCTTCGCAGCGACATTTTGAAGCATCCCCATCACGGCCTGACGGTGCTGACCGATGGTTTCGCTCAGGCGGTTGCCCCTCAGCTGTCCATCATTACCAATAATACCCGGGTCACGGACACGACCTATAATCTCCGCCTGCGGAAAATTCCCTACATTTATACTTCCTCCGGATACACCCATCTGGTTACCAACGGGGAAAGCTGGTTTGTGGAAGTGGTGAAGGCGGAAAAAATGCAGGCGGCGCAAAAAGCTTTCCTGAAAGATCCTTCCAATGTGACCCAGTGGATCCCTTCCAATCCCTAAGCAAAAAGGCCGGAAAACCCGGGGAATCAATTCTGTTACTTCTTCACGAAAAAACTTTGAAAATTCGGGTTTTTCCCTGAGAAATTCGTTGACAATGAGAAAAATCAATGATAAGATAATTGAGTTGATTTGCATACCTTGTATTCGTATGCCCTTTTCGGGTTGCGATCAAGCGGGAAGGGAGAGATTCGAGCCATGGAGAACTTGAAGCATGCAGACAAGAAAGTTGTCGGCACCAAGCAGGTGATGCGGGCCCTGAATGCAGGTCTCCTCGCCAGGGTTTATGTGGCCAACGATGCGGACACGTTCCTGTTCCAGCGGGTTGCCCGGGCGGCAGAAGACGCCGGCATTCCCACGGTCAGGGTCGCGACCATGAAAGAGCTGGGGGATGCCTGCCGTGTTGCGGTGCCCACCGCAGCCGCCGGGCTGCTCAAGTAAGATCCCCATCATTCATTTGCCTACAAGTTTCCGAGGGTTGCGGAAATTTTAGGATATTATTCAGGAGGTGCTTCCATGCCCACGATCAATCAGTTGATCCGTAAGGGACGGGAAAAGGTTACGAATAAGTCCACTGCGCCTATTCTGCAGGGTTGCCCGCAGAAGCGTGGTGTTTGCCTGAGCGTGAAGACGACCACGCCCAAGAAGCCCAACTCCGCCCTTCGGAAGATCGCAAGAATCCGTCTGACGAACCAGATTGAAGGTACCTGCTACATCCCCGGTATCGGCCACAACCTGCAGGAGCATAGCGTTGTGCTGATCCGTGGCGGCCGTGTGCGCGACCTTCCTGGCGTTCGCTATCACATCATTCGCGGTGCTCTTGATACTGCCGGTGTTGCCAAGCGGATGCAGGCTCGTTCCCTGTACGGCGCTAAGCGCCCGAAGAAGTAAGCTTTCCTGCTTTCGCCTGCTGCCCAATCACGCCGGTTGACCTTTGCCCCGGTTCCCTTGATTGCCGGAACGCAGTCAAGCGATTTTCCGGGGGTCTTTGGCCGCCGCCGGCCCGGATAGATTCGATTCGGGGACGGCATGATGCTGACATGCTGTCGTAGGGAGAGAAAGCGTCCAGCTTACACGCAAACGAACGAACGAGAACGAAGCTACATTGAGGAGGGAAACCTATGCCCCGTCGCGGATTTGTACCTAAGCGCGAGGTGCTGCCGGATCCTGTTTATGGGACCACGACCGTTACCAAGCTGATTAACCAGATCATGCTGGATGGCAAGCGCGGTGTTGCCCAGAACGCTTGCTACAGCGCATTCGAAATGGTTGCTGAAAAGACCGGCAAGGACGCCAACGAGGTGTTCCAGGCTGCTCTGAATAACGTTGCTCCCCAGCTGGAAGTAAAGGCTCGCCGTGTAGGCGGCGCTACTTACCAGGTGCCTATGGAAATTCGCCCCGAGCGTCGTCAGACGCTGGCTCTGCGCTGGATCGTGGACTTTGCCCGTAAGCGCGGCGAAAAGACCATGGCCGAGCGTCTGTGCGGCGAAGTGATCGACGCCAGCAATAACACCGGCGCTGCTGTGAAGCGTAAGGAAGAAATGCACCGTATGGCCGAGGCCAACAAGGCGTTTGCCCACTATCGGTGGTAATGAGCAATATCAGTTTTTCCCTGAAGCCTGCCACCGTAGAAAGGAGAGCGTAACACCATGGCAAGAAGCCATCCGCTTGAGAGAGTGCGCAACATCGGTATTATGGCGCACATCGACGCCGGCAAGACGACGACGACCGAGCGTATTCTGTACTATACCGGCAAGACCCACCGCATTGGTGAGGTGCATGACGGCGCTGCCACCATGGACTGGATGGTCCAGGAACAGGAGCGCGGCATCACCATCACGTCTGCCGCTACCACCTGCATTTGGCACGATCCTCGTGATCCCCAGAATCGCAACCGGACTTACCGGATCAACATCATCGACACCCCCGGCCACGTGGACTTCACCGTTGAGGTGGAGCGCTCCCTGCGCGTGCTGGACGGCGCTGTTTCCGTCTTCTGCGCTAAGGGCGGCGTTGAGCCCCAGTCTGAAACCGTTTGGAAGCAGGCTGAGACCTACAAGGTGCCCCGTATGGCCTATGTGAACAAGATGGACATCACCGGCGCAAACTTCTTCCGTGTCGTTGACATGATGAAGGAACGCCTGGGCGCCAACGCTGTGCCGATTCAGCTGCCCATCGGCGCCGAAGCTGATTTCCGCGGCATCATTGACCTGGTCAAGATGCGTGCTGAAGTCTACTACGACGATGAGGGCAAGGACGTGCGGGATGAGGACATCCCTGCCGACCTGATGGATCTGGCTCAGAAGTATCATGACGAGATGATCGAAAAGGTTGCTGAGACCGACGACGCTCTCATGGAAAAGTATTTCAGCGGTGAAGAGCTGACCACCGACGAAGTCATGGCTGCTATCCGTAAGGCCACCATCGCCTGCACCATGAACCCCGTGCTGTGCGGCACTTCCTACCGTAATAAGGGCGTACAGCCCCTGCTGGACGCAATCATCGAGTACATGCCCTCTCCTATGGACATTCCTGCCATTAAGGGCACCGATCCCGATGATCCTGAGAAGGAAATGGTTCGCCATCCCTCCGATGATGAACCCTTCTCTGCTCTGGCATTCAAGATCATGGTGGACCCCTTCGTTGGTAAGCTGGCCTTCTTCCGTGTCTACTCCGGCCACCTGGCTGCGGGCAGCTACGTGATGAACTCCACCAAGCAGAAGCGTGAGCGTATGAGCCGTATCATGCTGATGCACGCTAACCACCGTGAGGAAGTCACCGACATCTACACCGGTGAAATCGCAGGCGCTGTGGGTCTGAAGGACACCACCACCGGCGACACCCTGTGCGATGAAAACAATCAGATCATTCTGGAATCCATGGTGTTCCCCGATCCTGTGATCGAGGTTGCCATTGAGCCCAAGACCAAGGCCGGTCAGGATAAGATGACCATGGCACTGCTGCGTCTGGCTGAAGAAGATCCTACCTTCAAGACCTACACCAATAAGGAAACCGGTCAGACCATTATCGCCGGCATGGGCGAGCTCCATCTGGAGATCATCGTTGACCGTCTGCTGCGTGAGTTCAAGGTGGAAGCTTCCGTTGGTAAGCCTCAGGTTACCTACAAGGCTACCATCCGCAAGGCTGTGAAGGCAGAAGGCCGCTTCGTCCGTCAGACCGGTGGTCACGGCCAGTATGGTCACTGCTGGATCGAACTGTCCCCCAACGAACCCGGTAAGGGCTACGAATTTGAGTCCCGCATCGTGGGCGGCGTGATTCCCAAGGAATTCATCGCTCCTATCGATTCCGGTATTCAGGGCGCTGCCAAGGCTGGCTATCAGGGCTTCGAACTGGTAGACTTCAAGGCTGCCGTTGTGGACGGTTCTTATCACGATGTTGACTCTTCTGCACAGGCTTACGAAATTGCCGGTTCTATGGCCTTCAAGGCTGCACTGGAAAAGGCAAACCCTGTGCTGATGGAGCCCATGATGAAGGTGGAAATCATCGTTCCCGATCAGTATCTGGGCGACGTGATGGGCAACGTGTCCAGCCGTCGTGGCCGTGTGGACGGCACCGAGATGCGTGGTCAGGATCAGATCATCCACGCCTTCGTTCCCCTGAGCGAAATGTTCGGCTACACCACCGACCTCCGTTCCCGTACCCAGGGCCGTGGCATGTTCACCATGCAGTTCGACCACTACGAGGAAGTGCCGAAGTCCGTGGCAGAGAAGATCATTGGCGAGCGGGCTAAGAAAGACTAATTTACTTCATTGAGATACTTGCAATGAACGAGGAGGAATTTTCCCATGGCTAAGGAGCATTACGAGCGGAAAAAGCCCCATGTCAACATTGGCAC
>CAVIWF010000033.1:0-29038 GCA_963646285.1 bacterium
ATAGCAACAAAGTCCCGCCATGCGTCAGAAAGGCGAGACTTTGTTGATGGGCTGAAAGTGGCGAAGCCACTTTGTCGATGCTCTGAAGTAAGCGCCCTTTCTCCATCACAAAAATCCTTGCCTTTTCTTTTCGCAATCCCATGCTTAAAGTGCGAAAAGAAAAGGTTTTTTGTGTTGATTGTCGTTAAAAATATATTATTTGGTTTTTATATTGACAAAATGAACATTGAGTGTTATTCTTTCAACGAAACACGAACGTTATAAATCCATAAGAGCTGTGAGAAAATGGCAGCTGTAAGGGAGGCTTTCATACCGTCGGAGAGGATGACGGTATAAAGAATAGAAAGAGGAGGTTTCGGTATGAAGAAGACTCTAGGGTTCCTGTTGGCATTGGTACTGGTTTTGACAGCAACGTCTGCTTTCGCTGTTGTTGAAATCGATTACTGGTCTGTGTTCACAGGCGGTGACGGTGCTGTGATGCAGGGCATGGTGGATGCGTTCAACGCTTCTCAGGATGAGGTGCATGTGAACCACACCCCCATGACCGCTGACGACCTGTATCAGAAGATCCCCATGACGGTGCAGACGGGCACCAGCGTGCCTGATGTGGCCATCGTGCACATTGAGCGGATCCCCAACTTCGTGGATAAGGAAATGCTCTATGCTTACGACATGGATCTGATCGCTCAGGCCGGCATCGTGGCAGAAAACTACAACCAGGCTGCATGGGAACGCACCGACATTGACGGCGAGCATTATGGCATCCCGCTGGACGTGCATGGCTATGTGACCTACATCAACAAGGATCTGTTCGACAAGTATGACCTGAACGAATTCGTGGAAGACGGCTACATCACCTTCGACGAAATCCGTGCTTTGGGCGACAAGGCTCGTGCCAACGGCTTCACCGGCCAGATCTTCGACCTGGGCTGGATGCGTGCTCAGATGCTGGGCTACTATGCACAGCTGAACGCCGATCACAAGCTGACCGACAATGGCGAAGACCTTTCTCTGGATGAAGAAGCCATGAAGAAGGCCATGGAAACCATGAAGTCCCTGTATGAAGATGGCTACACCACCTCCAAGACCGACGACTACTCCTCCATGTTCTATGGCGGCGAGCTGCTGGTTTGGTCCGAAGGCATCTGGATGAAGGCCGCTGTTGTGGATGCAGGCGTGAATTTCGAAATGTATCCCAGCGTGTGCTACAGCCCTGAAACCTGCAAGAACTGGATGTCCTCCCACAACTTCGTACAGTTCGCAGATGAGAACCGCACTGAAGAAGAAGACCTGGCCGTGGCCAAGTTCATCAACTTCATGGGCGAAAATTCTCTGACCTGGGCTCGTGACGCTGGCCAGGTGCCCGCACACGTATCCCTGAACGCTGTGGAAGAATACTCCTCCATGCCTCAGGCATTCCTGTCCGATCCTGCCCGGGTGGACGAATTGGCAATCTACTACTACAAGTACTGGGGTCTGTTCGACACTGCTTTCAGCCGCGTAGGTTGGGACTTTGTGGATGGCACCATCTCCATCGACGACGCAATCACCCAGGTTGAACAGGAAGTTGCTGATGCGATTGCTGCCCAGTAAAAATCTAAGGATACCCGACATTGGGCAGGGAGAGTTTCTCCCTGCCCATCGTACTGCATAGCAAAGGAAAAATAGGAATCCATAAAACAAAATGCCAGTTTAACGCTTTATGAAAAGAGGTGTCATGATGACACGTTCAAGACTTGCCTCGCTTTTCGCCCTGGCGTTTCTTGTGCTGTTCTGCTTTGCCAGCGTAACAGCCACAACAACCGTAAAGGAAACAACAGCTGTTATACAAATGGGAATGCCCAAGCTGCTGTTTTCCCTGTCCAGTGCCAGCATCCTGCTGATTCCCCTGGCCGTGTGTGCCATGATCGCCGCCATTATTGCCCTGGTTCAAAATGAGCGGAATGTAGGTTTTCTTTTCTCGACCATTGCCTTTGTTGCCTTCGGGCTGTTCATGATTCTCTTCTACAACGAACGGCAGAACGCCAGCCTTTACAATGCCCTGAGCGCAGCCCTAAAGGAAATGGGCGTTAAGTTTAAGAAGCGGGACGTGGATGCCATCAGCGTTTCCTACGATGCCATCACGTACCTGATGGTGACCTGCGCTGCCCTGTCCTCCCTGCTGTCCTTCCCCTCTGTGAAGAGCGAGGCAAGAAGCCTGCTGAAGCGGGATCTGCTGCCCTACGCCTACATCGGCCCCCATCTGTTCTTCTTTGTGATTTTCTTCGTGACCCCTGCCATTTACGGCATTTACGCCGCCTTCACCAAGTGGGATCTGTTCAATGAGCCGGTGTTTACCGGACTGGAAAACTTCCGCACCCTGCTCTTTGATTCCTCCAATACCTATTACAAGCAGCTCCGCAACGGTTTGTGGAACACCATTAAGTTCGTGATTTTCAGCGTGCCTTTCTGCATTATTGTGCCCCTGGCTTTGGCTTTGGCACTGAACGTTAAGCCCAAGGGCAACAAATTCTTTCAGGCACTGTACTATCTGCCCAGCCTGATGTCCATCTCCACCGTGACCCTGACCTGGCGGTATGTGTTCAATACCCAGTACGGCATTCTGAACAAGTTCCTGGGTGTGCAGGCCAACTTCTTTATGCCCCCTTACACCTGGATCATGCTGGTGGTGGTCACGGTTTGGTGGTGCACCGGCGGCACCATGGTTATTTACCAAAGCGCCCTGGCCTCTGTGCCCCAGGATCAGTATGAAGCTGCTGCTGTGGACGGCGCCAATGCCATTCAGCGTTTCCGCCACGTGACCCTGCCCAACATGCGGTATCCCCTGATGTACACGCTCATCACCGCCGTGGTGGCGCAGTTCAACATTTATGGTCAGCCGGATATCTTGGTGGCCTTCAGCAATGCGGAAGCAAACGCCGTGCTGCTCCAGTACATTTACGAGAACTCCGTCAAGAAGCAGGTGGCTGGTATGTCCTCTGCCATGGCTGTGATTCTCGGCCTGTGCATTATGGCCGTCACCTTCTTCCAGATGCGCCTGATGGTGCGGAACAGTAAAGGTTGAAAGGAGGAGTCAACGTGCTGAAAAGTAAAACCGGAAAAATCATTGCCATTGTGTTTTTGATTCTGCTGGGCATCTGCTGGTTTGAGCCCATTCTCTGGCTGGTAACGAACTCCTTCAAGCTGGATGCGGACTTCATTACCTCCTTTGCCAACATCACTGGCACCTGGGATTACCTGACCCGCCTGATTCCCCGGACATGGACGCTGAGCAACTATACGGAGCTGTTCGTTGGCGGCGAAAACGTGAACACCAACGCCAACATTACCCGGATGTTCGGCAATTCCTTCATCGTGTCCATTGTGTCCACGGCGGGCGTGGTGTTCATCACTTCCCTGTCTGCCTATGCCTATGAGCGGCTGCGCTTCAAGGGCGGGGACAAAATCTTCTGGACGCTGATGTATATCAGCATGTTTCCCAATGTGGTTGCTATTTTGCCCATGTTCCGCATTGCCAACGCCCTGGGTTGGGTGAATAATTTGAATGCCCTGATTTGGCCAAGCATGGCGGGGGTGTTCAACATTTTCCTGATCCGCAACTTCATGAAGGGCGTGCCCAAGGAAATGGACGAAGCTGCCATCATTGACGGCGCCAACAGTTTCCAGGTTTATGCCAAGGTGATTCTGCCCTCCATTGCCCCGGTGATGATCGTTGTAGGTTTGTTTGCCTTCAACGGCTCCTGGAATGATTACCTGTGGCCCCGCATTGTGATGACGGATGTGAACAACCAGACCCTGACCCCCGGCCTTCGCCTGCTGATGGGGCAGTATGAGCAGCGGTGGGCTCACATGATCGCATCCTGCCTGGTGTCCATGCTGCCGCCCTTCCTGCTGTACCTTTTCGCACAGAAGTACTTCCTTCAGGGCATTTCCGTGCAGGCCAGCGTAAAAGGGTGATGAGCTTTCAATTGAGAAAGAGAGGTTTCGCTTATGAACAATCTTCTTCCCCGTCCGGAGCATCCCCGTCCTGATTTTCAGCGGGATACCTTCTGCAACCTGAACGGCCTTTGGCAGTTCGCCTTTGATGATGAGGATCGTGGCCTTGCCGAAAGGTGGTACACGCCGGATTATCCGCTGGACAAGGAAATTCTGGTGCCCTTTGCGTATCAGACCAAGATGAGCGGACTGGGACCCACGGATGAGATTCATCCTTTCCTGTGGTATCGCCGTTCCTTCACCCTGCCGGAAGCCATGCAGGGGAAGCGGGTGCTGCTGCGGTTCGGTGCGGTGGACTTTAAGGCAGATGTGTATGTGAACGGCCAGCATGCCGGTCAGCATATGGGCGGATACACCCCCTTTGCCCTGGACATTACCGCCCTTTTGCAGGATGGTGCCAATGACCTGTGCCTTCGGGTGGAAGATCAGCCGGACTGCACCCAGCCCCGGGGCAAGCAGAACTGGAGCCGTGGCCTCATGGGCTGCTGGTACACCCCGGTCAGCGGCATTTGGCAGACCGTGTATCTGGAAGGGGTAGGGGACACGGCCATGACCCGCATCCATGTAACGCCGGATGTGGATCGGCACATGTTCACGGCGGAAATTGCCTTGGACAAGCCTGCCCGGGAGGGTATGGAGCTGGAGCTGACGGTTACCTTTAACGGCAAACTTCATCGGAAGCTGCGCACCTCCATTCAGGATCGTACCACCCGGGTGCCGGTGGATATGATGACCCACGGGGAGATGAACTCCATCCACACATGGGAGCCGGAGCATCCCAACCTGTACGATCTGCGGGTTCGCCTGCTGAAGGACGATGAGGAACTGGATGCGGTAACCACCTACTTCGGCATGCGGAAGGTGGAAGTGCACGACGGCAAGATATACCTGAACAACCATCCCCTGTATCAGCGGCTGATTCTGGATCAGGGCTACTGGCCGGACAGCAACATTACGCCCCCCAGTGATGAAGCCATTCAGACGGATATCTGCTTCACCAAGGAATTTGGCTACAACGGCGCCCGAAAGCATCAGAAGCTGGAAGATCCCCGGTTCTACTACTGGGCAGACAAGATGGGTCTGCTGGTGTGGGGCGAAGTGCCCAGCGCCTATGACTTCTGCGATGATGAAGTCCACAATCTGACCCAAACCCTGACGGACTTCATTGACCGGGATTACAATCACCCCTGCATTATCACCTGGGTGCCCCTGAACGAAAGCTGGGGCGTGCCGCAGATCAGCATGGATCGGAAGCAGCTTTCCCTGGCACGGATGCTGTATCACCTGACCAAGGCACTGGACGGCACACGGCTTTGCTCCTCCAATGATGGATGGGAGCAGGGCACCACGGACATCTGTGCCCTCCATGACTACATTGACACCGCCGACGGCATGGCGCTTCATTTTGCCGACCGCATGGAAGTGGAAAACCATGTCTGCGATCTCCGCCGCTGCTATGCCAACGGGGAAATGTGCACCGGGGAAGAAGCCTTCATGGTTACGGAATATGGCGGCATTGCCTTTACCAACATCGGCATTCAGGGGGATATGGGCGGCATGGCAACCTGGGGCTACCATGACAAGGTAACGGACGAAGAAGCCTTCTTCCAACGCTTCCAGGGCGTTACGGATGCCATTCGGGAGATTCCCTATTGCCAGGGCTACTGCTACACCCAGCTGACGGACGTCATGCAGGAGATCAACGGTCTGCTGACCCCTGACCGGAAACCGAAGATGGATGTGGAGCGGTTCCGGGCACTGAACCGTGCGCCTGAGGGCATTACCTACTGATTTTCATCATAACCATGAACGAGCCGCATTGCTGACGCAGTGCGGCTCAATCTATTCTCCTGCTTTCTGCAAGGAATGCAGGGGGATTACTTTATTCAAAGGGAAAACTCCACCATGCTTTCTCTTGTCCTGACTTTAGTCATCGTGGGAAGATAAATTTCCCGTAGAGAAGCAAAAAAGGTTCCGCACCCTTTCGAGTGCGGAACCCTGTGAAACCGAGGAACCTTAGTAGCCGTATACGGTTACCGTGTAGGAAGCGTACTTGCCGCTGCCGTCATTGGCGGTGGCGGTAATGGTGGCAGAGCCAATGCCTACGGCACTCACAATACCGTTGCTGGTCACATAGGCAACAGCGGGATTGCTGGAGGAGTAGGTCACGCCCTTATTGGAGGCGTTGGCGGGGAGGATTTCATAGCTGGGATAGCTGACTTCGCCCAACGCCAGGCTGGCCTTGCCGCTGACACCTACATAGGTGACGAGGATGGGGCTGACGGTTACCGTGTAGGTGCCCTTGATGCCGCTGCCATCCTTGGCGGTAGCCGTGATGATGGCGGTGCCGGCAGCCTTGCCGGTGACCACGCCGTACTCGTTCACGGTTGCGACCGTGCTGTTGCTGGTGGAGAAAGTGATGCCCTTGTTTGCAGCATCGGCAGGCCACACTTCATAGCCCAAGTACTCTACAGCGCCTACGCTCAGGGTTCCCTTGCCGTACAGGGCAATCTTGGTAACCTTCTGGGTATTGGTGCTGACGTTGACCGTGTAGGTGCCCTTCACGCCGCTGCCGTCCTTGGCCGTTGCGGTAATGGTGGCAGTGCCCTTGCCAATGCCGGTGACCACGCCGTACTCATTGACGGTGGCGATCTTCGCATTGCTGGTGGAGAAGGTAATGCCCTTGTTCACGGCATCGGCAGGCCATACTTCGTAGCTCAGGTATTCCACAGAGCCGATGCCCAGGGATCCCTTGCCGTACAGGGCAATCTTGGTGACCTGACCGGCCACAGGGTTTACCGTTACGACGAAGGAAGCCTTCACGCCGCTGCCGTCGTTAGCCGTGGCAGCAAGCTCAGCGGAGCCAACGCCCACAGCCGTCACCATGCCGTACTGGTTCACCGTAGCCACTGCAGGGTTGCTGGAGGTGAAGGTGACTGTCTTGTTGGAAGCGTTGGCGGGCAGGATTTCGTAAGCCAGGTAATCCACTTCGCCAACCATCAGGGAAGTGCGGCCCTTCACGCCCACGTACGATACGGGAACAGGTGCCACGTTGCTGACTACCACATCATAGGAGGCAGTTACGCCGCTGCCGTCCAGGGCAATGGCGGTGATGCGTGCCGTGCCGGCGGATACAGCCGTGACCACACCGTATTCGGATACGGCGGCAACCTTGGCGTTGCTGGACATGTAGGTAACAGTCTTGTTATCGGCATCCACAGGCCATGCTGCGTAAGCCAGGTATTCCACTTCGCCTACGGACAGGGCGCCCTTGCCGTAGATTTCAATGCGGTTCACCAGGGTCTTGGAGGAACCAACGGTGACGATGAAGCTTGCAGACTGCTTGCTGCCGTCAATGGCCGTTGCGGTAATGACCGTCTGACCCAGTGCCTTGCCGGTCACAATACCATACTGGTTTACCGTAGCAACGTTTGCATTGCTGGAGGTCCAGGTTACAGACTTTTCAGTGGCGTTGGCAGGCCAGATTTCGTATGCCAGGTACTGAACTTCGCCAATGCCCATGGCAGGCTTGCCGCTCACGTTCACCTTGGTCACCATGACCTGATTATTGGCAACCGTTACCGTATAGCTGCCGGATACGCCGCTGCCGTCGTTAGCCGTGGCGGTAATCACGGTGGTGCCAACGGTCAAAGCGGTGACCACGCCGTACTCGTTGACGGTGGCGACTTCAGGCTTGCTGGACGTCCAGCTGACCGTCTTGTCGTCTGCATTCACGGGATAGATTTCATAAGCAGAGTAGCTGACAGCCTTGGGGTACAGCTCCGTCTTGCCGCTGGCGTTGACGGTGGTAACCTTCACATAGCCGTCCTTTACGGTGACCACATAGCCGCCCCGCACCAGGGTGCCGTCGGTGGCAATGGCACTGATCATGGCTGTGCCGGCGGAGTAAGCGGTCACTCTGCCCAGCTGATCCACGTTGGCCACACCGGGATTGTCGCTGACCCAGTACAGCACCTGATTGTGAGCGTTGCTGGGTGCAACCGTTGCCGTGGCCTGAATGGTTTCACCCACGCCGATGAGGGTGCGGCCGGTGACGGTAACGCTCTGCACGTTAATGACACTCTTGCTGACGCTCAGGGTCAGGGTTGCCTTAATGCCGCTGCCATCCTGTGCTGCTGCGGTAATGATGGTGGTGCCGGCGGTCTTTTTGTTGGCCGTTACCTTACCAGTCTGATCCACAGTGGCGATGGAGGTGTTGCTGCTGGTCCACAGCAGGTTTTTGTTGGAGGCATTGCTGGGGGTGATGGTGTAGCCGATGTAGGCGGTTTCATTGTACACCATGCCGGTTTTGCCGGTCAGGGTGATCCAGGTGATCGGCACGTTTTCAACGCCTACCACGAAGGAACCGTACACATTGGTATCGGCGGTAGAGGTGGCGGTGATGATGACCGTGCCGCTGCCCACGATGGTCACCTTACCGGTCTGATCCACGGTGGCCACATTGGTGTTGGAGCTGGACCAGATGACGCTCTGGTAGGAGGCATCAGCAGGGATCACCGTAGCGGTGAAGGTTGCGCTCTCGCCTACTTCCATGGAAGCATTACCGGTTACGTTGATCTGTGTTACAGGGATCAGGGCGTCCACCGTCAGCTCGTAGGAGTCAACAATGGAGGTGTTGTCGTTAGCGGCAGCAACGATGGTGGTGGTGCCTGCGCCAACGGCAGTGATCACGCCCTTGTCGGTAATGGTGGCAACCGCCGTGTTGGAGCTGGAGAAGGTCAGCGTCTTATTGAGGGCGGTGCTGGGCTCTACGCTCCAGGACAGGGCGTAGGTGGTGCCGATCTTCATGCTGCTGTTCTTATTGGTGATGGAAACCTTGGATACCCGGGTTTCATCATCATAAGCAGGCGTGACCGTCAGCACATAGTAGGCGAACTTGCCGCTGCCGTCGTTGGCGGTGGCGGTAATCAGTGCCTGACCGGCGCTGCGGGCGTACACCACGCCTGCGCTGGTTACTGTGGCCACGCTGGTATTGTTGGAGGACCAGGTAACAGTCTTGTTGGTTGCCGTGGTAGGCAGCACAGTGACCGTGGGATAGTCACTTTCACCGGCCTTCATGGTGGTCTTTGCAGACACGGTGATGCTTTCCACAAGCACATTGGAGACCGCCATCAGCTGGAACAAGCTGTTGGACATGGTGGCTTCCGTAACGAAACTGGCTGCGCTGGTTTCTGCAAGGGCAGTGGCTCCGCAGCCCAGCGTCATGATGATCGCCGTCAGAAGAGCCAGTACCTTGACAAGCACTTTCTGTTTCATGTTCTGTTCTCCTTCCTTGTTTATCAAGAGCCTCCGGCAGCCAAAGCACACCGCAAAGCCTGATACCGTAAGTGTTGTGTTTTGAGCCCGACGCATTAGGCTCACGTCACGGGAATTATATCAAAGTATTTCAATTCTGTAAACAAATCATGTAGTTTTTCCACGAAATTTTACGCCTTTGCGTAGATTTTTGTAATGATTGCATGCCGAAAGTCTGTTTTCCGTACCTCACTTTTTGATAAAACAAACCGAAGTCTGTTTATGATTCCGGCAGAATCACCACAAAATCCGGGTGGATCATCATCTGGGTAGGGTCGCCCCCTGCCTGCAGGACACAATCTGTTACAGCTTGAAGGATGGCGTTGCTGGTGTGGGTGGCGCCGGTGACCGTATCCACCGCCAGGGACTGCCAAGTGATGATGTCTGCCGGGATCCGCTCCAAGGCCGCATCACTGATCCCCGGCGTTTCCTTGTGGCTGAGGACGGTGATGGTTTCAATGGTCGTTTCCGAGAAAGTCACTTCCACGGTGATGCTGCCCATTTTCCCATCAGCCTCCGCCGTGTAGGCGCCTGGCTGAAAAACCGTTTCGGCGCAGACCTGACAGGTGATCAGCAGCAAAGCTGTTACAAGGAAGAGCAGCCTTTTCATGAAGTGTCTCCTTTCTGCTTACTCCTGCCTTTGCAGGAAGCTTTCCATGACATAGCCTTCCATCGCATCGGTCTTTACGTGAGCCCAGCCTTCTTCCTCGCAGTCCGGCAGTACAATCAGCTGCTGATGAAGGTACAGCCGGCGCAGCACGGTGGAGGAGGTGTTGGGTTCTTCCCGCAGGTTGACGCTGCTGTCTGCTTCAATGCCGGTGATTTCCGCCAGATAGGAACCGGCAGGCAAATCGCTGGTCATGGTGGCAGGCATCAGTGTGGGACGGGGCGTGGCCGTGGCGGCAGGTCCCGGGGTTTCCACCAATTCCGCCTGAGCAGTGGGCAGCACCGCACTGCCGGAGGGGGCTTTCATCAGGGTCATGCCGGGGTAGTAGAAGGCAAGAATCTCCACGTAGTTTTTCCCATACTGGGAAGCCATCCACTGGGCACCCCGCTGGCTCATGCCCACTCCGTGCCCGTACCGGCGGGATTCCAGCACAAACTGATCATCCTTTTCCACAACGGTGACAATTTCATTATCTGCCCCGTAGATGGACAGGTTCAGTGCACGCAGCAGGGTGGGGAAAAGCTTCAGCGTCAGGGTGCAGCTTTCCGCTACCGGGAGGAAGACGCTGTACACCGGCGTGGGGGCAGGGGTAGCAACTGTTTCCACGGTCACCATGGCTTCCGGCACCGTGGTGGGCGTAGGGGAAGCGAACAGACTCAGTTCCGTATCCCCATCTGTGGCGGGAATGGCTGTGGCACCGGGGGTATACAGCACCTGCCGACCGGACCAGTTGAAGGTGATGGTCAGCTTGGTCATCAGCTTGCTTTCATTTTCACTGCGGGGGGTGGCAAGGCTTACCGCCGTAATGCTGTCAATCCGCAGGGAGGATACATCCGTATCCAGCCCCCGCTTGGTCATCTCCCCCTGCAGGGCTTCAGCCAGCAGCTTCAGGAAGGCCTCCGGCAGTTTTTCGCCGTTTTTGTACAGCCGGGCACGCTTAACGGGGCTTTCCGGGTTTTCCACATCGTAGGGGTCATCCGTCACTTGATAGTAGCTCCAGTCCCCTTTGCTGCCCCATACGGTTTCCACTTTTTCCGTCTGTCCGCCGTTGCTGGCGGCATAGTAGCAGGTAGCCAAAGCACCGTTGTACCCGCCTACCACACCAGCTGTTTCCTGCACTGCCTGTATGGCGTTGGTATTGCTGTGGTTGATGCCCAGGAAAACCTGATTGGCGGTGGTATCCACCATGTCATAGGCGGCAGAAGAATCCAGATGTGCCATGGCGTAGGTTCTGGCGCAAATAGCCTGAGCTTTCAGAGCTTCCAGGGGAAAACTGTT
Organism: bacterium; assembly: GCA_963646285.1. Taxonomy (GTDB): domain Bacteria; phylum Bacillota; class Clostridia; order Christensenellales; family Aristaeellaceae; genus CAKUFA01. The sequence continues at coordinate 11,258 of CAVIWF010000033.1, forward strand.
GCTCATTTCGTAGGGAACAACGCCCAGCAGGTATTCCTCAATGGTCAGCGCCAGCACAGGCACCAGCTGCCCGTCCTGCACGGTGAAGGTCAGCGTACCCGGATACAGGTTGCCACCATCCACGAAGCGAATGCCCTCTTGCCCGCCTTGAGCGGATTGGTTCTGCACCAGCTGCACCTTGGTGCCAAGGCACAGGCTCATGCCCTCATAAAACAGGTAGATACTGCCGCTGCGGATCTGCAGGGTGATTTCACTGCCCTCCGGAAAACTCATGGAGATGCCGGAGGCAAATGCGGTATACAGCCCGTCCAGATGCAGGTCAGCTCGATCGGTCAAACCCAGCCGCTTCAGGTAAATGCGCACGGTAGGCGAAGCATCCTCCCCATAAGCGCCTGAGCAAACCGGCAGAAAAGCAAGGCAAAGCAGCAGGCAAAGAAAACGCCTGATCCGACTGATGGCGATCATCTCCTTCCTTCGCAAAAGGCCTTCGCTTATGCTTGCCTATGGGATGTTCCCTACAGACATAACGCTTGAGCGAAGGCATTTCATCCTGAAAGTCAGGAAAGATTTTCGTGAGAAGCACACTGCTGCTCAAATTCACCCGGCGTCATGCCGGTATATTTCTTGAACACCTGACAGAAATAACTTTTGTTGGGGTATCCGCAGGCTTGGGCGATTTCCTGCAGGGATTTTTCCCCTTCCTGCCGCAGTAGTTCCTGGGCTTTGTCCATTCTGGTGGCCGTCAGAAAAGCGGAAAAGTGCATGCCCGTCTTCTCATGGAACAGGCGGCAGAAGTAAGCCGGGGTCAGTCCCAGCGAATGGCTCAGGTTGGCCTGGGAATAGGGCAGGGAACAATCGGCACGAATCCCGGCAATCACCCGATCAATGGGCTCTGCCGCTGAGGAGACTGTGGGGCACGCCCGCAGGCGGGACTGCAGGGAAGCCATCCAGCTGAGCAGTGCTTCCTTGGGCTTCCGGGTCATTTCGTTTAAGTTCAGCTCTTCCGTCAGCTTTCGCAGGCTGATTTCCGCATGTTGGCTCCATACGGCTTCGATCACCAGAGGCACCATGGCAAAGCACATCCGGTTAATTTCCGTTTCATTGCGCAGTGCCCGGGTCACATAGCCCCCGAGGCTGGCATACTGCCGCCGCTTGATCAGGGTTTGCAGTCCGGCACGGTGGGTGCGGGCATCCGATGCTGTCATGGGGGAAACCTTATTCCACCAGTCGGCAATCTCCCGCATGGGGGTCATGGCGGCACGCCATAGGGAAGGGGAGGCAAATTCTTCGCCGATGGTCAGCGTGCCTTCCTGCTCCAATAGCAGGCTGCACTGCTCCAACAGGGCGTGACCGCACAGCCACAGCACCGTTTCCCGATGGGCAGCGGCAGGAAAATGGGTGCAGCACAGCATCAGGGTCAGCCGATCCCCATCTTCCGAGAAGATCCAGCCGCATGTGCCGGCAGGCTGCATACAATCCGGCAGGCAATCGTCCAGCTGCTTCCGCTGCTCGTCTGTCAGGGGCACGTCCGCATCCCAGCAAAGCATCCGCCAGGCATAGGCCTCTGTTCCTTCCGGCATTGTAAGGCTTGTTGAGCCTTCCTCCTTCAGCAGACCGGTGATTTGTTGGGTCAGCTCCAAAGCTGCAGCCATGCGCACACCCTCCTTTTTGCATCAGCAGACAAGGGGGCACAAGGCTTTCCCAATGTCCTTGTGGTTATTGTATCTTTTTTTCTTCCATTTGAAAAGACCGGGAGCCAAAAAAAGATGGTTTTGCAGCAGAAAAATCGGTGAATTGCCATCTGCCTTTGGTGAATTTGCCCAGATGATCATGGGCACACATGCTTCGGGGCTGACCATCTTCCTGAAAGGACGAAAGCGCTGAAACAGATTTTTCAATTCCTATTGACGCTGTAGGAGTTTACGTTTATAATGCCTATGTTGCGGTATAGAAACCGTGCATTTTCCCGGAAAGGAGGGTCATTGTCCATGATGATTTCATCCAAGGGTCGGTACGCACTGCGGGTCATGACGGACATGGGACGGCATCAGGAAGAAGGCTACCTGTCCCTGAACGACATTGCCGAACGGCTGCACCTGTCCCGTAAGTATCTGGAAAGCATCATGACCGTGCTGTGCAAGGGCGGCTTGGTGAAGAGTACGGTGGGCAAGTCCGGCGGCTACAAGCTTGTGCGCCCGGCGGAAGCCTACACGGCAGGTGAAATTCTCCGTGCAGTGGAAGAAGAGATGACGCCTGTCTCCTGCCTGGCGGAGCACGGAAAAAAGTGCAGCGGCAGCTGCGAGTGCGACTGCGATATGATTCCCTTCTGGCAGGGGTTGGAGGCTTCCATCAATACCTATCTGGACAGCTACACCCTCAGGGATTTGATGAACAATAAACCGTCGGCTGACCAGGCCGGCATCATGAGCGAGGTAGAACATCATGAATCATAAGCCGATCCTTGAAATCAACGACCTGCACGTCAATGTGGGCGATGAAAAAGAAATCCTTCACGGCATTAACCTGACCGTCGGTCGGGATGAAACCCATGTGCTCATGGGTCCCAACGGTACCGGCAAGTCCACCCTGGGCTACGCCATTACCGGCAATCCCAACTACACCGTGACCGCAGGTCATATCCTCTTTGATGGGGAAGACATTACCGACCTGCCGGTGAACGAACGGGCAAAGAAGGGCATCTTCCTTTCTTTCCAGAATCCTCTGGAAGTGCCGGGCGTGACCCTGAGTGCCTTTATCCGCAGTGCCTTGGAGCAGAAGACCGGCAGCCGTCTGCGCCTGTGGGACTTTAAGAAGAAGCTGAAGGAAACCATGGCACTGTTGTCCATGGACGAATCCTATGCAGAACGTGACCTGAACGTAGGCTTCTCCGGCGGCGAGAAGAAAAAGGCAGAAATTCTCCAAATGCTCATGCTGGAGCCGAAGCTGGCCATTCTGGATGAAACGGACTCTGGCCTGGACGTGGACGCTGTGCGCACCGTGTCCCAGGGTGTGCAGCTCTTCCGGGAGCGCACCCATGGTTCCCTGCTGATCATCACCCATTCCACCCGCATTCTGGAAGCGCTGACGGTGGATGCTACCCATGTCATGGAGGAAGGTGTCATTGTGCGCAACGGCGGTGCAGAACTGGTGGATGAAATCAACGAAAAAGGCTTCGGCAGCCTGCGGGACGCCTGAGGGAGACGCAAGCAATGAAGGAAAAGAGTTACGTAGACGACATTGACCGCAGTGTCTATGACATTCGGGATGAGGAAAAGGACGCCTACCGCCTGGAAGAGGGGCTGACCCCTGCCATTGTGGACAAGCTGTCCAAAGAAAAGAATGATCCGGTATGGATGCAGCAGTTCCGTCTGCAAGCCTTGCAGATTTATAATGAAATGAAGATTCCTGACTGGGGTCCCAGCATTGAGGGGCTGGATATGGCGCACATCGCTACCTATGTGCGCCCCAACACCAAGATGCAGAACGACTGGAAGAACGTTCCCCAGGATATTAAGGATACCTTCGAGCGTTTGGGTATCCCGGAAGCGGAACGGAAGAGTCTGGCTGGCGTAGGTGCTCAGTATGATTCGGAGCTGGTGTACCACAACGTGCGGGAGGAAGTAGCCGCTCAGGGTGTGGTGTACACCGACATGGAAAGCGCACTCCACGGGGAATACGCCGACATGGTGAAGAAGTACTTCATGAAGCTGGTCACGCCCCGGGATCACAAGTTTGCTGCCCTGCACGGTGCCGTGTGGTCCGGCGGATCCTTTGTGTATGTGCCCAAGGGGGTGCAGGTGGAAATTCCCCTGCAGAGTTACTTCCGCCTGAATGCCAAGGGTGCAGGCCAGTTTGAACATACCCTGATCATTGTGGATGAGGGTGCCAGCCTCCACTTCATCGAAGGCTGCTCCGCTCCGAAATACAACGTGGCCAACCTCCATGCAGGCTGCGTGGAGCTGTATGTGAAGAAGAACGCCAAGCTCCGCTACTCCACCATTGAGAACTGGTCCAAGAACATGTACAACCTGAACACCAAGCGTGCCCTGGTGGAGGAAAACGGTGTCATTGAATGGGTGTCCGGCTCCTTCGGCTCCCACGTGGGATGTCTCTATCCCATGAGCGTGCTGAAGGGAGACAACGCCCGGATGGAGTTTACCGGCGTCACCTTTGCCGGTGCAGGGCAGAACCTGGATACCGGCGCCAAGGTGGTGCATGTGGGCCGCAACACCAGCTCCTACATGAATACCCGCTCCATCAGCAAGAGCGGCGGCATCAGCACCTTCCGCTCCAGCGTGGTGGTGCAGAAGGGGGCTTCCGGTGCCAAGAGCGCCGTGAACTGCCAGTCCCTGATGCTGGATTCCATCTCCCGGTCGGATACCATTCCGGCCATGGACATCCGCACCCGTGATGCAGCTGTGGGACACGAAGCCAAGATCGGTGCCATCAGCAATGAAGCTGTGTTTTATCTCATGAGCCGGGGCATGAGCGAAGAGGATGCCCGTGCCTTGATCGTCAGCGGCTTTGCGGACAATGTGTCCAAGGAACTGCCCCTGGAGTATGCAGTGGAAATGAACAACCTGATCCGCCTTGAAATGAAGGGCAGCATCGGCTGATAACGGGAAGGAGAACGTATGATGAGCGAAACAATCAAAGTCAACGAGCTTCCCGTGCGCACCTGGAATTTCCTCGGTGTGAATGATGCTGAAATTGCATGGGATGCCAATGAGGCGGTTGATTTGGGGGCGGAAGAGCTTGCTTCTGCCAAGGATGGGGATTGCCATCGGATGGTGCTGGATGGAAAGGCACCCTTCAATAGCAAGAACATCCGGGCGGTTGCCCATGCCGGAGAAACCCTGACCCTGATCCAGCGGTTCCAAGGGGAAGGCCATCTGGCAGCAGAAACCCAATTAACCTTGGAAAAGGATGCCACCCTTCGGCTGGTGCAGGTCTTTTCTGCTGGGGAAGGAGCATTGTCCCGCAGCAAGATCACCGGCGTATGTGATGAAAATGCCAGGCTGGAACTGATTCAGGTGCTGCTGGGCAAGGGCGATATTTATGTGGACAGCCACGTTGACCTGAATGGCAAGGGTTCCTCCGTGCAGGCTGACATCGGCTATCTGGCGCAGCAGCATCAGACCTTTGACATGAACCTGAGCGTCAACCACTTCGGCAAGAAAACCGAATGCGCCATTAACGCAGCCGGAGCCTTGAAGGATGCAGCCACCAAAATCTTCCGGGGCACCATTGACTTCAAGCAGGGCAGCAGCGATTCCGTGGGCAATGAGAAGGAAACCGTGCTGATGCTGGGGGACGATGTGGTCAACAAGACCGTGCCCCTGATCCTGTGCGCCGAGGAAAACGTGGTGGGCAATCATGGTGCATCCATCGGCGAAATGGATGATGCTACCCTGTTCTACTTTGAAAGCCGGGGCATTGACCGGGACACGGCAGAAAAAATCCTGGCCAGAGCCTCCGTGGAGCGGGTTACCCGCACCATCGGTGATCAGGAAACGGAGCAGACCATACTGAACGAACTGTATGAGGGGGAAGAACATGACCTTTGATCGCAGGGATTTCCCACTCCTCATGGGCACGGACATTGCCTATCTGGACAATGCAGCCACAGCCCAGCGTCCTCAATGCGTGCTGGACGCAGAAAAGGATTTTTACGAAAAGGCCAACGCCAATCCCCTTCGGGGACTGTATCCCCTGAGCATTGCCGCAACGGAGGCCTACGAAGATGCCCGGGAGGCTGTACGGGGCTTTCTGAATGCCAGACGGAAGGAAGAAATCATCTTTACCCGGAACACCACGGAGAGCATCAATCTGGTGGCCTACAGCTATGGCTTGAACCAGGTGAAGGCAGGGGATGAGGTGCTGGTCTCCATCATGGAGCACCACAGCAACCTGCTGCCTTGGCAGATGGTGTGCCGCCAAACCGGTGCCGTGCTCCGCTTCATGGAATGTGAAATGGACGGCACCTTGGACCTGAACAAGGTGGAACAGCTTATTACCAGCCGGACGAAGATTGTGGCCCTGACCCATGTGTCCAATGTGCTGGGGCGGGTCAATCCCATCCGTGAAATTGCAGCCCTTGCCCACCGTGCAGGTGCTGTCATGGTGGTGGATGGTGCCCAAAGCACGCCCCACATGCCGGTGGATGTGCAGGCACTGGATGCTGATTTCTTTGCCTTCTCCGGCCACAAGGTGTACGGCCCCATGGGCATTGGTGCTCTCTACGGCCGGTATGAGCTGCTGGAGAAAATGCCGCCCTTCCTGACCGGTGGCGAAATGATTGAATCCGTCACCCGTGAGGGGGCAACCTATGCGGAACTGCCCTACAAGTTTGAGGCAGGTACCTGCAATGCTGCCGGTGCCGTAGGCCTTCATGCAGCCATTGATTATGTGGAGCATGCAGGGTTCAGACGGATGCATGAGCGGGAGGTTGCTCTGGTTAGCCGAGCTTTGCAGGGCATTCAGGCCATGCCTTGGGTGCATGTTCTTGGCTCGGACAAGGCAGAGGAGCATTCCGGCATAATCACCTTCACGGTGGAGGGGGTGCACCCTCACGACATCAGCGAAATCCTCGCATCCGACGGGGTGGCCATCCGTGCCGGGCACCACTGTGCACAGCCTTTGCTGAAGCACCTGGGACATCCCTCCACGGCTCGTGCCAGCCTTGCCTTCTACAACACGGAAGAAGAAGTGGATCGCCTGCTGGGCAGTCTTTCCACCCTGAGGGAGCGAATGGGCTATGGAAAATAGAAGCTTTTACAACGAAATTCTGACAGAGCATAACATTCACCCGGAGTTCAAGCATGACCTGGCGGATGCGGACATTGTGCTGGAAGGGGTTAACCCCAGCTGCGGCGACGATATTTTTCTGAAGCTGAAGTTGGACGGGGATGTGATTGCCGACGGTGCCTTCATTGGCGACGGCTGTGCCATTTCCCAGGCCTCTGCGGATATTATGCTGGGCATGATCATCGGCAGAAAAAAAGAGGAAGCTCTCCACATGGGAGAAATCTTCCTGAAGATGATCAAGGGCGAAGCAACGGAGGATGAAATCGAAAGCCTGGAAGAAGCCTCCGCCCTGCGGGATATTGCCCACATGCCTGCCCGGGTCAAGTGCGCCGTGCTGGGCTGGCGCACCCTGAAGGAAGCACTGGGCAGCAAGGAGGAAGGGTAATTCCTTCTTGGCTGTTTATCCTCTATGCTTCAAGGGGACGACGTTCCTTCCAATCTGATTACATAAAACCCTGCCGTGGCAATTTAACCATGGCAGGGTTTTTCATAGGGAAACGAAAGAGGCTTCTGCCACAATATGCTATGGCAGAAGCCTCTTTGATTATGATTCGTCATCCACTACCAGGAAATCCACGGTTACGGTGGGGGTGGGTTCGGATGCTGCCGGTTCCTCTGCCGTGGCATCGCCCACATCCGGTTCCGTCACATCTGCCACTTCCGCCTCGGCAACCTTGGTCAGGCGAAGGGTGCGGCTGACGCCCTCCCGGGCATTCCGCAGGGTCATGGTGGTATCATCAATGTTGGAAACGCTGTAGGTCTGGGTCAATTCTTCCACGGTGGCACCGGTGTACAGGGCGTAGGTTTCCGCACGGAAGAAAAGCTCTTCCCCTTCCAGGGCACAGGTGCCGTCTGCACGGAACAGGTAGGTGCTGCCGTCGGCGGTTTGCCATGTGCCAAGGATCAGGTAGCAGGTGCGCTGAAGCTTCTGCGCCACATCCTTGTAATCCGGGATACGCCGATAGTAGGGCAGGGCGGCATACACCTGACCCTCTGCATATAGCTTGTTGGCCTGCTGATAATTGGCTTCGATGTACAGCTCATCAAGGCTAGTGTACTTTTCCGGCAGTTCCGTTAAATCCATGTGACCCAGCAGAGCTGCTGCCACATCATAAGCCTCTTCGTCCATGGCCTGCTGCGCATTGGCGGCCGCTTCCTGATAGTAGGCGTCATAGTACTGCTCTGCCAACGCATCTGCATCCTGATACCCGGAAGCCCTTGCATACATTCTGGCAGCAGCCAGGATTTGACCGTTTTCCACAGCTTTTCCGCCCAAGATGTAATACAGGGCACCGGCTCGCTCCTGTGCGTCGCTGTAATCCCCCAGGTCGGCAAAGAGCTGCGCCGCTTCGGCTGTTTTCCCTTCGCTGGATGCAATATCCGCCAGGGCGTAGTCGCATGCCTTGATCTGCTCGGCTGCATCGCTGTAGTTGCCCAAGGATTCAAACATACTGCGGGCAGTGGTATAATCCTTTTCTCCATAAGCGGCAAGAGCCAGATGATACTGGGCTTCCTTCAGCTTGTCGCCGCTTTCCTGATAATCGCCCAAGGTGGTGAAGGCTGCTGCTGCCTGCTGCCACTGTTCCTGCTGCAGCAGCTGCAAACCAAGGCCGTACTGGGCTTCCTTCAGCAGGTCGGGGCTGTCCTTGTAGTCCCCAAGGAGGGTATACAAGTTTACCGCATCCTGCCACAGCCCATCCGTTACCTTCTGCGCTGCCAGCCCGTACCGAGCCTGATCCAGCCGGTCGCTGCTGTCCCGATAGGTGCTGATGCGGCTGAAGCCATCCACGGCGGATTGATAATCCTTGGCGGAAAGGGCGGACAGTGCCGGTCGATAAATGCACTCCTGGCGGAGATCCAGCACATCGCTGTAGGTATCCGGCAGGGTGGTCAGCCATGCGGCGGCAATCTGGTATTCCCGATCCTTCATGGCGTTTTGCGCAATGGTGAGGGCGCACTCGTTGTACTTGTCCTGGGCATCCTCATAGTCCGTGATTTGAATGTACAGGGCGGCGGCCGTTTCATATTCTCCCGCCGTGTACGCTTCCTCAGCGGCAAGGTACAGGTAGGTGTTGGCCAAATCCTTAGCGTCGCTGTAGTCCCCTGCGGCAAGGAACTGATTCCCGGCTTCCGTGGTGTAGCCGGCTTCCACCAGCACCTTGCCATACAGGTAGTGGGCTTCCTTCAGCTTTTCATCTGCATCGGCGTAGCCGGGGATCCGTTCAAACTGGGCAATGGCATCCCCTGCACCGCCGTTTTCCATCAGCTGCACCGCCGGGCGGTAAATGCATTCCTTGGCCAGGTCGGCAGCGTCTTCATAATCGCCCAGGGACAGGAACACGGCATAGGCGGTGTCATAGTCGCCGCTTTCCAGCTGTTCCTTTGCCTTCAGGTAGGTGCATTCCGTCAGCCGGTCGGTACTGTTTCGATAATCCCCCAAGGCGGTGTACAGGGCGGCGGCATCATCGATTTTGCCTGCCTTCAAAAGCCATTCGGCGTGGAGCCAGTCTGCGTAGGTTACCTGCTCTGCCGCATCTTCATAATCGCCCAGGGCGACCAGTTCACTCCGGGCAGCCAGCAGGGTATTTTCATCCGCTTCTTCCGTCAGGCTTTCCTTGGCTTGCAGGTAGCGGCACTGCTTTTCATTGGCATCCGCATCCCGGTAGCCGCTCATGGCAAGGAAGACGCTTCGGGCTTCCTCATACTTGCCTGCTTCCATGGCGGAAACGGCGTTCCGATAGCGGAGATAGGGGGCTAAATGGAACACGGAGCCGTACGCAATGCCTGCTACCGCCGCACAGCTGACAATCATGGTAATGATCCTGCGGCGCTTCTTCTTCTTGGCCTCATAAACCTTTTCCCGCTGGAGCTGCAGCCGGGAAGCATCCTCCCGGGCGGCTTTCGCCTGCAGGGCCAGCTGATGCTCCCGCTGAGAGGTCAGCTTTTCAATGGCTTCCCGATTAAAGCGGGTGAAAACCTGCTCCCGCTCCCGGTGGCACCGGGCACAGGTGCGCTCATCCGCCCCATTGGGACGGCCGCAGACGCATATCCACAGATTCTCCTGCTTTTGTGGAAAACCTACCGCATTGCTGCCTGCCACATAGCGGAGCATTTCCAGACTGCGGCTGTTGGGCAGGTTGTTGGGGGTATACTCGCTTAGGGCATACTTGCCCCGTCGCCATACGCTGGCATCGCTGAACCAGATTTTATCAATCGTTACCTCTGCAGAGGCTGCATCCCCTGCATCCTCCTTGGGTACGGCAACAGAAAAGGCGGTGGAGGGGCGTCCGTCCAAGTCATGGGCGCGATAAATCAGCCGCTCCACTTCCTCCTGCTCCTTGTTGAGCAGGAGAACCGTTACCTCCACCGAGGTAATGATTTTCTCGCTTAGATTATACAGCATTAAGTCGCAGGCGGGATAATCCTTCTTGGGCAGTTCATACCGCCATACTTCCGCCGGACAGCTGAGATCGATCTTCATGCAAGATCCCTCCGCTTATCAGTTCATGGTGTAAAGGGTGATTTCGGTCAGTGCCATCATTTCAAAGTTAAAGTGCAGGCACACGGTGGTGTCCCCGGTGCTGAGCACATACATCAGCACGGCAGAGGCATCCGTGCCGTACTCCGCCAAGCCGTAAGGAGCTTCGCCGGAGGTGCCGTACAGGGTTTCCGTGGCTGTTTCATCATCATAAGAACCTTCGCTGTGGCGGAACCGCTGCAGCACGGAAGAAATGGTATCCCCAATCCTGGTGCAGCGGGGGCCTTCCAGCTGATCCGTATCAATGGTCAGCACATCCAGCCGGGGGTTCTCCTTCTTGGCATCATACACAAAGGTCATGGTGCAGCTGGCAAATTCCATGCTGCGCAGATACTCGCCGGTGTCGTCCTCCATCCAGGTATCTTCCCGGGCGTCGCCCAGCTCTGCAATGGCTTCCTCCGGGGTCATGGTCAGGAAGCTGATGCCGGAGAAAGACAAATCTTCTTCGCCGAACTTCGTCAGATCTGTTCCCACTTCGCTGTAGGGCACCTGGGCGTAATAATGCTGCTGGCTGACCTTTTCCACTTCCTCCACATTGCGGCTGACTTCATCTGCCGTAATGCGGGTATCCATGCCATAGGCACGAATGGCCGCTACCAGTCCATCCTGAATGGTGTAGATCAGCCCGGCATCCGTATACCCGTCGCCGCCGGTGGCAGGCTGCTCATGCACGGCATACTGAATGGTCATGATGCGCTGGCCATCCCGCTGCACCCATGCCCAGGCGGCACCCTCCGGCATCAGGTTGCTGACGTACAGGGCAGCAAAGCTTTCCGTGCCGGCCAGGTCGCTGTTTTCCGAATAATAGGAGGACAGCACATCCTTGGTGCGCATGTCAATGGCGGTGTTGTGGGGGGCTACCTCGTCCTCGGCGGTAATCACCAGGCTGCGCACCTGAGCCTCTTCCGTCATTTCGGGACGATCCATGTACAGGGTGGCAAATTCATAAATAAAGGCATAGCCATCCTCGCTGGCGGCAGCATCCTCGGTAGGATCGTTCAGGGGAGAGGTTTCCATGGCACGGGTCTTGTAACTGTCCACCCATGCTTCCAATTCATCCCAGCTCAGCGCCGATGCGGTCGATGAATCCTCCGCCTTTGCCCAGAGGCCGCACCCCAGAAGAAGCATCCATGCCATTGCCATGCAAACAATCCGTTTGATCATTGTGTACTCCTTACATGCCGCCCGAAGCGGCGTTCTTACCCCATTGCCAAAAGGATATTCCACCACATATATATTGTACAGCAAAACGCCCGGCTTGTACAGTCACAGGCCGGGCGGAGATGTAAATTGTAAAGGGGCTTACTCGCCAAGGGTCACCTGCAGCACCACCGGGTTGTGATCGGAGGCGGCGAAGTCCAGATCTACGGTATGCACATCTTCTACCTGCACATTGCCGGATACCAGGAAGCCGTCAATGATGTAGAAAACGTGCTGCTCCCGGTCGCCGGTATACGGCTGATCCAGCGAGCGGCAGGTGGGGGTTCCGTGGTCATATACCAGGGTAATGCCTTCGGGCAGGTCGGCTTCATCCAGCAATCCGGGGGTCCACTTGCCTTCCCAGCTGCCGCCTGAGTGCTGCACATCACTGAAGGTCTGGTTGAAGTCACCGCCGGCAATCACGTAGTTGCCCTTGTCGTATTCGCTCTTGATGAAGTTATACAGTTGCTGGGTCTGGGCAACCTTGCCCTCACCATCGTCATAGGCTTCCAGGTGCAGGTTCACCACCACCAGTTCCTTGTCCGTGCCCTCCACGGGGATTCGCTCCACCAGCAGGCAGCGCTTCAGGTTGGCCACCCGAATGGGCCAGGAGAAGGGAACAGGCAGGCTCTGCCGGGTGGCTTCCGTAGGCGTATAGGCGGTCAGGGTCATGATGCCGCTTTTCACCTTGCCGATGGGGGGAATGGGGTAGGGCACATAATTGCACCGGTAGTTCAGTGCAAAGGCAGAAGCCATGCCGGTGCCGGATTGATAATACATGGTTTGATCCATGAAGCCGGAGCGGGAAGAATCCTGATCCACTTCCTGCAGCAGCACGATTTGGGCATCCTCTGCCTGAATAGCGCTGAGGATCGCCGCCATGTTGCTCTGCACCTTTTCCGTGCCTCCCTCAGGCTGGGACATGGTGCCGCCGTCCATGAAGAAGTCTTCCGCTGCATCCAAACCTGCATAGCCGGTGTTAAAGGTCATAACCCGCAGGCTGTCCCCTGCATGAAGGGTTTCGCCTGTACCGAAAACGATGGCCAATGTTTCCTCATCCTCCGGACGAAACTCTGTGACGGTTAAATACCCAATGAAACCGGCAGCTGCCAGCACCACCACCAGCAGCAAAAGGCCGATGCCCTTCAAAACCTTGCGCATCATGTTACCCTCCTGCATCCAAATAAAATCGTAGCTTGATCTTACCATAGAAGTCCCGTGGTTGCAACTGTCGCTTATCATGCGACCTTTTCATTTGCACAATCCTGTATACTGAAAGCACAAAAAGCAAACGAACGGAGGTAAGCATGATGAAAAAAGGCTTGACGGAAATGGTTTTCATTCTGGATCGGAGCGGCTCCATGGCAGGGCTGGAAAAGGACACCGTGGGCGGCTTCAACACCCTGCTGGAAAAGCAAAAGAAGGCGGAAGGGGAAGCACTGGTATCCACCGTGCTGTTTGATCACGAAACGGATATTATCCATGACCGGGTGGATGTGCAGACCGTTCCGCCCCTGACAGAGGGGGAATATGTACCCCGGGGATCAACCGCTCTGCTGGATGCCGTTGGCGGCGCAATCCACCACATCGGCAACATTCACAAGTACGCCCGGGAGGAGGATGTGCCGGAGCACACCATCTTCGTCATTACCACGGACGGCATGGAGAATGCCAGCCGCCGCTACAGTGCCCAGCACGTGAAGGCAATGATTAAACGGCAGAAGGAAAAGTACCACTGGGAATTTCTTTTCCTGGGGGCGAACATGGATGCTGCGGAAACGGCACGCCGCTATGGCATTGACGAAGACCGTGCTGTGGATGTCTATGCAGATGAGGATGGCATCAACCTTCAATATGAAGTTTTAAGCACCACGGTGGAAACCATGCGCAGCAGTCGCCATCCCCTTGGGCGGGAGTGGAAAAAACGACTGGAGGAAGACAAGTGCCGCCGCAAAGGCCAGTAAAGGATGCATGATTTCCTTTTCCATCATGCTCCTTCAATAACGACCTGCCGCAGCACCTTTCCGGCGTGATCTGTCACGATGCGCACGCCGCAGGGGCTTGTCAGGATCTTTTCATCATTGATGAACAGGGAAGCTTCCTTGCCGTCCGATGTCACGGTGTAGGTATCTTCGCCCAGCTGCTGGGTATACTGATAGGTCATGCCGGAACCCAGGCTGAACCAGACTTCATCCCCCACAAAATGCACGCCCCAGATGTGGGCAATGTATTCCAGTGCCGCCAGCATGGTGGGACCATAAGCATCCTGGAAGGGTTCATCACTGTCCCGTGTCAGCACTTCGTGGGACACCATGCCCACCCGGGAAGGCTCTCCCGTAAAGGGATCAAACTGCTGGGTAAAGACAAAGCCGCCCTCAATAATGGCGTTCAGCAGCTTTTTGCCCAGCTTGGTCACCACAGGCTCGTAGCCGTAGCGCTCCAGGGCGATGATGGCACGCTGGAAGGTCAGTCCCTCGCTTTGACCGCTCCAGTTATTTTCACTGGCATTGCGGAAGGCAGGATCACTGACGGATACACTGGGCAGGGGCATGGGGGTCCAGAATTCCCTGGGGTTCAGCAGGTGCTCCTGCACAAAGGCGTCTGCCATATCCTGAGATACGGAACCCCAATACATGCACCGCAGGGTGTTGTGGCACAGCACGTCGATAACCTTGCCCTGATTGTCCCGGTCAAAGAAGGCATGCCGCTTCTCATCCCACAGTCGGTCTTTCAGCTGCTTTGCTACCTGGTCGGCCTTGGCCTGCCAGGTTTTTTCCTGTCCGTCCCCCTTTAGGCGGCTGATTTCCGCCAGGGTTGCACGGCAGGCATAGGAGAAGGAAGTAATGTCCATGGAGGCCATGGGCACCACATCTGCATCCACCGGCGGGGTATCCGTTGTGCAGTACACCGGCGCTTTGCCGTAGCGGAGGGCGTTATCCTCTCCTGTGTCATACACGCAGAAGGCTTCCAGACAGCCGTCGTGATCTGTGTCCCGTGTCTTCCATAGATAGGCATCGAATTGTTCCAGGCAGTGAGCCAGCTGATCCAGATAAGCCGGATCCTTGCCGGTCAGGTACCACATATTCAGTGCATGGAGGGGAAAGCAGAAGCCCTGAAATTTGTTGAACTGGGGCTCAACACTTCCGTCCGGGTGGCACTGGATGGAGCCAGCCAGCCGGCCATCCTCCCGCTGAGTGCGCATAAACAGCAGCTGATTGTTAAGGGCTGCGGTCATGCTGCGCTTGGCATACATTTCGCCGCCCATGGGCTGGGTTTCCAGCCATATTTTTTCGTAGCCGCCGCCCTCCACCAGCACGGTGTCCGCACCGAACTGCTTCAGGTTCAGCAGGCACTTCCGCTCTGCTTCATCGAAAAGTTTCTGCAATTGGGGGTGATCACAGGAAAAGATTACACCGGTTACAGGAAGCATCATAGGATTATTCCTCCGTTCGTCTATTAGGAACGTCCCCGTGGGGCATGAACTGTCATGTGCTATTCTACCTGAAAGCGACCAAAATGTAAATCCGGATTCTCAGACGGATTTTCTCATTCGGCAGGACTTTCCTTCTGCAAGGCAGAACATTACCTGTAACACAGTCCATTGCAAAGGAGCGAATTACCCATGCGGCTTGAGGAAATCAACATTCGTGATCCGTATGTGCTGACCCTGAACGGTCAATATTATCTCTATGGCACCCGGGGGGCTACCTGCTGGGGCGAGGCAGACGGATTTGATGTGTACACCAGCCGGGATATGATCAGCTGGGAAGGACCCTTTGAGTGCTTCCATAATGACGGCACTTTCTGGGCAGACAGGAACTACTGGGCACCGGAGGTACACCTTTATCAGGGAAAGCTGTACATGCTGGCCAGCTTCAAAAAGGATGGTGTGTGCCGGGGAACGGCCATCCTGAAGGCAGATACCCCCATGGGTCCCTTTGTCCCGCACTCGGACGGACGGGTAACGCCCCCTGACTGGGAGTGTCTGGACGGCACCCTGTACGTCAGCCCCTCAGGTAAGCCCTACCTTGTTTTCGCCCATGAATGGGTACAGGTGGGGGATGGGGAAATCTGTGCCCTGCCCCTGAGCGAAGACTTGTCCCGAGCCGATGGGGAGCCTGTGCTGCTCTTCCATGCATCGGATGCCAAGTGGGCGAAGCTGATGCACCACCGCTCCAGCGGTCGGGATGGGTACGTGACGGATGGCCCCTCTGTGTGGCGTACGGCGGAAGGCAAGCTGCTGGTGCTGTGGGCAAGCTTCTCTGCTGAAGGGTATACGGAAGGGGTCGCTGTCAGCGATAACGGGGACATTACCGGTCATTTCACCCAGGCAGAGCCGCTGTTCCGACGGGATGGGGGACACGGCATGATTTTCCGTGACCTTGGGGGGCAAATGTACCTGACCCTGCACACCCCCAACATTCACCTGCAGGAGCATCCCTGCTTCATTCCCTTGGAGGAAAAGGGGGGCATGCTGGCAGTGAAGCATACCCTGCCGGATTGGTTTGCTCCCCTGCAAACCCGGCTCCATGCCATGGCAGATACCTTAACCGCCTCTCTTACCGGCTGGCAGGGCAGTGAAACCGTCTTCCGCCCGGAAGATTACGGATACCAGCCCGGTACAAAGGCCACGGAGGCTATTCAGGCTGCGGTGGATGCGGCAGGGGAAAAGGGAGGCACGGTGCTGCTCAGTGGTGGGGATTATCTTTCCGGCACCATTGTGCTCCGCTCCCATGTGCGATTGATGGTGCAGCCGGGCAGCCGGCTGGTGGCCAGCACGGATTTGGCGGATTACCCGGAGCATATTGCCCGCCGTCTGACGGTGCAGGATACCAATATGGGCATGAATCAGTCCCTGATTTTTGCGGAAGGATGCGAAAACATCTGCATCTGCGGCGGCGGTGAGCTGAACGGTCAGGGCACCCGGGAAAACTTCCCCGGGGATGAAACCTGCTGCGGCACCCCCGGCCGTCCCTTCCTGCTGCGCATCATTGACTGCAAAAACGTGCATGTCCACGATGTGACCCTTCGCTCTGCCGCCTGCTGGATGGAAAACTACCTGAACTGTGACCGGGTGCTGCTGGAAAACCTGACCGTTCGCAACCAGACCAACTACAACAATGACGGCATTGACATTGACGGCTGCCGGGATGTGATCGTCCGCCGCTGCGACATTGCCTCCGGGGACGATGCCTGCTGCTTTAAGGGGGCAAGCCAGCGGCCCACGGAACGGGTGCTTATCGAGGACTGCCGGCTGTACAGCTGCTGCAATGCTCTGAAGGTGGGCACGGATACCCAGGGGGATTTCCGGGATGTGCTGGTGCGCTCCTGCCAGATCGGCGGTGTGGAGCATGACCCCAGCGGGCTGAAGCACCGGTGCTCCGATTCTGGCGTTTCTCTGGAAATGGTGGATGGCGGCACCCTGGAAAACTTCCTCATTGAGGACATCACCATTGACCGGGCATGGAGTCCCTTCTTCCTTCGCCTGGAAGACCGGGGACGGGTGAAGCCCGGCGACCCCAAGCCTGCTCCCGGCAACCTGCGGAGCATCGCCATTGCCCGTGTCCGTGGAGGGGACAACGGTCCCCGGGGTTCCTACTTCATCGGCATTCCGGAAAAGGCCATTGAGGATGTGCTCCTTTATGACGTATGCCTTGAACAGCATGCCAGTGAAAAGCCGGTGCTGGATGAAAACGCCATTGATGAACTGCGGGGCATTTACCCGGATGCCCACATGATTGACGACCTGGGAGATGCCCCTGCCCGGGGACTGTGGGCACGGCATGTTCATGGTTTGTCCCTTGCTGGGTATGACATTGTGCCGGACAGGGAAGATCCTCGTCCTTATCTGGTGACGGCAACGGATGTAACCTTTGATCAGATCAATCCTTAACCAACCTATTTGCTGGAAACGAATTGGAACGAGCTTCACTGCATCATGCTGTGGGGGCTCGTTTCTTTTGATGTCAAAAAAGCATCATTCGCTTTTGATTTTGTCTCCGAAAGAAAGCAAAGCAGGAGTGACGGGAGAAACCTTTTTCCGTGCGCAGCATCAAAACATGTCTTTTTCGGTCAATGAATGGTCAGAAAAATTATCGTAAATTCCCAAAGTAAGTTCCACAGTGGAAAGCGACATGGGAGTTAGTGTGAGAAATGCAGCAGGAATAAGTATGGGAAGAGAACAAAAGCAGCAGGAATAAGTACGGGAATGCAGCAAGGGAGCCAGAAGCAGAGAG
>CAVIWF010000034.1:0-27791 GCA_963646285.1 bacterium
CTACGACCTCCGGGTTATGAGCCCGACGAGCTACCAAACTGCTCTACCCCGCGATATTTACCACCTTAGCGGCGGCAAGAGATATAATACACGATTTCATCCAAAATGTCAACCCCTTTTTTTGAAAAAGTCTGCGGTGCGGCGCAAAGTTCCAGACCGTCTGCCTCTTTTTGACAGCTGAAATCATCTTGCCCTCCTGAAAAAAGTAAGTTATAATAGGTACATTGCGAGCAGGGAGGTGAGCCCATGACAAACGGTGAAACGGACAGCCGGGAGGTTGCCCGGGGAGCGATTATGATGGCCATGTCCGCCTCAAGGCAGGAAGAAAACGCCCAGAAGGATGCGCTGGCGGAAAGCAACATCCTGGCTGCTGCGGCGGATTTCGGCGGTGAATTTGTTCCCTCCATTATGAAAATGGTGGAGCGTGCAGTGGTATGTGCCAAACGGGAAGGTCTGATTGGCGATACCCACCACGAGGAAGGCACCGTGGCAGGCGCTGCCCGGGAAGCCCTCAGCCAGGTGGCTGGTAAGGCGTTAGGGCTAAGCATCGGCGGCAAGATTGGTGTCGCCCGCCGTGGAGAACATGTGGCGGTTGCCGTGTTCTTCGGCATTGGTTTGGGTCACCTGAATGAAGTGTGCGTAGGCATGGGGCACCGCACCATATAAATCGAAATAAGGGGTAATGGAACAATGCCGTTGAATTTGGCAATTGATGGCCCAGTGGGCGCAGGCAAGTCTTCCGTGGCGGATGCCGTGGCAAGGCGGCTGAATATCCTCCACTTGGATACAGGCGCTATGTACCGTGCCGTAGGTTTGGCGGCCATTCGCCGGGGTGTGGATCCCAAGGACGAAGCCGGCGTGTGCGCTGTGTGCGAGGATGTATCCGTGGACGTTCGCTACGGTCAGGAAGGCCAGCACACCCTGTTGAATGGGGAGGATGTGACCGGGCTTATCCGTACGGAGGAAGTGTCCATGGCTGCATCTACCGTGGCTCGGTATGCCCATGTGCGGCAGGCCATGGTCAAGCTTCAACAGGCGCTGGCTGCTCGGCAGGATATGCTGCTGGACGGTCGGGACATCGGCACCCGGGTGCTGCCCAACGCCACGGTGAAGATTTATCTGACCGCTTCCCCGGAGGAGCGGGCACGCCGCCGCTTTCTGGAGCTGGAGGCCAAGGGCAGTCCCGACACGTATGAGCAGGTGCTGGAGGATTTGAAAAAACGGGATCAGCAGGACATGAACCGGTCCGTGGATCCCCTTCGTCCGGCAGAGGATGCGGTGGTGTTGGATACTACAACCATGGATTTTGCTGCGGTGGTGGATGCCATTGCAGCCCTGGCGGAGGCGAAGCGGACGTGAGCGAAGCAAAAGAAAAGCAGCCGAAGCAAAAGAAATCCTTCTTCTATGTGATTGCCCGGTTTCTGGCAGCCATTGTTTTCCACACCCTGGCGCCGGTGTTCTATCATGGGAAGGAAAACATTCCCGGCGAGCTGCCCTACATCATTATTGCCAACCATTCCTCCTTTATGGATCCGGTCATCATGGCCTATGCCATCAAAAAGCATGATGTCACCTTTCTGGGGAAAAAAGAACTGATCAAAAACAAGCTGGCCTCCTTTATCCTCAGGAACATGCACATCATCCCCGTGGAGCGGCACAGCACGGACATGACGGCCATGCGAGCCTGCGTTTCCGCCCTGCGGAATAAACAGATCCTTGGCATTTTTCCGGAAGGAACACGGCATCATCAGGGGCTGATGGATGAAATTGAAGGCGGCGTGGCCATGATCGCCCTGCGCAGCGGCGCACCGGTGATTCCTATGTACATCACGCCTAAGTTCCGCATGTTCCACCGCACAGATTGCTACATTGGTTCCGCCATTCCCACAGAGGATTTGCGGCAGCAGGGCGTGAACAAGGAAACTTGTCAGGAACTGCTGGAGAGGATTACCGCCACCTATGCCGCCATGGCTAAGGAGAAATAATTTTTTTCTGATAAAAAGAAGGAATTTCCCCTTTTGCGGCGAACGATAAACAACTAGAGCCTTTTGCGAAAGGAGCCGGGTATGCCACTGGAGATTGCGGAACATGCAGGATTTTGCATGGGCGTAAAGCGTGCCGTGCAGGCAGCCATGGAGGTTGCCCGGTCAGGTGAAAAGGCCTGCACCCTGGGTGAAGTGATCCATAATCCGCAGGTGGTGGCAGAACTGGCGGCACTGGGCGTTTCTCCTGTGCACGATCTGGCACAGGCAGCGGGACGCAAGGTGCTGATTCGCAGTCACGGGGTTTCTCCCGATGTGCTGGCGCAGCTGAAGGAAAACGGCTGCACCGTGCAGGATTTGACCTGTCCCTTTGTGGCAAAGCTGCACCGAATCGTAGCAGAAGGTTCTCAGGACGGTACCCCTGTGATTCTGGTAGGCGAACAGGAGCATCCCGAAGTGCGGGGCACCGCAGGCTGGGCTCATGGCCCGGTTTATGTGGTGAACACCGTGGAGGATGCGGAAGCCCTTCCCGACATGGAGCGGGCATTGGCTGCCGCACAAACCACCTTTCCCCCGGAAAAGTGGGAAGCCATTACAGCGGTACTCAGCCGGAAGGTTGCCTGCTTGGAAAAGCACTGCACCATCTGCTCTGCAACGGAGACCCGGCAAAGGGAGGCAAAGGAGCTGGCCTCCCGGGCGGATGCCATGATCGTCATCGGCGGTCGGAACAGCGCCAACACGAAAAAGCTCTATGCGGCATGTAAAGAACGTTGTCCGCGAACGATTTTGGTAGAGCGTGCGTCGGAAATTCCGGCGGGCTTTGCAAATATGAATATCGATATCATAGGAATAACCGCCGGCGCTTCCACGCCTGACGGTTCACTTAAGGAGGTTGTAACCCGCATGACTGACAATGAATCCATGGACTTTGGCGCTATGCTTGCTGCCGAAGAGCAGACCAAGCTGCGCCCTGGTCAGCAGATTACCGGCAAGGTGCTGACCGTGACCGACGACGACGTATGCGTAAGCATTCCCGGCTACAAGGCCGATGGCCGCATTAAGCGTGCCGACCTGATGCAGTCCGACGTCAAGGTCGATGACGAGATCGAGGCCGAGGTTGTCAAGATCAATGACGGTGAGGGCGATGTGGTGCTGAGCCAGCGTAATATCGCGAACCGCAAGGCTTGGGACGCACTGATGGCCAAGTACGACGCCGGTGAACTGGTTGTGGAAGGTGTTGGCAAGGAAGCTGTTAAGGGCGGCCTGATTGCTGATGTGGGCGGCGTGCGTGCTTTCGTGCCCGCTTCTCAGCTGAGCCAGCGCTATGTGGAGAAGATCGCCGACTTCGTGGGCAAGGACATGAAGCTGAAGATTATCGAAGTGGACAAGCAGAAGAAGCGCATCGTGGCCAGCCGCAAGGCAGTCATCGCTGAAGAAGCTGCCGCTAAGAAGAAGGAAGCATGGGATAAGCTGGAAGAAGGCATCGTGATTCACGGTATCGTTCGCCGGCTGACCGACTTTGGCGCCTTTGTGGATGTTGGCGGCGTGGACGGCCTGATCCACATCACCGACCTGAGCTGGGGTCACATCAAGCACCCCAACGAGGTTGTGCAGCCCAACCAGGAAGTGGACGTGAAGATCCTGTCCCTGGATCGTGACCGTGACCGGATTCAGCTGGGCTACAAGCAGCTTCAGCCCCGTCCTTGGGACAACGCTCAGGAAAAGTATCCTGAGGGTTCCATTGTGGAGGGCAAGGTTGTCCGCATCACCGATTTCGGTGCTTTCGTAGAGCTGGAGCCCGGCCTGGATGGTCTGGTACACATTTCCCAGTGCGCCCTGAACCGGGTTGCCAAGGTGGAAGATGCTGTGCAGGTTGGCCAGACTGTGCGTGTGAAGGTGCTGAGCGTAGATCCCGAAAAGAAGCGGATCTCTCTGAGCATCCGTCAGGTGTTGGAAGAGGAAGCTTTCACCTACAGTGATGAAATCCCCGGCGATGCAGAGTTCGAGCTGGTCGCTACCGATGAAACTCCTGTGGAAGAGCTGCCCCAGGCAGAAGACGCTCCCCAGGCATAAGCAAACATGAACAGAGGAGGCAGGCCTTTGGCTTGTCTCCTTTTTCTGGTTTTACGGATGAAAATGAATGAAAATAGATAAAAACATCCCCAGGAGGGCGTTTGCATGGTTCCATGGCCTGAAGCGTTTTTGACCCGCATGGCTGGACAGCTTGGCGATGAGCTGCCTGCTTTTTTGCGTGCCTTGGAGGAGCCGTATCAGCGAGGCATCCGACTGAATCCTCGGAAAATTGCGAATCAGCTGCCAGAAGGCCTTGGGGAACCGGTGCCTTGGGCGGCAAATGGCTACTATCTTTCTGCCGAGTCAAATGCCGGAGCCGTGCCCCTGCATGAAGCCGGAGCCTGGTACTTGCAGGAACCCAGCGCCATGCTGCCTGCTGCCGTGCTGAACCCCCAGCCTGGGGAAAAGGTGCTGGATCTGTGCGCCGCTCCCGGTGGAAAAAGCACCCAGCTTGCCGCTGCCATGGCCGGTCAGGGACTGCTGGTGTGCAATGAACCTGTGCCCAAGCGTGCCATGATCCTTTCACGCAATGTAGAGCGCATGGGCATTGCCAACGCTTTGGTAGTCAGCGCCATGCCGGACAAGCTGGCTGACCGATGGCCAGAGGGCTTTGACGCCGTGCAGGTAGACGCTCCCTGCTCGGGGGAAGGCATGTTCCGCCGGCACCCGGAAACCCGAGCAGAGTGGTCGCCGGAAAATGCCGATGGGTGTGCCAAACGGCAGGCGGAAATTCTGGATGCGGCAGCCGCCATGGTGCGCCCCGGCGGCCGCATGGTATATTCCACATGCACTTTGAATCCTGTGGAAAATGAGGACACGATTGCCGCTTTTCTGCAGCGGCACACGGATTTCAGCCTGACACCTTTTTATCTGCCCGGCGCAGATGCACCAGATGGTATGCTGACCTGCTATCCCCATCGGATGCGGGGAGAAGGACATTTTGTGGCTCTCCTCCACCGGCAGGGACAGGGGATTGCCAAGCTGCCGCCGGATCGCAGTCTCCCATCTCCCACGAAGGAGCAAAAGCAGGTTTATGCAAGCTTTGCAGGCAAACTTGCGCCCGTGCCGACGCATCTTCTGGGGGATACCCTGGTGTCCCTGCCAGATTGCCCGGATGTGCGGGGGCTGAAAGTACTGCGGTGCGGGCTTCACTTGGGCAGCGTGAAGGGAAAGCTTTTTCAGCCGGATCACGCTTGGGCAGCGGCAGATGTTTCTCCGAGTTTTCCCCATGTTGCCCTAACGGACGAACAGGCTGTCATGTACCTGCGTGGGGAAGCCTTGACCGTGCCTGATGCCCCCAAAGGCTGGGTGCTGGCGGAAAACGGCGGATTGTGTCTGGGCTGGGGTAAATGCTCCGATGGGCAGATGAAGAACCACTATCCCAAGGGATTAAGAAGATAATTTCGATTCCTGACGGCTGAATTAAATCGAGCACGTTTCTCATCTTCCCACGGACGTAATGCTATTACGCCTTGTGCCCGCCGATTTGGGCATTGCGATCCATGGCGGTAGCCCCTTCCTGCAGGTTCATCCCACGAAGCAGCGCATTTTTGCCGAAACGCTTTTTGATGGAGAGTGCGGCAGCTTGCAGCTTTCTTTCCCGTGCCAATTCCGCTTCCTCCGCCTGCCGCTTGGCGTCCTCTGCTGCATAGTCCGTAAACAGATCCAGCTGCTCTGCCAATTGCACAGGTGCTTCTTCACGGGGCAGAACATGGTTTGCAACCAGCGTCAGGCGGCGGATCAGCAAACAGGTATCTGTTATGCGGTCGAAGAGTTCACCGGCAGCATCCATGATTTTTCTGGTAGAGGCCGTGTAGCCATCCAATTTTATGGAACCATGAGCAGCTTTGGGCACCTGTCGCCCATAATGATCCTGCTCAATGACTCCATGATAAGCCGCTCGCCTTGCCGGATCTGTCAGGTTCTCAATGTCGTAGCCCACTGAAATCACCAGTTGATCCGTCACCAAATCCTTATCCACCAGATCCAGCGCCATTAAGTCCGCCATTTCCCGCAGCGCCAGCCGAGCTGTTTCTGCCTCATAGGGACAATGGAGCACCTGCCCGGAGGTCAGGCTGTTGCTTGCCGGTCGATAGGCCTTGATGACGTCCATAGTGCAGGGCTCCCAACCCCAGGCGTGGTCGATCAGCAGCCCGGCGTTCTTGCCAAACAGCTTGTACAGCAAATCTTCATGCACATGGGAGCACAGCGCCACATCCCCCATGGTATACATGCCGTAGGCCTCCAGCTTTCGGGCATAGCCGTGCCCTACCCGCCAGAAGTCCGTCAACGGACGGTGATCCCACAGGGTTTGACGGAAGGTCATCTCATCCAGCCAGGCAATGCGCACCCCGTTTTCATCCGGGGGCATATGCTTGGCCACAATATCCATGGCTACTTTGCTGAGAAACAGGTTGGTGCCGATGCCAGCGGTGGCCGTGATGCCGGTTTCCGCCAGCACATCCAGGATAATCTTCATGGCCAGATCATGGGCAGAAAGACCGTAAGTGGCCAGGTAACAGGTCACATCCATGAAAACCTCATCGATGGAGTAAACCACTACATCCTCCGGGGCAACATAGCGCATGTACACGGCATAAATGCGGGCACTGTAGTCCATGTACCGAGCCATTTGCGGCGGCGCAATGAGGAAATCCGCCCCCAGGGAAGGATTGGTCTTCAAATCGGAGAAGATGAAGGTGCTGCCGGTCAGCTTTTTATTAGGTGCAGCAGACTGACGCTTGGCGTTTACATCCCGCACTTTCTGCTTGACTTCAAACAGCCGTGGCCGGCCGGGAATCCCCAGACTTTTCAGGGAGGGCGTTACAGCCAGGCAAATGGTCTTGTCCGTGCGGCTTTCATCCGCTACCACCAGGTTGGTATTCAGCGGGTCAAGCCCACGCTCCCGGCACTCCACAGAGGCGTAGAAGGACTTCAGGTCAATGGCAATGTACGTGCGTTCCTCCATCCTCTGGGCCTCCTCTCACTAGAGCGAATGAATGTTCTTATAAAGAGAGTATACAGGGAATAGGGAAAAACGTCAAGATGGGAAGATGGGAAATGACATCTTTGTTCGAGGAAAACCGTGGACAAAATCCTCCTTTTGCTGTATAATCTTCGTGAAGCGAATGCACGAGATGTCCCCCTATGGGGATGATCCGGTTTCGACGGGAGTGTCGAGGGCGGGATAAGCGAGCCGCGGCCCCTGAACCGCGTAAAAACGGGGAAAACAAGTAACTGACAATAACGAATTCGCTTTCGCGGCTTAATGCCGTGACGTTGGCCCGGGCTGCCCACGTGCCCGGTAACTGACGTCATTTACGTGGGGAACGAGCGTGCCTAAGCTTTGCAGCATGTCCGTATTATGAAGCTACTGAAGCTGACAGCCTGTCTGTGGGCGGTTGGCAGAGGGAACGTTAAATCATAGACTGCGCTCGGAGAAGGTTCCGCACAAGAGCTTTCGGACAGGGGTTCGACTCCCCTCATCTCCACGATGCATCCACCGTGATTTCGATAGATTGCGGTGGTTTTTTTGTATGCTTTCCATTCCCCTTTCCGCTGGATAAATCTGCGGAAATGTGGTATACTGGTATTAGCATGTGGTAAAGTGCGAAATTGTGCGGCGAAATGGGGGATGCGGCAATGTTCACGCCAAAGATCAGAAATGAGCAGACCGATCTGCTGATGAAGGCGGTGCTGGAACTCAAGGATGAAGAGGACGCCTATCGCTTTTTTGAGGATGTGTGTACCATTAAGGAGCTCGAGAGCATTGCCCAGCGGCTGGAGGTGGCCGTGATGCTTCGCAAGGAAACCACCTATCAGGTGATTGCCAAGAAAACCGGCGCCTCTACGGCCACCATCAGCCGGGTAAACCGGGCACTGACGTACGGTGCGGACGGCTATCATCGGGTGCTGGATGCCATGGAAAAGAAAAACGAATTGCCTGAATAAAGAACAGAGGCTCCAAGCAGCAGGCGATGCGTTTTCGGCATCGTTTGTTTCTTTATGGACTTTGTTTTTGCTTTATGTGATGTGTTGGGGAAAAGGTAGGATTGAGAAAATGGATCTTTCGATGCTGAATCAAGAACAGCGGCTTGCCGCTGAAACTCTGGAAGGCCCGGTGCTGATTCTCGCAGGTGCAGGCAGCGGCAAAACCAAGGCACTGACCTGCCGTGTGGCGAATTTGATGGATCATGGGGTGGAACCCTGGTCCATTCTGGCACTGACCTTCACCAATAAGGCTGCCAAGGAAATGCGGGAGCGCATCCGGCAGCTGGTGGGGGAGAAAGCAGAGGATGCTTGGATCTCCACCTTCCACTCCACCTGCGCCAAAATCCTCCGGCGGGATATTGAAAAGCTGGGCTATAGCCGTTCCTTTGTGATTTATGATGACGATGATCAGGCAGTGACCCTGAAGGAAATTCTGAAGCGGCTGAATGTGGATGAAAAGTTTCTGCCGCCCAAGGAAATCCGTGCCAAGATTTCCGATGCCAAGAATCAGCTGATGGGGCCGGACGAATGGTTCCAGCAAAGCGAGCGGGACTATCGCAGCCAGATGATCCATGATGTGTTTCTGGAATATGAAACTCGGCTGAAAGCACAGAACGCACTGGACTTTGACGACCTGCTGGTAAAGACCCTGACCCTGCTGGCGGATCATCCGCCGGTGCTGGACAGCTATCGCCGCCGCTTCCGCTACGTGATGGTGGACGAGTATCAGGATACCAACTTTGCCCAGTATCAGCTGGTGAAGCTGCTGACGGCGGAAAGCCGCAACCTGTGCGTGGTGGGCGATGATGACCAGTCCATTTATGGCTGGCGTGGTGCGGATATTCATAACATTCTGGACTTTGAAAAGGATTACCCGGATGCTACGGTGATCAAGCTGGAACAGAATTATCGGTCAACCGCCAACATTCTGGATGCAGCCAATCAGGTGATCGCCCACAATGTGGGACGCAAGGAGAAAGCACTGTGGACGGAAGCTGGCGAAGGGGATCCCATCAAGCTGTTCTGCGCCGGTGATGAACGGGAAGAAGCAGCCTGGGTGGCAGACCGGATTCGCCAACTGTCCAGACAGGGCGAACCCTATGGCAATGTGGCGGTGCTCTACCGTGCCAATGCCCAGAGTCGTGTGCTGGAAGAAATGCTCATGCGCTCCGGCATTCCCTACAAGGTTTTCGGCGGACAGAAGTTCTATGACCGCCGGGAAGTGCGGGATGTGATTGCCTATCTGCGGGTGATTGTCAATCCGGCAGATGATGTGAGCCTGCGCCGCATCATCAATGTGCCTAAGCGCTCCATTGGTGACAGCACGGTGCAGGAGCTGGTGCAGCACGCACGGGAAAATGAAATGCCCCTCTTCAGCGCCTTGACGGATATGCCTGCGACCCTGTCGGCACGGCCACGGAAGTGCGTCACGGATTTTGCCACCATGATGACCATGCTCATGGCTATGAAGGAATCCATGCCCCTGAGCGCCTTTGTGCAGGAACTGGTGGACAAAACCGGCCTTCTGGCTCAGTATCAGCGGGAGAATACGGACGACGCACAGGCACGGGTGGAGAATATTCAGGAGTTCCTGGGCGCAGTGGAAGAGTTTGCCCGTGCGGACGAAAAAGCCACGCTGGAAGATTATCTGGAAAACGTGGCGCTGGTCACGGATCTGGATCAGGCAGAGGATGAGCGGGGCTATGTGACCCTGATGACCCTCCACTCTGCCAAGGGTCTGGAATTCCCGGATGTGTTCATCCCCGGCATGGAGGAAGGGGTTTTTCCCTCCGGCCGCAGCCTGACCAATGATGAAAAGATGGAAGAAGAACGTCGCCTGTGCTATGTGGGCATTACCCGGGCACAGAAGCGGCTGTTCCTTTCCCGAGCCAGCCAGCGGATGCTGTATAATCAGGTGAATCACAATGCCCCCAGCCGCTTCCTGATGGAAATCCCTGAACGGCTGTTGCAGGATGACTGGGCAGAAAAGAAGCAGGCAGCGTTCCGCAACGTGCCTCAGCCTACCCGGACACGGGGAGCAGCCAGCGGCTATGGGCTTCGCTCTACCCCGGAGGTCAGCAAGCTGGGACAGCCGAAACTGACCTTCCACGGAGAATCTTTGAACATTCCCGGGGTGAGCAAAGGCTTTGCCCCTGCGCCTGCCGCACCTGCCGGTGCCATGCAGAGCCTGTTCCGCAAGGGTGATCGGGTGATGCACCGCAAATTCGGTGAAGGCAACGTGGTGGAGGTTCGGGGCAAGGGCTCCGATGCCCGTATCCTCATTGAGTTTACGGCCTATGGCGTGAAGGAGTTTTCTCTGTCTATCGCACCCATTGTGAAGCTGGGGGACGACGAATGAGCACACTTGAATCGCAAATGCGGGCACTGGTAGACCGGCTGAACGAAACCGCCTATGCCTACTATGTGCTGGACAAGCCGGAAATCTCCGACATGCAGTGGGATCAGCTTTATGATCAGCTGACAAAGCTGGAAAAGGAAACCGGCGTTGTGCTGCCGGATTCCCCCACCCACCGGGTGGGCGGCGAGCCGCTGAAGGGCTTCGAGCAGCATACCCACCTGCATCGGCTGTGGAGCATGGACAAGGTGCAGTCCATTGGCGCATTGGAGGACTGGATTCGACGCACGGAAAAGCTGGCTGGGCAGACGGACCTCCAATACTATGTGGAATATAAATTTGACGGCCTGACCCTGAACCTGACTTACAACGAGGGTAAGCTGGTTCAGGCTGCCACCCGGGGCAACGGCGTAACCGGCGAGGCCATCCTGCCCCAGGCCAGAACCATCCGCACCGTGCCCCTGACGATTCCTTACCAAGGCTTGCTGGAAGTGCAGGGCGAGTGCATCATGCGCCTGAGCACACTGGAAGCCTACAATCAAACCGCAGCCGAGCCCCTGAAAAATGCCCGGAATGCTGCCGCCGGCGCACTGCGAAATCTGGACCCGGCGGTTACGGCTGCCCGGAAGCTGGATGTGTTCTTTTACCAAATCGGCACCATTGAAAATCCGCCTTACAGCACCCAGCCGGAGATGCTGGATTTCCTGCGGCAGAATGGTTTCCAGGTAAGCCCCTATTTGGGTACACCCCATTCGCAGGCGGAGCTGGAAGAATGCATCCGGGAGATTGAGGAGCAGCGGCCTACCTTGGATTTCCTGATTGATGGCGTGGTTATCAAAATTGGCGACTTTGCCCTTCGAAGCCGCATGGGCTTTACGGAAAAGTTCCCCCGGTGGGCAGTGGCCTATAAGTTTGAAGCCGAGGAAAGCGTCACCACCCTGCGCCGGGTGACCTGGGAGCTTGGACGTACGGGGAAGCTGACGCCTTTGGCTCATTTGGATCCTGTGGATTTTTACGGCGTAACGGTGCGCAAGGCAACCCTGAACAACTGGGGGGACATTCAGCGCAAGCAGGTGGCCATCAATGCTCCGGTGTGGATTCGACGCTCCAACGATGTGATTCCGGAAATCATGGGGCGTGTAGGCGAGGCAGAACCGGGAGAGAGCCCGATTGAAAAACCTACCCATTGCCCGGCATGCGGCGGGGAACTGACGGAACGGGGGGTCCATCTTTTCTGCATGAATCGGGTCAGCTGCCGTCCTCAGGCTGTGGCACGGCTGGATCATTTTGCCGGCAGGGATGCCATGGACATTGACGGCTTTTCGGAGAAAACCGCCGAGCAGCTTTATGACCAGAAGAATGTGCGGGATCCGGCAGACCTGTATCACCTGACCAGGGAAGATGTGCTGTCCTTGGATGGGTTCAAGGAAAAGAAGGCGGACAACCTGCTGAAGGCACTGGAAAAGAGTAAGGACTGTGCCCTGGATGCTTTCCTCTTTGCGGTTGGTATTCCTAACGTAGGCCGGAAGACGGCTCGGGACATTGCAACGGCCTTCGGTACGCTGGACAAGGTGCAGGCTGCCACCATGGAGCAGCTGACTGCCATCCCTGACGTAGGGGATATTGTGGCACAGAGCGTGCTGGAGTTTTTCTCCTTTGAAGAAAACCGCATCATGATTGACCGTCTGCTGAAGGCAGGAATAAAACCTCGGGCAATGGAGCAGAAGGCGGAAGGCGTGTTCAGCGGCAAAACCGTGGTGGTGACGGGGACTCTGCCCAATCTTTCCCGAAAGGAAGCAGAAGAGCTGATTCGTCGCTGCGGAGGTACGGCTGCTTCTTCGGTCAGCAAAAAGACAGCCTTTGTGGTGGCTGGGGAGGCTGCGGGCAGCAAGCTGGATAAGGCTCAGGCGCTGGGTATTGAAGTTATCGATGAGGCAGAACTGATGCGCCGGGCAGGAGAAGGCTGAATCTAAAAGAAACTGCCCATGGAAAAAACAACAATTATCGGACAAAGTATGATATAATCGTGGCGGTGATTTTCGGCAAAGAAATCACCGCCATTTTGCTTACAAAGGATGAACAAACAATGGAAAATGTAAAGGGCACTTGGAAGACCACCGTCACGGAAGACATAACGGCAAAGGCCATGGGCAGCGGCTCCCTGCCGGTGCTGGCTACCCCTGCACTGGTTGCACTGATGGAGCATGCAGCCTGCGAAGCACTGGCAGGCTCGCTGGAGGAAGGCATTACCACGGTGGGCACCAAAATGGATGTGGATCATGTGGCTGCAACGCCTTTGGGCATGGAAGTGTGGGCAGAAGCAACCCTGACCAGCCAGGAAGGCAGGGGCTATACCTTCGAAATCACTGCCTATGATGCCTGCGGCGTAATCGGCACGGCTAAGCATCAGCGTGTCAGTGTCAAGGCAGAAAAGTTTGTGGCTAAGGCAGAAGCAAAGAAGGGCTGATCACAGAAAGGCAGGAACGGCGGATCATGAAAAAAGGCATACTTCGGCAAGGACTTCTTTTGATACTGGCGTTCCTGCTGGTTTTCTCCACAGCTGTGGCAGAAACGGAAGACGTGGATGCACAGGCGGAGAAAATTTTTCGCGCCCACAAGACCACTGGCGGCACGGTGCTGGTGGCACGAGATGGGGAAATTGTTTACCGCATGAATTACGGATTCATGAACAAGAAGCAGCAGATTCCGGTAGACGACAGCACCCATTTCCGCATCGCTTCGGTGACCAAAATGGTCAGCGCCATGTATATGATGCAGCTGGTGGAGCAGGGACTGGTGGACTTGGATGCGGATGTATCCGACTATCTGGGCTTTACCATGCGGAACCCCTACTACTATGATACACCGATCACCCTGCGGATGCTCATGACCCACACAGCTTCCATTACAAGGCAAAGCGGGGTCAGGGGACGGACGCTGGAAAGCCTGCTGGGCACCAAGTCCGCTTCCTTTTACCTGAACGCCATACCGGGGCGGAAGTATGCGTACTCGAATTTAGGGGCAGGGGTAATGGGCTCCATCATTGAAAGTGTTACTGGGAAGAACATCAACGATGCGGTGACGGAAGGCGTTTTTCAGCCCCTGCAAATGGATGCGGCCTATCATCCAGCTTTGATTCGGGATGTGGACAGCATTACCAACGTGTATGATAATAACTGCAACCTGAAGACTGCTGCACAAAAGCTGATTGACGAGGAATGGGATGCTGGTGTTGATCCGGCGCACCATTACAATATCACCGTAGGCTCCCTGTGGATCACAGGGGAGGATCTTCTCCGGCTGGGCATGCTGATGTGCAACGGTGGGGAATTGGACGGTGTTCGGCTCCTGCAGGAAGACACCGTGGCGGAAATGATGGCGGAGCAGCAGGGCAAGGGCGGCATCACCGCCTCGACCCCTTACGGCCTGTGCGTCAATCGGAATGATACGCTGATTGAGAACCGCATGGTGTACGGTCATCAGGGCATCAGCGGTGCCATTGCGGCCAACGTGTATTACGAGCCGGAAAGCCGCTTCGTGTTTGTGCTCATCACCAATGGGTGCAAAAATGGCCAGAACAACCGGGTCTGCGCCATTTCAAGAAAGATGTTCACCCTCATGTGGGAAAACTTCGGAGAAGAATAAAAGCTTTTTACTGGATGGGAGTTGCTGAAGCAATGACGGATGCATTTCTGCACAGGACATGGATTGATATTGACCTGGATCGGCTGATTGCCAACTATCGAACCGCCAGGAGCCTGACCCAAAGCACGGTGACCTGTGTGCTGAAGTCCAACGCCTACGGTCACGGTGCGGCTCGGATGGCCCAGGCATTACAGGCAGATGGCTGCAGGAGCTTTGCGGTAAGCTGCGCCCGGGAAGGCTTTCAGCTGCGCAAGGCAGGCATTCAAGGCGAAATATTGGTCATGGGTCTGACGGAAGAGGACGCACTGCCGGAAAGCATCCGGGAAGGGCTGACCTTAACAGCTGCCTCGGCGGAAGATTTGCAGCTTATGGAAAGAATCTGCGCAGAGGAGCACCTGCAGGTGGCTGTTCATCTGAAGGCGGATACGGGCTTCCATCGCCTGGGCATTGCCTGCACGGAAGAAGCAGCGGCAAAGATCGGTACCGTGGCCAGGGAACTGCACTATGTCCGCCTGGAAGGGCTGTACAGCCACTTGGGGCTGATCAACCGGGAACGGGATGAAATGCAGTATCAGCAGTTGATGACCATCAAAACATTGCTGGAACAGCAAGGTGTGCATGTGCAGGATGTGCACCTGTGCGACAGCATCGGTCTGGTGCGGTATCCCCAGTGGCACATGAGCCGGGTGCGGGTAGGGGCACTGCTCTTTGGCGTTCGTCCCTCCAGAAGCCAGCACATGCCCTTTGAATGCCTGGA
The DNA here is from genome assembly GCA_963646285.1 of bacterium. Lineage (GTDB taxonomy): Bacteria > Bacillota > Clostridia > Christensenellales > Aristaeellaceae > CAKUFA01. Next base: position 14,804 of record CAVIWF010000034.1, read on the forward strand.
AACGCTGACCTTCCGCACCACCGTGGCGCAGGTGCATCATGTGGCGGCAGGGGAAATTGTGGGCTATGGGGATGATCAAATTCTTACCCGGCCTTCCGTCATTGCTACCCTGTGCGCAGGCTACGGAGATGGTTATCCCCGGCACCTGTCCAATGGCAGGGGACAGGTGATGATTCAAGGCCACCGTGCGCCGGTGATCGGTTTGGTCTGTATGGATCAAATGATGGTGGATGTGACCGACCTGCCGGAGGTTCATCCCGGGGATGTGGCTGACCTATTGGGAGGCGGCATTGGGTACGGCGAAATGGCGGACTGGGCGGAAACGAATCGGAATGAGTGCCTGTCCATCCTGTCTGCCCGGCCTGTTCGTGTGTATTGGAAAAAGGGGCAGGTGGTTACGGTGACGGACGACTTGCTTCGGGAAAGAAGGGATTTTGCGTGAATCTTGCAGATTGGCAGGAAGCCTTGAAGGACATCATGCCCCAAGTGATGGAAATGCGCAGAGAGCTGCATCATCACCCGGAAAGAAGCGGGGAAGAGGCATGGACACAGGCTTATATTGAGGAAAAGCTGACGGCGCTGGGGCTGGAAATCCATACTTTTCAGGATTGCCATGCTGTCATGGGCATCATCCGCAATGGAGAAGGCCCCTGCGTGGCGATTCGGGCGGATATGGATGCACTGCCTGTAACAGAAAAGACGGGTTTGCCCTTTGCTTCCGTGCAGGAGGGCACCATGCACGCCTGCGGACACGATGCCCATATGGCGTTGGCGCTGGGCAGTGCCATGTGGCTGAATGCTCACAAGGATCAGTGGCATGGAACGGTCAAGTACTTTTTCGAGCCGGAAGAGGAAACCGTGGGCGGCGGCAAAATGATGACCGAGCAGGGATGCATGGAAAATCCCCATGTGGATGTGGTGATCGGCCAGCATATGAATCCCCACTATGAGGCAGGAACCTTCTTTGCCAAGCCCGGTTTTGTCAGCGGTGCCAGCGATGAAATTCGGCTGACGGTACGGGGGAAAAGCTGCCATGGGGCGTACCCGGAAAGCGGCGTTGATGCCATTGTGATTTCCGGGCAAATCGTTGCTGCCTTGCAGACCCTAGTCAGCCGCACTCTGTCGCCCTTTGACCCGGCAGTGGTGACCATCGGCACCATTGAAGGCGGACAAGCCAATAACATTGTCTGCGGCGAGGTGCACATGCGGGGCACCCTCCGCACCCTGTCGGAGGCTACAAGGGAAAAGATGAAGGCTTTGATCGTCCGCACTGCCGGCGGCATTGCAGAAGCCATGGGCGGGCAGTGCGATGTGCAGCTGATTCCCAGCTATGGGGCGGTATACAATGACGATTCGTATTATGCCGTCATTGAGAAGGAAGCAGAAGCAATCCTGGGCAAGGACAAAATCGTCCGGCAGGATGCGCCGAGCCTTGGGGTGGAAAGCTTCTACTACTTTGTCCGCAAAACGCCGGGGGTGTATTACGATATTGGCAGCGGCATTGGTACGGCGCTGCATACGGAAACGTTCCTGGTAGATGAAGCCTGCCTGCTGCCCGGGGTTGCATTGCAGTGCGCTTCGGTGCTGGCACTGACGGAGGAAATCAAAGCATGAAACTGTACCTTTCAGCCGATATTGAGGGAACCTGCGGCATTGCCGCCTGGGATGAAACAGAAAAGTCCCAGCCTGCCTATGCCGCCTTTGCCAACCAGATGAGCCGTGAAGTGGCAGCAGCCTGCGAGGGCGCCAATGCCGCCGGAACTGATTCCATTCTGGTGCGGGATGCTCACGACTCTGCCAGAAACATTCTGCCGGGGATGCTGCCGGAAAACGCCTGCATTTTTCGGGGCTGGGGTCGGGAACCCTATGCCATGATGAGCGGACTGGATGCTGACTTTGACGGTGCCATGTTTACCGGCTACCACTCCGGCGCAGGATGGGCAAGCAGCCCCCTGAGCCATACCATGAACCTGAACATTCATGGCGTACGGGTGAACGGCGAAGACTGCCCGGAGCTGATGATGAACTGCCTGACCGCCGCCATGCTGGGGGTTCCTACCCGGTTGGTGACGGGGGATGCAGGCATTTGCGACTGGTTCAAGCGCTATGTGCCGGGAGCCATTACGGTGCCGGTGAGCCGTGGTGTAGGCAACGGCAGCATTTCCATGCACCCGGATAAGGCGGTACGTCTGATCCGTGAAGCTGCGGAACGGGCCATGAAACTACCCAAGGAAAGCTGCATGTTCCCCCTGCCGGAGCATTTCACGGTGGAGGTTAGCTATGTTCGCCATGAATCTGCCAGACGGGCAGGCTGGTATCCGGGAGCGGAACAAACAGATGACCGGACGGTGCGCTTCACCTGCGATGACTGGATGGATGCGCTGACTTTCTTCCATTTCTGCCTGTGAGGTGATGAACATGATTTTTCCCAAGCCTTTGCATCCCGGGGATACGGTGCGACTCATTGGCGTGGCAAGCCGCATTGAGGGCGATGATTTGCAGGGGGAAGTCCGCAAGCGGACGGACATGCTGGAAGCACTGGGCTTTCGGGTGAAGGTTGACGCAAGCTGCTTTCGGAAGTACGGCTATCTTTGCGGCACGGACGAAGAGCGGGCAAAAGCCCTGATGGATGCCTTCGATGATGACGGAGCAGATGGGGTATGGTGCATTCGGGGCGGCTATGGCTGTCTGCGGCTGCTGCCGCTGATGGATTGGCAGGTCATTCGCCGCAACCCCAAGGCGTTTGTTGGCTACAGCGACATCACCACCCTGCATATGGCCATCCAGCAGCGGTGCCAGCTGGCAACTTTCCACGGGCCTATGCCGGGTAACCTGCCCACAGCACCTTGGGCAAAGAAGAGCCTGATGGACGCCCTTGCCGGCAAGGCAGAAGAGGCACTGAATCCGTCGGATCTGGCACCCTTGGAAGTGCTGCACCCGGGCGTTGGCTCAGGCGAAATGACCGGCGGCAATCTGTCCCTGGTAACGGCTTCCCTGGGCACGCCGGATGAAATTGATACAAAAAACAAGCTGCTTTTTCTGGAGGACGTGGGGGAGCAGGTTTATGCGCTGGATCGGTACCTCCATGAGCTGAAGCAGGCAGGAAAGTTTGAGGACTGCGCCGGGGTGATCCTGGGGCAATTCACCCGCTGCCCGGCGGAAACGGACGGCTTTACCATGCAGGAAGTGCTGCGGGATGTGTTTGCAGATGTGCAGAAGCCTATTATGTGGGGGCTGCATGCAGGCCATGTGGACGACTCGCTGACCGTGCCTCTGGGGCGGAAATATTGTTTAGACACATTTCGGAGAAATGTCTATCTTTGTGAATAAGCTTGTGGGAAAGAGTGGAAAAAGCTCTTTCCCACTTTTCCGTTTTTGGGGTGGATATCGTTAAATAATGTACAAAGCAGGAAAAAAACATCCCATAGATTGCAAGTTTTGCGGAAAAGGGGATTGCAAGAAGCCATTGTATCTTGTATAATAGAAAACGAATTAACATGCAGATGGGAGCGTTTCGTGTCATGTTGCGGTGCAAACTGAGCTTGGAGAGATGGAGCGAATAAGGCTGTGAAACAGTGCTTGTTCGCTTTTTCTCGAAATGCAGTTTTGACACCGAAAACTGGCAGCGTCTTCCATACTCATGGAGGAGGAAAAAGATTATGAGCAATGTTCACGTTTTCGACCATCCCCTGATTCAGCACAAGCTGAGCATTATGCGGGACAAGAATACCGGCGTTAAGGAATTCCGTGAGCTGTTGGACGAAATCGCTATGTTGATGATTTATGAAGTAACCCGCGATTTGCCCACCGAAGAAGTAGAAGTGGAAACCCCCATCTGCAAGTGCAAAACTCGTATGCTCTCTGGCAAGAAGCTGGCTGTGGTGCCGATTCTCCGTGCTGGCTTGGGCATGGTGGACGGCGTGACCAATCTGATCCCTGCCTGCAAGGTGGGTCATATTGGCCTGTACCGTGACCCCAAGACGCTGGAGCCCGTAGAATATTATTGCAAGCTGCCTGTGGACAGCGAAAATCGTGAACTGCTGGTGGTTGACCCCATGCTGGCAACCGGCGGCAGCGCCAGTGCAGCCATTACCTTTATTAAAAATCGCGGCTGCCACAATATCCGCCTGGTCAACCTGATTGCTGCACCGGAAGGCATTGCACGCATTCAGAAGGATCACCCGGACGTGGATATTTATGTGGCAGGCTTGGATGATCACCTGAATGATCATGGTTATATTGTTCCTGGCTTGGGCGATGCAGGCGACCGCCTGTTTGGCACAAAATAACGCAGGGGAAGAAGCATCCCCGACGGAAAGGTGGTGATTAGGTTGTCGCTGGAAGTATTAAGTCGTATCCGTGAAGCGGAAGAGCAGGCGGAGGGCGAGAAGCAGGATGCACAGCGGGAAGCACGGGACATGATCAAGTCCGTGGAGGCTGCCTGTGCCGCTGCAGAACGTGCCGCTGCGGTGGAGCAGCGCGGCATGTACCAGCAGCTCATGGAAGGCAAGCGGCAGACGGTTCTGCTGCACTTGAAGGAAAGCCGTGATGCTGCCGATGCGCAGGTGGCTTCTGAAATGAAGCAGGCTGAAGGACGGCTGGATCAGGCGGCAAGTCTGATCTTCGAAAGGGTCGTGAAGCATGGCAATCGTTGAAATGAAGCGAATCAATCTGCTGGCCATGCGGCAGGATCAGCGCAAGCTCTTCAAGGCCATGCAGCGGATGGGATGCGTGGAGGTTTCGCCGATTCAGGAAGAGGAAGCCGAAGCGTATCGGGTGAAGGACTCGGGCAGGCTGGCCCGGGTGGAGGACACCATGAACCGGCTGACCTGGGTCATGAACCATCTGGGCCGCTACAACAAGCAGAAAGCACCCTTCATGGGCAATCGGCCGGATGCACCGGAAGATGAGGTTGCCTACATTGCAGCCCATGAGGATGAACTGACGAATCTGCTGGATCATGCGGACAGCCTGGAAAAGCGAAGCGGTGAGTTCAAGGGGCAGCTGGCACGGATTGCTGCCGAGCAGGAACAGCTGACGCCTTGGCTGAGCCTTGACATTCCCGTGGAGGAAATCAAGAGCACCAAGGATGTGTTCCAGCAGGCAGGCACCATGAACAAGTCTGCCGTACAGGCCCTCTTGCAGCGCTGGAACGGCCGGGAAGTGTGCCTGGAAGTGCTCAGCGAGGTGCGGGAAAGCGCCTATGTGTGGGTAGCTGCCCATGCCTCCGTCAAGGATGAATTCCTTGCAGACCTGAAGGCTGCCGGCTATGCGCCCCAGTCCTTTGGCGACAATCATGGACTGATCCGTGATCGCTACGAGGCACTGAAGCAGGAAACGGAAAAGGTCAAAGCAGGACAAGCTGCGCTGGAAAAAGAATGGCAGACCATGGCGGAAAGCCTGACACGGCTGAAGATCTGGTATGACATGCTCAGCGTGGAAAAGGACAATTTGCAGGCGGCGGAACGCACCATCGGAACAGGCGCGACCTTCCTGATGCGTGGCTGGGTACCGGCTGCATTGAGCGAAAAAGTGCAGAAGCGGCTGGTGGAACTGTCTCCCTCGGCAGTGGTGGAAATCACTGACCCGGCGGATGATGATCCACCCCCTGTGCAGCTGCACAACAACAAGTACGTTACACCCTTTGAATCCATCATTGAAGGCTTTGCCCTTCCTGCCCCCGGCAGCATTGACCCCACGGCAGTCATGGCACCGTTCTATGCGCTGCTGTTTGGCATGATGCTTTCCGATGCAGGCTACGGCTTGGTCATGGCCATTGCCATTCCCCTTTTGGTGAAGCTGAAACAGCCTGCCAAGAGTAATCAAAAGCTGTTGTGGGTGCTGTTCTTCAGTGCATTGGCCACGGTGGTGTGTGGTGCTGTGTACAACACCTGGTTCGGCTTCAACCTGCCGATCAAGAGCATTCTGGATCCCATCAACGATCCCATGCCGGTGATGATTGTATGCATGGGCATTGGCGTGATTCACCTGTATGCAGGCCTTTGCGTAGGCGCCTATGCCAACATTCGCAAGGGAAAACCGCTGGATGCGGTATATGACCAGCTGAGCTGGATGCTTGCCGTAACCGGTGCCATCATGCTGGTGCTGGACGGCGTAGCGGCAGAAATCGGCAAGTGGATGGCCATTGCAGGCGTTGCACTGATTGTGCTGTTTGCAGGGCGTGAAAAGAAGAACCCCTTCGCACGGCTCATGGGCGGCTTGGGTGCTCTTTACGGAGCCACCAGCTGGATTTCCGACATTCTCAGCTACATGCGTTTGTTCGGCATGGGCTTGGCAACCGGCGTTATCGGCATGGTAATCAACCAGCTGATCGGCATGGTGTTCAGCGCAGGCATTGTGGGCAAGATCATCGGCAGCGTGCTGTTTGTGGCGGCTCATGCCTTCAATCTGGGCATCAACGCCCTGGGCGCATACGTTCACTCCTGCCGGCTGCAGTACATCGAGTTTTTCGGCAAGTTCTACGAGGAAGGCGGCGTTGCTTTCAAGCCGCTGAACTACAATACACGGTATGTCAACTTCAAAGAAGTTTGAACATTGAAGGAGGAAATGAAACATGGAATGGGGACTGGTTCTGGCTTTTGCGGCGGCCGCACTTGCGGTGATCCTGCCCGGCATGGGCTCTTCTAAGGCTGTTGGCGCCTGCGGCGAAACCGCATCCGGTGTTTCTACTGAGAATCCTGAAGTGAACTCCAAGCTGCTGGTTCTGCAGCTGCTGCCTGCTACCCAGGGTATTTACGGCTTCCTGATTGCCGTGATCATCATGATCAAGACCGGCATCCTGTCCGGCAACCTGGCAAACGTAACGCTGCTGCAGGGCATCGAGCTGGTTGTGGCTGCACTGCCCATCGCTGTTGTGGGTTACTTCTCCGCACTGAAGCAGGGTCAGGTGGCTTCCGCTGGTATGCTCATGACCGGCAAGCGTCCTGAAATGAGCGGCAAGGGCATCACCATGACCGTTATGGTGGAAACCTACGCCGTGCTGTCTCTGCTGGTTTCCTTCCTGGCTGTGAATGCCATCAACGTGGGTTAAGGAGCGAATGCTCATGAATGCAACTGCGATCCTGGAGAAAATCCAAGAGGAAGCAAAGGTGAATGCCGCTGCCATCCTCCAAGAGGCCAACGATCGCGCTGAAAAGATGCGCACTGCATCCGATGCCAAGATTGCATCTGCCAAGGCTGAAATGGAAAAGAAGGCCAAGGCTGACGGTTTGGTGGAGGAACAGCGGCTGATCCGCATGGAAGAGCTGGATGGGCGCAAGCGCGTATTGGCGGCTAAACGCAGCCTGATTGAACGTGCCTTTGACGGCGCACTGCAAAAGATGGAGGCCATGCCTGCCAAAGAAGCCCGGACGTTCCTGCTGGAGATGATTCAGCAGGTGGCGGAAGGGGATGAGCAGATCGTTGTCGGTGCTGACCATGACGCATGGTTCGACGATACCTTTGTCACTGCGGCCAATGAAGCACTGAAGAAGGCAGGGCGCAAGGCGGAACTGTCGGTTGCAAGCGAAAAGCGAAGCGGCGTCAGCGGCCTGATTCTTGCCAAGGATGATACGGAAATCAACTGCGGCTATGCCTCCATTCTGGAAAGCAAACGGCTGGAAATGGAAGCGGAGGTTGCGCAGGTCCTTTTCCCGGAAAAGTAACAAATCCGATGAAAGAAGGGAGGGCTGGCCATGCCACAGGAAAGCGTGGGCTACGCCGTAGGACGCATCAGCATGCTGCGTCGTGACGCGCTGGATGCCAGTCGCCTGGAAAGACTGCTTTCCACGGCAAGCTATGCTGAAGCAAAGCGTACCCTTTCGGAAATCGGATGGACTGCCGCCGAGGAGGCGGATCATGAACAGCTGGCCATGGAGCGGGTTGCGGAAGCGAGCCGCATTGTACGTCAGCTGTCCACCGATGAAAAGGTCACGAATTGTTTCTTACTCAAGTATGATATTGCAAATTTGAAAATGCTGCTGAAGGCCAGGTGTCTGGGCATTACAGCCGACTACCTGTCGGACAGTGGTACCATGGCGGTGGATGCTTTGCGGCATGCCGTGGCGGATCACAACTACAGGACGCTTCCTGCCCCCATTGCACAGGCCATGGAGGAGCTGGAAAAAGAGCTTGTGGTCAGCGTGGATCCTCTGGCTATTGATGTGAAGCTGGATCAGGCCATGTTTCGGCAGATTTTCGCCAGCCTGGAAAAGACCAGGTGCCAAACGGCTGTGAAGTACTTTCAGGCACGGGCGGATTTGCTGAACGCATTGGCCATGCTCCGCAGCCGGCAAATGAAAAAGGATGCTGCTTTCTTCATGCATGTGCTGCTCCAAGGCGGAACCATTGCTGATGCAGTGTGGGAAGCAACCTTCACCAAGGTGGAGGAGCTGCCCAAGCTGCTGAGCAAGTATGGCGCTTCCGTACAGGATGCAGCCTACCGTGCGGTTGGGGATCCGGCTCATTTGCCCGGCTTGGAAAAGGCCATGGATAATGAGCTGCTGAAGCTGTTCCTGCCTTACAAGTACGACAACATGCATCTGGAATTTATTCTCAGCTATCTGCTGGCCACGGAACGTGAAGCGGCGGCAGTGCGGCTGGTGATGGCTGGCAAGGCCAATGGCTTTGCCATGGAAGCCATCAGGGAAAGGCTGCGTGATCTGTATGGCTGAGATGAAGAAGATGGGCGTCGTAGGGGAACGGGATGCGGTACTGGCCTTTAAGGCGGTGGGTATGCGTGTCATCGACGTTTCCACGGCGGAAGAAACCACAGCAGCACTGCATAAGCTGGCCTGTGAAGGTGTGCCGGTGATTTTCATCACGGAAACCATGGCGGAGCTTGTGCCGGAAGCATTGCAGAAGTATAAGACCATGCCGGGTACGGCGGTGATTCCCATCCCCGGCAGCCAGGGCGTAAACGGATTCGGCCTTGGGCGCGTGAAGGCCAATGTAGAAAAGGCCATCGGCGCAGATATTTTGTTCAATAACAAGAAAGAGGGGTAATGACCATGGCTCAGGGAACCATTGTAAAGGTTGCCGGCCCCTTGATTGTAGCGGAAAACATGGCCGACGCCCGGATGTATGACGTGGTGCGGGTGAGTAAGAGCCGCCTGGTAGGCGAAATCATCGAGCTCCGCGGCGACCGTGCATCCATTCAGGTGTACGAGGAAACCTCCGGCCTTGGCCCGGGAGAACCTGTGGAATCCACAGGCGCACCCCTTTCCGTGGAGTTGGGACCCGGCCTGATCGAATCGATCTTCGATGGTATTCAGCGCCCGCTGACCGCCATCCGTGATAAATGCGGCGAGCGGATCACAAGAGGCGTGGAAGTACCGAGCTTGAACCGTGAAAAGGAATGGGCTTTCAAGGCAAAGGCTATCAAGGGCGATAAGGTGCAGCCCGGCGATGTGCTGGGCACGGTGCAGGAAAGTGCTGTGGTTGAGCACCGGATTATGGTGCCCTACGGCCTGAGCGGCACGGTGGAAAGCATCAAGTCCTGCGGGGCAAAGCTGGAAGATACCATTGCGGTGATCCGTGATGATAAGGGCGAAACCCACAACGTTAGCATGCTGCAGAAGTGGCCTGTCCGCCGGGGACGTCCCTATCGGGAAAAGCTGGCGCCCACCATGCCCATGGTAACGGGTCAGCGTGTGATTGATACCTTCTTCCCCATTGCTTCCGGCGGTGTGGCAGCCGTTCCCGGCCCCTTCGGTTCGGGCAAAACGGTGGTGCAGCACCAGCTGGCCAAGTGGGCGGATGCAGATATTATCGTGTACGTTGGCTGTGGCGAGCGCGGCAATGAGATGACGGACGTGCTGATGGAGTTCCCGGAACTCCATGACCCCCGCACCGGCGAGAGCCTGATGAAGCGTACCGTGCTGATTGCCAACACCTCCGACATGCCTGTGGCTGCACGTGAGGCTTCCATCTACACGGGTATCACCATTGCAGAATACTATCGGGACATGGGCTACAAGGTGGCTATCATGGCTGACTCTACCAGCCGCTGGGCAGAAGCACTCCGTGAAATGTCCGGCCGACTGGAGGAAATGCCCGGTGAAGAAGGCTACCCCGCCTATCTGGCATCCCGTATTGCAGAGTTCTACGAGCGTGCCGGCTATGTGAAGTGCCTGGGCAAGGAAGACCGCTACGGCATGATTTCTGCCATTGGCGCTGTGTCTCCTCCCGGCGGCGATATTTCCGAGCCTGTGAGCCAGGCAACCCTGCGCATCGTGAAGGTTTTCTGGGGCCTGAGTGCCTCGCTGGCCTATAAGCGTCACTTCCCGGCCATTGACTGGCTGCAGAGCTATTCCCTGTACATTGACCGGCTGAGCGGATGGTTCTCCGACCATGTCAGCCCTGAATGGAATGAGCTGCGTGCCAAGGCCATGCGGGTGCTGCAGGAAGAGGCGGAACTGAACGAAATCGTTCAGCTGGTGGGTATTGATGCACTGAGCTGGAAGGATCGGCTGACCATGGAAGTGGCTCGCTCCATCCGTGAAGACTATCTGCATCAGAATGCTTTTGACGAAGTGGATACCTTCACCAGCCTGCCCAAGCAGTTTGCCATGCTTCGCCTGATTTTGACCTATCAGGAAAAGGGACAGCAGGCACTGGATGCAGGCGCTAACCTGTCGGATGTGATCAACCTGCCGGTGCGTGAGCGGATCGGCCGCAGCAAGTACATTCCGGAGGACAAGATCAAGGAATTCGATACCATCGAAAGTGAATTGAGCAGCCAGACGGCGGCTCTGATTGACCAAGGAGGGCAAGCCTAATGCTCAAGGAATACCATACGATTAAAGAAGTGGTAGGCCCTTTGATGCTGGTGGAAGGCGTCTCCGGGGTCACCTACAATGAACTGGTTGAAATTACCCAAAGCAACGGTGAAAAGCGTTCCGGCAAGGTGCTGGAAGTCAACGGGGATAAGGCGCTGGTGCAGCTGTTTGAATCTTCCAACGGCCTGCGCATTTCCGATGCCTCTGCCCGTTTTCTGGGTCGTTCCATTGAGCTGAGCGTGTCCATGGATATGCTGGGTCGTGTGTTCGACGGCATGGGTCGCCCCAAGGACGATGGTCCGGAACTGATTCCAGAAAAGCGGATGGACATTAATGGCGAGCCTTTGAACCCTGCCGCTCGTGACTACCCCAGCGAGTTTATCCAGACCGGCATTTCTGCCATTGACGGATTGAACACCCTGGTGCGTGGTCAAAAGCTGCCTGTGTTCTCCGGCTCCGGCCTGCCCCATGCCCAGTTGGCTACCCAAATTGCCCGTCAGGCAAAGGTGCTGGGCAAGGATGATAAGTTCGCCGTTGTCTTCGGCGCCATCGGCATTACCTTCGAAGAAGCGGATTACTTCATCAGCGACTTCCGCCGCACCGGTGCAATTGAGCGTGCCGTGCTGTTCATGAACCTGGCAAACGACCCGGCCATTGAACGTATTGCAACCCCTCGTATGGCACTGACCGCCGCAGAATACCTGGCTTACGAAAAGGGCATGCACGTGCTGGTTATCCTCACCGATATTACCAATTACGCAGAAGCTCTGCGTGAAGTGTCTGCCGCCCGTAAGGAAGTGCCAGGCCGCCGTGGCTATCCCGGCTACCTGTACACGGACCTTGCCAGCATGTATGAACGGGCAGGCCGTGTGGTGGGCAAGAAGGGCTCGATTACCCAAATTCCCATCCTGACCATGCCGGAAGATGATAAGACTCACCCCATTCCCGACTTGACGGGATACATTACCGAAGGTCAGATCATCCTGAGCCGTGAATTGTACCGCAAGGGCATCGAGCCGCCCATTGACGTAATGCCTTCTCTGTCCCGTTTGAAGGACAAGGGCATTGGTGCAGGCAAGACCCGGAAGGATCATGCCGCCACCATGAACCAGCTTTTCGCCGCCTATTCCCGTGGTAAGGAAGCGAAGGAACTGGCCGTCATCCTGGGCGAAGCTGCTTTGTCTGACATTGATAAGCTGTATGCAGCCTTTGCTGATGCTTTCGAAAAGGAGTATGTGGCCCAGGGCTACAACGCCAACCGCTCCATTGAAGAAACACTGGATCTGGGCTGGAAGCTGCTGGCCATGCTGCCTCGCACGGAACTGAAGCGGATCCGTGACGATATGCTGGATGAGTATCTGCCCAAGAAAGGGGAGGGTGCCTGATGCCCGCCACACTTCGCGTAAACCCTACGCGGATGGAGCTGACCCGCATCAAGAAGCGCCTTGTCACCGCCACCCGCGGACATAAGCTGCTCAAGGATAAGCGGGATGAAATGGTTCGCCAGTTCATTCTCATTATCCGTGAAAACTACACCCTGCGGCAGGAGGTGGAGCAGGAGCTTTCCGGCGCACTGAAGGACTTTGCCATGGCACGGGCTGTCATGGATCCTCAGGCGCTGGAAGAAGCTGTGCTGTACCCTGCTCGGCAGGCTCAGTTGGAGCTTGGCACGAAGAACATTCTCTCCGTGCACGTACCAACCATCCAGGTCAATGAGGCTTCCCTGGAGGAAACCGTGCAGGCCTATGGCTTTGCAGAAACATCTTCTCAGTTGGACGGCGCTATTGCCACCTTGGCAGATCTGCTGCCGAAAATGGTGCGCCTTGCAGAAATTGAGAAGACCTGTGATATGCTTGCCGACGAAATTGAGAAAACACGCCGCCGTGTGAATGCACTGGAGTACGTGATGATTCCTCAGTTCGAGGCCACCATTCGGGAAATCTCCATGAAGCTGGAAGAAAATGAACGTGGCGCCACTACCCGCCTGATGAAGGTAAAGGACATGATGGCCCAGCGGGACGCATAAACTCACCTCGCCGGTTGAAGCAATTCGACTGGCGAGGTTTTCATGTTCGCTCGGCGGTGCACGTTCCTAAAGGGTGAAGAACCGAATAAGCTGGGTAGCAGGAAGGAGATGGGTGTCCATCGGGAGGCGGAATCTGAAGGAGGACGGATGCTAGGGGGAAACGGTGAACCTTGGTGGGGAAACT
>CAVIWF010000035.1:0-27005 GCA_963646285.1 bacterium
GAGCGCCAGCCTGTCACGTTGGAGGTCGAGGGTTCGAGCCCCTTCCGGGTCGCCATATTTGCCTTGGTAGCTCAGTCGGTAGAGCAGCAGACTGAAAATCTGCGTGTCGGTGGTTCGATTCCGCCCCAAGGCACCATACACGTGCGGTAGTAGCTCAGTTGGTAGAGCGCCACCTTGCCAAGGTGGAGGTCGCGGGTCCGAGCCCCGTCTACCGCTCCATTTATACATGGTGCCATAGCCAAGTGGTAAGGCAAAGGTCTGCAAAACCTTCATTCCCCGGTTCAAATCCGGGTGGCACCTCTTTGAAAGATCGGCTGATGATGCCGGTCTTTTTGTTTACCTGCCTCCTTCCCGGGCATGCCGTTGGCATAGACTTCCCTGCTTATGATAAAAATCATCAAAGCATCAACATCCCCACCCTCCGTGTCATCGTGCCGGAAGGTGGGGATGTTTGCTGTCATGGGTTATTTGCCTGGATCAGTTTTCCTGCTTCACAAAGGCCACCGCATCATGGTTGCCAATGGCGCACAGGCAGCCCTTTTCTGTGAAGGTACGCAGCACAGGAACCAGTGCCTTCAGGCTGTCCATGGTGGTATCCAGCATTTCGTGCCGGAAGCGGAGCACCCGCTCCTTATCACTGCCGCTCATGTAACGGCTGCAGCAGAGGCTGAAGGCATTGTAGGGATCCAGCAAGGGATCGGTGCTGTTGATCACGCCGATGATCAAATCCTCCATGGGCATGGGCTGCTGAAGCATTTCTTCCAGCGCATCCGCCAGATGGGCGAAGACCTGGGCAGTGTTCTCCATGTTGGGATCCCGGAAGGAGTAGCAGAACATATTACCGTCACTGTCTACATTCATGCCTGTACCGTAGGCGCCGCCCTGCACCCGCACAGCACCCCACAGGTAGCTGAAGGTGAGCAGGGAGGAAAGCACAGACCAGGAACCCGTATACTGACTGCCGAAAGCCACCAGATTGCCCCCCAGGGCGCTGAAGCCCACATCCGCCGGGATTTCCACAGCCTGATTACCGCTGATGGCGGCAGGTACTTCCCTCGGAGCACCCATGGTGCCGGCAGGCAGGGTGCGGATCATCGCTTCCAGAGCAGTGGTGTCCCCTTCCCCGCCAACAGCTGCAAACAGCCGTTCAGACACGAAGACCCGCTTCGCCAAAGCTGCCAGCTGCTCCCCAATGGTCTGCTGCTCCGCCTGGAAAGTCTCCGCCAGGTGAGAGAACCACTGCATGTAGCTTTCCCCGGAAAGGGCCTCCTGCATGGCACTGTCCGCTGCAAAGCTGGAACAGGACTTCATGATGGCGTAGGTTATGCCGTTGTTAATCAAAGTCTGCTTGTGCATGGAATCCTGCTGTGCAACCACCTTGCCCATCTTTTCCGTTGCCGTCCAGTCCGTAGCCGTCAGGATTTCGCCGATAAGCTTGACCGCAGCAGGGATGTTTTCCTGCAGCATGCTGGCCGTCACTTTCACGTAGGTAGAGCAGGTGTGAATATCCCCCGCAGGAGCGGTGATGCACAGGGAACTAATCAGCTTGCCCGTGGTCGCCTTCACGCTGTTTTGCATTTCCAGCACCGTATGATGGGCGGTGGGCAGCTTGCACAGGCAGGAGGCCAGAAGCTTCAGATGCCGCAGCTCCTCCACCGTCAGGTCGGACACATCAAAGTAAAGGTTAAGATACACAATGCCGTCGCTGTTCACATCCACATGAATGGCTGGCCGATCTGCCAGGCGGCAGGGCACCGCTTCCGGCACCGCCACATCCCGGGATACATCAGAAAGCCGGAGCTTGGGCAGGGCGGCAAGGGCTTCCTCATCATCCGGGGTCTGCTGCCACTGGTGCATTTTTTCCACCGCCTGCTGCACCTGGGTCCGCTTCTCCTCATCCCACTGGGCGGTGACGGCAGCCAGCTTGTCCTTCTCCTTCCGGGCATCGTCTGCCACCTTGGTCTTGGAAGGCAGGGCGTACACGATGCACTTGTCCGATGCATCCCCCAGCATTTCCAGCAGCAGCTGCTCAAAGTAGTCGGTATCCAGCTTCTTCCGCAGGGTATCAAAGATGTCCGCCGTGTTCACCCGATCCAGCGGATCACCGCCGTAAAGCCAGCTCTTCAGCACCTGATCCGCCAGGTTCACGCCGTAGGGTTCTTCCACCTCCCGGCTCTTGAAGGCAAGGCGTTCAATGGAGGCGCTCAGGGACGTACGGTCAAGGCCTTCCCTGACCAGGCGGCGGGCTTCCTCTGCCACAAAGGCAGGAATTTCGTCAAAGTGCTCCTGCCGGGTGTTCCGCACCAGCAGGGTCACGGCAGGCTGATGAATGCCATCGTCCACCTGCAGGGTTACTTTTTCTGCCAAGCCCTTTTCCAGGAAGGCATGGGCAAGGGGGGCTTCATTGGAGCCGGTAAGGCAGCTGGCAAGGACTTCGGCGGCGTAGATCTTCTCCCGATCCTGATAGGTGCACAGCAGCTTGGACAGGGTCAGATGAGCTTGATTCTCCTCTCCCTGGGAAGGCTCGAAGTACACCGTTGTGCTGCCTGTCACAGGCTTTTGCAGGGTGAAGTCAAAGTCCGGCTGACGATCGTCGTACTTGGACAGGTACTCCTCATCAATATAGTGGAGCACCTTTTCCACATTCATGTGGCCATCCAGCACGAAATAAGCATTGCTGGGGTGGTAGAACCGGCGATGGGTGTTCAGGAACTGTTCATAGCTCAGGTCGGTGATTTTCTCCGGCAGGCCGCCGGAGGAGAAGCGGTAGCAGGTATCCGGGTACAGCAGCCGATTGCCGGCGTCCCCCATCATTTCATCCACATCGGCATAGGCGCCCTTCATTTCGTTGAACACCACGCCGTTATAGGTGACTTCCCCGGTGCCCTCGTCAAACTCGTAGTGCCAGCCTTCCTGCATGAAGATTTCCGGCTTTTCGTAAATGCTGGGGCAGAACACAGCGTCCAGATACACGCTCATCAGGTTGAACAGATCCTGCTCGTTCCGGCTGGAAACAGGGAACACGGTCTTGTCCCCGTAGGTCATGGCATTCAGGAAGGTCTGCATGGAGCTTTGCAGCAGGGAAACGAAGGGCTCCTTCACCGGGTACTTCCGAGAGCCGTTCAGCACGCTGTGCTCCAAGATGTGGAACACGCCGGTATCGTTTTCCGGCAGGGTTTTGAAAGTAACAGCGAAGGTCTTGTTGTCGTCAGGGCGGTCAAAATACAGCAGCTTTGCCCCGCACTTGCCGTGGCGCAGGGTGTACAGCGTGGCCTTCTTTGCCGGAACGGCTTCCTTCTTTTCCAGCACAAAGCCGGAAACCAGCTCCCCGGGCTGGGCATCGGTAAGCTTCATTGCTTCGGACATGGTTCTTTCACACCTTTCTATCTTCATTTACAGCGTCTTTGCAAACAGCTGATAATAGGCATTGGTCTTTTCCATTTCTTCAGGGGTACCACAGGCCTCCAGCTGGCCGTCCTTCATCACAATGATGTTATCCGCATTGCGGGTGGCGGCATAGCTGTGGGCGATCATGATGGTGGTGCGGCCTGCCATCAGCGTATCCAGCGCCCTGGTTACCATGGCTTCGCTGGTTACGTCCAGGTTGCTGGTGGCTTCGTCCAGCAGCAGGAAGTCCGCATTGCGCAGCATGGCACGGGCAATGGCAATGCACTGCGCCTGCCCGCCGGAGAAGTTGGAACCTCCCAACCCCACATCTTCATCAAAGCCCAGAGGCTTTTCCATAATGAAATCGTAGCAGTTGGCCTTTTTCGCCGTTTCAATCAGCTCTTCTTCGCCGACCTCCCGATCCAGACCATAGAGGATATTCTCCCGCACGGTGCCCCCAATGAGGGGATCCCGCTGGAACACATAGGCAAACCGATCCCGCCACTGGATCACGTCGTAGGCGGCAATGTCGTCCTCTCCGAAGAGGATCCTGCCCTGAGAAGGCTCATACAGCCGCACCAGCAGCTTGAAGATGGTACTCTTGCCTGCACCGTTGCCGCCGATGATGGCGGTCACCTTCCCCATGGGGATGGTAACGGAAACGTCCTTCAGCACTTCCCGCTCCGCAGCATAGGCAAAGCCCACCTTGTCCAGCGTAATGTCGGAGCAGCGGGCAGGGACTTCCGCCCCGCCTTCCTTTTCAGGCTCGGCTTCGGAAATGCTGTTAATCTTCTTCATGTTGCCGAAAATGCCGGACACGGAGCCTACGTTCATGAAGAACTGCATCAGCTGCAAGCCCACAATGCCGGTGATCATGTAGAAGGCGGTCAGGTCGCCAATGGTCAGCTCCCCGGTGGAAACAAACTGTCCCCCCAGCACAAACACGATGAAGATGAACATGATGGAGAACATGCTGGATACCAGCTGGTACCCGGCTACCATCAGCCAGTTCAGGAAGTCCGCAATGTACATCCGCTTAAAGGTGGCGTTGGCCTTTTGGCTTTCCAGCTTTTCGGCAGCAGCGCTTTTAATCAGGCGGAAGTTCCGCACCCGCTCCGCCAGGTAGCCCATGCTGCTTGCCACGGTGACGGTGCTGTACACGCCCAGCTTGTACATCAGCTTGCCGTAAACAATGCAGATTACAAGGGTCAGGGGGATAATCAGCAGGGAATAGTTGGCCAGCATGGTGTTGTAGCTGTACAGGCGGATGAAGGCCTGCACAGAGGTAACCACACACACCACAAAAGACACGGCCATGGAGAACAGGGAGGAAGGTGCGCTGGCATCGGAGGTAATGCGGCTGACCAGTTCGTTGCCATTATCCTGATCGTAAAACCTAGAGGGCAGGTGCATGATCTTTCCCCACAGCTTGCACCGCACCCGCAGGTTAATGGTTTCCTCCATCCGCCGGGTAAAGTAATTGGAGGCAATGGACATCACCGCCGCCGCTGCGGTAATGGCAATATAGTTGAAGAGCACGCTGGCGTTAATGGCCTTCTGACTGGTATCAATAACGCTGGCAGTCAGGGTGGCGCTTTGCAGCTCCGCACTCATGGTGGAGGCAGAAAACAGGAAGGAAAGGGCGATAAGCAACCAGGGCATCTGCACGCCCTTCAAAACGCTGAACTGCTTGGAAAGCTTCTTCATTGCTGCTGCTCCTTTCCTTCATTCTCCACCATGTGCCGGTAGGTGGGGCAGTTTTCCATCAGCTGGATGTGATCCCCATCCCCCACCAGGACACCATCGCACAGTACAATCATCCGATCACACCGGCGGGCATAGTCCAGGTCGTGGGTAACCAGAATCCGGGTCTTGCCTGCAAAAACCTGGTCCATGGTTTCCTGTATCTGGGCAGATACACGCACGTCCAGGGCACTGGTAGGCTCGTCCATCAGGATCACGTCCCCGCCCCGGAGGACTTCCCGGGTCAGCACCAGCCGCTGCTTCTGTCCACCGGACATGGAGTCACCCCCGGGGGCAATGGCACGATCCAGCCCCTCTTCACAGGTTGCCAGATACTCCATAAAGCCGGTGCGCCGGGCTGCATCCAGAATTTCTTCATCCGTGACCGGCCGGTCAATGCCGTAGGTCAGGGCTTCCCGCAGGGTACCGCTGAAGATGCCTGCCCCCTGCTGCACATAGGCCAGCTTGTGCCGGAAGGTTTCCAGGGAAATCTCCCCAATGTCCTGCCCCCCTACCGTGACCTTGCCGGTATCCGGGGTGTAGAACCTTTCCAGCAGGCTGACGGAGGTGGTTTTGCCGCTGCCGCACATGCCCACAATGGCCACACTGCCCCCGTCGGGCACGATGAAGGAAACATTCTTCAGTGCAGGCTCCTCTGTGCCGGGGTAGGTGAAGGTTACGTTTTCGAAGCAGATTTCGCCCCCCACCGGGAAGGCAGCCGTGCCTGCGTCCTCATCCTCGCCGTTCATAATGCCGGAGGTACGCTCGAAACCGCCCTTAATGCCCTTGATCTTCACCCACTGGTCAAACACCCCGTCCATAATGGGGAACAGGTTCTGGGTAAAGAGGAAGAAAGCCAGCCACATGGTCAGGTCGATTTCCTTCCGCTGGAGCAGAATCACTGCCACCACAACCACAACGAACTTCTGCAGAATGCCGATAACTGCCACAATGCCGGAGGCGGTGTTTTCCACCCGCACCACCTTCATGTTGGCCTTCAGGATCTCCCCTGCCACCTGCTGACCCTTTTCCCCTTCATAGGCCTCATTGGTGTAGGTCTTAATCAGGGGCAGGTGATTGATCCGGTCTGCCAGGAAGCTGGTCAACTGGCCAATGCGGCCATAGAGCCGGGTGGTAGCCGTCTGCATTTTCTTGCCCACAAACAGGGCATAGAGGTACTTGATGGGGATCAGGGCAAAGCAGGACAGGGCCAGCACCCAGTGATACTGATTGATGCGAATCAGCGCCGCAATGACGTAATACAGGTCAGGAATCAGGTAAATAATCACATTCACCAGATTATTGACGGCGGAGCTGGTATCGTTGATGATGGTGCTCATCAGGTCGGAAGGGTCGTTCCGGTCGAAGTGCTCCATCTTCATGCCCAGCATCTTCTGCCAGATGCTTTCCCGTGCCTTTCGCACGCTGAGGGACTGGGCCTGCACCTGACTGGACACCATCACAAAGGACATGAGCCCCAGGGTGATGTAATAGATCACTGCCTGCCCAATAGCGCCGGCAGACAGATCGCCTCCCAGCAGGCTGGCGGTCATATCCGGAAGGTTCAGCAGCATGGTATTAAAGGCCATGTTCAGCACCAGGGCAATGGCCACCCACACCCAGGAAAGGTGGAGCTTCTTCAGGGTGCTGAACAGGCTTTTCCAGGTTCCGCTGTTCTGTTTCTCTTTTTGTTCCATACCGAACTCCTGTCAAGGCAGACCCGGAAGGGCTGCCCGTAGCCAATCAATGTAGCAATTTTGAAAAAGGGCGGATGCCATACCATGTGGCACCCGCCGCAGACAAAATCGATCTCCGGGGAGAGACGCGGGGAAAGCATCCGCCCCCGGCGGCGAAATCCTTATTCGTACACCTGTGCCATGAAGGTTTCTTCAATCAGCCGGGTGTATTCAGACAGGGAGTGATCCTTCATCAGGTTGAAGGCAATGTACTGGTCAATGGAGGAGCTCAGCTCTGCCCCGGTGTAGGACACCATCAGCACCGTGTCAGACACACGGGTAGCGCCGCTGGTGGACTGTGCCAGCTTGTCGGCACCCTCCTTGGTGGGGCTTTCGTAATAGGTGTAGGCAGCCACAATGTTGCCATCCTTGCCGTAGAGGAAGGTGCTCAGGGAGGAGATGCAGTCTGCTTCATCCTCGCCTACAGCAGCCTGACCGCTGGCGGTCAGCACCACCTTCTGGTCATACTCGATGTCGGTAGGATCCTTATGCTCGGCGTAGGGCTTGTAGGGATTTTCCCCTGCTTCCCCACGGACGCTGTAGCTCATCTTCAGGTAATCCACATAGTCGGTGTCGGTGGTCAGCCCCATCAATTCCATTTCGGAAGCAACGGCAGCCTTGTCGAACACCTTCTTCAGCACCGTGTCGCTTTCGGCGGTAAAGTCCATGCCGAACACGCTGGTCATGGCGCTGAGCACTGCATCCTTGTCGCTGGCACTGGTGAGCATCAGGTACATGTCAGACTCAACAGGAGCGCTGTCCTTGGCGTAGACCACGAAGTACAGGGTTACGTCTCCGGCAAAGGACACCATTTTGGAGGCATCCGGCAGACCCAGATCCACTTCCTGACCGGCTTCATAAGCGGTGTACTCGCCGGTGGAGATGTTCACCCAGCCCTTGGCCAGGCCGGTGGTTGCATCATAGTCGTACATGCCGATGACGTTGCCGCTCTCGTCCATCACCATGGTATCGGGATAGGCAGCGCCGCTGGCATACTCAGCCAGGGTTTCGCCGAAGCCGGTATTGGACAGCACGGTGCGGGTATCAAAGCTTACGCCGCTGGGATCCTTGTGGGAATAATCCCCCAGCTTCACCACATCAGCCTGGCTGAACAGGCTGCTGCATCCCGTCAGGGTCAGCAGCACCGTAAGAAGAAGCACCACGGACAGAACCTTTTTCATGATCGTTCGCTCCCTTTATTTCTCTTTATAATACAGTTTGCAGTGGCAGTAGCCTTCGAAGGCAGGATCCTGCATTTGCGCCTTGAATTCCTCGCAGATGCACTTATACTCGGGCTTGATTTCCCGCCGGCAGGGGCAATAGCCGCCAGAGGCCTTCAGTCCCGCCCTGATCCGTGCCACCACGGCAGGATCCTCATTCAGTCTGACCTTTCCCATCATGTTTCTCCTTATTCGTACAGCAGTTTGGACACGTGGCTGAGCAGCTCATCCCGGTCAATGCTGCCAATGGTGCGGTCTACTTCCTTCCCCTTGCGGAAATACAGCAGGGTAGGCATCGCATCCACGTTGTTGGTGTTGGCCATATCCGGGTTAAAGGAAACGTTAATCCGTCCAAAGGCTACGCCGGGCAGCTCATCCGCCACAGCGTCGTAGGTGGGCGCCAGCATCACGCAGGCAAAGCAGTTTTCGCCATAGCAGTCGATAACAGCGAACTCCGCCTCCGAAAAGGCCTTCCAATCTTGATCCTTCAGTTCCTTGACCATGGTTAACCTCCCACCTTCTGCTGGATCAGCTGATTCAGGTACTCAAACATGGGCGTCATGCACAATTCGCTCCGGGCCATTTCCAGAAGCTCATCCCGGCCGGGCACAGGCTCGCCCACCAGCTGGAACATTTCCGCCATTTGATCAGCACCCTGCTGGATTTCCTCATCCGTAGGCGCCATGCCCTGGGCCTTGCAGATGGCCTCCGCAATCCACTGCTGCTTGCACTGATACTGGATGGACTGGGCGATTCGTTCATCCCCCATTTCCGCCGCAGCAGGGTTCTGCTTCAGGGTCTCTTCCTTCATTTTCGCCACGTAGGCAGCCATTTCGCCCTCATCGTAGCTGTACTGGCTGCCATTCACCATGGCATCCATGAACTGGCGGAGCAGCTGCTTGTTCTGCTCCTGCTTCTGTTCCTTCTCTGCCTTATCGGTCAGGTAGGCACGGTATGCATCCACCGTGGTGATGCCTTCCATGCCCAGGGCGACAACCGCAGCGTCATCCACCGGCACAGGCACCCGGCGGATCACCTCCGCCACCGTCAGCGCCACGTTTTTTCCGGCAAGGCTTACGGTGAACACATCCCCGGGATGCTTGCCGATAGCTGCCCTGGCTGCTTCCTCTGCCCCGGGCAGCTGAGCGCCGGTAAACAGAAGGATGGTTCTGTTATCCGGATAGCTGGCCTCGTCCGCCTTGCAGCGCACAAGATCCCCTTCTACTGCCTGCTCCGCCTTGGTTTCCCGTGCGCAGCGCAGGGAGAGGGCGTTGATTTCATCCTCAATATGCTGGGTATCAATCTGGGTCTTCAGGCTTTCGGCGGGTATGGTCATGCTGTCCACGTCATACAGCTTGGTTACAAATCCGTTCATAGGCCCGTCCTTCCGTTCTTTTATTTTGCTCGAACGCATGCATGGATATTGTACTGTATATTTGCATAAAAGGCAAGGGGATGAATAAGGAAAAGAGAAAGGACAAATGGGGAAAAAGACATCAGCACTGCATCGTCCTCTAATTCCTGCACTGCATCGTCCTCGAATTCCAACCTTGACATAACAGTTGCAAACAGGTACAATAGAAATGATCGGCTAAGGAGGGCGGTTTCGCCCTCGGGCTGTTTTCGATAGACATCTCCTGTTGCTTCGACGTAGATGCCCCTTTGGGGGCTTGTGCGCTTATGCTATTTTGTGTCTGCATCCCGGGCTCTTCCTTTGTTGTACGGGCAGGTATGCCCTTGTGAAGGACGGGGTCTTTGCAGCTTTTCCGCAAATTTCAACGGCTTGAGGTCGAGGGAATCTGTTAGGCTGCGCCTGAAAGGGCGGTTTTTGCCGTGCCTTTTGCAGCAGTCATCAAGCATTACAACATGGGTCGCTCCATCCAAAGCAGTCTGCCGCGTAGACAAAAGTCTAGGCGGCTTTTGTCGACTTGGAACATAATGAAATGAGATTTTTTGAAAAAAAGGAGGGGATTACGGACCATGATGTGGTTATGGAACATACTCATTGCACTGCTCATCGCCGCCGTGTGCGCCCTGGGCGGCTACACATACCGGAAAAACGAAGCCGAGAAGAAAATCGGCCGGACGGAAGAGTATGCCAAGCGGCTGTATGACGACGCTGTCCGCAAGGCGGATGAGTACAAGAAGGAAAAGGTGCTGGAAGCCAAGGAGGAGATCCTGAAGGCCAAGGCAGAAAACGACCGGGAAAAAGCGGAAAACGACAAGGAAATCCGTGACCGCCGGGCGGAAGTCCAGCGGAACGAACGCCGACTGCTCCAGCGGGAAGAAACCCTGGACAAGAAGGCTGACAACATGGAAGCCCGGGAAACCAACCTGAACAAGAAGGCTGCGGACATCCAGAAGATGCAGGAAGAAGCCGAGGCCCTGACCGAGAAGCAGAACGCCGAACTGGAACGGATTGCCGCCATGACCCAGGACGAGGCACGCCAGATCATTGTGGAGCGTGTGCAGAAGGAAGCCTATCACGACGCCGCCGCCATGGTGCGGGAGATTGAAACCCGTGCCAAGGAAGAGGGCGAAAAGAAGGCTCGCAACATCATCGCCCTGGCCATTCAGAAGTGCGCTGCCGATCATGTGGCAGAAAGCACCGTGTCGGTTATTTCCCTGCCCAATGACGACATGAAGGGTCGCATCATCGGCCGTGAAGGCCGCAACATCCGTGCCCTGGAAACGGCCACCGGTGTGGATCTGATCATCGACGATACCCCCGAAGCCGTCATCGTATCCGCCTTCGACCCTGTGCGCCGTGAAATCGCCCGCATTGCTGTGGAGAAGCTGATCATGGACGGCCGCATCCACCCTGCCCGCATTGAGGAAACGGTGGAAAAGGCTCGCAAGGAAGTGGAAAACCAGATCCGTGAAGCCGGCGAGAACGCTGTGTTTGAAACCAATCAGCACGGCATCCACCACGAGCTGGTGAAGCTGCTGGGTCGCCTGAAGTACCGCACCAGCTACGGCCAGAACGTGCTGAAGCACTCCATCGAGGTCAGCCACCTGGCTGGCATGATGGCCGCAGAACTGGGCGCAGACGTGCAGCTGGCCAAGCGGGCCGGTCTGCTCCATGACATTGGCAAGGCCGTTGACCATGAGGCAGAAGGCACCCACGTTACCCTGGGCGCCGAGCTGGCACGGAAGTACCATGAAAGCCCGGATGTGGTGCACGCCATTCTGGCCCACCACAACGATGTGGAACCCCAGACCGTGGAAGCTGTGCTGGTGCAGGCTGCGGATGCGATTTCCGCCGCTCGTCCCGGTGCCCGCCGTGAAAGCCTGGAGAACTACATCAAGCGGCTGGAGAAGCTGGAGGAAATCGCCAACAGCTTCGACGGTGTGGAGAAGTGCTACGCCATCCAGTCCGGCCGTGAAGTGCGCATTATGGTGAAGCCGGATGACGTGACCGATGAGGGCACCAAGATCCTGGCCAAGGAAATCGCCAAGCGCATCGAAAAGGAAATGGAGTACCCGGGTCAGATTCGGGTCAACGTGATTCGGGAAACCCGGAGCACCGAGTACGCCAAGTAAACCGAACAATCAAAAAAAGAACTCGTCCGAAGACGGGTTCTTTTTTTCATGCCCTTGATTACAGGGTCTGCTTTTCGATCTTGCCGTTTTTGACCACCAGCTTCACATGATCTGCATGGGTCAGGCACTCGATATCCTCCAGAGGATTGCCGTCCACCAGCACAATGTCTGCCAGCTTGCCTGCCTCCAGCGAGCCTACCTGATCTTCCATCCGCATCACCTTGGCGGCATTGATGGTGCCGGCCTGGAGGGATTCCAGGTTGGTCATGCCCGCCTTTACCATAGCACGGAATTCGCTGCCGTTGGCCAGGTAAGGGGAATTCTTTGAATTGGAGAAGTCTGTGCCCAGGGCGATGCAGATGCCTGCCTTCCGTGCCATGGCAATGGTCTTGATGCTGGCCTCCGCACAGGCCACGGCCTTTTCATGCATCCAGTCCGGCAGGCCGGGAATGTTGGCCACCCCGAGAGACACCGCCAGGGTGGTCACAAGGGGCACCTGCTTCTCTGCCATCAGGTCAATTTCCCGCTGGGTCAGGAACACGCCGTGCTCAATGCACTCCACCCCTGCCAACAGGGCCTGATAGGCGCCCTCATAGCCGGTGCAGTGGGCGGTTACATAGGAATGGTGCCGCCTGGCCTCATTCACCATGGCACGCAGCTCCTCCGGGGAGAACTGCACATCATCAATCCGATCCGTAGGAGAGGAAACGCCGCCGGTGGCGCAGATCTTGATGAACTTCGCCCCGGAACGGAACTGTTCCCGCACTGCCTGCACGCAGCCATCCACCCCGTCGCAGCACATGGACAGATGATCGTGGGCATTGTAGTAGGCAATGGTCTGATCCGGGCGAAGATCCACATGGCCGGAGGTAATGCCCAGTACCTTGCCGCCGGGCACAATGCGAGGTCCCCGAATAACGCCCCGGTCAATGCCCCGGCCTACGTACAGCCCGGCTTCGCTCATGTCCCGCAGGCCGGTAAAGCCTGCATCCAGCAACAGCCCTGCCTGATACACGGCACCCACTACCTGATCCCCCAGCAGTGCCCCGTCCGCAAAGGAACCTGCATCCTCTGTGCCCACCAGGTGGGCATGCACATCCATAAAGCCGGGGAGCAGGGTGCCGTTGCCTGCATCCACCACCTGCCCGTGATGTTCCGGGCAGTGGGATGCTTCCCCTGCATAAATAATCTTATTTTCCTGCACCAGCACGGCAGCGTCCTCCACCACACGGCCGGTCTTTACGTCGATCATCCGTCCCTTAAGCAGCAGCTCAGCCATAACCGTCCTCCTTCATCAAAAGCAAAGCATTTCAAAAAAAGCAACGCTTTCAGCACTTGATCACCAGCTTATCTTAGCAAAGCCTTGGAAAGGTGTCAATCGGGTTTCCGGGTACAGGCAGGGCGGAAGATGTGTTCTTTCTCTGTTTTTTCGGTCTGCAAGAACATGCAGGCCATTGACATACTTTTTCATTAAGGTTATCTTATCATAGGTAACGGCTGAGTAGGAATGCTCTGTGCGCAATCCTCACACAGGCGCCGTTGATCATCACGGAGGTGCGCAACATATGAAGAAACTTATCTCCCTCTTGCTGGCGTTGGCCATGCTTTTGACCTCGGCTGCTGCCCTGGCAGACGGCTCCCTGACCATTAGGTCTACCGAGCCCAACACCCTGAACTGGACCCAGTCCCAGTCCAATCTGGATGCCGATGTGTTTTATCTGATCAACTGCTACCTGTACCGGCCTTATAATGGATCCGCCTATGCTGAAGCGGCAGAAGGCTACACCGTATCCGACGACGGGCTGACCTACACCTACACCCTGAAGGACGGCCTTGTATACAGCGACGGCACCCCTGTGACCGCCGATGACTTTGCTTACGGTCTGCTGACCAAGATCGGTCTGGACTCCACCGCCGGCTACTACCTGAACGGCGAAGCCTATGTCAACGGCGAAGTGGACGAAAGCCAGGTGGGCATTAAGGCACTGGATGACAAGACCCTGGAGGTCACCCTGGCAGGCTACAATGCAGACTTTGATCCCGAGCTGAATGCCTGCCCCCTGAACCGTGCCTTTGCCGAGGCACAGGGCAGCGCTCTGGGCGGAACTCCTGAGAACCTGATGTATTCCGGTCCCTACATCCTCACCGAGTGGGTGTATGGTTCCTACCTGTCCTTCGAGAAGAATCCTTCCTATATTTATGCGGATGACAGCTTCCAGATCAGCAGCGTGAAGCTCCTTTCCTCCACCGATTCTTCCGTTTCCACTTCCTACTCCATGTTTGAAACCGGCGAGGTGGACGTGATCGTATCCGGCAAGGCCGAATTGGTGGAGCTGGTTGGTGAGCAGTATGCCCACCACTATGATTCCTCCGCCATGCAGATGCTGGAGTTCAACACCACCGGCTACTACTTTGCAGACGGCAGCTTCCAGACCCGTGACGAGGCTGTAACCGCCCTGCTGGCCAACAAGAACTTCCGTCTTGCCCTGTCCTGGGCACTGAACCGGGAAGCCATCGTAGGCGCTGTGAACGAGTCCGGCACCCCCACCGCCCGGTACTACGGCTCCACCTGCGCAGGCACCACCGATGACACGGCTTACATTGACGAATATCCTGTGGAAACCGTGTCCCTCACCGGGGATGAAGCCAAGGCTCAGGCCTACCTGGCTGCCGCCCTGGAAGAGCTGGGCTACAGCAGCGTAGATGAGCTGCCCACGGTAAAGTACCTGACCTTCGACTCCGAAATGTACCGCCTGATGGCCGAAACCATTCAGTCCGAGTGGAAGCGTGTGCTGGGCATCAACAATATCGAGATCGAGCTTCAGCCTGTGCAGAGCGCCATCATGAGCATGGTGTACATGGACTATGACATCTACTATCAGTCCCTGAACGTTACTCCCTCCGCCATGGTGACCAGCCTGAATTACTGGGTGACGGGCGGCTCCGTGTCCGACGTGATGGGCGCAGGCGCTCCCTTCTCCTCCATCTACAGCAACAGCCAGTTTGACGAGCTGATGGCCAAGGCCAGCATTGAGCCTGACCGTGCCACCCGCCTGTCCCTGCTGTCCCAGGCAGAGCAGCTGATCATTGATGATGCGGTGATCCTGCCCATTCAGTTCAACGGCAGCTACTACATCGTCAACGACCGTGTTCATGGCTATGTGCAGATTGATGATCAGGACGGTTTGATGATCAACTACGCAGCCGTGGACTAACGTCATCGACAAAGCGGCTTTGCCGCTTTGTCGAGTTTTGCACTCACTCACTGGTCGAAGGGTTTCACCCCTCTCCCGGCCGTTCGTTCGTGTAATGAAGCTTTTTCTGGCGAAAAAGTACGAAAATCGCCGCACAGGGGCTTCGTCCCGTTTAACGCCCCGAAGGGGCTCGCCGATTTTCGATTTAGAGTTGAAGGGCTTGCGAGCCCTCCAACGCCACCCAGGGTTTGTTGATGGTCTGATCGCCAAAGTGGCCTTGCCACTTTGGCGAGTTTCGCACTCGCTCACTGGTCGAAGGGTTTCGCCCCGTTTAACGCTCCGAAGGAGCTCGCCGGTTTTCGATTTAGAGTTGGAGGGCTTGCAAGCCCGTGGGCGCCACCTGGGTTTTGTTGATAGTCTGCGGGAGCGGGATGCATTCCTGCTCCCGTATGTTTATTTTCTGAAGGAGACAAGCCAATGGTTAAGTATATTGCCAAGCGACTGCTGATTTCGGTGCTGACGATTTGGGCCATTGCCACCGTGTGCTTCTTTTTGCTGCGGCTTTTGCCCGGCAATCCCTTCATCCTGAAGGATCCCCTGCACATGAAGAATGCAGAGCGGATGATGGCCTATTATGGCCTGGATCGGCCGCTGCTTGAACAGTATGCCTCTTACATGTGGAATCTGCTCCATCTGGACTTCGGCTATTCCCTGACCTATATCGGCCGAAGCGTGAACGACGTGATTGCCACCTACTTCCCCATTACCGCACAGCTGGGCATCCAGGCCCTGCTGCTGGGCATTCCTCTGGGCATGCTGCTGGGCATCCTGTCCGCCGTGTTCCGTGGGGGCAAGCTGGACTACACCTGCCAGGTAGCCACCATCCTGCTGACGGCACTGCCTTCCTTTGTTTTGGCAGCACTGCTGCAGCTGCTGTTCTGCGTAAAGCTGAAATGGTTCCCTGCCAGTCAGTGGCTGTCCTTTAAGCACACCATTCTGCCCACCTTCATCCTGTCCATCGGCATTATTGCCAGCCACTGCCGCTCCATGCGCACCCTGATGCTGGAGGTAGGCAAGCAGGATTACCTGAAAACCGCCAAGGCCAAGGGCATCAGCCGCTTCCGCATTGTGTTCTTCCATCAGATCCGCAATGCCATCCTCCCCATGATTACCAACCTGGGCATGGAAATTGCCGGGGCGCTGATGGGTTCCTACATCATTGAAAAGGCCTTCTCCATCCCCGGGCTTGGCAGCTACTTCGTCACCTCCATTACCGGCCTTGACTATACCATGACCCTGGGTCTGGTGGTGTTTCAGTCGGTGCTGGTGGTGTTTGCCAATTTTCTGGTGGATCTGCTCTATGGCGTGGTGGATCCCCGGGTCCGCATTCAGTAAGGAGGGAAGCAGATGAAAACCACAACGGAAACCACAAAAGCTGCCTCCCCCATGGGGGAAGAAGCACTGGACTTCACCCCCCTGACGGAGGCGGAGAAAAGCAAAATTCAGCAGCCCCAGCGGCCCTCCACCCGGTACTGGCCGGAGGTGTGGAACCGGCTGCGGCACAATCCCATGGCGGTGTTCTGCATGGTGCTGATGCTGATCATCATCCTGCTGGCCATCTTCGTGCCCATTTTCTCCCCCTACGAGTTTGACGCAACCTCCCTGATGGAAAAGAAGCAGGGGCCTTCCGCCGCCCACTGGTTCGGCACGGATAATGCCGGCCGGGACATCTTCACCCGGGTGTGGATGGGTACCCGAACCTCTCTGGTCATCGGCTTTGTGGGGGCACTGCTGCCCTACATGCTGGGCATGATTATCGGTGCCATTTCCGGCTGGGTCGGCGGGCGAGTGGACATGGTGATCATGCGCATTGTGGATATTATGCTGTGCATCCCTTCCATGATTTACATGATCCTGATCCTGATCGTCATGGGGGGCAGTGCCTTCTCCCTGATTGTGGCACTGGCCATTTCCGGGTGGATGGGCTCTGCCCGGGCGTTTCGTGGGCGCATCCTCCAATTTAAGAACCGGGAATTCGTGCTGGCTGCCCGCACCCTGGGTGCTACCCCGGTAAGGATCATCTTCCACTACATCCTGCCCAACATTCTGGGCAACATGGCGGTAGGGCTGTGCTCCGCCATTCCCGGTGCCATCTTTGCAGAGGCAGGCATGAGCTACATCGGTTTGGGTATCAATCCCCCTGCCACCTCTCTGGGGCAGCTGGCTACCGACGGCATGAAGTATTTCATGACCCAGTTCCATGTGTTCATTTTCCCTTCCCTGGTCATTTTCCTGATCATCTTTGCCCTGTACATGTTCGGCAACGCCCTTCGGGATGCGCTGGATCCCCGGCTGAGGAATGAGGACTTTATCATCCGCCGCTTCCGCCGGGAAAAGCGCCGCCACCGGGCAGAAAGGAGGGCACAGGCATGAGTCACCTGCTGGAGGTAAAGGATCTCCATGTATCCTTTGATACTGCTGCCGGGGAAGTCAAGGCCGTGCGGGGCGTGGACTTTTCCCTGGATCGAGGGGAAACCCTGGGCATTGTGGGGGAATCCGGCTGCGGCAAGTCCGTTACCATTCAAACCATTATGCGCCTGAACGACGAACCCCCTGCCAGAATCGCCGGGGGCAGCATCCGCTACAACGGGGAAGAGCTGGTAAACAAAACCGACAAGGAAATGCGTGCCTACCGGGGCAAGGAGTTTTCCATGATCTTTCAGGACGCCATGACCTCCCTGAACCCTACCACCAAGATCGGCAAGCAAATGCGGGAAATGCTCCGTGCCCACGAAAGCATCTCTCAGGAGGAGGCACAGAAGCGGATCGCTGACATGTTCCGCCTGGTGGGACTGCCCAGCCCGGAAAGTCTGTACAACCGCTTCCCCCACACCCTCAGCGGCGGACAGCGGCAGCGGGTGATGATTGCCATGGCACTGGCCTGCAAGCCTGCCCTGCTGTTTGCCGACGAGCCTACCACCGCCCTGGACGTGACCATTCAGGCGCAGATTCTGGAAGTCATGCGCTCCACCCAGCGGGAGATGAACATGGGCATTATCTTCATCACCCACAACATGGGGGTGGTGGCGCGCATGGCGGATCGAATCGCCGTGATGTACGCCGGGCAAATCGTGGAAAGCGGCACCGCCAAGGATATTTTCTATCACCCCAAGCACCCCTACACCTGGGGGCTCATTGGCTCCGTGCCCAAGATGCACGAGGAAATTCCCAACCGGCTCATCAGCATCCCCGGCACACCCCCGGACCTGTTTGCGCCCCCCAAGGGCTGCGGCTTTGCTGCCCGGTGCAAGCACTGCATGCATGTATGCCTCGACCATATGCCCCCGGAAAGGGAAGTGGAAGGCCATCAGGTGCGGTGCTGGCTGTACGATCCTCGCTGCCCCAAACAGGCAGCAGGAAAGGAAGGTGAATGATCCATGGCTGACCAGCCGATTTTGCAGGTGGAGCATCTGCAAAAGTACTTTACCGTAGGCAGAAAGGCCGTGCTCCATGCGGTGGATGATGTATCCTTCACCATGGAAAAAGGGGAAACCCTGGGGCTGGTAGGCGAATCCGGCTGCGGCAAGACCACCCTGGGCAGAACCCTGCTGAAGCTGTACAAGCCGGACGGGGGCAAGATCCTCTATCAGGGGCAGGACATTACCCGCCTGTCCTCCCGGGAACAGCGGAAAATGTACAGCCGGATGCAGATGATCTATCAGGATCCCTACGCCTCCCTGAATCCCTTTATGACCATTGGGGAAATCGTATCCGAAGGGCTGACCATTCAGAAGCATACCGCCCCCACCCGGAAGGAGCGGGACGAGGTGGTTTACGCCATGCTGGAAAGGGTGGGGCTGAACCGGGAGCATGCCAACCGCTTTCCCCACGAGTTTTCCGGCGGACAGCGGCAGCGTGCAGGCATTGCCCGTGCCCTGGCGGTGAACCCGGAGTTTGTGGTCTGTGATGAAGCGGTATCCGCCCTGGACGTATCCGTGCAGGCGCAGATTATCAACCTGCTGATGGACCTGCAGGAGTCCATGGGGCTGACCTACCTGTTCATCGCCCATGACCTGAGCGTGGTGCGCTGCATTTCCGACCGGGTGGCCGTGATGTACATGGGCAAAATTGTGGAGATTGCCGAAACCCGGGAGCTGTTTGAGCATCCCGTGAATCCCTATACCATCGGGCTTATGCAGGCCGTGCCGGAGGCTGACCCGGACTTTGAAAAGGGGAAAACCTATCAGGTAATGACCGGGGAAATCAAGACCCCGGTGAACCCCAAGCCCGGCTGCCGCTTTGCAGACAGGTGCCCCAGAGCCACGGAACAGTGCCGCCGGGAAACTCCGCCCCTGAGCGAGGTTGCTCCCGGGCATCAGTGCGCCTGCTTCCATCCCTAACGAAACGAGGCCTAAGCATGAACGAACTTTTTGACACCTATGCCAGCCGGGAGGGGGGCGTGTTCTGGCTGAAAACCGTCCTGACCCCTCAAAGCATTCTGGATGCAGGGAAGCGGGGCTTTTCCGGGGCGGAGTTTGAGTTTCCCACCTGCCCTGCCTTTTCAAGGGGGGTGGCGGAAGCTGCCCGGAACGGGCTCTTCGGCTTTACCCTGCCGGGGGATGCCTATCGCCGGCGGGTGTGCTGGTGGATGCAGCAGGTACGGGGCTTTTCCATCGATCCGTCGTGGATCGTAACCACCCACGGCACCATTTTCACCCTGGCCACCCTGATCCGTATGCTGACCGGGCAGGAGGAAGGCATCATCATCATGCCCCCCTGCTACAATCGGTATGAGCAGGCAGCCACCCGGCTGGGCAGACCCACCACCGCCGTGCCCCTGCTCAAGCAAAATGGCAGGTATCAGATGGATCTGCCCGGTTTGGAAAAGGCCATGGCCTCGGGGAAAAACCGGATTCTGGTGGTGACCAACCCCAACAACCCCACCGGCACCATCTTTTCTGCGGAGGCCCTGAAGGCCGTCATGGATTTGGCAGAGCGGTACGACGTGACCGTGTTCTGCGATGAAATCTTTGCCGAGATAACCCTGCAAGGGGTTCGGGTGCCTTCCCTGTGTGAAGTATCCCAAAGCAGGCACGTGGTGGTGGCTACCGGCATGGGCAAGGTGTTCAGCCTGACAGGGGTGAACCACGCCAATGTGCTCATCCCGGACGAAGGGTTCCGGGAGCGGTTCATTGCCCAGCGGAATGCGGATCATTACGGCAGTCTGGATCCCATGGTGCACGCAGGGCTTCTTTCTGCCTTTACGGAGGAAGGTGCGGCCTGGGTCAGGGAACTGAACGCCTACATCCGCCGGAATGCCGAAATCGTGTGCAGCACCCTGAACAGCATCTGGCCGGAGATGAAGATGGACATCCCGGAGGGCACCTTTGTCCTTTGGGTCGATTATACGTCGGCAGGTCTTTCAAGAGAGGCGCTGGAAAAGCTGCTGGAAAAGGCCTGCTTCCTGGGGGACTGGGGGGAGGAGTACTATGGCAATCCCCTTGCCATGCGCTACTCCCTTGCCCTGCCCTATGGAGAAATACAGGATACCATGGCGCAGCTGAAGGCAGCTGCCCGGGACATGCTTAACCATGAAGGAGGAAACCGGGATGATCGTGATTGAAGAAAATCAGGTACGGAAGCTGTTGACCCCTGAAAAATGCACCGTTGCCATGCGTCAGGCCTTTATGGATCTGGAGCAGGGCAAGTGTGCCATGCCCCCTCGGCTGATTACCCACATGCCCAACACGGCAGCCTTCGGCTTTATGCCTGCCTATGTAGGTGATTATTTCGGTGCCAAGGTGATCAACGCCTTTGCCCCCAACATGGGCACGGCGTATCCCTCCCACATCGGGTATGTGATCCTGTTTGAAAGTGCCCACTGCACCACGGCAGGGCTGATTGAAGCAGGCAGCATTACGGAGATTCGCACCGGCTGCGCCTCTGCTGTGGCAACGGATTTCCTGGCCCGGAAGGATGCCCACACCATGGCGGTCATTGGCGCAGGTGCTCAGGCTCGCAGCCATTTGGCAGCCATTCGCCTGGTGCGGGACATTACGTCCGTCACCGTGTATGACCGGAACCCGGAAGCTGCCCGGAAGTATGCCAGGGACATGAACGAATTGTATCACCTGCCGGTCACGGTCTGCGAAAGTGCCGCCCAGGCGGTAAAGGATGCGGACATCATCTGCACCGTGTGCCCTGCCAAGGAGCCCTACCTGACCCGGGACATGGTAAAGCCCGGCGTGCACATGAACGCCGTGGGCACCTTCTCCCCCACCACCCGGGAAGTGGCCTCCGACCTGGTAGCCGCCGCCCGGCTGTACAGCGACTACACCCCCTCCACCGTGAAGGAAAGCGGCGAGTACCTGATTCCCCTGCAGGAAGGGCTGATCGGCGAAGACCACATCATCGGCTCGGTGGGCGAGTTGCTGCTGGGCAAGTGCAAGGGTCGGGAAAAGGATGAGGACATCACCATGTTCGACGCTCTGGGGCTGGCTGTGGAGGACATTGCCGCCGCCGTCATGGTGTACAAGGAGGCAGCAGAAGCATGAGCAAGTGCACCATCACCCTGAAACCCTATCCTGCCGGGCGTGGGGTGGAAAAGATGGACGTCTGCTATGTTGTGGAAGGCTGGCAGACAGCAGCAGGAGAAGCTCTTTGCGGCTATCAGCTGGAGACCGTCTCCATCCCCGGCTGTGCCCCGGAGGAGATTGCCATTCAGGATGCAAAGGGGGATGTGCCCTACACGGAGGTGGAAAGCACCCCCTACCCCTATCGCTGGCTCCACTTGCAGGCAGGGCGGGCAACGGCAGGCACCCTGACCCTCCGCTACACCGTTCGCCCCCGATATGCAGATGAAAAAACGACCTGCGGCCCCTACTTTGACCTGCGCAGTGAGGACGGGGGTGCCAACGGCGCCGGTATACACTTTCTGGCAGAGGTAAAAGATTTCACCGGCACCATTGCCCTCCACTGGGACATGACCGCCATGCCGGAAGGCAGCCTGGGGGTGTGCACCTGGGGAGAAGGCGACCTTGCCTTTGAAGGCCCTCTGGAAAAGCTGCGGGAATGCTACTTTGCCTTTGGGGATGTGAAGAAAATCACCGAAGGGGACTTCGGCTACTACTGGCTGTCCGCCCCCACCTTCGACGTGGCGGAACTGGCGGACTACACCAGGAAGCTCTTCGGCAGGATGCAGGTCTTCTTCCATGACGACCAGCACGCCTATCGCATCTTCATGCGGAAGGATCCCTTCCCCCACAGCGGCGGCACCGCCCTGATGCGCAGCTACATGTTTGGCTGGAACGATGCCGAGCCTGTATCGGTGCAGGAGAAGCAGAACATCCTCGCCCATGAAATGGTACACAACTGGCCCCACCTGAATGACAACCCTTACGGCACCTCCTCCTGGTATTCCGAGGGCACGGCTGAATACTACAGCTGCCTGCTGCCCTTCCGTGCCGGGCTTACCAGCCGGGAAACCCTGCTCCAGGAGGTGCAGAAGCGGACAACCGCCTACTACACCAACCCCACCCGTCACCTGGAAAACCTGGCGGCGGCGAAAATCTGCTGGCAGGATCGCCGGGCTCAGCGGCTGCCCTACGGCCGGGGCATTTTCTTCCTGGCCAATACGGATGTAAAGCTGCGGCAGGCCACAGAAAACCGTGTGTGCCTGGATGATGTGGTGCTGGCCATTCAGGAAAAGGATCGGGCAGGAATCACCCTGGGCAATGAAGTTTTCCTGCAAACGGTGCAGGAGCTTGGGGGCATTGACGTGGGGGATGACTGGGAAACCATGTGCACCGGCGGTCACATTGTGCCCCTGGAGGATGCCTTTGACAAGCAGTTCCGCCTGAAGGAAGTCACCATCCCCGAAGCAGATACGGGGGTACCGGTCACATCCTATGAATGGACATTGAGGTGAGTGCATGAAGCAGTGTTTCACGCCAGATGATTTGAAGCAGATTCGCTACCTTTCCTGGCCTGCCCTGTCCCCTGATGGAAAGCTGATCGCCTTTGTGGAAAAGCTGGGCAGGGAGGAGGACGGCACCTTTCCTCCCATGGTGCGGGTGGTGGAAAGGACAACCGGGAAGCAGGTCTACCAGACCCCTGCCCTCATGCAGGAGCAGCAGCCCCTGTTTTTGACCAATGACACCCTGACCCTGCTGTGCAACGTCAGCGGCGAATACCAGCTGTGGACACGGCATCTCCCCACGGGGGAAGGCAGGCAGGTGACCCACCTGCGCCACGGCATCCTGCGCTACCGCACTGCCGCCGGGAAGGTCGTCTTTGAAGCCACCGTGTACCCGGGGGAAGCAGAAAGCGGCAGCATTTTGCAGGAGATGACCCCTCAGGAGAAGGCCGACTGGCTGGAAGAAATGGACTATACCCCTTACGTGGCCACCGACCTGATTGACAAAATGGACGAGTGGTACGGCATGCGGAAGGGGGAAATCAGCCGCATCGGCGTATGCGACCTGGAGGGCGGGGACGCCTGCATCCTGCCCCTGAAGGGCATGGAGTGCCTCTATCCTGCCATTAGCCCGGACGGACAGCGGCTGTGCTTCTACGGCATGCCCTACCATGGCGCCAGGGGCTACAACAAGGAGCTGTTCACCTGCAAGGCAGATGGCAGTGATGTGCAGCAGCTGACCCAGAACGTGATGCTCTTTGGCAGCGGCACCCCCCTGTTCACCCCGGATGGTACCGCCGCTCTTGCCCTTGCCTATCACATGAACGAGGGGGGTGGCTTTACCCCCATGCCCTACCGGGTTCCGCTGGACGGCACCGAGGCCATCCCCATGCTGGACACCGGGGATGAATCCCTTTGCGAAGGGGCAGGGGAAATGGTGGTTGGCCGGGCGGAAAACGGGGAGAACGACAACACGATGTTCGTGGTGGGTCAGCGGTTGTGGTTTCAGGGCAGCTACAAAGGCCGCAGCAACCTGTACAGCGTCAGCCTGACAGACCCGGCAGATATTCGCCTGGAAAAGGCGGGGCAGACGGACATACAGTCCTTCGGCATGAACGCCAACGGGGATCTGGCAATGATGCAGGGCACTGCCTGCCAGATTGCCGAATTGTATGCAGATGACAAGCCCCTCACCCAGGAAAATGCCTGGCTGAACGCCTATGCCCAGGGCAGGCTGGAGGAAAAGTGGATCCCCAGCCGTGACGGCAAGGCCATGCTTCACTACTGGCTCCTGCACCCAGTGGAGGAAGTGCCGGGAAAGCGGTACCCTGCCGTGCTGGACGTACACGGCGGCCCCACCGTTACCTATGGCACGACCTGGTGGCATGAGTTCCACGCCCTGTCCGCCGCCGGCTTTGCGGTGATTTACGGGGATCCCCGGGGCAGTGCGGGCTACGGCAGAGACTTCCTGAAAGGGGGGCTTTGCTGGAAGCAGGAAGCCATGGATGACCTGATGGCCATGTGTGACGATGCGGCAGCCTCCGGCCTGGTGGACAGCAGGCGCATCGGCATCACGGGGGGCAGCTACGGGGGCTACATGGTGGTGAAGATGATCGGCAGCAATGATTACTTTGCCTGCGCCGTGGCGCAAAGGGCTCTGATTAACCTGGCCACCTCCTACGGCACAGGGGACATGGGCTTTGTATCCGAAGAGGGCACCGTGCCCAAGGATTTCACCATGCTGAAGTACCTGTGCGACCGGGCACGGAACAGCAACATCCGCCGGGTGGACAACATCAAGGTGCCTACCCTGATCCTCCATGCCAGCAACGACTATCGCTGCACCTTTGAGCAGGCGGAGCAGCTGTTCATCGCCATGAAGGAAAGACGGCCGGAGGTGCCTGTCCGCCTGGTGCGCTTCCCCGGGGAAAACCACGGCCTGACCCGCACAGGCAAAATGCATCATCAGGTACGCCACCTGCAGGAAATGGTGGACTGGTTCGTCAAGTACCTGAAGAAGGAGGAAGCAGACCATGCCTAAGCGTCTTCCCCAGTTTTCTGACACATGGAACATGGAGCGCCTAAACGGCGGCGACTGGTGCGCCGAAAAGCAGCTGGTGTGCTATGCCTCCAACAAGACTCAGGGCATCATCGTCCGCAGCCTGCAGGACGGCACGGAGAAAACATACACCGCCGGGGGCGGCGGCGAAGGCTATGCCCGCTTTTCCCCGGACGGCAGCAAGGTGCTGTTCTGCTCCTCTCTGCCGGACAAGGGACGGCAGGTCTGCGTAGCGGAGCTTGCCACCGGCGAGGTCAAGCAAGTTTCCGCCATCCATGGTGCTGCCATGGAGCCTATGTGGAGCCCGGACGGCACGAAGATCCTCTTTGCATCCTCCCAGGGTTCTGCCGGCAAGGAAGCAGCAGGCCGGGCGGATGAAGCCATTGTGATTGAAAACTTCAACTACAAGTTTGACGGTGCAGGCTACATCACCCCGGATGGTCACGTGCAGCTCTTCGTCTGCGACCTTGCCAGCGGCGAAACCCGCCAGGTGACCCAGGGTGCGTACAACTACATGCACCACTGCTGGGCACCGGACAGCCGGCACATTGCCTTCTGCGGCAATCAGCACCGGGGGGCAGAGGAAAGCATCGGCTTCGACCTGTATGTGATGGATCTGCAGGCAGAAAGCGTGGAGCAGGCGGTGCAGGTCTCCCATGACCTGGTCATCGTGTCCTATCCCAACCCCATCCGCCCGGTATTCACCGCCGATGGCAAAAGTCTTATCATGGGAGCACTGAACCCGGATGCCGACGTGAACAAGGGCTACCCGGAAGCCTATCTGTTCCGCTTTGCCGCCGACGGCACGGAGCAGGAGCAGATTTTCCAGCAGGATGCAGGCTGCTTCCAGTGCGTTCAGTTCCCCTACAACGCCTTTGCAGGCACAGGCATGGACAAGGTGCAGCTGGACAGGGACACGGGAGATGTGTACTTTGTTTCCGGCTGGATGGGTCAGGGCAACCTGTACCGGCTGCCTGCCGGAAGCCAACATGCTGAGCCGGTGCTTACCGGCAAGCACTGCTGCCACGGCCTTTCTCCCATTCATGAGGGCAAAATGCTGGTGG
Source organism: bacterium (assembly GCA_963646285.1). Classification (GTDB taxonomy): domain Bacteria; phylum Bacillota; class Clostridia; order Christensenellales; family Aristaeellaceae; genus CAKUFA01. Next base: position 25,862 of record CAVIWF010000035.1, read on the forward strand.
CAGATGTAACCCCCACCACAGCGGAAGCCTACTGGCTCATAGACATCCACACCGGGGAAAAGCTGCTCAAGGCTGTGCAGAGCAATCAGACCCTGATGGAAGAAGTGGCACTTTCCCCTGTGGAGGATTTCTTCTTTGACACTCTGGACGGGGAAGGCCGGGTTCACGGCTTTGTCATGCCCCCTCAGGAACGGGAGGAAGGAAAGAAGTACCCCACCATCCTCTATGTTCACGGCGGACCCCATCCCTTCTATACCTATGGGCTGACCATGGAATTCCAGTGCTTTGCGGCGGCAGGCTTTGGGGTCATCTGCTGCAATCCCCGGGGTTCCAGCAGCTACGGGGTGGAGCACCTGAACATGCGCCGTGCTTTTGACGGCTCTGCCTACACGGACTGTCTCCAGTTTGTGGAGGAGGCGGTGCGCCGCTTTGACTGGATTGACGGCAGCCGCATGGGAGTTACCGGCGGCAGCTATGGCGGGTACATGACCAACTACATGGCCACCCATTGCAGCCGGTTCAAGGCCTACATTACCCAGCGCAGTGTGTGCAGCAACCTGATCGACTACGCCTCTTCCGACATGCAGGGGAAGAGCATGGATTACACCTCCTTTGAGGAGTTTATGGTGCACGAGCTGGAGCAGTCCCCGGTGGCCTATGCCGAGCGGGTGAATGCGCCCCTGCTGATCCTCCACGGGGAGGACGACCTTCGCTGCCCGGTGGAAGGTGCCCATCAGCTCTTTATCGCCGTGAAGGATACCCATCCTGACCTGCCGGTCAAGCTGATGATCTTCCCCCACACATCTCACGATCAGCCTTCGGATCCCCGGCTGCTGAAGCGGTACTATCAGGAAATGGTGGACTGGTTCAAGGCGTGGGTGTGAAGAAAAACGAGTTCCTGTGAATCCAAAAAGCATCCCCAACCGCATGATTTGCGGCTGGGGATGTCAGGGCATCGACAAAGTGGCCTTGCCACTTTGTCGAGTTTTGCACTCACTCACTGGTCGAACGGTTTCACCGTTCTCCCGGCCGTTCGTTCGTGTAATGAAGCTTTTTCTGGCGAAAAAGCACGAAAATCGCCGCACATGTCGCCGATTTTCGATTTAGAGTTGAAGGGCTTGCGAGCCCTCCAACGCCACCTAGG
>CAVIWF010000036.1:0-26407 GCA_963646285.1 bacterium
GTCGCACCCCCCACGGGGTGCGTGGATTGAAATCACGCAAATAAACCCCGTCCACCCGGTCGCTGTAGTCGCACCCCCCACGGGGTGCGTGGATTGAAATATCGTGGAAGATGAATTTATTCCCAACATGTCAACGTCGCACCCCCCACGGGGTGCGTGGATTGAAATAGTTTGACAGCGATTTTTAGCCCAAACATTTTAGTCGCACCCCCCACGGGGTGCGTGGATTGAAATCTCGGCTAGAATAAGATAGTAGGCTGCTTTTTCTCGTCGCACCCCCCACGGGGTGCGTGGATTGAAATTTTTGCGGTCAAATGGCCACACGTCAATCACTCCTGTCGCACCCCCCCACGGGGTGCGTGGATTGAAATATTGCTCAAGGTTTCCGGCACCAGCTTGGCACCGGTCGCACCCCCCACGGGGTGCGTGGATTGAAATTGGACTCACCATCTATGAAGTTGGCGAACGGATCGTCGCACCCCCCACGGGGTGCGTGGATTGAAATTGCCCTCGTACCTCCGGGGCGGGTTGTCGGTTAGCGTCGCACCCCCCACGGGGTGCGTGGATTGAAATACGAAAGCACTGAAACAGATGTGCAGGGGCGCAGAAAGTCGGTGAAGCAGTGAAACAGAAAAAGTTGTCCCGATTGTTCCCTCGACAAAGGGAACCACGAAGAGTTATGATAGACTTGCGAAAATCGGATAGGATACCAGATGGCGGGCGCGGATTCTTTCACCTCCTTGCCGCGCACGGGTATTCACCCTTTTTGTAGCGCTTAAGCCGTTTTGGGCAGGACGGCTTGAGCGTTTTATTTATGCCCATATTTTGATACGGGAGGAGCGAAACACCTTGCCACAGTACCGGCAGGATCGGAACTATGAAAACCTGAACAAGGTAATATTCCCCGGTGTGGGCGCTTATGATGTACCGCAGCTTCAGCCCGTTTATTGCGACACGGAAAACTGGTTGTCTTTCAACTATGCGAAAACCTGTACAGATCCAGAGGATCATGGGATACACTTTTTCGTTGATGATTATCAGTTTACGCGGTTATGGGCGCAACCGGATGCCTATATTGGGATGCTGTCAAGATTCGAGGCGATCATGACCCCGGATTTCAGCACGTACACAGACTTTCCAAAGGCGATCCAGATTTATAACCATTACCGAAAGCACTGGCTCGGTGCATATTGGCAATGGCATGGATTGACTGTCGTTCCCACGATAAGCTGGTCAGACGAGGAAAGCCTAAACTGGTGTTTTGATGGGGAACCCGTTGGCGGTACGGTGGCCGTTTCGGCGGTGGGTACCCAGATGGATGAAAGCGCAAAAGCATTATTCCGGCTCGGTTATACGGCGATGTTGGATCGCTTGAAACCGGAGTCGGTTATTTTTTACGGCGCAATTCCTGATGAATTCAAGGCGGAAAATGTGGTGAAGATTGCCGCCTATCAGGATAGATTAAAACAATATAACAGGCCAAAAGAAGGAAACCCGATGAAGGAAGGTGAATCATATGGGTGGACGCGGTAGCCGGTATTCACGAACACGTGGTACCATGCCCTTGAAGGTGCAGTTAGGCGGCGTGCCTGTACAGCCCCAGCAGGACACGGACAACGATCAACAGACTACCCAAAGCCCCGTTGATGGAACACAACGGATTACAGACCCGCAGGACTTGTTGGAATTTTTCAAAAATGCCGATAACAAAGCGGCTGATGCGATGCTGGCCCAGTGGAGAGCCGAACCGTTGGATACCGACAACAGACAGCAGGACACGGATACACAGCGCTTTTTCAACTACATAGGTTGGGCGGCTGAAACCCCGGAAGTGCTGACCGAAACACAGTATCAACAAGCCCTCCAGCAAGCGGGAAACCCGACACAGATATACCATACAGATGCCCCGTATGGAGGCGTAGGTGCGCGACAATTCGCAGCGCAGTATATGGGGAACGGGTACAATTTCTCCGGTGAACAGTACCGGCATTTCCTTTCCGGTGGTATTCATGGTGACGGGACGTATTTTGCAAGATCAGCAAGTAACTCCGCATCTTATGGTACAAGTCAGTTTAGAGGATTCCTAAACGGGAATGCGAAGGTGATCAATGAACACACTCTTGATTCCCGGTATCAGCAGGACGCAAAGAAGTACCCCGCGCTGGCGCGTGTATTGTCGCGTATGTCAAGCGGTTATGGAGGCGGCTGGGACGGTGTTAAGTCAGTGTATGCGGCTATGCTCGGGTACAACGTTATTGACGCTCCCCACCATGCCGGATATCTTGCCGTGTTGAACAGAAGCGCAACAACGGTATCCAGTAAGACAAAGAAAGCAACCTATGGTATGTCAAATTGGTAAGGAGGAAACCATTATGGCGAAAGGATTCTGGGACGATTTCAACAAGAAACAGAAAAAGATTATGGAGGAGCAGGAAAAAGCGAACAAGGGAAAGACCTATCCTCCGGTGAAAGTCGGAACTCGAACCCCGGTGAAGAAGACCACAGCAAAAAAGAAATAAGTTTTGATGTACTGATAAAGCGCAACCCGAAAACGGGGATGCGCTTTTTATTATGCCTGGACAGGAGGTGAGGCGCATGGGAGGACGAGGTTCACGATCCCGATTGAACCCGTATACATCGAGTAACACTGTATCGCCGCTCCAAACGGCAACGCAGACGCAGCAGATGACTGTGCAGCTGCAAAATGTTACGCAACAGCAGGTAACGGCAACGACTGATGATGATTACCACATTGCAACAGCTCAAGATGAGGCGGCGATCATGGCGGTAAATGCAGCATATGATCGGGCGATGCGAGCAGCGCAGATGGATTATATCAGTCCGACACAACAGGCTAACGGTTACGCTTTTTCCCAGAACATGAACCATGATCTTGTTTTGAATGGAGCAAACGAAAAATGACCCTTGACATCCCCATCCCTCTGTGCTGCATTCACCTCAGAGGGGCTGTACCCCGGATCGGTTTCGGACGTACAGTACTCGGCTTGTACAGAGTACGCCGTGGCAAGGCCTCTCTTTTTGTTGCTCTTGTACATGGTCTGCACCTGCAAGTCGTGTTTTTTATGGATCATGTACGTCACGGTCGTTGTTCTGTTGCCCTGCTCCCGTACAAATACGATGGCATCATGCCCCTCGTATTCTTCGGCGTTAAGTCTCGTTGCGTTCTTCACAAATTCAGGAATGTCCAGCAGATCCTCCACCGTAATGGCCGACTGTCCCCTCAGGTTCCCGCTTGCCTCGCTGCCGTGGGATTCTGCAATCTTCCGCACCTCATCTGCGTGCAGTGTCAGATTGTCATCCTCCACATCCAGCCCCGTTGCTTCCTCGATGGCAGCGGCCAGCACCTCGTCAACCTTCCCGAAGTACAGCTTGCCCTTGAAGCTGTTGTCCGTCAGGACTTTGTTGATGAAGTTCATCCCCTGCACCCTGCCGGTGTACACCTCAATGCTTTTGCTGTCCTTCCGGTTCTCCAGCTCGTGCTCCGTGTACTCTTTCAGCGAAAACGCATTTTGATCATTTTTTTCATTGTATTTTGCAATGGATGCCAGTACACTAGCTACAGAAGAGGTTGTTGTGGCCAGAGGCTCGGACGTTGTCTCCTCATTAGGTTGAGCTGCAACAACCTTTCCTTTTTTGTTTGCAAGCACTGCATCATGGGAATAATAGGGATAGCTGATAACAAAATTGATGGTAGATCATCATTTATGCGTTTGCCGTACCACACGAAGTTATTCTTCCTTGCATCCCTCCCCTTTGTGCGGTATACTCAAGGGGAATAAGGAGGATATTGCCCATGGACGTACAATCTTTTTTTGACTTTGTGGCTGCCTCTCCCAGTGCGTTTCATGCCTGCAAGGAGGCCTGCTGTCAGCTTGCCCGGGCGGGGTTTGTGCCCCTGAACGAATACGAACCCTGGGTGGTAAAGCCCGGCGGAAAATATTATGTGACCCGGAACTTGTCTTCCGTAATCGCCTTCCGTGTGCCCAAGACAGGGCTCGCCCCCTTCCAGATCGTGGCATCCCACAGCGACTCTCCTGTTTTTAAGCTGAAGCCCAAGGCGGAGGAAGCCAAGCTGGATCACTATGTGCGGCTGAATGTGGAAAAGTACGGCGGCATGATCATGTCCACCTGGCTGGATCGCCCCCTGTCCATTGCGGGCAGAGCACTGGTGAAAATGGACGGCCATGTGCAGACCATGATGGTGGATCTGGCGCGGGATGCGGTGATGATCCCCAACATGCCCATCCACTTTAACCGGGACATTAACGACGGCTTCAAGTTTGATCCCCAGGTGGATCTGCTGCCCCTGTACGGGGATGAAACCTCCGAAGGCGGCCTGGAAGAAGAAATCGCCCAGATGTGCGGCGTAGACAAGAAGGACGTGGTTGCATCGGATCTTTTTCTGTACAACCGGATGCCCGGCACCCAGTGGGGCGCCAAAGGGGAATTCATCTCCTGCCCCCGCATTGACGATTTGGAGTGCGCCTTTACTTCCCTCACAGCCTTCATCAATGCCGAGAAGCATGGCAACACCGCTGTGTATGCCCTCTTTGATAATGAGGAAGTGGGCAGCCGCACCAAGCAGGGTGCGGACAGCAGCTTCCTGACAGATGTGCTCTTCCGCCTTTGCGCCGCCTTGGGTGCAGGCGATGCTGACACCCGGAAGATGATCGCCGGCAGCTTCATGGTCTCCGCCGATAACGCCCATGCGGTGCATCCCAATCATCCTGAAAAGTATGATGCAGATAACCGGACGTGGATGAACGGCGGCGTGGTCATCAAGCACAACGCCAATCAGGCCTATACCACCGATGCCGTGTCCGATGCGTTGTTTACCTGCATCTGCGAAAAGGCCAAGGTGCCGGTGCAGCACTTCTCCAACCTGTCCAACCTGGCAGGTGGCTCAACGTTGGGGAACATTGCCAACACCCACATTTCCATCAACACAGTGGATATTGGTCTGGCGCAGTTGGCCATGCATTCTTCCTATGAAACGGCAGGGGCAAGGGATCTTACCTACATGATCGATGCCCTCCGCAAGTTCTACGAAACCACCATTCACTTCCAGATGGATGGGATGTTCACACTGGCATAAAGGAGCTGATTTCCATGATTCTCATCAAAGGCGGTTTGGTCAAACCCATTGCATTCCCGGATATTGAAAACGGCGAAGTGCTCATGGACGGCGGCAAAATCCTGGCCGTGGGTCAGAACCTGTCTGTGCCCGAAGGTACGGAAGTGGTGGATGCCACCGGCTGTCTGGTGACCCCCGGTCTGGTGGAAGCCCACTGCCACGTGGGTCTGGACGGGGAATCCGTCCGCTGGGAAGGCTCGGACGTGAACGAAGCCATTGATCCCGTGACCCCTGAAATGCGGGGACTGGATGGCTTTAATCCCCAGGATGAGGGCGTTCGCAATGCTCTGGCCGGGGGTATTACCACGGCAGTGACGGGCCCCGGCTCTGCCAATGTAATCGGCGGCACCTTCTGCGCCCTGAAGCTGAAGGGGGAAAGCGTGGATGAAATGGTGCTCCGTGACCCGGTGGCCATGAAGATCGCCTTTGGCGAAAACCCCAAGGGCTGCTATGGGCAAAAGGGCAAGGAGCCCCAAACCCGCATGGGCGTGGCTGCCTTGCTGCGCACCACCCTGACGAAGGCCTTCCGCTATGCTGAAGAAATTGACGAAGCAGAAACGGACAGCACCAAGAAACGTCCCTATGATCCCAAGCTGGAAGCCCTGCTGCCGGTGGTGCGCCATCAGATTCCCCTGAAGGCTCACGCTCATCAGGCCAATGACATCATCACTGCCATCCGCATTGCCAGGGAATTTGATTTGGACATTACCCTGGATCACTGCACGGATGGGGAGCTGATCGTCCCCCAGCTGCTGAAGGCAGGGAAGCCGGTGCTGGTAGGTCCCAGTCTGGGTTCCAAGAGCAAGTTTGAATTGAAGAACAAGTCCTTCACCACCCCCGGCATTTTGGATGCTGCCGGTTTGCAGGTGTGCATCATTACCGATGCGCCGGTGATTCCCCTCCACTACCTGCCCCTGTGCGCCGGTCTTGCCGTGAAGGAGGGCATGAAGGAAGAATCCGCCTGGCGTGCCATTACCCTGAACGCCGCCAAAGCCGCCGGCATTGCAGACCGGGTCGGTTCCTTGGAAGCCGGCAAGGATGCGGATGTGGTCATCTTTGAGGGCAATCCGCTGCGGGATATTCAGGCAAGGGTTCGCCGGGTGTATGTGAACGGCGAAGTGGCGGTGTAAACTTCTTTCAAAAGGTCGGGATGGTCCCGGCCTTTTTGCTTGCAATGAAAAAGGAGCCTGCCTTCACAGCAGACTCCTTCTTTTTATTCCATTTCCGCAGGATGTTCCTTGGCGTAGATGGCCATGGCGCATTCCAGACGCTTCCGCTCCATCTGGCATTCCATGTCATAGGGCTGGGAAATATCCCCGTGGAAGGCCTGAGCGTTGGCAGCACAGCCGCCGGAGCAGAAGAACCGTGCCCAGCAGTCCCGGCACTTTTCCTTGTGCAGCACGTGGTTGTTGGCAAACTTCTTCTGAATATCCCGGTCAAAGGTACCATCCAGCACGCTGCCCATGCGGTAACCTTCCCGGCCTACGAACTGGTGGCAGGGATAAATATCCCCGTCCGGGGTCACGGCCACATACTCGTTGCCGGCACCGCAGCCAGTCAGCCGCTTCCGCAGGCAGGGGCCGCCAGCCAGGTCAATCATGAAGTGGAAGAAGTTGAACCACTTGCCGTTGGCGCGCCGATCCAGATAAATCTGTGCCAGCCGGTCATACTCTGCCTTAATGGCAGGCAGGTCTTCTTCCTTCAGGGCATACTCCACGCTGGGATCGGTTACCACAGGCTCAATGGACAGCTGCTCGAAGCCTTCATCTGCCAGATAGAGCACATCGTTGCCGAAGTCCTTGTTGTAGCCGGTAAAGGTACCACGGACGTAGTACTCCTTATCCCCCCGCTTTTCGGCAAACTTCTTGGCCTTTTCCACAATGAGCTGATAGCTGCCCTTGCCGTTGACGGTGGGGCGCATCCGGTCGTGGACTTCCGGCCGGCCATCAATGGAAATGACCACATTGCCCATTTCCTTGTTCAGGAAATCCATGATTTCATCGTTCATCAGCACGCAGTTGGTGGTGATGGTGAACTTGAACTTCTTGTGCTTTTCCTTTTCGATGGAGCGGCCGTATTCCACCAGCCGCTTCACCACGGGGAAATTCATCAGCGGTTCGCCGCCGAAGAAGTCCACCTCCAGGTGCTCCCGCTTGCCGCTCTTTTCCACCAGCCAGTCCAGGGCTGCCTTGCCCACCTCGTAGGGCAGCAGCTTCCGCTCACCCATGCAGAAATCGCCGGTGGCGGCAAAGCAGTACTTGCAGCGCAGGTTGCAGTCATGGGCGGCATGGAGGCACAGGGCCTTGACCACGCCGGGCTCATTCAGCTTCACATCTGCATAGTCATCGGGCGTGTTCAGGGCGCCCAGCTCTTCCAGCTGACGCACCTCCTCAATGACCTCCTGCAGCTCAGCTGCATCATACTTTTCCTTCAGCTGAGAAACAATCTCCTCCGGTGTATGATCGTTCCACAGGTTCAGCACATCGTAAGCCATGTCATCCAGCGCATGCACAGCGCCGCTGCCTACATCCAGCATCATGGGCTGCCCAACAGCCTTGAACGTATGAATCAAGTCGGATCCTCCTCGTGGTATCAGGGGAAGCAGTCTTTGCTCCCCGGGGCTTGCAAAAGGGAAATGACGCCATAAAAAAGGGCGGACTTAACCTGTCCGTCCTTTCATAGACAGCCAATGAAACTTACTTGCCGAAGGAGCGGTTCAGCTTGCCTTCCTGGCCAGCCAGAACAGCATTGTTTTCCTTATTGGCGCAGGACTGGTTTGCCACGGTGCAGCTGGTCTTGCAGGCGCTCTGGCAGGAAGCCTGGCACTCGCCGCAGCCGCCGTGTACCAGGGACTGCTTCAGGCAAGGATTCTGAATGGTTGCAATATGCTTCATGGGAACATTCCTCCATTAATCTGAGAATACGGTTATTATACATCATCTTTTTCCATGATGCAATCTTTTTGTGCTAAAAAGATGGGCGCAGGTCACAGCACGTCCCAGGAGGACAGGTCATCCTGCCAGAGGACAACGTTTCCGGACGCAAGGGTCTTCTGCATGTCGATGAGCCGCTGATTCCGGGAACCGCAGTACTTCAGCTCCAGACTCTTCTGGGCAAGCACAAAGGGGCCGTCCACCAGCACATCAATGTTCTTCAGCAGCGCCATGCGGGCAGGATCATGCTCTGCCAGCAGCTTTTCCAGGGTGTAGCCGGTGTAGCACCACACATTCAGCCCCCGGCTGTGGGCAGCCTGTGCCAGCACCAGACAGGGTTCCGGCTGACACAGGGGATCCCCTCCGGAAAGGGTAATGCCGCTGAGCAGGGGATTGGCGAACACCTGCTGCAAAATCACATCCGTATCCACCACCCTGCCCCCGGCAAAGTCGTGGCTCTGGGGATTATGGCAGCCGGGGCAGTGGTGGGGGCAGCCTTGGGTGAAGATGGTATAGCGGCAGCCGGGGCCATCCACAATGGAATCATCCACCGTGCCTGCAATGCGAATGTCCATACTTTCTTCCTCCAAGATGTTTTAAGTGGATTATGCCTTTTCTTCTTCCGCCTTTTCCGCCTCAGCGCTGACGCCGTGCTTCACCCGGTCGTGCTCCTCGGCACGCTTGGCGTTGTTGAACCGATCCAGGGTACCTACCAGATAGCCGGTGATGCGGCGGATCCGCTCGAAGGGGCGGCCGTTTTCCGTACGGTGGCAGCAGGGGCATTCATCGCCGATGATGCCGTTGTAGCCGCACACAGGGTCCCGATCCACCGGGTGATTGATGGAGCCATAGCCAATGCCCTTATCATGCATGAAGCGAACCACCTTTTCAAAGGCGTCCAGATTCTGCAGGGGATCGCCGTCCATCTCCACATAGCTGATGTGGCCGCCGTTGGTCAGGGCATGATAGGGAGCCTCCACACTCAGCTTATGGAAGGCGGTGCAGGGATAATACACCGGCACATGGAAGCTGTTGGTGTAGTAGTCCCGGTCGGTTACGCCGGGGATGATGCCGAACTTTTCCTTATCCAGCCGGACAAAGCGGCCGGACAGACCCTCAGCAGGGGTGGCGATGAGGCTGTAGTTCAGCCCACGTTCCTTGGAGATTTTGTCCGTGTAGTTCCGCATGGTGCCGATGATTTCCAGACCCAGGTTCTGGCTCTCCTCACTTTCACCATGGTGCTTGCCACGAAGAGCCACCAGTGCTTCTGCCAGACCGATGAAGCCGATGGTCAGGGTGCCATGCTTGAGCACCTCGCCTACGGTGTCGTTCCAGTCCAGATTTTCAGAATCGATCCACACACCCTGTCCCATCAGGAAGGGGAAGTTCTTCACCTTCTTCTTGCTGATGATGGCCAGACGCTCGTCCAGCTGCTCCACCACCAGTTCCATCTTCCGCTCCAGTTCGTCGAAGAACCACTGCACGTCCCCGTTGGCCTCAATGGCGATCCGGGGCAGGTTGATGGAGGTAAAGGACAGGTTGCCGCGGCGGGGGGCAATCTCCCGGTCAGGATCGTACACATTGCCCATGACCCGGGTACGGCAGCCCATGTAGGCGATTTCCGTTTCAGGGTGGCCGGGCTTGTAATATTGCAGGTTAAAGGGCGCATCCACAAAGCTGAAGTTGGGGAACAGCCGCTTTGCGCTGGTGCGGATGGCCAGCCGGTACAGGTCGTAGTTCGGCTCGCCGGGGTTGAAGTTCACGCCTTCCTTTACCCGGAAGATCTGGATGGGGAAGATGGGAGTCTCACCGCCGCCAAGGCCTGCCTCGGTGGCATGAAGCACGTTCTTCATTACCAGACGGCCTTCGGGAGAGGTGTCCATGCCGTAGTTAATGGAGGAGAAGGGCACCTGAGCGCCGGCACGGCTGTTCATGGTGTTCAGGTTGTGGATCAGGGCTTCCATGGCCTGATAGGTGGCACGGTCAGTTTCCTTTTCCGTGTGGGTCTGGGTGAAGTCCAGCATGCGATCCGCCAGGGCTTCATCTGCCCCACGCTCTTCCAGAAGCTTCTTCAGGGCTTCCCGGTGCGCCATGTTCTGCTGGAGGGTGGGCTTCAGTCCCTGCTCGGCCAGGGTATCCAGCATGGTGCGGGCATCCTGCTCCGCATCCTCTTCATTCAGCAGCAGTTCCAGGGCACGGGACAGGTTCATCCGGTACCGCTTGATGAAGGTCTTCTTCACGCCGGGGGCCATGCCGTAGTCAAAGTCTACAATGCTCTGACCACCGTGCTGGTCGTTCTGGTTGGCCTGTACGGCAATGCAGGCCAGGGCAGCGTAGCTGGTAATGTCCTGCGGCTCACGCAGGTAGCCGTGACCGGTGGAGAAGCCGCCCCGGAACAGGCTGCTCAGCTCGATCTGGGTGCAGGTAGTGGTCAGGGTGTAGAAGTCCAGGTCGTGGATGTGGATATCCCCTTCCCGGTGAGCCTTGGCAAAGCGGGGATCCAGCACGTACATATCATAGAACTGCTTGGCACCCTCGGAGCCGAACTTCAGCATGCTGCCCATGGCAGTATCGCCGTTGATGTTGGCATTTTCCCGCTTGATGTCGGACTCGATGGCTTCCTTAAAGGTAATGTCCTCGAAGGTCTTCATGAGCCGGGTGTTCATTTCACGGACACGGCTGCGCTCGGCACGGTAGAGGATGTAGGCCTTGGCGCTGCGGACGAATCCCTTCTCGATCAGCACCCGCTCCACCGCATCCTGCACCTGCTCCACACTGGGGGTGGAGGACACGTTCTCGTTATTCTCCAGCTCGCTGACAACCTGCTGTGCCAGTGCCTGCGCCGTTTCCCGACCCTTTGCGCTGGAAGAGGCCTGGAAGGCACGGAAAATAGCGTTTTCGATTTTCTCTGCATCGAAGGGGACTTCCCGACCGTCCCGCTTGCGAATCTTGGTGATGGTCATGACTGGTTCCTCCCTTATCCCTTTGGCCGAAAAAGGCCGCACTTTTGAAAGGGGGCTGCGCTGCGTCTTTTTTTGCGGAGGCGAAACGCTGCACCCTGAATCCTCTTTGCCGGTGCTGTCCTGCGTGGCGTACGAGCAGCTTGCATTACTACATTTTGTGGTGTCTTGCCTGACACGCCACAGCATCCTGTAGTTTCTCGTAGGAAAGCAAGAAGGATTATATGGTGGATGGCCGTCCTTGTCAATACCATATCTGGTGGATTTGGCGACCAAGGTGCTTCAATCCCTTGTGTGGCAAGGAAAGAAAAATTTACGACAAAATTGGGATACGAGATGGTTCATTTTTGCGCTTTCCATGGAATGGAAAAGATGGAGAGAAAAAAAGGAGCGTTGAAAACCCGCCCCTTCTGCTTTATAATAGTCGATGGTGGTTCCACCGATTCCTTAACAGAAAGTAGTTACGCCATGAAGAAACGATTGCTGATTTTCCTTGCCGTGGTGCTGGTGGGTGCACTGGCCTTCGGCAGTTATACCCTGATTCAGCAGCGGAAAGCCCAGCAGGCCGACAAGGATGCCCAACTGGCTGCCCTGCAGCAGGCACAGGTGCAGGAGCTTGTGCCCCTGCGTGCAGAGGAATCCCAGCTGGAGCAGCGCATTGCCGCCCTGAACACCTCCCTGCCGGAGAACAAGCAGCAGATGGGTTCTGCCACGGTGTTCTTCCGTGGACCTTACGAGGAGCTGTCCACCCAGGTGCAGCAGGTGATGGATATTTACGGGGTCAAGGGCACCATCCTGCTGACGGAAGACCTGTTCCCCGGGAAGGAGGGCATGCTGACCGTTGACGCCCTCCGCAGCTTGACCGACGATGGGTGGGATCTGGCCATCCTCCTGCAGGACCTGGATGCCATGACCAAGCTCATTGCAGACATGGAAGCCTGCGCCCTGCCTGCTCCCAAGGTGCTGTACCTGTCGGTGGGGGTTTCCACCCAGTATCTCACCGAGTGCGTCAACCGCTTTGGCTTTCAGGCGGTGGTTACCTGGTCGGATGTTATGGTGCCGGATGGGGTGCTGATGATCACCGCCCATTCCCATCAGGATGATGCCACCACCATCAACAACCTGTTCGATTACCTGCGGAACAATCTGGATTACACGGCGGTTACCATCAGCTTTGCCAGCGGGGAACAGGACTATTACAACAGTGCCCGGCTGAACAGCATCCTGAACTACTGCGCCTATTACAGCATGGAGGTAGCCCCGGCCTCCACCGTTGCAGAAAATGCTTTGGCAAAGGATGAAACCGATGAGGAAGCCGTCCGGCAGGAGCTGGAGGAAGCCACCCAGCGGCTGGAAGAGGTTCGGCAGCGTATTAAGGAAATCACCACCTATACAGGGATTGAATAAGCCATGCATCCGGCAGAGGCAGGAAAATGATGCCGGATGGGGCAAATAACGCATATGAAACCCGGCAAAGTTTCTCTTCTGCTTTGCCGGGTTTTTGTTATTGAAGAAAAGCTTGCAATAGGCTTTCTATTATGTTAAAATTATCACAGAAGCGATCACTGACTGGTCTGAAGTGCATAGAGTTTCAGTACTTTGTTGAAAGGAAGGGTGATGGAAGAAGGAAACGAATTTTGAGCTTTCGTGCATCTCTGCTGCGCTCCCCGAGTCGGGGAATACGAGAAAGGAGAACCGAACGGCATGCATCAAAAACATATCCTATGCTTTTGCCTTTTGTTTGCACTGGCTTTGCTTTGCAGCACAGGAACGGCGGAGGTTCTGTTTGACGGAACCTATATGCATTCTGCCGGATTGTACGATGAAGGTGTAAAAAGCATCTATACCGTTACCTATGTGGGCGATACCTGCTACGCTTACCTGGATGATGAATCTCTCAGGTTTTGCCAGCCTGATGGAACCCTGGCCTTCTTTTGTCAGCTGCCCAAAGCATCAACCACCGAGATTGAAGACATTGTCACAAACATTGCAACAGACGGAAGTGTACTTTACGGGTGGAATCTTTATTCAGGAAAAATAGGCAGCGTTGATGAAGCAGGCATCCATTGGCAGGATGTGCCTTTGCAAATCCACAACCTTCATCCCTATGGAGACATGGAAGCCTATCGCATTGCAGGCAGCTTCGTCAGAAGCCATGTTTTATACGTTTTTGTATCCATGACAGAATACCAGGCAGAAACCGCCTATGCCTTCTATGCTTATGATTTGATGACCGGTCAATCAACAACTTATACCATTCCCCACGCCGTAGGGGTATGCCCGGGGGAACAAGACCAATTCTTTTTCCTTTGCCAGGATAACGGACAATGGTCTGTGCAAAGGCTGAATACAAGCACGAATGCAGTTGCTCCCACTGCGCTGGATCTTTCTGCCTTTTCTGCCGAGGATGTTCTCTGCGGTTTAGCATACGATGCAGATGCGAAGAACCTTTACTTTGCCTGCAACAACGCCGTCTATACAGCTGCAGCCGATGGCGTTCCCTTTCAGGCGGCAGTCATTCCCACAAACGGCTGCATGAGCGAAAGTGGGGCGTGGGTACTTTCCGGCAATCGTTATGCATTGTGCAGCATGGTGGGGCTGAACATTGTCAGCCTGGATGCAGCAGAAAAGGAGCCATCTCAGCTGACCATTCAGGGCATGAGCAGTACCAAAGTGAATGAAATGTTTCAGTCCTCCTATCCTGATACACTCCTCATCCGCAGCTATGAAGCCATTTCTGCCGATGCCTTATCCACCAAACTGCTGACCCAGGACGATACCGTGGATATTTACATGGTGCAGGTGGATGCCACGTACACGGGCATCAAGGCAAAAGGCTACTTTGCTTCCCTGGCAGGCAGTGCGCTTTTGCAGCAAACCTGTCAGGATCTTTCGGAATCCATTTTGGAAGCAATCACAGAAAATGAGGTGCTGGTAGCCTATCCGGCGTCCTTGCGTTTCAGCACCTTCGGCGTCAATTTGGACTACTGGCAGCTTGTCTTTGGTGATGATCCCCTGCCGGAGACCATGGAAGATTTGCTGGATGCATGGATCCTGTACGAAGAAAGCTATGCAGATGAATATCCGCTGCTGGATATCTGGTACGGCTTTGATGAAGAAGCGCTGTGCCGGGCATTCATCACCCATTACATTGCAAGCCATGAGGATGCAGCCAGCACCCTTGCATCGGATGCTTCCCTGCGTGCCGTGCTGGAAAAGCTGAATCAGGTTGCCCGGATTCGGCAGGCACACCAGCGCACCCTGACGGAATGGGATGCGGATGAATCTGAAGGGAAGGCCACCATTTTCAGCCTGTTTACCACCCGTGATGCCATGTACCAGAATCCATCCTTTTACGTGAATACGCAGGAAAACCTGGTTTACGATATTTCCATTTTTCAATACACACCCCTTTCCCTTGTGTGGGAAAAAGACGGGGAAGGACAAGTCATCGGTTCCATGACCGTCTATGTGGTGAATCCTTATGCAAAGCATCAGCAGGAGGCTGTGCGCTACATTGAATGTGCCGCCCAGCTGGAAGCCAATCCGTACCTGTACTACGCCCTTCACACCACCATGACGGAACCCTATGAAGATCCCACCTTCCCGTCAAGGGTTCAGACCCTTACGGAAAATGTAGAAAGGATTGAAGCCCAGCTGCAGGATGAAGACCTGGACGCCGATACCCGGTTTGACCTGGAGGCCGAGCTAAGTTACGATCAGCGCATCCTTCAGGAGCAGGACAAGCGGAAATGGCTGATTTCAGCCGATACCATCGCCACAGACCGGGCCTTGCTGAACCATATGCGTTTGAACCTGACCAATGCCTACCTGCCCCCTATGACAAGCTCCAGCGAGATCGAACAGCTGTGCAGCCGGTATGTCAGCGGCAATTTAACGCTGGATATGTTCCTGAAGACCCTTGCCAATGCACTGGAAATGATCACTTTGGAAACCAACTGAAGGAGGACGCACCATGTATCAACGGATGAAACGCCTTACCTTGCTTGTTCTGTCACTTTGCCTGCTTGTGTGCACTGCCGCTCAGGCAGAATGGTTGGAGGTTTTCGGCGATGCCTTTGGCGAAAAATTACAGCTGAATACCCTGCGTGACCGAATCGTGAACTGCTATGCAGCAGACGGTTCCACGATCTATGGCATGACAGCAACAGGCGTTGTCTATACCTGCGACAGTTCAACGGAACAATATGCCGTCTTCGCCCAGCTCCCTGCCCAGCCGGAGATTGACTTTGAAAAAGCACCAGGTGCAGACCTCAAGCAGACCATGGGAGAAGCCGTCTACTACCTGCTGTTTGATGACCAGCATGTGCTTTACGGATTCAATCCCTCCACCGGTTTGCTGGGTACCATCAATGCCGACGGCATCCAGTGGCAGGATACCGCCGTGGATACGTCCATCTTTTACAGCGGAAAGGGTTACTACCCGGAAGGGACTTTTCTTCAGCCCCACCTTTCCGGCGATCGGCTGGAAGGCTGGATTGTGCCGGATGATGAGGGAACAAGCAGCACCTGGGTCTCCTTTTCGCTGACAGAGGGCAGCTGCACCAGGGTGGAAATTGCAGGTGCCTTTCAGTTGTGCGCCTACGGTGATGATGCCCTCCTTGCGCTGGTGCTGACCAAAGAAAAAACCATCGAGCTGCAGGTGTATGACCGCAGCGGTGCCTATGTCCGCACCTACGAAGGTACCCTTCCGCCCCTGCCTTCAGCAGATGGTACCACCGTGTTTGATTTGCAGAGCATCGTCGGTGCAATGGCCTATGATGCTTCTTCCAACACCGTGTACCTGATGGAGGAAACCCATCTGTATTGCAGCAGGGATGGCGAACCCTTTGCAGCCATGGAAGGAACAGTGCCCTGGATGCCGCCCATCAATTACAGCAAAATGAATCTGGGGGATGGTGGGCTTGTGCTGATCAACGGGCAATGGTTGTGGCAATAAAAAGCCTGGGACACATGACCAGTTTGTGCATTGCAATTTGCTTCCCATTCCGTTATCATATTCACAATTTTGATGACTGACGCATCGTCAGTCATCCCTTTGGGAGGAAAACGAATGAAGAAGAAACTGGGAATCCTGCTGGGACTGGTGCTGGCGCTGCTGGCGATCACGTCCCTGTCCACGGCAGATGAATGCGCCCATACGGGTGCCCACTATGTCAGCAATGGCAATGGTACCCATGACTTTTATTGCTCGGACTGCCATCGGGTGCTGGTAAGCGGCGAAAAATGCACTGCCGCCGCATCTGCAGACTGCAGCGCCCAGGCCAACTGCGTCAAGTGCCTTACCCCCTTTACCGTGAGCCACATTTGGGGCACCTACGTATCCAACAACGATGCTACCTGCCTGCAGGACGGTACCAAAACGGCTGAATGCACCCGCAGCGGCTGCAAAGCCACCAACACCGTGCAGGATACCGGCAGTGCCACCGGCCACGCCTGGGGTGAGTACATCTCCAACGGGGATGCTACCTGCACAAATGATGGCACCAAAACCCGCTACTGCCAGAACAAGGGCTGCACCGCCTCGGAAACGGTTACGGACAAGGGCAGTGCCCTGGGGCACCTGTTTGGCGAGTGGGTTTACAACGATGATGCCACCTGCTTTAAGGGCTGCAGTAAGGAACGCCACTGCCTCCGGGAAGGATGCAGAGGCGCCATCTATGTCACTCCGGCTTCCGATCCGCTGGGACACACGTTCACGGATTATGTATCCAACGGGGATGCTACCTGCTTCACCGATGGCACCAAGACGGCCAAGTGCGTCCGCTACGGCAAGGACGGCTGCACCGCTACCGATACGGTGGTGGATGAAGGCTCTGCCGGGCATGTGTGGAGTGCTGTGACCTACACCTGGTCGAATGATCTGACCAGTTGCACCGCTACCCGTGTCTGCACCCGTGACGCTTCCCATGTGGAAACGGAAAAGGTCGCCGTGACCATGACCACCGCAGCCCCCACCTGCGTGCAGGATGGCAAGAACGTCTACACCGCTGTGTTCACCGCCTCCTGGGCAGCTGCACAGGTGAAGGAAGAAACCCTGCCTGCCACGGGACACAGCTACAAGGCTGTGGTAACCAAGCCTACCTGCACCAAGGGCGGCTACACCACCTACACCTGTGAAAAGTGCAGCAATACCTACGTAGCAGACCGTGTATCCAGCCGGGGACACCGCTTCAGTGACTGGACCCCCATGGAGGGCGGCGTGCACCACGCCACCTGCAGCCGCTGCAACTATGTGGCCACGGAGCCCTGCGTAGACTTTGACTATGTGGTGGTAACCCAGGTGGAAGAAAAGGCTGCCACCAGCACGGACGCTGCCACTGCCACCGACCTGACTGTGAAGGTAAACAAGGATGTGCCCTTTACCCTGTGCCCCATCTGCGGCCAGGTCAAGGACGACCTGGTGCTGGAACGTGTGAAGGCCAAGGCGGAAGCCGTGACCAACCTGCTGCCCAGCGGGGAAATCATGGTGCGCACCGGCAGCCTTGCCTGCGGTGAAAAGATCATGTCCGTTACCTTCACCCGCAGCGGCAAGCTGAGCCAGCCCACCGGCAAGGTGGCTGTGACCCTGAGCAAGGACGCTGCTGCCGGCTGCACGCTGAAGCTCCTCCACGCTGACGGCACCGAGGAAGACCTGACCGTGACAGAAACAGAGGACGAAATCTCCTTCACCCTGGACTTTGCCGATGGTGCCGCCTTCGTGCTGCATCTGGCAGAGGAATAAACAGATGGATTCCATCGGGAGGGGCGCAAGCCTCTCCCTTTTTGCATACAATAACGCCTCGACAGTTTTTTCTGCCGAGGCGTGTTTCATGTATTTGGGAATGGATCATCAGCCGATGTCAATATTGTCGCCCACAAGACCCACATAAGCCCCTGCCTTGGCTTCATCACTGTCCTCATGGGCAAGGAGCCACTTATTCCGTGCCCACAGGGTAGCATCCAGGGGGTTGGCGGCAGGCAGGCGAAAGTCCGTGTTGGTCTTCTCCGGCAGGGCAACCAGCACCCGGAAGCCTTCTTCACTCACCTGGCAGGGAGCGTAGTGAAGGGTGGTGGCATACACTTCCACCAGCACGCCGGCAGGCACCCGGAAGGCCTTTACCTTGGCTGTGTCCAGCTTGCCATCCTCAATTTCGCTTTCCCTGGCAAGGAGCAGGATGAAATCCTCCGTGCCCAGGTTAAACTCGCTGTCCCGATGGAACTCCAGGCAGTTCAGCTTGGTATTGTGGCCATTGCACCAGCCCAGCTGGAAGGGCATGCCGCCGTAGAGGGCGTTGCCCAGGGATTCTGCTCCGCGAGCGGTATGGAAGGTTTCCTCCCGTGGGACGTACACCACATGATCGGTCACAGGGGTCTTTTCCAGCTTGTTCAGCAAATCGGTTACATCATAGCCATCCACCACACGGCCATAGGGCTTAAAGGCAACATCCTTGCAGCTTAAAATTTCCATGCTTCCTCGCTCCTCTATGCATTGATTCCGGCACACCGGTGCTCCTTTGGGGAAACATTCGACACAACATGGATGTTTTCCTCTTTTTGTTCACGTTAAGACCCATCAAGTCCTTGTGATTTCTGCCATCCTATGGTATTCTTGCAGCATACGCTGGGGAGGTTTGCAGCATGGAACACCGTGAGGACACAACCCTGACCTATCTGTGGACGGCGCTGGCCGCCCTGTGGCTCAGTGTTTTTCCCCTTTGGCAGGAGGGGACCTACAGCAGCATTACCCGTGCCAAATGGGAGGGCACGCTGCTGTTTACCGCCCTTACCCTTGGGGCATGGCTCTTTGCCGCCCTGTACGGGCTGATGAAATACCGCCGCCTGCCCTTCCGCTTTTGCAGGGAGCAGATTATGGCACTGGCGCTTTTCCTGCTCATGGGGCTTAGTGCCTGCTTCGGCGCCTATGCCCAGCAGATCAACAAGAATGGTCAGCTGTGCGTGTGGATGGGCTCCCTCCGCTACGAGGGCATGGCCACCCAACTGTGCTACATGACCATCTTCCTTGTTATGAGCCTCCACCCCATTCGAAAAGACTGGCTCCTGCACCTGTGCGCCCTGTCTCTCCTTGGGCAATGCACTGTGGTGGTGCTGCAATACCTGGATTTGAATCCCTTGGGGCTGTTCCCCGGCAGCCTCTCCACCCGAACGAATTACGAGTTTCAGGGCACCATTGGCAACATTGACATGGTATCCGGCTACCTGAGCCTGATCCTGCCCATGCTCCTTGGCAGCTTTATCCTGACCCCAAAAGGTGGCTGGCTGTGGCTTGCCGCCGGATGCTGCGGCACCCTGTGGATGATGTGCATGGAGGTGCAGAGCAGCCTGATTGCCCTGGGGGTCTTCGCCTGCCTGATCGTGGCTGCCATGCTGTGGAAACCCGACCTTCGTGGGCGTGGCACGCTGGTGCTGGGGGTCATGGTCTTCTGCTACGCCCTGCGAAAGTGCATAGCCTTCCCCTGGCTGGACGAGGTGGAGAACCTGACCCTCTGCCTGCCCGGCACCGGGGGCATGATACTGCTGCTCCTTGGGCTTGTGCTGATCCTTAGCGGCATCCGGCTCATGCACCCCCACAAGCCCCTGTTTACCCTGCGGGGCAGGCAGGTGGTGCTGCTTCTGCTGGGCATGTTGGCAGTGGGCGTAATCATTCTGCTGGCACTCCCCTTAACGGAGGAATGGGGCGGCCTGTGGGAGATTCGTGAAGTGCTGCTGGGGCGTGGACAGGACAGCTTCGGCTCCTACCGGCTGGGGGTGTGGCGGCAGACCTTGCAGCTGTCCCGGGAACATCTGCTGCTGGGCAACGGACCGGACACCTTCTGGTACGCCTTCCGGGAGCACCTGCAAAAGGTGGGGGTTTCCTTCCCGGAATCCTTTGACAACCCCCACAACGAATATCTGGCGCTGCTGGTGAACGACGGCCTGCCCGCCCTGCTGTGCTACCTGCTGCTGCTCTTCTCCACCCTGAGGCGGTGCCGCCGGAACCCCCGTCAATGGGCGCTGCTGGCAGGATTGACCGCCTATGCGGCGCAGGGGATTTTCTCCTTCTCCATATGCATTGTTGCCCCCATGTTCTGGGCAGCATTGGGCATGGGCGCTGTCAGTGATGGCGAGTCCCCTGTCTCAATATAAAAGTATCCCCCTTGCAGGCATTTTCTGCAAGGGGGTGCTTATGTGGTTATCGGACGTACACGCTGCCATTCCGATACACATAGGTACCGTTGGGCAAGACCCAGGCTTCACCAAAGGTATTCATGTAATCCCAGGGCTGGTCGGTCAGTGTGGTTGCCTGAAAGGCTCCGCCGGCTGTGCTGAACCACAGGTTGGTCCGGTTGGCAATGTAGATGGTATCGGTGGCAGCATCGTAGGCCAGGCCGCCCAGGGTATCGAGAATTTCATATTTGTCGGTCAACAGCTTGCGGTTGACAGTAAAGGGTGCATCCATGCCCAGGAGGGTGGATTGCCCCGTGGTCAGGTTGTACAGTGTCAAAGTAGGCACGGTAGTACCCTGATCCTCCAGCACCAGCATGGTATCATCCTGATAGTGGCACATGGTAATGGCCTTGGGATAGTCGGTCACGGTGCATGCGCCGGTGGACAAGTCGAATTGCAGGATCACCGGGGCGTAGTCCCCCTTATTGGTTGCGTCAAACATGTCATAGGTAGCAATCATCTGATTGTCGTAGATGAAGGCACAATTCACGTTTAAGGGATAGCTTGCATCCAGCTGGTTGAGGACGGATACGTCAAGGGCGACTTCATTCCATGTTATGCCATCGGCGGTGATCACGCCGATTTTGCCTGAAATGATATTGAAACCGTACAGCTGCTCTCCGTCCGATAGCAGGGAAAACACGCAGTTGCGCAGTCCGGCTTGTATCTCCTCTGTCTGTTTGGAGAAGGGGATGTCCAAATCCATCCCCGGGACAGCTTCCACATTGGCAAAGAAGGAATAGGTTTTCTGCTCCCCATCCCAGCAATAAATTTCGTTGTTGCTATACAGGGCATAGACTTTGTTCTGCACCACCATAACGTCTTGCCTGCCCACCAGGCCGTTCTTATACAGGTCAACGGAATCGCCGAAGTCAAAATCAAAGATGATCTCCGCCTTTGCAGCGGCAAGGCCAAAGATCAGCATCACAGCAAGGATTAAAGCACTGATACGTTTCATAACACATACCTCCTGTTCAGTTTTCTTCCAGTTCCATCATGCGAATTTTGTTGGTCAGCTCCTGCAGGAACCCATCCAGCGACAATAGGCCGCTGGTGTACCGGGCACAGGCATCCGTCATGATTTCATCGGCAGAGGTGCCGCTGCCGCCCAGGTACAGGCATGCGGTATGCAGGTTGACGTTTTCCATCTGCTGCCTGCCGGCGGCAATGGTTTCCGCCGAAATTTTCCACCGCTGCTGTTCCAGATTGTTCAGGTACTGATTGTAGTAGTCAAGCTGCAGGTCGATGCTTTCCAGTGTCTCTGCATCTGCCTCTTTCCTTGCCGCCTCCAGTGCTGACTTTTCTTCCTGGCAGAAGGCAACGTCTTTCTCAAAATTCGGCTGTTCATAGGGCGTGTTGCACTGGGGATAAAGGGCGTAATACAGGTAGGGATTGACCTCCATGGCGGAAGCCATTTCAATCAGCTGCTGTGCTTCCTCCTGATGGGTGGAGAAAGGATTGACCACGTATACGTACAGGATACCGTCCACCGTAGGCTCATCCTGCTTGGCAAAGCTCATGGTAACGGTCGTATAGTCGTACATGTAAACGTCGTACAGATATTCTTCCGGGTAGGTCATCAGCAGGGTGGCGGGAGCGTTCATGGCCTCCCGGGTATTCACGCTGAAAATGCATGCCATGCCATCATAGTCGTCCATGGAAAGGAAGGAAGTGTGCCGTCCGGCAGTCTGGCGAATGTGGGCGATCTGCCCCAGCTTTTCCAGCACGGTACGGAGATCACTATCGAACAGATCCAGTGTCTGTACATCCACATCATGCTGGCGGATGTACATGGCAATAATGTTCTTGCACCACTGGGCATAGTCGAAATTGTCCACAAATTCAATTTCCGGATAATCGTCTGCATAGTCCTGCTCCCAGCGGAGCCAGTAATCCATCAGGCTTTCCATGCTGGTGGGGAATTCCTCTCCCTTGAATGCCAAGTCCCAGAAGCCTTGATTGTACTGGTACACATTCAGGTACAGCCGGGAGGGATAGGCCACCAGGCTGCCACTTCCATCCGTCAGCACATCCTGCACGGCAGGGTACATGCTGCTCAGGTTTTCCAGCAAGGCAGTGGAGGTCAGGGGTGCCGCCATCCCTTTCTGCTTCAGGGCGGTGTAGGTGTAATCGGCACGGATTTCAAAAATGTCAACACTGCTGTCCTTGGTGGTGAGTAGGGTGGTCAGGTCTTCCGCTGTGGTGGTTTTTTTCTTGACCACAAAGTTGATGTCCGGATAGGCGGAGCGGAAGTTTGTTTCCAACTGGATGCCCAGGAGGGGCCCCTGAAAGGTCAGCTGCTTACTTTCCGCCTGATTGCCTTCCCCCTTGATGTTGACGCCGTCCTCCATCCACAGGGCATAGCGTCCGTCAGACAGCAGCGCCCCGGAGGATTCGTTGGTGAGATAGTGATCTTCCACCAATGCAAATGCGGTGAAGGCTGCCCCCTGCACGCTCTTCCACACAGTGCTCTCTGCTGTAAGGGCCATGGTGCGGCTTTCCGGGTCATAAGCCAGCCCTCCAACCGCCATATCCACATCGAAGTCTGCCAGGGAAAGGGACAGGCTGGTGACCTTGCCTGTTGCTGCATCCAGCTGCTTCAGGGAATAGTTTGCACTGCCTGCGCACAGGAAGAGGAACTGTCCATCCTGCATGGGGCACACGGCCACGGCTTCTGGCACGGTGTAGGTGCGGGAAGCGCCGGTGCTAAGATCAAAGCCATAGAAGCCATAGCTTTCACTGGCATACTCCGGGTTCAATGAAACAAAGGCGTACAGCGTGCTGCCGTCCACAAAGCAGTCCGCAATGCGGTTGGGGAAGAAGTTTTCTTCCGGGTCGGGATTAAGGCAGCTGACATCCAACAAAACATCGTTCCAGTGGATGCCCTCCTCATCGATTGTGCCGAATTTTCCGCTGTACACGTTGATGCCGTAGACAGCATCCCTGCCACCTGCCATGTAGGTGACGGTTTCCTTCAGCTGGGCAATATCCTCATCGGTCAAGGTGACAGCATCAGCAAGGATGGCGTCCGGAGCGGCAGGAAGCTGACACAGCCTGGTCAGGGTACCGTCCGTTTGCCA
Source organism: bacterium (assembly GCA_963646285.1). Taxonomy (GTDB): domain Bacteria; phylum Bacillota; class Clostridia; order Christensenellales; family Aristaeellaceae; genus CAKUFA01. The sequence continues at coordinate 23,357 of CAVIWF010000036.1, forward strand.
TGTGTAGACAGACATATCCGACAGATATGCATAGCAGGTATCGCCGACCCACGCAACGTCCTGAATGCTCAGAGAAGTTTGGGATGAAATGTTTTCTGAAAGGTAGGCTTTCGTAAAGATGTCTTCATCTCCTGCCGTGTCTGCAGAAGCAGACACGGCAGAAAAACAAAGCAGGCTTGCCAGGAGAAACAAAGCGACTTGCTTGAGTCTCACAGAGGAGCACCTCCTTTATTGAAACGTATTTTCAACACTGTTGACCTGCGTAAGCCCGTAATACGGCATGTCGGAAGCTAGTTCCCTGATGTACTCCTGCTTGCCATAGCCAGTTCGAAACACGCAATCGGCAGCCGTCTGACCGGACTTATAGCAAGGAGCATTGATATGATAAAAACCATTCGTTATGTCGCCATTGTCAAGAATCATCACCGTAGAGCCATTGGGAATATAACCGATGATGGTACTGCTCGTGCTATGTGACTTGCGGAGATTCAGCCGTCCGCCGACAACATAACCAGTACTGGTCGTTGCAAAGGCAGTTACAGCCACAGAGAACACGCACACCAGAACCAAAGCCAGACAAACCATTCGCTTCATAGACTTCATTGCAATGAACCGTCCTTTCCAAATCACCCCTGCATAGCAGAGGATACGTGAATCGCTTGCACAACAAACTCGTGACTTCCTGTTCCGAATATGGTATCATTGCCTTAACCTTGCAGAACTGTACAGCCTTTAATGGCTGTGTCGCTCCCCAGCGTGTTTTGCAAGGCTTTTTTGCACCTGCCGGAACAAGATATGCTGACCGCCCAATGGCATCACCCCTTTCCCTTTATTATGCTATATACCGCAGTTACCGCAAGCATAGTAACTGGAAGTACCTCCACTTGCCGCCTCAATACGTGATGGCGTTTGATACCGCAGACATCCTTTCCCCATTGGATGCGTACGTTGCTCTAAACCGATACGTATTCCCTTCCGTAAGGCTACTTGCATAGTCTTTCGTCGCAGAATACCTGATAATCGCAGTCTTACCGTCGGGCACGGACAGAGACTTTACAAAGCACCACTTTTCACCATTCCAACGTTCTACAGAGCAAGCGGTGACACTAATGTCTCCCTTGTTTTTCAGCACGGCAGTAAAAGTAACCGTTCCTGATGTTGCTGCTGTCAAATTCGCTTTTCCAAATACACTATTCGCACAAGTAGAAACTTCGCCCAAAGCATAATTGCTGAAAACCGCCATCCACAGCAATAAAAAGGAAAAACTAATTAAAACAATCTTTTTCATCATGTACCTCCTTCTTGTATACTGTCAATCATCTCAATGATTTCATCTCTTGAAACGGGACCGGATATAAACATATATTGATTCGGCTGCTGCCAAATGGCAATTGTGTCCTCAATGTTCGTGGAAAAATAAACAGTTATTCCACTGGCAAGGGTTACATATTCGCCCTCACCATCCTGAGGGAACCCTACTATGATCGTACTGGGGTCTGCTGCATAAGAGCATGTGTATGAAAGTAAGGTTTCGATTCCTTCAGCAATATAGAAAACAGAAACTTCCCAATCCCCGTATATCGTAAACGCATCGTACTCCTCCAATTCCCATCCAGCAGGAACATAAGTTGGCAGAGGCGGTGTGAAACCGAGGAAGGAGATCATTTCTGAAAGGTCGTCAGTCGTCACATCCTGAAGCGTACCGTCACCTGCGGCGGTGGCATGTTGCCCATTACCCACCTCCATTTTCTGTCCGTGCAGTTCATACGTTTGTCCTTCTTCCGTCTGTACGCCCTGATACCAGCTAAAGGACAAGGTGATACCACCAACGACAAAGGCAAGACAGGCTGCGACGGCAAGCACCTTGAACCACCTGCTGGGTTTAAGGGTGGTGACTTTTCCTTTCTCATCCTCCTTTTCCATGGCTGAGCGAATATTTCCCCAAATAACCTGCTGATGATCTGGCCAGTCCTCCGGAAGCGCATGTTCCGGCTCCGTGTCCTGCATCAGCTGGCAGCAGGCATCCACCCAGGCGTAGTCTGCTTCCTTCTTCATGGATTCCGCTTCAATGGCTTCCAGCATCAGGCGGTCAAGCTCTTCCTTCGACAGGGTTCCCTGATCATACTGCTGCCGCAGCCGCTCCAGATACTGAGCCTTTTGATCTGAAAGACTCATGATGATTACCTCCTTCACTTTCTATAGTAAGTCAGACATCGGTTTTGTTTACAACTTCAAAAAATTTTTTTGCTTTTTTTCGAATACGGAATACCGTTACCCGCACCGTGCCGGGGCTGCAATGGGCCAGCTCTGCCGTTTCCTCCGGGGAATGCCCTTCAATGAAGTGATGATGAAAAATCACTTTCTCCCTGGGAGCCAGGGAATCCCAAAGCGCCTGCAGTGCTTCCGCCCCATCCTCCCGGTCAGCAGCAGGGGGCTGGGACAAAGTCTCATCCCTTGGGGCTTGCTCATCATCCAGGGAAAAGGCTTCATGGGTCTGCCGCTGTTTTTGCAGCTTCACATAGGGAATCAGCCGGTTCATGCAGGTGCGCACCAGCCAGGCACGGAGGTAGTCGTAGTCCTTAATTTCCTCATAGGCACGATACGCCAGCAAAAAGGTATCCTGTATACAGGTATCAACCATATCTACGTAGAGGCGGTTTCCACCCACCTCCCGCCTGCACAGCTGCAGCAGGAAAGGGTAGTACCGCCTGTAACAGTCCTCCAGAAATTGCTCTTTTTCTGACATGTCGGTTTCCTCCTCCTACACGGAATCATTCATGTTCAGTCAAGAACAGTATACACGGATTTTTCCATAAGTTCAACGATGGTGGAAAACTGGTGGAAAGCTGGAACAGGCAGCCATTTTGTACATTGACTTTCCGGCTGAATTTGCATACAATAAAAAGGCACTTTGAAACGTCCTTTCAAAATGCGGAGGAATGAATGCTTTTTATAGACCTTGCAGAAAGCATGCAAGGTTCAGGGCATCGACAAAGCGGCTTCGCCACTTTGTCGAGTTTTGCACTCACTCACTGGTCGAACGGTTTCACC
>CAVIWF010000037.1:0-25023 GCA_963646285.1 bacterium
GAGTGTTTGACTACGAATCAAAAGGTCGTGGGTTCGAATCCCGCCGGGCTCACCATGAAATGCGGCAGTCCATGATACAATGGGCTACCGTACTTTTTTATTTTTCTGTCGAAGAAGTCCTTATATCAAGCGTTTTTTCCGAGTATGGGGGTGCAAAAATCCTCAATGCTCGGATTTTCCTATTTTACCGAAGATGCGCTGCTGATTTTTGCTTTGCACCCCCCTTATGGGAAAAATCAAAAAGTAGATAGGTTTATCAAAAGGTTGCAGAGAAAAATCAAATTGTTCCTTGACATTTATTTGCTACGCTTTCCCTCTTCCCCAGGGAGAGTCAATGTTCCTTCTGATTTTGATACAATAGAAAAAGCCTTCTCCGGGGTCAAAACCGCCGAAAAAAGGCATAAAACAAGGGCTTTCGAGGTCAAATGCTGACTTCGGAAGCCCTATTTTACTTTATTCAGTTACGGATTTCTTCCGTTCCAGAATCCGGTTACACCGTGGGGGGTAAGCCTTGCGGTGTACGGATTTTGGAATAATTAAAAGGTATGGCAAAATTAAAAGATTAAGTGAAATGTTCCTCCACTATAGCATTCAGCTGGGCCGCAATTTCAGAGAAATCCCGGTTCAGATCAAGCGTTTTCACGCTGATTTGATTGCCGCTCATCCGATAGCTGTTATCCGGCTGTATTGCTTCGTCCGTTGCGGCATACAGAAGCATACCGGATACCCGATGCGGTTCATCGTCAAACTCGGTATCTTTGTTTTTCACATAAGTGAAAATCTGATACAGATTGCCGGAATGCAGGGTATGCACATCATACTGAGCCTGTGTAGTGTGAGTATAGTACTTGGCATCAATGATGAGAACTTCGTTGCCCCTGGTCAGCATAATATCGCTTTGCATGACCGGGAGCATAGTCCCGATACCATCGTCCAACGCCCAGGGGATCTGAGATGCTGTTGCCGTTACCTGCGGACATTCCCTGACGTAATACTCCAGTATGAATTTCTCATACAGTCGGTTCATACGCTGCTCGTCGATGAAAGAAGCCAGTCGGTATTCGCCAGAGTCTGTGGTCAACAGCATCCCTTCGAGAATCAGCTGGCACAGACTGATGAGCATCCGATAGGTATTGTTGTTCCGTTGAAAGCGAATGGCTGACCAGCGGATCGTGGCAGGATCGATTGTGTCAACATTCGAGAAGAACAGCATTTCCTTCTTCAAGTCGCTTTTGTACACTTGATCCACCCTCGTGTGCCGGAGCAAAAGCATAACGGTCGTTTTCAGTATCTGATTCAGGAGATTGTTCTCGGAAAGCTCGTCGTACTCACAGGTCAACACCCGCTTTCTGGCAAGGCGGTTCTGAATGGTCCCCGGCATATCTATCTTGCCACGGACTACCGCAACATCCTCTTTGCGGTTCAAGTATTCCCGGTACAGCCCCTGTTTCAATTGTCTGCTGATGCCCTTCGCCAGAATCGCAGCGAAGAGGTTATGTATGTTCTCGAACTCTTCGGCAGCAACATCTTCATAACCGCCTTGATTCAGCGTCGTGAAGGCATACGAAAGCATATAGTATATGTTTTTGATGAAGATGCTCTTATCCTTAATCATTGAAACACACCTTGCAGAATGTTTTCCCAACGCTGGAGCTTGTTGGTGTCATCGAACCAGTATTCACTAAGCATCGGGAGAATGTCGTAGTCAACAATGGAGTGCAGCCACTCCTCGGTGCAAACATCCCTGCCGCAGAAATAGCTGTGACCGATGCAAAAGCCCTTACCCAACGACTTGTCGAGAGAAATCTCACGGTTCAGGTCCTTCACCTTGTTAACGAGTTCGTTCAGCGTTTCGTTATTCAGACCGTTCTGATAATGGATGAAGCCCTCAGAATCAAAGCCCGGTTCCACCTCAAAGAAGCTGAAGCGGCGGCGGAGCGCATAGTCAATCATGGCGAGACTGCGATCTGCCGTGTTCATCATACCGATGATATACAGGTTCTTGGGGACGGAGAAAGAAAGCCCATTGTACGCCAGCGTTGCCTTGGTGCCACGGTAATCTTTTTCAATCAGCATGAGCAGCTCACCGAAAATTTTGCTCATGTTGCCGCGGTTGATCTCATCAATAATGAAGAAGAATTCCTTGTCCGGTTGGTTTGCAACTTTCTGACAGAAACGATAAAAAATACCGTATTTCAGTTCAAAGCCGTCCTCTACAGGCTTGTAGCCCATCATGAAGTCCTCGTAGGAGTAATTCTGATGGAACTGGACGAACTCAATGCGGCTGTCATCCTTTTCTCCCATCATAGACCATGCCAGACGCCTTGCGGCAAAGGTTTTACCGACGCCGGGAGCACCCTGCAGAATGATGTTCTTCTTGTTACGGAGAACAGCCACAAGGTTTTCATAGCGCTTTTCGGTCATATACACTTCATCAAGGAAATCGCTCTTCGTGTAAGCGTCAATGGATGCTTCCTGCGCTACCGGATTCTCCTCTCGAATCATATCGAGGATGAAGTCATATTCGCCCCTGGTGAGTTTGAACAGGCTGCCCTGCGGATTCTGGAAATACTCCATACGCTCCAGTTCCGGGCATTCTTTCAGTGTCGCATAGTCAATGGGTGAGGTCAAGCCTTCCACTTTTTCGAAGAATAACTTTTCGCCGTCCTGTTCTGCACTGATACGGCCGATTGCTACAATCTGCTTTACCGGGTTGGATTCATAGCCGATAATCATGTCGCCGGCTTTGGCATCCAGGAAGTTCTGAAAGATACGGCGTTTGTTGCCGTTTTCATTGTAGAGCGTGTAGGACTGCACCTCTCCGACGGCGATGTCGGAAAAACTCCAAATTTTCGGATTCGCATTCAGCCACCAATAACCGTGGTCTTCTTCGCCGGGAGCGGCTTTCACATACAATTCAATCCCGGACAGATCGACCTTATCCAAGGCGGCGGCCAGTTCGTCACGAAGCCTCCAAGTGTAGGAGCCTTGTTCCTCTTTTGAGGCATACCGACCCACATAGAGAATAGGCCACCATTTTGAATTTTCCGTATCCTCCTCCGTAACCGGGCAGCCCGTTTTATCCGCGATTCTTCTGGCGAGCGCAGATGATCCTGCGCTGTAAAAGTTCTTGGATTCACCGTATTTGACTGCAAGCTGCGTGCAGGTAGCCTGACCACCGTAGTCTTTCATGCGCTTCATGATTTCAAGACTGCCGGTGGTGAATATTTCAGGGTCGCCCAGCAGTTTCACCCAATCATCCACAGAGAAGCCGGGAGTATATGTTGCCGGGAACCATTCGTCCTCCACTTGAATGTCCGAATCCTTCTGAGAATAAAATCTGCTGATATAAAATCCCACATCGATGGTCAGCGTTTTGAGTTCAGGGTCGGGATAGCAGGTATCCGTCAGCTGTGACTGAAACAGATTAACGAGCTCGGTGTCCTCTTTGAGGGCAAGGCTGATCTCATCATAGAGCCGCAGGAAGTTGCGGATATTGTCTGCGTAAGCACCTTTTTTGAAGCGGTAATCTGCCTCAAGCTCACTTGCGACGGTTTTTACCTCACCGAACTTATAGATGTAATATTTGTCCGGGTAGCGGAGCCAGAGATAGGTGCTGATGGCGTTTTCGTACTGGTAATGCTGCGCCGCACCGTTTCCGTATTTCTCCAATAGAATAGAGGACTGCATTTTAAACGCATTCATGCGCTCAAATACATCCTTGCTCTCGTCAAACAAGGCAATAAACATCGCCCGAACCTCTTCCGGTGCGGCCTTGGCAAAGCCTACAATCATACCCTTGGGGAAATTGTTGTTGGATGCCAGCAGATTGAAGGTCTTGTCAAGGGAGCGGTTCAACATTTCGGGGAAATTCTGAGCATTCACATCCCAATTATCCTGAAACCACTTCACAGCTTCCCATTTGTATTTTTCGTTGCCCCACTGCGTGGAGACAAAACTCTGCTTGTACTGTGCCAGTACTTCTTTCAATCGAAATTGGTCAAACATGATATCACCCCTTTATTGTGTCATCACTCTGTTTTCAGTCAAATGCCTCCCATCGTTTTAATCTATTGGGGAAACTTCATCAGTTTGTTGCTTCAGTGACCATCTGTAACAAAGAGTGTCCACTTCTTTTCCATGTTGATAAGTTTTAATAGCCGCCCAATTGCGTTTGTATAGCCAAATTGAAAATCCAAATGAATACCTATACTCGTGATCTTGGCTTGTATAATAGCACAGTTTTTCGATGTCAACAGCCATCTGCTCTTTATTAGGCTTTCCTTTCTTAAATTCTAATACCATTAGATTTTCCGCATTAGCACGCCGTTTGTGTAGGAGCAAATCAGGAATCGTGTTTTTGATCTTCTCTCGTCTGCCGTTTTCATTTTCCAGAAATAGTCCTTTTGTACATTCAAAATTGCGATTGTACTGACAATCCAAGCTAATTCCGGCATAACGGGGATCATTTCGAATCCTGTCTAGCAAATACCAACCAATCCGGAACACCATACAGTTTTCAGCAACTGACTTTTTGATTGATTGATAATCTACTAGCTGTTTGTCATTTTTATAGAATTCACTTAAAGCATAATCAATCAAACTTTTTGCTTCCTCGAGAGTGAATTCCGTTTTCATTTTACCAACCTCTTTCTTGCTGAAATATTTTATCCCCCATTAGAAATCAAGCTGCTTTGCTTGTCTCGTATTTTACGCTCCTTATAAAAACAGTTTAGCAAGACTCTCAGCGCATTATAACACTCCTTTTTCAAAAATCAATACATCTTTTTGTTTTTAGCGAAAAAACGTGTAATGCATTTGCATCCACATTCCCTCGGTGTTATAATACAATGGGTTTTGTTTTGACGAGATGGGATGAAGAAGGGAGCGAGGCCTGTGGCAAAGGAAAAGACCTGCTTTGCCTGCACATCCTGCGGATATGAAGCTACCCGCTGGGTGGGGCGATGCCCGGCTTGCGGTGCATGGAATACCATGGAAGAAACCGTTGCGGCACCTGCCATGAAGGCTACGCCCCAGAAGGCGGCAAAGCAGCGGGGCGGTACCGGTGCCACGGCTTTGCTGCTGAAAGACATTCCGGAGGATGCAGTGGAGCGCACCACCACCGGCATCAGTGAACTGGATCGTGTGCTGGGTGGCGGCATTGTGGAGGGCGGATTGATGCTGATCGGCGGTGATCCGGGCATCGGCAAATCCACCCTGCTGCTGCAGGTGTGTGCCAATCTCTGCCGGGATGGAAAAAAGGTGCTCTACATCAGCGGCGAAGAATCTGCCAAGCAGATCAAACTCCGTGCTCGCAGGCTGGGCATTGACGTGCCTAACTTGTACGTGCTAGCAGAAAACGCCTTGGACGGTGTGGAGGAAAAGCTGCTGAAGCTTTCTCCGGACGTGGCGGTTGTGGACTCCATCCAAACCATGTACCGGCCGGAAATGGCCTCAGCCCCCGGCAGCGTAAGCCAAATACGGGAATGCACCAGCCTGATCATGCGCCTGTGCAAGGAAACCGGCACCGCCATTTTCTTGGTGGGTCATGTGACTAAGGAAGGTGCCATTGCCGGTCCCAGAATGTTGGAGCACATGGTGGATGTGGTGCTGTACTTTGAAGGGGACAGGCAGCAGGAATATCGGCTGCTGCGGGCAGTGAAGAACCGTTTCGGTTCCGTGAATGAACTGGGCGTGTTCCAAATGACCCAGCAGGGCATGCAGGTGGTGCCTAATCCCAGTGAACAGCTGTTAAGTCACCGTGCCAAGGGAGCTTCCGGCTCCGTGGTGTTCTGCGGATTGGAAGGCTCCCGACCGCTGCTCTGCGACGTGCAGGCCTTAACGGCCCCCAGCTATTTTGGCACGCCTCGGCGCACGGTAGGCGGTGCGGACAACGGCAGGGTGGCGCTGCTGCTGGCTGTGCTGGAAAAACGTTGCGGACAGCGCACCTCCAATCAGGATGTGTATGTGAATGTTGCAGGTGGCCTTGAACTAAGCGAACCTGCGGCAGACCTGGCACTGTGCATGGCGGTGGCTTCTTCCTTAAAGGATGAGGCGGTAGGAGCGCAGACGGCGGTCATGGGAGAAATCGGTCTGGCAGGGGAAGTGCGAGCCATTCCTCAGTGTGACAGACGCATTGCGGAATGCGCACGGCTGGGGTTTACCACCATCCTTTTGCCAAGAGAGAACCTGAAGCGCATCACTGCGCCGGATGGCGTGAAGCTCATCGGTGTGGATACAGTGATGCAGGCCTTGAGCGTACTGTTTTAATTCATTTATTCGCATTCATTAACGCCTTTTTTCAGGCGGAAGGGACGGAACCAACTCCATGAAATCAAAGGTGATACAGCGTTTGCTGCGTGGACTGATCACCGTGCTGGGCGCAGGCGTCGGTGCAGCCATGGCAGCCTTGACACTGCAGCTTTATGGCATCAACAACCCGGAAAGTCATCTGTCCGTGGGGAATTTGGTGCTGACTTATGTGATCTCCTGCGTCATATTCGCCATCCTCCTGTTCTTCCTCAGCGATCCCATTATCAGAAAATGCACAGAGCTGGGTAACGAGCTGGAACAGCGACTGGATAAAATGTCCATCAGCCAAATGACGGGCTGCATGCTGGGCTTGGTGGTGGGTCTGGTGATTGCGGCACTGCTGTCCCAGCTGGTAGGTTTCCTGGGGCAGAGCATGTTCACCACCGCCCTGTCCGCCATCCTCTATGTGACCTTGGGGGCAACTGGTTGGTCCATCGGCTGGAAGCGGGGCAAGGATTTTCTGGCACTGTTTACCAAGGAAGGTTTTAAGCGCAGGCATCGTACAAATGACAGCACGGACGTGACAGAGGACGGGGAAGAAACCGTGACCGCTGCCCTGCCCAAGCTGCTGGATACCTCTGCCATCATTGACGGGCGAATCTTGGATGTGTGCCGCACAGGTTTTGTGGAAGGAAAAATGATTGTGCCCCAGTTTGTGCTGGATGAAATGCGGCATGTGGCAGATGCCACTGACGAGCTGCGCCGCAGCCGTGGACGCAGAGGCTTGGACATCCTGAAAAAGATGCAGGCAGAACCGAAAATCACCCTTCAGGTGGATGCAACGGACTGGACGGATACGGCAGAAGTGGACGTGAAGCTGCTCCGTTTGGCGAAGCAGCTGGGTGGTGTCATTATTACAGGAGACTACAACCTGAATAAGGTGGCTGGTGTGGCAGGCGTAGGGGTGCTGAACCTGAATGACCTGGCCAGTGCCCTCCGCCCTGCCGTGCTGCCGGGGGAAGAAATGACGGTGCAGGTGGTCAAGGAAGGCAAGGAGCCAGGGCAGGGCGTAGCCTACCGGGACGATGGCACCATGATCGTTATCGAAGGCGGCGGCGATTCTGTCGGCAAAACCATTGCCGTAACGGTGACAACCGTGCTGCAAACCAGCGCAGGACGTATGATCTTTACGAAGAAGAAGGGTGCGTAAAGCATGGAGACCGAAGCGAGACGTGAAGGTGCCTCGCTTCGGTCTATTAACATATTTTTATCCATTTTGTGTGTTCCATAAAAACAAGGCAGCAACAATGTACTGCCTTATTTTCTGTTACAGATTTTCAAAATACCTAAGCAGATTTTTCCCGGCGACGCCTTCCACAGCCTCTTCCGTGTAACCACGGCGGCGCAGCTCCTCTAGCAGGTTGGACACCTGCGCCGGGTTTTCCAGTCCATCCGGCGTGACCTCGATGCCATCGAAGTCGGAGCCGAAGCCCACTATTTTTTCGCCACCCAGCTGGCAGATATGATCAATATGCTCTGCTACACGCTTCACGTCCGCCTTCCCGTCATTGGAGAGGAAGAAGGGGTAGAAGTTCACCCCCACGTAGCCGCCGTTGCGGATCAACAGGCGAAGCTGATCGTCTGTCAGATTGCGGGGATGGTCGCACAGGGCTTTGCAGCAGCTGTGGGAGGCCAGTGGCGCATGATTGGTTTTGGCGAAGATGTCGTAGAATCCAGCCTCGTTCAGGTGGGAGGTATCCACCGCCATTTTTACCCGCTGCATTTCCTTTACCACAACAACGCCGTAATCTGTCAGGCCACGTTTATCCCCATGCTTCGCCGGGTAACCCAACCTGTTATCATTGTTCCACAGCAGTGCAGTCATGCGCACGCCCTTTTGTCGCCATGCTTCCACCGTAGCGAGATCCTTCTCGAACACCTCGCCGCCTTCAATGGAGAGCATGAAGGCATTTTCCCCTTCCACTGCTTCCGAAGGATCGTCCACCTGCTTCAGCCCTTTAGCAAGGCACCAAGGCACCTGCTTCATTTCAGCTGCCACAATGGCCTCGTAGTCGCCTTTGTTTCCGTCACGGCCTGTCCACAGGGCAAAGGTCTGCAAGGTAATGCCGCCCTGCTTGAGCCGCTCCGGGGTAATCATGGGGTGCTGTTCATGGGTTACGCCCAGGGCATACAGGGTATCGGAATGGGTGTCTGCAATAAACATCAGGAAACCTTCTTTCAATTGACCTTCATGTATGGCGACGAGTCATGCTTAAGCCGGTTTTTAATGCCACTCAATTTCGCTGCTGTCTCTGGATGGTGTCAAATCATACAGCACCCGGCGCACTTTGGGACTGAATTGCCGAATGCTCTGGCACACCCGCTCCAGTACATCATAAGACACACGGGAAGCCACGGCAGAAGCACCCTCCACCGCCTGCACAGCCCGAAGAATGACTACATAGGGCTGTTCCTGTTGACCAGCAGGGTCTTCCGCCAACACGGCGAAATACTTCCACAGCCGACGTGATTGGCCGCTCTGCTTCAATTCTTCTCGGAAGGCATGATCCGCCTGGCGGAGGATGGTCAGCTTCTCCTCTGTCACTTCGCCGAAGATGCGCAGGGCAAGTCCCGTGCCCGGAAAGGGCTGGCGATGAATCATCCAGGAGGCAAGCCCCAATTCCTCCGCAATGTCCCGCACTTCGCTCTTAAAGAGCTCCCGAAGCGGGGCAAGAATAGGAATTCCGTCCGGTGTCTGTTCATCTGCCATGATGGAGCCGCCCAGCAGGCTGTCGCTGTAGTTGGTGCCCTGAAGAATCAGCTTCACGTTGCCAATTTTGTGCACCTCTTCTTCCAGTACCTGACAGAGACAATCAGTGATCCGCTGTTCCTTTCCCTTGGCAGAGGACACGCCTTCCAAAGCCGACAAGACCCGATGGGATGCATCAATGCGGGTGAAATTCAGCCCCATGGTTTCCTGAAAATACTGGGTGACCCGGTCGCTTTCCCCTTCACGCATCAGTCCCGTATCCACAAACAGACAATGGAGCCGATGCCCCAGCACCATGTTGCCCATCACGGCACACACGCCGCTGTCCACACCACCGGAAAGGGCACAGACCGCTTCTCCATCGCCAATGAGCGCCTCCATTTCCCGGTGCGCCTGATCAATCACCAGTCTCGGTTCCCACCAAGGATCGCAGTGGCAGATTTGGCGGCAGAAGTTCATCAGCAGCCCCATACCATCCGGATCGTTCTGCTCCACATGGAAGGCTAAGCCGTACACCGGCTTTTCGCCCAAGCGGAAGCCCAGAATTCCTTCCTGCGCCTGAGCGGCAGGGTGGGCATCTTCTGGCAGCAGCAGGGTGCGCAGATTGGTCAGGTATCTTTCACCCGGCTCAATCTGTTCAAAGAGAGGATCTGCAAGAGGATACTGTACCTGCGCCACGGTAGGCGTGTCCTTCTTTTCTCCCAAGGCACCGCCTGCATGGAGGCAAAGCCCCAGTGCAGCATCGCCCATGGCCAACAGGGGCAGATCAAGAGCCAGCAGCGTCTCCCAGTCAAGGGATGTATCGGCTTCCCCTTGACTTCCGCCTGGGATCAGGATGCCCGTGGCTCCGGGGGTTTGCAGATCCTGCAAGGCATCTGCCATGGTCAGCACCCGGCAATACATGTGCTCCCCACGAAGCTTTCGTGCCAAACTGCCGCATGCGCTGTCTCCGGTGCTAATCACTACGATTCGATCCTGCATGGTCCTATCCCCTCCTTCATTGGGACAGATGATTCGACATCAGCGGCGTGAATTCCTGCTTTTGCATAAGGGACGGCATGGCAAGGGTGGGGCAATTGAGTAGGAGACTCTCTAGTTGCGAGAGCCACAGGTCATCAATAAAAGGGTATTCTCGAAATGTGTTTGGATCAATTTGCCCCCACACTCGTACAAAGGTTGTCTCCAATGGTGTTCCATGCTCTAATTTCAGCTTACCCGTCGCAGTTCCTAATCACGCTGCATTTGTTGTGGAAATCATTTCATACAAATCATGCCGCACCTGTGTATACTTCCTTGCATCTCTGATTCTGCTGAAGTTTTCTTTCACCAGGTTGCTCATATTTCTGTCTTTTCTACATTTCCTCCTTGAAATCCTTTTGATAATACCATTCAATATTTGTAATCAATTCACAATCTAACGCTGCAGCCGTGCAAAAGGGACATAAACTGTGGCAGCTTTTCCCCCGCCGTGTTATAATAGCATTGGCTCTAGTCGTTATGAGCCTTAGGTTTGTTAGGAAGCGTTTATTGATGCAAGAACCATAATGAGATGATTTTTTGATTTATCATCGGGAGGATTAGCCATGAGGCATATGAATCACAACTAGTGCACTTGCTGAACAGAATGAACCGTTGGCCATCCTGCCGGGATTTTTGTTGATACAAGGTTGTGGGCGCAAGCACTAAATGAGACTTACTTCGAACGAAGCGAACTGATTGAACTCGAGGAGGACTGATCTGTATGCGTAAGTTGCTCTCCTTCTTAATCCTGTGCTCGATGCTCCTCTTTTCGGCTGCATCCCTTGCCGAAGGACAGCCCTCACCTGAAATCACTGCCTTCCTGAGTGATGCCGGAATCGCCCAGCCGGTGCAGCTGACCCAGTGGGGCGATACCGCTGCCTGCTTTGCAGAAGCGGATGGTGCAAAACGCCTGATCGTGCTGGAAAAGCACGATGGCGACTGGCAAATCGTCATCAACAATCCAACGGCATTGGTTCAGGATGCGGATTGGCCTGTGCTCCTGCTGGACAGCGACAGCGCCATTTGCTGGACGTATATGCTGCAGGGTGGGGAGAGCATGCGCTTCCACAGTGCCCGGGATGCGGAAGGCTCTTGGGGACCCGTGGATCAGATCTATTACGAAGCAGCGGTTGATGGCGTAACCGGCACCTGGAGTACCGTCTGGGATGAAACCCCTGATGGAGCGGAGATCATCCGTAGTTTTACCAAGATCGATGAAAACGACAACATGCTCGGCGGTGAACAGATGCAATACTTTCCTGCCACCTGGATGGATGACTGCATCCGATTGACGGACTTTGATTTCAGCCGTTTTCCGCCGCTGTCCAGGGATCCTTATTTTTTCTGGGAAGGTGATCGCTTCGTTCAGGACGCCGCAGCGGCGCTGATGCCGGACTATACATACCTGAAGGGCATGATCAAGGACGGCGCTTTGCACTTCCTGATGCAAAAGCCAGCCGACAGCAAGGTTTATGTGGTTGCAGAGTATGCCAGCCACAGGTCTGTGAACCTGATTGAAAGCTCGCCTCTCCCGGAAGATACCTACCTCGGCGTGGAGAACTTCACCGACAGTTTGTGGATCCACGGGCGGTGCGTGACGATTCATCTGCTATACAACTCCGGCTTCGCAGGAATCGAGTACATCTATACGGATGCGGCTGTATCCGATACAAACGCTGGTTTTCTGTTTTTCGGTAACCGCACTGTGTGGGATGGTGAGAGCGTACCATCACAAGCCATCCTGTACGGTGATCATCCATGGGATGATATCACAAAAATCGACTGGGACAGTCTGCCGACTACGTTGGAAGAGGCAGCTGCACAGATGGATGCCAGCTGCTATGCCATGGTGGTGAATCCGAATCCTGCAGATCGTCTTCATTTGCGGGAAAAAGCCGAAAAAGGCAGCCGTTCCCAGGGCAAATACTATACCGGAACCGCCGTCACCGTCTCCTCACAGGGGCGTGACTGGACATTGGTCGTGTTCGGGGATTGGAACAGCTGGCGGCAGGGTTATATGATGAATCGCTACCTGATCTATGGACAGGCAGGACAGGCGCTGCGCCTTGATGTCTCGGCGATGCCTCAGATGGATCTTGCCAAACCGTATCTTTACATCTATAAAGAGCCGGATGAAAGCAGTAAGCACAACATCCGCTTTGACAGCGTCTTCGGTGAAATGCGGGTCATTGGCGTGATTGGTGACAGCTGGTATCATGTATGGTTTCCAGCAACCGGTGAATACGGTTTCGTGAAACAGAGTGATTTGTCTGCCGGGAACGGATGATGGGGTGAACATTTCCCAGTTTTAACCTTAATTAGGTTTGATGAATGTGTATTATATCATAGTGCTATCCAAGAGGAGGACTGCGCTTCGAAAGATCCTGATACCAGTTTCAATTAGATTTTATTCAGGATTAGCATTAATGATTGTAAAGCATGCATAGCAGAGCGGCAAGTTCTCTATTCATGGCGTTGATTGCTTTTAGCTTTTAGTTCAGCACTTCTCATTACCTACCCCCCGTTTTCATAAGTTCTCGTGCGATGCTGCTGCTAACCAGCCACATCATGCTTTCCTGTGATGAGCCGAAGCTGAGTAAATTGATGCTGCCGTACCAGACGATGTTGTTATCGATGATTGCATATTTCTGATGAATGTCTGACCGAAAAACCAACGAACAGTTCTGGCTTTTTAGACCCTCGACGGCGATCTGCGCCCCCTTGCGAGAGCGCTCTGGCAATGCTTCCGGTGAACGCATGACAATCGTTACAGGAATCCGCTTTTGTGCGCATTGTTCAAGCGCAGATGCAAGCCACTGCACTCGTCTTGGCGCAGCGAATGGGCTGAAGATCAATACGGACTGTCTTGCTTGTGCGACATCCTGCAAAAATTTGCTCTGGAAGGTGATTTGATTATAGATCATGTCACTGCCGAGACCAGCGTCCTGCTCATTCAAAACACTGTAACCGATACTCGCATAGCCTTTAAGGCGCTTATGATACATTTTTTCCAGCATAGCTGCGTTTACGTCTATGTAATCATAGACGCGAACCTCCTGCTTACCCTCGTGCAGGCGATGCAATCGACCAACATACTGTGCAAGCGTGCCCTGCCAGGAGATTGGCATGGTCAAAAAGAGGGTGTCTAACCTTGAATCGTCGAAACCTTCGCCGATAAGCTTTCCTGTTGCGCAGACAATGACCGGTACGGCAGCATCTTTCAGCGCCAATAACTGATTTTTCATTTGAGCGTTGGTTTGTCCTCCCAGCAGCACATGAACGGATCGACCAGCCTTCTGAAGTAGTTCGGCCAGCAGCTTTACATGCTTCGTCCGTTCGCTGAGCAGCAGACAGTTTCGCCTTTCATCTGCACAGCGCAGCACGTCCTCAACAATCTGGTGATTGCGCAGGTCGTCCAGCATGAGCTGATCGTAATATTGAGCGATGGCAGGCGATTTGTTGTTTTCATCCAAATGAAAGTGTGTTCCGGTAAAGCGAGGGATCATCAGGTGGGTAAACGGTCGTTTCTCTGCTTGAAGCCTTGCGTCCACCTGATAGCGAATACCACCGAGATACATATACAGAATTGGATGGTGCCCATCCTGCCGCTTTGGCGTAGCGGTCAGTCCGTAAACAAATTTTGCCGAAACTGCCTTTAGCACCTGTTCGAAGCTGACTGCCGGGACATGATGGCATTCATCAACGATTACCATTCCGTAATCATGAATCCATGGCCGGATTTCATCTGCATTACCCATGGACTGCAGCATGGCAATGTCGATCATCCCACTGCGAGTATCTTTGTTTGCACCATAGCAGCCGAT
Organism: bacterium; assembly: GCA_963646285.1. Classification (GTDB taxonomy): domain Bacteria; phylum Bacillota; class Clostridia; order Christensenellales; family Aristaeellaceae; genus CAKUFA01. The sequence continues at coordinate 13,867 of CAVIWF010000037.1, forward strand.
GATTTCCCGTTTCCTTTGGCGTCCTCTGCGTTTTGGTTGTGGTGGCAGAACTTCATCAACAGCAAGGAACTGCTCCAGCCGCTCCTTCCATTGTGCCATTAACTGTGCACGATGCACAAGAATCAGCGTATTGACCCGCTTCTTTGCAATGAGTGCTGCACCAATCACCGTTTTGCCAAAGGCAGTCGTTGCAGATAAAACGCCAGTATCATGGGCAGTCATTGCCTCGAATGCTGTAGCTTGCTCGTCCCTCAGTTTTCCATTGAATGAGACGCAAATACTGCGTCCGCTGCTGCGCTCATCGTGGAATTCAACAGAAACGCAGTTCTCCTGCATCCAACTCATAACATCGTCAAAACAGCCACGAGGGAGAACGAGAAGATTCCCACGATATTCCGCACAGCAGATCACGCGCGGAATATTCCAAACAGGCATGCGCATGGCCTGACTGCGATAAAACTGCGGATTGCGGAAAGCGGCGATGCGCCTCAGTTGATTTTGAGCACGGTTGGAAAAGCCTTCGGTGGGAATATACAGCCCATCCGCCAAAGTGATTGCAACTTTTGAAGGAACGTCTTCCGGCTTGATTTCTGTGTTTCCCCGCTGCCACGGCTTTTTAAGAAAATCTTCATCTTCCGGGCGCAATGCACCCAATGGCTGTGCAGGCAGGAGGGTAAGAAGAACGTCAATTTGTGCAGCATCCAGCTTTTGAACGCCGGATAAATAAACCCATTGATCTGGGTACGGCTGCCATTTTTCATTTACAAACAAGCTTCCGCCCTGCCGTGCCGCTGTAGGCTGAAGAGGCAGCGCAATCAGGTTTCCAAAGCCACCCTTCGGCATGGTATCCTGATTGGGAAACATACGATCATAGGATGAAAAGGTGAGGCGTGCATGCTTCTTCATCGCCTGTGTAAGCAGGGTAGAACCGAGCTGCCGTGCTTTGGCTGCTTCAACCGGCTCAGCGAAAAAAATCCACAGGTGCGCACCGTTTCCACTGCGAGAGATCTCCACTGAGCAGGGAATATCGCTTTCACGAGCAGCCTGTACAGTCATTGCGACATCTTCACGCCAGCTTTCTTCGTCAAAATCAATGGCGAGGAAACGGCAGGTTTCATCCTGAAACATCGGATAAATGCCCAGCACAGCTTTACCACACAGGTGTGCTTCAACGGCAGCAGCATCATAGGAGCAATACTCTGCATGAGCGCAATCAGCGCACTTGCCCTTTGGCTTGAGACATACACCAGGCTTCCATTCGTTTTTACAGGCAGGGCTGTAACCTGCTCGCCCGTTTTTTCCCTCCCAACGTCGAGCATATACGTCGCAGCGTCCCTGAAATAGCGACAGAAAGAGGGTGGCTTTTTCCGTCATTGAGCTGCCCTTGGTGACGACAGGCGAGGAAGAAACAGTAAAGCCAGCGGTTGCGTCAGCGTCTTGAGCGGTTGTTGGAAGCGGTATACCATGTATGCGCAACAAATTACGTAATTGCGCATTTTCATCACGCAAGCGTTCTATTTCCTGTATCAGGTTGTCTGTAGATGCCATAAAACTCCGCCCTTTATGTCCATATCGTACGATATGTGACCGTCATGTTCAGAGATGTTTTTCAACCACGTATTGAGTCTGCTTCCAACGAACACCGTTTTCATACGATTCAATACAGTGCAGACCTACCTTCGCACTTGTATCATCCAGCCAGCGACACTTGCCTCCGCACTGAGGGCACTTTCGGTCTACGCTTATTCCATTCGGCATGCGCCTCACCTCTGTGCGCTTAGTATATCATGCCACCTATTTGCTGTCAATCACCTTTCTTTTGCTGTCCGTGTCAACTTGTTACAAGTAAATTCCCTTGTTACAGACTGTTTGTGACTTGTTACAGACTGTTTGCAAATCACCCATCTTGCACAACCCCTATGAAAATGGTACAATCTTAATGAGGTGAAACCTTTGGCATTACAGATTGTATTGGTGAACCCTGAAATTCCGCAGAACACGGGAAACATTGCCCGCAGCTGTGCCGCCACCGGCGCTACGCTGCACCTGATTGCACCCCTGGGCTTTTCCCTGAGCGATAAATACCTGAAGCGTGCCGGGCTGGATTACTGGAACCTGATGACCTATCACGTATATCCCAGTGTGGAAGACTTTCTGATGAAACATCCCCACGCCCGGATGCACTTCGCCAGCACTAAGGCTCCCAGAAGCTATACGGAAGCTGCCTACGAAGATGAGGATTTTCTCGTCTTCGGCTGTGAATCCCGGGGCTTGCCGGAAAACCTGCTGGAAAAGGTGTACGACCGGTGCATCCGCATTCCCATGCAGCCGGAAGCCCGGAGCCTGAACCTGTCCAACTCCGTAGCCATTGTGCTGTACGAGGCACTGCGGCAGCTCAACTTTCCCGGTTTGAGTGCCGAAGGCCACTTGACCGGGCGCACGGAACAGGATGCCCCCTGGCTGGACTATGTGTAACCATAAGGAGGGGTAAGCTTGGCTTATTTTACCCATACCGATCAAAACAGCGCACCCCACCAGCGCGTGTTTCATGAACCTGTGCAGGATGACTGGGCGGATAATCCTGAAGATGACTATGATGACGCCATGGATGATGACGGCTCCTTCCCCCAGGAGCCCTATGATGATGACTATGATGAGGATTACCTGGACGATGAACCCATGACCCCGGAAGAAAAGAAGCTGCTGCGCAAAGGCCGCTTCCGTGTGGCTGCCGGCATTTTCGATTTCTTCAGCGTTATTGCAGGCATGGTGGTCATTCTGATCTTTATTGCCTTGCTGGTCAGCCTGATCACCTGGCTGCAATCCGACTTCGACCAGACCTTTACCCTCATCACCCGAACCTTCGGTTGACAGAAAGAAGGGCATTGCCATGGCTGCTGTTACCTGGGAGCTGCTTCAACATCAGGTTGCCGAATGCAGGCGATGCGGCCTGTGCAACGGCATTCACCACAAGGTGCCCGGGCAGGGGGATTTGCATGCCCCGCTGATGCTGATCGGCGAAGGCCCCGGGCAAGTGGAGGATGAACAGGGGCTCGCCTTTGTTGGCCCTGCAGGGCAGCTGCTGACCCGGATGCTGGCTGCTATTTCCCTGCCGAGAGATCGGGTGTATATCTGCAATGTGGTCAAGTGCCGGCCGCCGAATAATCGTGTTCCCACGGCTGAAGAGGCTGCCGCCTGCATGATGCATTTGCGGATGCAGGTATCCCTTGTACGCCCGAAGGTGATTGTACTGCTGGGTTCCACCGCCGCCAAGAACACCCTGGGTGATACGGTTCGCATCACCCGTGACCGGGGACAGTGGTTCGAACTGAAGGGTGTTTGGCTCATGCCCACCTATCACCCTTCCGCCCTGCTCCGGGATCCCGGCAAGAAGCGTGAAGCATGGGAGGATATGCAAACCCTCCGTGACAAGCTGATAGCGCTGCATTTGTACCCAGATCTATACGGAATGAGTGATGACCATGCATGATATGGAGGCTCGCTGCCGTGAAGCCGCCCGCATTCTGTGGCCAGAGAGAACGGTCGTCTTCGGGGAAGGCAACACGCATCATCCGGCAGTGATGCTCATCGGAGAAGCCCCCGGCGAGCAGGAATCCCTGCAAGGCCGTCCTTTCGTAGGCAAGGCGGGGAAGAATCTGGATCAATTTCTGGATGTGCTGGCACTGAACCGGACAGACATCCGCATCAGCAATGTGGTGAAAATCCGCCCCACCAAGGTCAGCGCCAAGGGACGCACGTCCAATCGTCCCCCCACCAAGGAGGAAATTGCCTTCTTTGCGCCTTACCTGTATGAAGAGATTCTGCTTGTGCAGCCCCAAATGCTGGTGACGCTGGGCAATACGGCGCTTCACGCCCTGGTGGGAGATCGCTCCATCGGCACCTGTCACGGGCAAGTACTGCAAGCCGTGATTCGTACAGAAAAAGAAGAAGCAGTGTTTTCTGTTTTCCCCCTCTATCACCCTGCATCCATTATTTATAATCGTGGGCTTGCCCAGGTCTATCAGGAAGATTTGCTGACGCTGCGGCAGATGCTGGATCAAGGCAAGCTTTCATCTTTGTGAGGAAAACCATGAGTATTTACTTCAAGTGCCCTGTTGCTGCCCGCTGCGGCGGATGCCAAATGACCAAGCTCCCCTATCAGGAGCAGCTGCGTGTGAAGCAGCGCCGCATGGAGGAGCTGCTCCGCCCCTTCTGCCCTGTGGAACCCAGTCGTGGCATGGCTTCCCCCCTTTACTATCGCAACAAGGTGCACGCTGTGCTGTCCGTGGACAAGAGCGGACGACCGGTTTCCGGGGTTTACGCCGCCGGAACCCATCGGGTGGTGCCGGTCAAGCATTGCCTTATTGAGGATCAGCGGGCGGATCGAATTATCCACAGCATTGTGGAGCTTTTGCCGAAATTCCGCCTGAGGATTTACAACGAGTATACCCATCGGGGCTTTCTGCGCCACATCGTCATCCGCACCGGGCAATTCACCGGACAAATCATGGTGGTGCTGGTCACCACATCCCTGGAATTCCCGGGCAAAAAGGAATTTGTGCAGGCACTGTTGCAGCTGCATCCGGAAATCACCACCATCGTAGTCAACGAAAACAATCGGCAAACCAGCATGGTGCTGGGCAATCGAGAGAACGTCCTTTACGGCAGCGGCTACATGGAAGATGAACTGTGCGGCAAGCGGTTCCGCATTTCTCCACGGTCTTTCTATCAGGTCAATGCCCAGCAGGCGGAAGTGCTGTACGAAACAGCCATTGATCTGATGGGGCTTACCGGCAGTGAAACCCTGCTGGATGCCTACTGTGGCACCGGTACCATCGGCCTTTGCGCCTCGGACAAGGCAGCAAGGCTCATCGGCGTTGAGCTGAATGCCGACGCTGTGAAGGATGCCCGCATCAATGCGGAAACCAACCACGTCCGCAATGCATCCTTCTACTGCGATGATGCAGGCCGCTTCATGACCCGCATGGCCAAGGAAGGCCACGTGCCGGATGTTGTGTGCATGGATCCTCCCCGTTCCGGCAGCGATGTGCCTTTCCTCACCGCCGTCAAAACCCTTGCGCCCAAGAAGATCGTGTATGTGTCCTGCGGTCCGGATACCTTGGCTCGTGACCTGGATTTCCTGTGCAGGGACGGCCAATACAAGGCGCTGAAGGCTGTGCCTGTGGATATGTTCCCCTGCACGGAGCATACAGAAATGGTGGTTTCCCTTTCCCGTGTATCCCAGTAAATGCTGTGCTGCGAGGAGGCTGGCTTTCATGAAAATCGAACACGTTGCCCTTTATGTCAATGACTTGGAAAAGGCTCGGAGCTTTTTCATGAAGTATCTGGGCGCAAAATCCAACGACGGCTACCATAACCCCAAATCCGATTTTCGTTCTTACTTTCTTTCCTTTGACGATGGCGCTCGACTCGAAATCATGCACAAGCCCGGCATGTCAGACTTGCCCAAGGAACTTGCCCGAACCGGCTATGCCCACATTGCCTTCAGCGTAGGCAGCAAAGAGAAAGTCGATGTCCTAACCGCCACACTGAAGGCCGATGGTTATGAGGTCATCAGTGGTCCCCGCACCACAGGGGATGGGTACTATGAAAGCTGCATCGTTGCCGTGGAAGGCAATCAGGTGGAGGTTACGGTTTGAACAAATTTCAAATAATTCCCCCAATAAAACACCCGCCAAAGCCTGCAAGCCTTGGCGGGTGCTTCTATATGATTTAGTTATCCGTCGGGGATGCCACCAGATCAGGCTGCACATAGCATCCGTTGCTGTTGGCGTAGCCAATCACGCTGCTGTCCAGAGAGGTAATGCGAACCGCTTTATTTGATACTGAACAGCGAAGCGGCAACTGATGCCCTTACCGGCAGGATCCAGGTGACTGCAGATATTCTTTATTCATATCATTCCTTCCCACAAAGCTGCTGGGTCACATAACCGGCAATCATCAGCCCCATGCAGCCCGGAACGAACACCGTGCTTCCGGGGACAGACCGTCTTGCGCCGCTGGGCATTTCTTCGCTTTCGACCTGTGCCGGCACCGGCGGCTCCGTGGAATAGGCCACGGTCAGGTGCAGTATCCCCCGGCGGCGCAGCTCCGTACGCATGACCTTGGCCAACCTGCATGTGTGGGTTTTGCTGATATCCGTAATGCACAGCTTGGAGGGGTCAAGCTTATTCCCTGCCCCCATGGCACTGATGATGGGAATCCCGGCAGCGGTTGCCCGCTTCACCAGCTCCAGCTTGGCCGCAACGGTATCCACCGCATCCACAATAAAGTCGTACACGGTAAGATCCACCTGATCAGCCGTTTCCGGCAGATAAAACATTTGTCTGGCCTGAACCTGCACATCCGGGTTAATGTCCTTCAGCCGCTTCTCCATTACCTGGGTTTTGTCCATGCCAATGGTAGAGTGGAGGGCAATCACCTGCCGGTTCAGGTTGGTCAGGGACACCGTATCATTGTCAAATAGGTCCACGGCTCCTATGCCGCTTCGCACCAGGCCTTCCGCCACGTATCCGCCTACGCCGCCTACGCCGAAGACCGCCACCCGTGCCCGCTTCAGCCGCTCTATGCCTTGGGTACCCAGCAGCAGCTCCGTACGGGAAAATTGATTCATTGTATTCACCTCCCGCACATTGTAGCATATTTGAATAAAAGATGGAAGATAAGCCCTGGGATTTTCGATGCGCCCGGTTTCAACGCAAAACAGGCGACCATGCTGAAAACAGCACAGTCGCCTGTTGTTTTATGGATATTACGCTGAAATGGCGTTGCCGGTGTACAGCTGATAATACTTGCCCTTCTGTGCAATCAGGTCATCGTGGGTGCCACGCTCGATGATTCGGCCTTCTTCCAGCACCATAATGCAGTCTGCATTACGCACGGTGGACAGCCGGTGAGCAATCACAAAGGTGGTGCGCCCCTTCATCAGGGCATCCATGCCTTGCTGCACCAAGGTTTCGGTACGGGTATCGATGGAAGATGTAGCCTCGTCCAGAATCAGGCAAGGCGGATCTGCCACAGCGGCACGGGCAATGGCCAGCAGCTGACGCTGTCCCTGGCTCAGGTTTGCACCGTCGCCAGTCAACACCGTCTGGTAGCCGTCCGGCAGACGGCGGATGAAACGATCCGCATTGGCCAGCTTGGCAGCGGCAATGCATTCATCATCCGTAGCATCCAACCGGCCGTAGCGGATATTCTCCATCACCGTGCCGGTGAACAGGTGGGTATCCTGCAGCACCATGCCAAGGCTGCGGCGCAGGTCAGCCTTCCGCATCTTATTCACATTGATGTCATCGTAGCGGATCTTGCCATCCTGAATATCGTAGAACCGGTTGATCAGGTTGGTAATGGTGGTTTTGCCTGCGCCTGTGCCGCCAACAAAGGCAATCTTCTGCCCCGGCTTTGCGAACAGGTTGATGTTATGCAGGATGACCTTTTCCGGGATGTAGCCAAAGGTTACATCATCAAACACCACGCCGCCAGCCAGCTTGGTATAGGTCACCGTGCCGTCCGCCTGATGGGGATGCTTCCATGCCCACACACCGGTGCGGTGGTCAGCCTCACACAGCTTGCCGTTCTTCTCTTCTGCATTCACCAGCTCCACATAGCCTTCATCCACCTCAGGAATTTCATCCATCAAGGTGAACACACGGTTTGCACCGGCCATGGCCATGACCACAGAGGACATCTGCTGGCTGATCTGCATCACAGGGCGGGAGAAGTTCTTGTTCAGCGTCAGGAAGGACACCAGCTGACCCAAGGTAATCGCCCCCGTGCCCAAGGCAAGCACAGCGCCCACAATGGAACACAGTACGTAGCTCAGGTGGCCAAGGTTGGTGTTGATGGGTCCCATCATGTTGGAGAAGGCCACTGCATCCTCAGCACTCTGGCGAAGCTCTTCATTCAGCTGATGGAACTGTTCCACCGCCTTTTCCTCATGGCAGAAGACCTTGACCACCTTCTGGCCTTCCATCATTTCCTCGATGTAGCCGTTCATGGCACCCAGCTTGCTTTGCTGTGCAACGAAATGCTTGCCGGCCTTTCCGGACAACTTGGTAGATACGAACAGAGTCAGTGCCAGCATCAGGGTGGAGAGGATTGTCAGCTGCCAGCTCATGATCAGCATGCTGACAAAGGTCGTAATCAGGGTCACCATGGAGTCCACCAGCTGAGGAATGCTCTGGCTGATGAGCTGTCGGAGGGTGTCCACGTCGTTGGTGTAGACGGACATAATGTCGCCGTGGGCGTGGGTATCAAAATACTTAATGGGCAGGGATTCCATGTTGGAGAACAGCCGGGTACGCAGCTTCAGCATGGTGCCCTGACCGATGTTTACCATGATCCGGTTATACGCATAGGACGTCAGGATACCAACGCCCAGGATGCCTGCCAGCTTCAGCAGTGCCACTGCCAAGGGGCCAAAGTCCGGATTCTCCGTGCCCAGCATGGGCAGGATATAATCGTCAATCAGGGTCTGCATGAACAGGGTGCCCTGCAAGGTGCAGATGGACGTAGCCAGAATGCACAGGATCACCACCAGGAAAGGCCACTTATAATTTTCAAAGACCACCTTCATGATCCGCCTGAAAATCTTTCCCTGACCCTTGAAGCTATCCCGGGAAAGTGCAGGCCGCATCCGGGGACCGCCGGGACCCATGGAGCGTCTTGCATTGCTGCGAGGTGCATTACTCATATGCCTTTACCTCCTCTCACTCGCCCTGGCCAGGCTGGTCAAAGTCGCCGCCGCCCTGGGTCTGAGTTTCATAAATTTCACGATAAATCTCATTGTTCTTCATCAGGTTGTCATGGCTGTCGAAGGCAACCACACGGCCGTCATCCATCACAATGATGCGATCAGCCCCCTGCACAGAGGCAACACGCTGGGCAATAATCAGCTTGGTGGTGCCGGGAATCTTCTGCGCAAAGGCCTTGCGGATCTTTGCATCGGTTGCGGTATCCACAGCGGAGGTAGAGTCGTCCAGGATCAGGATCCGAGGCTTCTTCAGCAGGGCACGGGCAATGCACAGGCGCTGCTTCTGTCCGCCGGATACGTTGTTGCCGCCCTGCTCGATGAAGGTGTCGTAACCATCAGGCATCTTGTCAATGAACTCATCTGCACAGGCCTGGGCGCATACTTCCTTGCATTCCTCCAGGGTAGCGTCCTCCTTGCCCCAGCGCAGGTTTTCCAGAATGGTGCCGGAGAAAAGCACGTTCTTCTGCAGCACCACAGCCACCTTGTCACGGAGTGCCTCCATGTCGTACTCCCGCACGTCACGGCCGCCTACACGAACCGTGCCCTCGCTGGCATCATAAAGCCGGCTGATCAGGTTCACCAAGCTGGACTTGCCGCAGCCCGTACCACCGATAATGCCGATGGTTTCGCCGCTATTAATGTGCAGGTCGATGTTCTTCAGGGTCGACTCGCCAGTGCCGTGCTTGTATGCAAAGCTGACATGATCGAAGTCAATCTGTCCGTTAGGAATGTCCATCACCGGTTCCGCAGGATTGGTCAGGTCAGGCTTTTCATTCAGCACTTCAGCGATACGCCGTCCGCTGGCAAGGCTCATGGTCAGCATGACGAAGATCATGCTCAGCATCATCAGGGACATGAGCACGCTCATCACGTAGCTGAACAGGCTGGTCAATTCACCAGTGGTCAGCTTGCCCCCTACCACGAACTGGGCGCCGAACCAGCTCAGGGCAATAATGCATCCGTACACCACCAGCATCATCAAGGGGCCGTTGACAGCAATGGTCTTTTCTGCCTTCACAAACAGGCGATAAACATTTTCTGCCGCCTTGTTGAACTTCTTCTTCTCGTAGTCTTCCCGAACAAAGGCCTTCACCACACGAATGGCAGAAACGTTTTCCTGCACGCTGGCGTTCAGGTCGTCGTACTTATGGAACACATCATCGAACAGCCGCATAGCCCGGCGCACAATGAAGATCAGACCAACTGCCAGCACGGCCACAGCCACCAGGAACACCAGGGACAATTCATGGTTGATGACAAAGCACATCACCATGGACAGAATCATGGTCATAGGCGCACGCACCGCAATACGCAGCACCATCTGGTAGGCGTTCTGGATGTTGGTTACGTCCGTGGTCATACGTGTAACCAGGCCTGCCGTCGAGAACTTATCAATGTTCGAAAAGGAGAAAGTTTGAATGTTCTCATACATGGCATTGCGCAGATTGGCTGCAAAGCCGCTGGATGCCGTGGCTGCAAACTTGGCAGCCAGCAGGCCGAACAGCAGGCTCAGCATGGCCATGGCCACCATCAGCAGGCCATACCGCCATACGTAGGTAATGCTGCCGCCCTGAATGCCCTTATCAATGAGCTCGGCGGTTACAAAGGGAATCAGCACCTCCATCAGCACTTCCAGTGCTGCAAACAGAGGCGTGAGCAGGGAAGCCTTTTTGTACTGCTTCACCTGGCGAAAAAGAGTTTTGATCATAAAAGAACTCCCTTCCTGCTTACTTAATGTTCTGATACACTCGTTGAAGCATATCAAATAGGGCTTTCCGTTCCTCCTCGCTTAGTGGAGAGGTAATGAGCCGCTCCGTTTCCCGCATGTTGCTGTGCGCAGCTTGAAACGCTTCCTCGCCCTTGGCCGTTACTTGAATGCGCTTGATCCTCCGGTCGGTAGGATCCGGCACGGTTTCCACCAGCTGTTTTTTTTCCAGCCTGGACGCAAGCCCGGCAATGGTTGACTGAGCCATGTTGAACAGCTCTTCCATTTCCTTCAGCGTCAGGATCCCGCCGTGACACTTGAGAACAAACAGAATATGAAACTGGGAAGCAGTAAGCCCTAACTGCTGCAATCCGTTGTTCATTCTCCGTGCCAAGCATTCATCAATCTGCTTGAACAACCGTCCATAGGCTTTACTCTCCTGGTCCATTTGACCCTCCTTCTATGATGAACGAAGGTATTTTACAATAATATTCGCATGCTGTCAATAGCATGCGTTTGAATATTTTGTGAACGTAACGTTTCCCTGCCGACGGGATTATCAGCCCTCCCCTGCAAAGGGGCAAAAAAATCCCCTTCTCTTACGAGAAGGGGACCATATCCACCGAATTACTCGATAACCTTCGCCACAACGCCGGAACCAACCGTGCGGCCACCCTCG
>CAVIWF010000038.1:0-24752 GCA_963646285.1 bacterium
CTCTCTGCTTCTGGCTCCCTTGCTGCATTCCCGTACTTATTCCTGCTGCTTTTGTGCTCTTCCCATACTTATTCCTGCTGCATTTCTCATACTAACTCCCATGTCGCTTTCCACTGTGGAACTTACTTTGGGAATTTACGTTTCTTGATCTTGGGGCAATCACAATGCTGCCGGATAACGCAAAAAATCGGCACCTGCTTTTTTGCAAGTGCCGATTTCTGTTACCCTATAATGCGCTTGAATTTTTGGCGTAAGTGGCGTAAGTTTGGCGTAAATTCGCTTTCGCGCATCCCAAAAATCAAGCAATTTCAAGGCTTTGCGGTGTGTCTTAGTACATGCCGCCCATGCCTGCGCCGCCAGCAGGAGCTGCGGGTTCGGGAGCAGGAATGTCAGCCACCAGAGATTCGGTGGTCAGCACCATAGCAGCCACGCTGGCAGCATTCTGCAGGGCAGAACGGGTTACCTTGGTGGGGTCGATGATGCCACGCTCGATCATGTCCACATACTCGCCCTTCAGTGCGTCATAGCCATAGCCGGGCTTCTGAGCGTTCTTGATGTTCTCCACAATCACGCTGCCGTCGATACCGGCGTTCAGGGCAATCTGACGAATGGGCTCTTCCAGAGCACGGAGCACAATCTGCACACCGGTCTTTGCATCGCCGGCATAGTTGTTCAGTTCAGCACGGACAGTGGGCAGAACGTTCAGCAGGGCAATGCCGCCGCCGGGCACAATGCCCTCTTCCACTGCGGCACGGGTAGCAGCCAGAGCGTCTTCAATACGCAGCTTCCGTTCCTTCATTTCCACTTCGGTAGCAGCGCCGACCTGAATCACAGCTACGCCGCCAGCCAGCTTGGCCAGACGCTCCTGCAGCTTTTCACGGTCGTAGTCACTGGTGGTTTCAGCGATCTGAGCACGAATCTGAGCCACACGGGCATCGATAGCAGCCTTGTCGCCTGCACCGCCGACGATGGTGGTGTTCTCCTTGTTCACCTTGACCTGACGAGCCTTGCCCAGCATGTCAATGGTAGCTTCCTTCAGCTCCATGCCGGTATCGGAAGAAATCACCGTGCCGCCGGTCAGGATAGCGATGTCCTGCAGCATCTCCTTGCGGCGATCGCCAAAGCCGGGAGCCTTCACAGCAACGCAGGTGAACGTGCCACGGAGCTTGTTGACCACCAGGGTGCTCAGTGCTTCGCCCTCCACGTCCTCGGCAACGATGAGCATCTTCTTGCCGGTCTGCACAACCTGCTCCAGCAGGGGCAGGATTTCCTGAATGTTGCTGATCTTCTTGTCGGTAATCAGGATCACCGGATCATCCAGCACAGCTTCCATCTTTTCGGTATCGGTTACCATGTAAGCGGAAGCATAGCCACGGTCGAACTGCATGCCTTCCACGGTGGTCATGCCGGTGGTCATGGTCTTGCTTTCTTCCACGGTGATGACGCCATCATTGCCCACGGTTTCCATCGCATCGGAAATCAGCTTGCCGATGGTTTCATCAGCGGCAGAGTTGGCAGCAACCTGAGCGATTGCCTGCTTGCCGCTTACGGGCTGGCTCAGTTCACGGAGACCCTTCACAGCAGCCTCGGTAGCAGCCTCAATGCCCTTCTTCAGCACCATAGGATTGGCGCCAGCTGCCAGGTTCTTCAGGCCTTCACGAATGATGGCCTGAGCCAGCAGGGTAGCAGTGGTGGTGCCGTCGCCAGCCACATCGTTGGTCTTGGTGGAAACTTCCTTCACCAGCTGTGCGCCCATGTTTTCGAAGGGGTCTTCCAGCTCGATTTCCTTAGCGATGGTCACACCATCGTTGGTGATGAGGGGAGCGCCATACTTCTTATCCAGCACCACATTGCGGCCCTTGGGTCCCAAGGTGATCTTCACGGTATCAGCCAGTGCGTTAACGCCCTTTTCCAGGCTGCGGCGAGCCTGCTCGCCATATTGAATCTGCTTTGCCATTGTACTCAAACTCCTTTACGTCATATTCGTTGTTCTGTCTTCCTATTAAACAGAAGACAGAACCCGGTCTGCTTACTCCACAACTGCCAGAATGTCGCTCTGACGAACGATGATGATTTCCTCACCATCCACCTTCACTTCAGTGCCGGCATACTTGGAATAGATGACCTTCTGGCCAACCTTCACCTGCATGGTAACTTCCTTACCATCCACCATGCCGCCGGGGCCTACAGCCAGCACTTCTGCCATCTGAGGCTTCTCCTTTGCTGCGCTGGTCAAAATCAAACCGGACTTGGTAGTTTCCTCTGCTTCACAATTCTTGATGACAACACGGTCACCCAAAGGCTTCACGGCCATTTTTACGTTCCTCCTGTTAGAACTCTTTGCTTTGTTAGCACTCATTTCTATTGAGTGCTAACTCACAATGGGTACTATACGACATTTCGGCCTAAAGGTCAAGTGTTTTTTGATGTTTTTTTGCGAAATTTGCTCATTTTTCTGTGTTGTACCGTTAGGCTTTCCATATTTTTCATTCTTTTTCCCGTGAACTTTTCTTCCTTCTATGGTATACTGTTCCCATCCTTTGATGAAGGGGGCTTTCAATGCATTCCGTTTCTTCTCTGCTGCTTAATTGGTACGATCATCATAAGCGGACGCTCCCCTGGCGTGGGCTTCAGGATCCCTATGCCATTTGGGTATCCGAAACCATGCTGCAGCAAACTCGTGTGGAAACGGTGCTTTCCTATTATCCACGCTTCATGCACGCCTTCCCTACCGTGAAGGCTCTAGCCGATGCCCCCTTAGACGAGGTGCTCAAGCTGTGGGAAGGTCTCGGCTACTACCGGCGTGCCCAGAACCTGCACAGGGGCGCACAGCAGGTAATAGCAGACTATCAGGGCACACTGCCCCACTCCCCTGCCGAGCTAATGAAAATTCACGGCATTGGCGACTACACCGCCGGGGCCATTGCCAGCATCGCCTACGGTTTTCCTGTCCCTGCGGTGGATGGCAACGTGATCCGTGTCATCTCCCGCCTATGCGGCATACGGGATAATGTGGGCATCCCCTCCGTGAAGCGGGCATTAACCGCCCGTGCAGCCGAGCTGGTTCCCTCACACCGTCCCGGGGATTTCAATCAGGCATTGATGGATTTGGGCTCCGCCATCTGCACCCCCGGCACCCCGGATTGCAGCACTTGCCCCCTGATAAGCTGCTGCGACGCTTACCAGGAAGGAGATGCCGAGCTGCTGCCGGTGCTGCCCCGGAAGAATCCTCCCCGAGCAATTGACTATGACCTGCTGCTCATCCGCAGCGGCAACCGTGTGCTCGTCCATCAGCGGACGGAAACGCTGCTGCAGGGGCTGTGGATTTTCCCCATGCTGGAAGGACATCACGCAGCCTCCTCCCTGCCTGCTGCTGCGAAGCGTCGGTTCAGTTTGAAAACCGGAAAGGCTGTCTTTCTGGACGAGGCACGGCACGTGTTCACCCACCAGGTATGGCAGATGAAAATCTACCTGCTGGACACATCCGATACGGCTGCCCCAGAGGGCTGGCGTTTTGTGGATGGTCAGGAGCTGGCAGCCCTGCCCATGCCCACCGCCGTCATCAAGGCTCGAAAAGCCATTGCCTACAGACTGCCGGGCTGAATTTGTGACATTCTTCAGCTTATGTTCCCATATTGTACTCATTGGTGCAAATTGAGCGTGAAAAAAACCTTCCACAATTGCGTCTAAACGGTAAATTTTTTCTATTTTGTCTTGACAATCATTATAGAAACATATAGAATTAAAGTGATCCTTGAAAGGATTGAAACTTTATTCACATTGGGCATGTCCGGGAAGACTTTTTCGGGCAGGAACCATGAAAGAGGAGGTAACTTTTATGAAATCTACCGGTGTTGTTCGTCAGCTTGATACCCTGGGTCGTGTTGTCATCCCGATCGAACTGCGCAGAACCATGGACATCAACGTGAAGGATACCCTGGAAATCTTCACCGAGGGTGATACCATCATCCTGAAGAAGTACCATCCCGGCTGCATTTTCTGCGGCGAAGCCAACAACGTAGCACCTTACAAGGGCAAGCTGGTTTGCAAGGATTGCCTGGAAGAACTGCAGCACTCCAAGGACTGATTGACAAGCATGGTGTGGCGGTCTCGGCGCAAGCTGGGGCCGCTTTTTTGTTTGCACATTTTTGACTGTTTGTTACTTGAAAACCCAACCTGACCCATCTATAATAAAGGTACGGTGTGGGAGAGTTTGTCCTTTCCCGATACCGCAAGAAAGGATTTTACTTGCATGCAAAAGACATATAAGGAGGAAATGATCCTCCGCACCAGTCAATGTGACCTGAAGGGGCAGTGGCGTCCCAGCGCCATTTTGGAGGTCATGCAGGAAGTAGCAGGAACCCACAGCGAGCTGCTGGGAGCAGGGCGCAATGCACTGATTCAGCAGGGCGTGGTGTGGATCCTTACCCGTGTGGAAGTGGTCATGGATCGCTATCCGAAGATCGGCGAACGCATTTCCGTGGAAACCTTCCCCATGTCCCTGCGCCGGTGGTTCTTCCCCCGCTATTTTATTTTCCGTGATGAAGGGGGCAACGAAATCGGCCGTGCCGGCAGCCTGTGGGCACTGCTGGATATTCACAGCCGGAAGATGGTTTCCCCGGAGAATGTAAAAAAACTCATGCCCGACAACTCCGACCTGCTGGCGCCCTTAGGGCTGCCTGCTACGGTAAGCGAAGTTTCAGGCACACTGACTGCTCAGGATTTTCTGCCGGTGTATACCGACCTGGATGTGAATGTTCATGTGAATAACACCCGGTATATGGACTGGTGCTGCAATGCCCTGGGCATTGATACCATGGATAAATATTGCCTCGGCCGCTTTGCCGTTAACTATGATGCGGAGCTGCGCCCCGGGCAGCAGGTTCATGCAGAGCTGCGCCGGTTGGCTAACGACTTTTCCTACTGCGGCTTTCACGATGGCCAGCGGCACTTTGATATTGGCGGTGTGCTGGCAGAACGGTAAATATCCTATTGTTCAAAAGAGTCTGTTGTTTGCAGGCTCTTTTTTTGCATACAGTTCAACACGGTTCGTACAATTCATCTGCTTCCATTGCATCAGGCTGATCCTGCAATTTTGCCAATTCTTCCTCATAAAGCTGCATGACCCGTTCGTTGATCTGCTCCAGCGAGCATTCCAGCTTATTCTGCAAATACTTCGTATACAATTCTGCCATTGCCCCAGCCACTACATAAACCATGACAGCAAAGGCGGTATCGTGTTTGATTTCCTCATGGCTTGAAAACATGTATGCCACGAAGGTTTCTTCCAGCTTTTTGATAAAGTCGCCATACCATCGGGTATGGGACAAGGCCCGGCACTGCATCTCTTTATCCTGAATCATTCGCTCATAGTGCAGGAGCAGCGTGCGAGGATTCCCGTTCTTCTGGGGCGCTCCGGTATCTTCCATGCATTGTTCAACCTCCTGTTCGAAGGCTTTCCATACATCGTTTGATAAGGCGATTACATTCGGATAATGGGCATACATGGTGTTTCGGCTAAGCCCCGCTCTTTCACAAACAGCACAGCCTGTTATTTTTTCTTCTCCCAGCAGCAGAAGCTCCACATACGCCTTGCGCAGCATATTCTTTGAACGAACACTTTTACGATTCGGACACATTTTCTTGTCTCCTTTTCTTCAAATCAGTACATTTTCGTATCGTTTTGTCATGATCCTCACACTTTGCCTCATAAATGTCAATTGATTTTCAGGCACATTGCCATTATAATAAGGCTGCAATAAGAAGTCAAGAAAATCATTTCTGTATTAGCAGTCATTACTGCGGATAGAATGATTTTCAGAAGGAGGTGTAGACGATGCTTTCACGCTGTCGAGATCCGGGCAACAAAAAAGTCCTTACATAACCATGCCGACTACATGCATCGCTTTTGCGATGAGCGTTCTGTAAGGACAGGTTCATTGTACCACGTTGTAAGAAAAAAACAAGACCTGAAGGAGACCAACATGAAGAAATTTCTTGCTCTGATCCTTTGTTTGTGCATCGCATCTTCTCTGTTTGTTGTTTCCGCTTTTGCGGATGAAAATGTTAAGATCCCTGCGGGGAAAAACGCTAAGGCCGGAAGCACTTCTGTGAAGCAGAGCACGAAGGCTGACCCTTATTTGGACATCAATTCTATCTCACCGGGCGTTACCATTTCATTCTGGATCTACAGAAACGGTAAAGCTCAAGTTTCTCCTACTTACATTTTCACCACTGGACTCGATCTTAGCATTCGTTACAACAACAGTGGCAATAAAAAAGCAGGAGACAAGTACCATAGTGTTTGGAAGAAAACAACCCAGTTGCAAAGTGTAGAAACTACAATTTGGTATTATTTTGTCCCTTAATTTCATTTCTTGCGGATGGTAGTTTTCTCTACCATCCGGCCTTTAATGATCAGGAGGTAACGGTTATGAAACGTTTTCTTGCTTTGTGCTTTGCCATATGCTGTGCTTTCTTCACATCTGTTGCATTCGCTGAAAGCAGCAATGAAACAGTTGTTGTTCTCGGTGCGGGCGAATCCCTTCAAGCGCTATGTCGAGATAGTTCCTCTGACGGCAGCTGCTATCTGTTGACGTCAGAAGCGCTATATCATTGGGATGCCTCCACACAATCTGCAGAAAAGATTGTTGAAGCTGTAAATGACAACATCGCCGGCATTGCTTCTTACAAGGGAAATCTTTATGCCGTTGATCATCAGCAAAACATTTTGCAGCTGCAAGATCGGCAATGGATCGTTCGAAAAAGCAATGACTCCAGCCTTGAGCAAATATCTTTTTGTAAAGTCGACTGCGGCAATGATCGTTTGTTCTATTCCTATAAAGACGACGACGATATGCTTCACTTGATCGCCTACAACTTTGAAACGGAAGAGTTTTCCTCACTCTCTGCGTTTGATAACTGGCAATTCCGCTATGATAGCGTTCATGATCGTCTTGTTAGCATTACTAACCTCGACTACATAGATGACGAAAAAACAGCGTTAGGATATTTTATTCGCAGCTATGACTACCACAATGATACCTATGATGATGATACCTTGGTAGAGAATTTTGATGGACCGCTCTACGGTTGGGCTTACGATACAGAGCATGATCGTTTTTTTCTCAGTGTTGTGCGTGGCAAAACTTTTAGTTATGTTCGCGGTGCTTCTTTGGAAGATTTTTCACCTTACGGGAGTGGTATGAGCACCTACATTGGCAATGATACATTAGCCATGATTGGCGGCCACGAAACCTTTGAATTGCAGCTTTGCAAAGCAGAAACATCCAACCGTCAAATCACCATCATGGACTACAGCACCGTTTACCAGCCTGATTTCACAAAGGAAACGGGCATTGGGGTTAATTTTTACATCTCTTCACAGGATTCAACCACTGCCGCCATTACGCAAATCATGACCACTCAGGATGCAACAGTGGACATCATTGGTCTTGACACCGATGATGGCTTGTCCCTCATCAAGCAAAAAGGGTTTTATACACCCCTTACCAGTGACACTTTGTTGAATGCATACAGCGAATTGTATACAACCGTTGCATCTCCCCTGTTGGATGAACACGGTGCAATCATTGCATGGCCGGTTTTTGCCACCCCAACCCTAATGAGTGCTGAAACAGCTTTGCTGGAGGAATACGGCTTCTCATCTCCCCGTTCCTTTGAGGAATTCCTTGATTTAGTGCCGCAGATTATATCCTCCGACCTGATGCAGGAGCAGGATTGCGTCTTGCTTAGCGTGCTGTCGTACAATCGGCACGATATGTTCCAGTACCTGGTTGAACAATATGTACTGTCCTGCTACGTACAGGGCAAGGATGTTGATTTCACAGATGAAACGTTTACTCGCCTGGCTGCCCGGGTGCTGACCGAGGTTCCTGAGGAAGACCCGAGCCCCAGCAACGAAGAAGGCGAATACACGCCCATGTTCAACTTCTACAGTGTATCCAATGTGATTACTGAAGAATTAACAGCGCCCCTGCCCTTAACCAATGATGGCACCACCGGCATTTACACCAGCCTGACCCTGCTGATTGTCAATCCCTATTCCGAGCACAAGGAAGAAGCCGTTGCCTTCCTGGAATACATGGCAACCAAGCGCACCCCTGAGGATTATGCCTTGTACGCCTCCATGACGGCGCCTATGGAAAGCAGTACCATTGTCCAGCAAATCGAATCCTTGCAGGAGCAGGTGCAGGCATTGAGTGGGGAGACCGATGCGGAAAAGTTGGCGTCCCTGCAGGCAGAAATCGCCGCACTGGACGCAATCAAGTACACCGTTTCTCCTGTAGCCATTGAAAACTATCACACTTTAGCAGCTTCCTTCGTCATTCCGGAAGACTCGCTGCCCATCAACACCGTGCGCTTTACAAGCCTTGTTGACCGTACCAGCAGCGGCATGATGTCCCTAGAGCAATTTATCGAGCAGGCAAACCAATATGTGCAGATGATAACGCTGGAAGGAGCATAACAATGCAAGCGGGAAGTTGCCATAAAAAAAGGCACCTTCCCGCTTGTTTTATGTCAAGCATCGTGGTACATCCGTGCTTTCCGTCATCATTTTAGTTGTTCATGATAGATGTATGCAAGTTTTTCATTGACTTGCTGCAATGTACAGTGAAGTTCCCCCTGTAAAACCTTTGTATACAGTTCCACTGCAGCACCTGCCAGCATATGCAGCAGCATCAGTGCCTCTTCCTTGCTGTGTTTTTCTGTTTGTACCGCATAATCACACAAGCCATCAACAATCGCTTGCTTTGTTTTTTCCATAAAAACACCATATTACGGCGACTTCAGCAGCAGCTTGCATTGATCTTCCGAATCCATGATGAACTGGCTTAGACCTTCCAATAGGGGCAAAGGATCAGTCTTATCAGCAGCCATTGCCATTTGCTGGATACATGCATTCAATCTTTTTTCAAAGTTTTCCTTTACATCCCTTGCGAGGGCATCTACACTGCCATAGTGATCATAGAGCGCATGTCGGCTGAGTCCAGAACGGTCAACTACTTCCTGCACCGTAATTTTCTCTTCATCCTTTTCGATGGCCAGTTCTCCATAGGCTTTTCTCAGCATTTCACAGGTGCGTTCCACACAACGATTGCCCTTCGCCATTTTTTCTTCCTCCCATCCATCAAAAAGGTACACATTCGCTGTCATTTGTGCATCCTCGCACATTTTAGCACAATATTGACCGTTGAATGATGCCTACACTGGTATTATAATAAAAGCAGAAACGGAAGTCAAGAAAATCATTACCGGAATGCAAGCATTCGTTATCAGAGTAATGATTTTCAAGGAGGTGACCAACATGCTTCCGCACTGCAGAAATCCCGGCAATGCAAAAGTCCTTACATAACCATGACAAACACATGCTCAACAATATGAAAGGCGGTTCAAGCAATATGAAACGAGCATTTTGTGCAATCCTTGCCATTCTCTTTTGCAGTTTGTGTTCTCTTCCCGCCTATGCCGAAGAAATCAAGTTTTATCATTGCATCGATGAGTGGGATGAAGGTTTCAAGATATTTCAAAAAGACCACCCTAATGTTACGTATGCGCGCACCCGTGAATACTATTCCAACGCATCGGTTCTTGCCGGCAAGCTAATTACCCATGAGCTGAGCAGCGATATTTTAGGCTTGCAATTAACTGAAATCAATGTAAAAGAAATCATAGAAAAAGGATACTTTTTAGACTTGTCCGATTCCGAAATCATTTCAAACGCTGTCAGTCAGATGGTACCAGCCATTGCTGAGGCCGGCATGGTAGATGGTAAAATATACGGACTGCCCTACTTTGTTGCTTTCGATTATTGGTATGCCGATGCCGAAGCCTGGGAACAGGCAGGCCTTGACGTGTCCCAGGTTCCTCACACTTTCCCGGAATTTCTCGATTTTGTGGAAGCATGGTGCGAAAGAATTGAAGAAGAACCGGAGGCTTATATTCGAATCAACAGCGAATATGACGCTTCCTTATACAACAGTTCTTACTACACGCTGCTGTTCACCAAAATGCTGCTGAATGAATACATCATGCAAAAAGCATTTGCCAATGAAGAACTCTCCTTCAATGAGGATGAATTGACCCCTTTGCTGGAGCGAGCCAAGGAACTGGGGCAGCGGCTCTATGAAGCAGAGCCTGCTATTCAGGTATCGGATGAAATCGCCGGTTACTCCCTTTTCAGAAGTACAACACGGCCTTCCTGGCCCACTGACAGCAACCTCATTGTTTCCATGCGAATGAATGAGGAACAACCGCAAATCATTTGCACCATTGTGGATGTGTTGACCATTAACAGCGCCACAGCTTCCCCTGAGCTTTGCATTGAATTACTGGCGCGCATGGCTGAAAATCCCGGCTACGAAACCAAACCTTTCCTCTATCAAAATGCCGAACCCGTTGAAAAGAAAAGCTACGCCAGTGATTTAGAAAGGACAAAGAATCAGATCAAAGAAACAGAAGAAAAGCTGAAAGACACAACCTTGGACGCTGAAGAGCGGGAGGAACTTGAGGAAGCACTAAGCAACTATCAAAACATGTTGGCTCATGCAGATGAATCCCGCTACCTTGTTTCACCTGCACAGCTGGCGGATTATCAGCAAAACACAGAGCACCTGTACGTGGCGGTTTCTGGCCCGCTGGATGCCGGGACGGACGGCTTCAATAATCTCACCGACTTGGAAAAGCAGTTCGCCGCCGGCATCCTTTCCACTTCGGATTTTCTTGACCAAATCAACCGCCTTGCCAGAATGATTCAGTTGGAAGAATAAACTTCTGCTAACTTGAATAGGCGTTCAATGAAATCATATTCTTCATTCAATGGATTGTATGTGTTGTATACAATGCTCGTATGCAATGCATACAATCCATTGATTTTCTTTTTGCTTTACAAAGCACTTGAAATGCGGTATCATAGGGCGAAACCAAAGGAGTGAAGTTATGTTCCCTGATACACTGACCCTGTTTGCAACGGCTGCCTTCGGATTGGAAGGCATTGTAGCCGATGAGCTGCGCCGGCTGAAAATGGCGAACGTACAGGCCGAAATCGGCGGTGCACGGTTCGAAGGTTCCCTGCTGGATGCTTTCCGTGCCGATTTGATGCTCCGCTGTGCCGATCGGGTGCTGATCATCCTTGCGGAGAAGGAAGTCCGTACCTTTGAAGAGCTTTTTCAGCTGGTGAAGAGCATTCCGTGGGAATCCATCCTGCCGAGGGATGCCAAGATGAACGTCAGCGGCAAGTGCGCCCGCAGCCAGCTCATGAGCATCCGGGACTGTCAGTCCATTACCAAGAAGGCCATGATTGAGCGGCTCCGCAGCCGCACCCATCAGGAAACCTTCCCCGAAACGGGAATTGTTTATCCCATTGATGTAAGCCTGCACAACAATATGGCCCGCATCACCCTGGATACTTCCGGTGATGCGTTGAACCGCCGTGGCTACCGCACCTGGAACGGTGAAGCTCCTTTGCGGGAAACCCTGGCCGCCGCCCTGGTGGAACTGTCCCCCTGGCGGCCGGGTATGCGGCTTCATGACCCCTGCTGCGGCACGGGAACGCTGCTGATCGAGGCTGCTTTTCGCCAAGGGCACCGTGCCCCCGGTCTTGTGCGCAGCTTTGCCTGCGAATCCTTCCGTGACTTTCCCAATGACGAGGCGGAAGCCCTTCGCCGCAGTGCCAAGGTGGATTTCCAGCCGGAACGGATTCACAGCATCAGCGGATCGGATCTGGATCCTGCTCCCCTGGAATTAGCCGCCCGTCATGTCGCCCAAGCTGGCTTGAAGGGACGAATCGAGCTTACCTGTCAGGGGCTGGAAACCTTGCAGCTCCCTGATGAAAAAGGTGTTTTTCTCTGCAATCCCCCTTACGGTGAACGGCTTAGTGACCGCAAAAGCTGCGAAAAGCTTTACCGGGAAATGGGGCTGCTGCTGAAGCGTCACCCAGGTTGGAGCCTCTGCGCCATTTCATCGGCTCCCATGTTTGAGCGTGCCTTTGGCCGCCGGGCTGATAAAAAACGTCGCCTATATAACGGACGGCTGGAATGTGAATTCCTGATTTATCGGTAAAAACATCGCCCCTGCTCCGAAAAGCAGAGGCGATTTTCTTATGCGTGATACAGCAGTAGGAACTGCTTCATGAAATCCAGCCATGCCACAGGGGTTGTCACACCGCTGGCATAGGGATAAAACGCCACAAACAGCAGCAAGCAGATCAGCAGGTAAGCGGCCGTGATTCCCCTGCCCAGCCGAGGAGCCCTCTTTACAATGGCATTGAGCAGCAGCATCGTACCAAAGCACAGGAAGGGCACACTGGCAAAGTAATGGTAGATGTACGTACCACGAGGCACCAGCACCCAGGGCAGATACTGTGCCAGTAAGCCAATGAGCACAAAGGCGCAGGCTACATTGTCCGTGGATGCATGGGGATGCATCAGTGCATCCGAGCCTTCCAGCACGTAGCGATGCTGCTTTACCCAGGCAATCGCTGTAAAGGCAATGCCTGCCAGACCCACCAGCCACACTGCCGGGTTGCCGAAGCAGAAAATGGAGTAGCTGTAGCCTTCCGGCACATATCGAGCCATGGCGTAATACATGGGTTTCTTAATCAGCGGCCATTCATACCAAGGGGAATAGTAAGGGTGATTCATGCCCAGCCCCGGCTGTGAATGGTAATTGAACATATTCTGCTGGGCACTGATGACCCGCTTCACGTAGTCCGACAGGCTTGTGACCTTGGCATAGGCAAAGTAAGGGATGTAGCTCAGCAAATAAATCACAACCGGCACAAACACGAAGAAGAGCAGGCACCACAGGCAAAGCACAAAGGGGCGCTGCCAGGTCATATCCGCACGATGCTCCAGCATTTTTCGTTCGCTGCCGGAGATGCCCGGAAGATTCATTACCTTGGCAGACACTTTGCCCATGCGGATGTGCCGAATCAACGTCCAGAAGAAGAGCACCGCCAATCCTGCTCCTGCATAGATGCCGATCCACTTGCTGGCAATACCCAGCCCCATAAACAAGCCGCTGAGAGCAAGGTCAGGCAAAAGCGCTTTTACCTCCTCCATGGCAATATCCCTCTGCATAAACCGCAGCATGAACAGGTAACTCCACAGAATGAAGAGCACCGGGAAACTGTCAATGGTGGCAATACGGGTTTGGGTGAAATGCATGCAGTCCAGGGTCATCATGCACATGGCTGCAAAGGCCATATCTGTGCGCTTGGTCAGCTGTTTCCCCAGCAGGTACATGGCAGGCAGCATCAGAATGCCCGCCAAAGCCCCGGCAAAGCGCCAGCCAAAGGGGGTCATGCCGAAGATGGCTACTGCCCAGCTCATGATGACCTTTCCAAGGGGTGGATGGGATGTTTCGTAAGGCACGGTGCCGTTCAGGTGTTCAAAGGCTGTCCGTGCATGGTAAATCTCATCAAAGTAGGTACTGTTGTACCAGCTAGGTTCCCCTTCCAGTGTATCCTGCTCATCCAGCAAGGCTTCCGGGTCAGTCAGCAAAGGAGAATCTTCGTTGGCATTTGCTCGGGATGCAATGGAAGCGGTCAGTACGTTGCCATCCAAATCCCGGAAGATTACTTCATCCAGAATCAGCCCCACCTGATGCGCTGTTATCCGCACATACCTTCCGTTCAACACGGTGCGGATGCTGCTGTTGAAGGTTTGAATCCCGCTGTTTTCCGTATAGTCGCATACATACTTCCAGCGGAAGCATTCGCCTTCATTCATTTCGGCATAGTGTTCTTCCGACCAATTGGCACCGTCATCGCTGGTGGCAATGCTGAAGTTGCTGTAGCTCACCTGGGCAAAGTAGAGCATGTAGAAAGCATCCTGCTTTTCGCCCAGGTCAATGGTCACGGATTCGTTGTAGGCTGTGGATTTCCACGGATTCTGTGGTGCTTTGGTGCTGCCCAGATTGCACAGGGCAACCACGGCATACACCAGCGTGACCCCCAGCATCAGTGCCCAATCCTTCCTGTTCATCTTCAGGGACACATCAGCATGGAAACTGCGGGGATCTCCAGGCTTCATGGACAGATGATCTGCCGGAAGCAGCGGACGAAGCTGCTGATCTGCCGAAACAGTCAACCCTTCATCGCAGTGCTGATGGCAAATCCACACGCCGAAGGGCACGCACGCCACGTTCACCGCAGACAGCAGCATGTTCAGCCACTTGGTATCTGCATTCAGGTGACCGTAGGCAGAACCCAGCCGGATCCCGTTATCCAGCACAATGCCTTCATTGATGAACACCGTGCAGGCCAACACAGCGGACAACAGCAGCACCCGACGATCCCGTTTCACAGCAAATGCCATAACGAAGAAGATAAGTGCCGGGAACAAATACCGCTCGTGCATCTTAATGCCCAGCACGTACAGCAGCAGGAACAGCAAGCCCCCAAGGAGGGGCAGATTGCGCAAGTCCCTGCCCCGGACATACATGGGCAGTACAATGGCGAAGGCCAGTGCCATAGCCGCCGTGCCAACAACTTTCCAGGTTGCGCCCATCAAGGTCATTGCCAGGAAAGCGGCGGCAAAGCAGACCATCACCGCAGGTTCCAGCCAGGATGCAGCACGTTCGCCCTTCCGCCGCCACTGGACAAATGCCCATACAAAGCAGGCAGCGGACAGGCTCAGGGGCGCCAGCCATGCAGCCGCATTGTCAATGCTGACCCAGTTGGCGTTAAACAGATAATAGAAGTTGGCTGTGTTCACGGTGGCGTAGGGGTAGCTGCTCAGGGTTTTGCTGTACAGGGTAATCAGCCAATCCCAGGACAGATGGATGCTGAAAGGAATCAGCACTGCAAGTGCCACCAGCAGCGCCATGCCGCAGCCCTGCAGCATGCCTTTGCGGTTCTCCGGCTTGTCGATCCATTCAATCACCATGGCCGTAAGCCCGAGGAATCCCAGCATCAGCGCCTGAGGCTTGATCAGCACGCAAAGCATGTATACCGGCAGTGCCCACCGCCATTTCCGCCGAATGGCCAGGTACGCCACCAGCATCAGCCCAAAGCAAAGCACACCATCCACCTGACACCAGGCAGCGCTGTTCAGGATAAATGCAGGATTCAGGGCAAAAGCCAGCCCCAACCATCCAGCCTGATTGCGGGAGCAATGCTCTTCCCGAGCCATGCGGTACACAACATAGGCCATGCCCACATCGCAAAGGCTGGGGATGATTTTGAAAATCACCGTGGACCGAAGCAGGTTCGCAATCGTCGGATGACCGACAGTTAAGCTGCTGATGAAGCTGGCGATGCTGCTGTTCAGCCCCAAAATATACACATAAGCCGGTGGATAATCGCAGAAGTTGGTCGCTTCATAGAACTGTGTGGGGCCAACCTTGGCCATGGTGCTTCCCCAGCTGAGGAAGCAGTTCACATCCACCGGATAGCCATCCACCAAGGCAGCAATAACCATCCGCACCACAAAGGCCAGTACCAATCCAATACTGAACCACAGGGGCATGTTCTTCTTTTCCTGCAATTCATGCCGCTCAAGGGTCAGGGTCGGCGTAAGCCACACCATGAAAAGCAGGAAGGCAACACTCATGACAATGAGCCAAGGCCAGAAAGGCGAAGCACTTGAGGTGTCTTCATCGGTGTAATCCACCGGATCAACGTCGATGATCTCCTGGGTTACATCAAACCACAGGGAAGCAATGCCGTCTCCGGGCACCGCATCTACCTGCTGAAGGCACAGGTTATCAAAGGAGGCCTTGCCCATGGACTCCCCGCTGTATCCGCCAACACGGACAAACAGGGTAACTTCCGTCTGGTCATCCCCGGTTTCGCCATACCATTCAATATATTGCCAGCCGTCCGTTGTGCCGTAGACGCCGTCGCTGAAGGAGTACAATCCCTCCACAGACAGGTTGGCGCCGTGGCCGCTGTCCGGAATGTCCTCCGTTTTCACCCAACCGGACAGGCAATAGAGAGAATTGGGCTCAACGGTCACCGTCTGGTAAAACCGTGCGTCATTCTCTGCCAAATTATTGATGGTTACTGCATGGTTCCCGTCTTCTGCCTCATCGGTTACGGAAAACACCGTATAGCCTTCCTGCAGGCGATATGCGTCCGTTGTCCAACCCACAGGCATGCCGTCACTGTCCAACTCTTCGAAGCTTGGGTTCGTCAGCAGGTTTTCCCCTTCTTCCCCCAAGGCAGCAATTGGGCAGAGAGCCAGCACCAGGGTCAGAAGCAGCAGCCAAATGCATGATTTTCTCATCTTCAAACCTCGACCTTAGCATTACTTAGCATTACAACCAGGACGCAGGCTGAAAAGCATTGCGAACATGATTGATGCCCTTTCTTGTGATCTCCACCACATCAAAACGAATCGACCGCTGAAAACACTGCGTGGACAGCAGATATTGTCCGGCAGCGTGGGCAATTCGTTTCTGCTTCGCCGGCGTTACCGCCATGAAGCCTTCTCCTTCGCTCCCATTGGGGCGTGCCTTCACTTCCACAAACACGATGGTTCCCTGATCCTCCATGATCAGGTCAACCTCCCCGTCTCCCCCACGGAATCGGCGGCACAGGCAGGTCATGCCCTGACTGGCCAGATACGCTTCCGCCTGGGCTTCCCCACGGACGCCATCCGCATATGGTTCCTTTTTCATAGCAGATTTTTCAGGAAGCTCCGGCGATGCGCCGGGCAGGGTCCCAATGTTTTCAGGGCAGCCAAGTGCTCTGCCGTGCCGTATCCTTTGTTGCGAACAAAGCCGTAACCGGGATACTTTTCATCCAGCGCTGCCATTTCCCGGTCTCGGGTCACCTTGGCCACAATGCTGGCAGCCGCAATGGCATAGGACGTGGCATCGCCGTGAATAATGGACACTTCAGTACCCTGCAAGCCCAAGTCCGCCACTGCATCAATCAGGAACACATCTGCCGGCACCTGTGCCGCCGCCTGCCGCATGGCCTTCCTGGTGGCCTGCAGAATGTTGATGGCATCAATCTCCTCCGGTGTGGAGCGGCCAATGCCCACATGGACGGCTTCCTGCATGATTGCTTCGTAAACCTTCTCCCGGCGGCTTTCGCTCAGCTTCTTGCTGTCATCCACCCAGAGAATATGGGACTCCGGAGGCAGCACCACACAGGCGACCACCACGTCCCCTACCAAGGGGCCTCTGCCCACCTCATCCATACCCGCTACCACAAGCCCCTGACTGAGAAAGGGCATATCCGTGTCCTTCAGCAGCTGATACCTGGCTTCCCGATCAATCTTCGCCATGAGCTTCTTCTCCTGCACCGGGGATTACCAGCCGTGGTTTACTTTTCGGCATTTCCAAGGTCAGCGGACCCAGCTTGCCGGCACGGAATTCATCCAGCACCACCGCACAGCAGCGATCGTAATCGCAAACGCCGCCTTTCATCAGAAAGCCCCGTCCCCGGCAGACCGCTTCCAGCAGTGCTTCCCCCTGCACGGTGGTATCCTTCAGCTTAAACCGTTCTGCCACGGCTTGGGGTTTCACAGCCAGCATATCTTCCAGCAGGTGAATGGTCAGCATGGGCAGATCCACCACGTCATCCTTCACCGTGCCGATGTAGCACAGCCGCCGTGCCGCCGTTTGGTCATCCAACCGAGGCCACAGCAAGCCGGGGGTATCCATCAATTCCAGATAAGGCGTGATTTTCACCCACTGATTCGAGCGGGTAACCCCCGGGCGGTCGCCGGTTTTCGCCACACTGCCCCCGTGGAGCTTGTTGGTAAAGGTGCTCTTGCCAACATTGGGTACACCCACCACCATGGCCCGCACTGTTTTGCGCACGCCTTTCTGTGCAGCTTTTTCTACCGTTTCCCTGGCCGCTTTTTCAATAACAGCCAAACCATCCTTGTTCTTTCCGCCAAGGGAACGGTAAGCATAGGCATCAATGCCCTGCTCCCGGAAGTAATTAATCCACACTTTGGTTGCACTGGGATCAGCCAAGTCCGACTTGTTCAGCAGCAGCACCCGCTTCTTTCCCTGAATCAGCCGATCCAAGTCCGGGTTGCGGCTGGCGTAGGGCAGACGAGCATCGCACAGTTCAATGACCACATCGACCCGCCCCAGCTGATCCGCAAGCAAACGTTTTGCCCGAGCCATGTGCCCGGGATACCAGTTGATTTCCATTGACGTAAACCTTTCCTTTTCATCCGCACCTTTTCCCCTATGGGATTAAGGCGCATAAATAATATCATCCCGAAGGCGGTACAGGGTAGCGCCCCGCGTCTTCTTGCAGAAGGCGCTGGCCCACCACTCCACGCTCTTCACTTCGTCGTACTGCACCAGACCGTAGCGAATGCCGTTTTTCTTGCCGCCCCGCATGTTGGAGTCCATCCAGTGGATTTCATCCGTCTCCGCATCGTACCCCAGCATAATGGCACTGTGGGCGCCGGTGCCGTATTCGTACTTGGCAGACATTTGGAAGTAATCCCCCCGCTGTGCCTGCCGCATAAAATCACAGGCCAGCTGGAAGTTTTCTTCCTCGCTGAGGGATGTATCGTAGCGGAAGGATGCCGCTTCATAGAAGGGATTCCCCTCGCTGGCCGGAATATCTTCCCAGGCAAGGCCGTAGGAGTAGGGCTTGCACTGCGCCTTGGGCAGATTGTTGGGAATGACCAGCTTCACATCCGGGTACTCTGCCATGCGGAAATCATCCCGGTTCTGCCGGAAAAGATAGACGGTAAAGTTCTTGCACACATAAATATCGCTGGCATAGTGTGCCCGCTGACTCTTGCCATTGGCCTTCACGTACAGGTCGTGCCCAAGGGAAATGATTCGATCGATAAAATCATTCCTTGCCGTTTGGTCAATGGTCTCCGTGGTCGTCTCTTCCACAATCACATTATTGTCGTCATCCAGCATGACGCTTTCTTCCACGGTTTCAATTGCTGTATCCTGCTCTCCATCCCCGCTTTCCTCCGCAAAGGCAGCAGAAAACAGCAGCAGCACAACCAGCACGAGCAAACCACAACGCTTGTGCAGCATCATCCTCACCTCACATCTTTCCCTGCTTCACAAAAAGGAAATCAGGCAGCCTGATTCCCTCACAGCAGCAAGCAATTCCTTTATGATTATAAGTTTTCTGCTTTTTCTTGTCAATGAAAACAGCGGATTGGCCGTACAAACAGCGGATTGGCCGTACTTTCGCATACCCTAATAAAGAAAAAGCTCCGGAAGCATCTCCGTCTTCCGGAACTTAGGGATTTTTCTTCAGCCCAGCAGCATACGGTCATTGGCCAGTTCCTTGCCGCTTGCCTTTTCAAACATGGCCAGCAAGTCTTCAATACCGATGCGCTTTTTGGTTTCAGCGTCAATGTCCAAGATCACCGTTCCCTCATGCATCATGATGGTACGGTTACCATACTGCAAGGCGTCCTTCATGTTGTGGGTAATCATCAGTGCGGTCAGGTGGTTTTCCGCAATCATCTTCTGGGTCAGTCCCAGCACGTTGGCTGCGGTTTTAGGATCCAGTGCAGCTGTATGCTCGTCCAGCAGGAGGAGCTTGGGCTGCTTCAAGGTTGCCATCAGCAGCGTCAGTGCCTGACGTTGACCGCCGGACAGAAGTCCCACCTTGCTGGCCATTCTATCTTCCAAGCCCAGTCCCAGCATGGCCAGCAAATCACGGTATCCTTCCCGTTCCTTCTGCTTGATGCCCCAGCGAAGGGTTCTGCGCTGACCTCTACGGTAGGCAAGAGCCAGATTTTCTTCAATATTCATGGTGGCAGCCGTGCCAATCATGGGATCCTGAAAAACCCGTCCCAGCATGGCAGCACGCTTGTGTTCCGGCAGGCGAGTCACATTGACTCCGTCAATGAGGATACTGCCTGCATCCACATTGAATACACCAGCAACGGCGTTCAGCATGGTGGACTTTCCTGCACCATTGCCGCCAATCACTGTTACAAAATCCCCGGGATTCAGGTGCAGGCTCAGGTCGGAAAGAGCACGCTTCTCCGTAATGGTTCCGGGATTAAAGGTTTTGCTGATATTGCGAAGCTCAAGCATGCTTTTTCACCTCCTTGCGGCCGGCACGTACGGAATAGAGCTTTCCTTTCCAGTACGGAATGGCCAGGAACAGGGCAACAATCAGTGCCGTCAGCATCTTCAGGTCGTTGGTGTTCAAACCCAGCCACAGCACAACCTGCATCACGATGTAATAGATCACTGCACCAATGGATACGGCCGTCAGCTTGCCCCCAAAGGCCTTGAACACCTTGCCGAACACCACTTCGCCAATGATAACAGCCGCCAGACCGATCACGATGGCGCCACGACCCATGCTCACATCCGCAAAGCCCTGATACTGCGCCAGCAAAGCACCCGACAAGGCCACAAGGCCGTTGGAAAGCATCAGTCCCACCACCTTGCCGTGGTTGGTGTTGATGCCCTGAGCACGAGCCATTTGGGTATTGGCACCGGTGGCACGCAGGGCAGAACCGTACTCCGTGCCAAAGAACATATACAGTGCAACAATCAGCACCACCGTGAAAACAACAAGAATGACAATCGGGTTATTGAGGGACAGGGAACGAGCATCCCGAAGGGAAACAACCAGATCGTACTTGTTGGCACTGATGGCCGTGTTGGCTTTGCCTCCCATAATCCGCAGATTGATGGAGTACAGTGCCAGCTGGGTCAGGATGCCGGCAAGAATCGCCGGAATGCCCATGGCCGTGTGGAAAATGCCCGTAACAAAGCCGCACAGAAGACCCACAACAAAAGCTGCCAATAATGCAAGGTACACATTGCAGCCGTTCAGAATGAGCATAGCCGCAACAGCACCGCCCGTTGCAATGGAACCGTCAACGGTCAAATCAGCCACGTCCAGTATGCGATAGGTAATGTATACGCCGATGGCCATAATGCCCCAGATCAGTCCCTGAGATACGGCGCCGGGCATGGCATTCAGCAGCTTCAAAATGTCCAAGGAAAGCTCCTCCTCCAGCAAGGTGATCAGGAAAACGATGCAAGGCGAAGCCATGAAAAGGAATGACCTCTCCACGGCTTCGCAATGTGCGAATGGATTGAATGATTTACTTGTTATTCAATGGGCTCATAGCCTTCAGGAATGGTGATGCCCAGCTCTGCGCAGTTGGCTGCATTGTACTTCTTGGTGAACTGGGGAGCAAAGGCGATTTCCATGGTGGATACGTCTGCACCGTTCACCAGCACGTCATAAGCCATTTCACCGGTCTTGTAGCCGATGTCATAGTAGCTGATGGTCAGCGTTGCCACGCCGCAGCCTGCGCAGATGCCTTCTTCACCAGCCACCACAGGGGTCTTGGCAGGAAGCACCACGTTGGCAATGGTCTCGGTGTAAGCAGCAGCCGTGTTGTCGGTGGGGATGTAAATCACGTCGCACTCCGTTGCGCTCTGCGCCATGGAAGCAACGTCGTTGGAGTCGGTGAATGCATACTCTTCCGTTTCGAAGCCCAGCGCTTCCAGATAGCCCTTAATGACGCCAATCTGATAAGCGGAGTTTGCTTCAGCAGAGCAGTACAGCAGGCCAACCTTCTTTGCATCCGGGAACAGTTCCTTGATCATGTCAGCCTGACCGTCCAGAGGAGCCAGGTCGCTGGTGCCGGAAACGTTCAGCTCGGTGTAGCCCTTCCAATCAGCAATGTCAAGGGCTGTGGCATAGTGAGAAATGGACGTGCCCAGAATCGGAATATCAGCAGTAGCGCTGACAGCCGCCTGCAGGGCAGCCGTAGCATTGGCCATAATCAAATCAACACCGGCAGAAACGAAACCATTGGCAATGGTTGCACAGGCGACCGAATCACCGGATGCATTCTGTTCATCAAAAACGACCTTGTCGCCCAGCTTTTCGGTCAGCGCATCCCGGAAGCCCTTGGTAGCGGCGTCCAGCGCGGTGTGCTGCACCAGCTGAATAATGCCGACCGTATAGGTCTTCTCTTCTTCAGCACCGGCACAGGCAAAACACCCGAGTGCAAGGCACAGGGTCATGAGCATAGCAATGATTTTTTTCATAGGGAACCCTCCTTCAATCCTACTTTGCGGTGAAGCATCACCGCATCTACTACAGGGTGAAGTTTAGTAGAAAGAGGCTTCCATGTCAAGGTGAAGTACAAAAAGAGAACAATGCAAAAAACGCAGAGCCCACTGCTCTGCGATTTTTTATTTACTTCATGTACCTGCTCTTCGGTTTGGGAACCTTGGCATTGTGAACCCGCCGCTTTTTCATCATCTTCCGCAGCAAATGAATCACCAGCCAAAGCAGGAAGATGGGCACAACCATGTAAGCAACCAGTTCCACCGTCAGCGGCGGGAAGGGATTGGGATCTGCATCCGTTTCCGCAACAATTTCCTCCAGCGTTTTGGGGGCATTCTCCCGCTTGGCAATGGAGCGGGACGCAATCAGGTTGTACTCCACGGCCTTGCCGCTGTCGGTGAAGTAGGTCATTTTGCCGATGATTTCCCCCGCCGTAATGGGTGCCGTAAAGTCCCGGGTATATTCAATCAGCACCGTACTGCGGAGGTTGGAAGCCATGGCATCGATTTCGTCCTGCGTGGCTGTAATCCTGGTATTCCGTGCTTCCTCATCCACCGCCACACAGGTCAGGGACAGTTTACCCATGGCTGTATCCGACAGGGAGAAGCCGGATGTTTCCAGCGTAATGGGGTTCATGTTGTACAAATCCACCGGAGACACGGACACATACTGGGAGAAGCCGTATTCCATCAGCTTCTTGGTATCCGTCCACATACCACGGCGGGAGGTATACAGCACCACGGAGATGAGATTGACCCCGTCCTTTTCCGCAGAGCCCACAAAGCAGTAGCCTGCCTTGCTGTGGGAACCGGTCTTGATACCGGTAGCGTACTGATAGTAATACTTGTTGGGGCTGTCCGTTGTGCCCGTCAGCAAAATCGTCGATCTGCTGGTCAATGACCGGGCACGGTGCTTGTTGGTTTTTGCAATGGTGAAGCTGGTGGTACCCACAATTTCACGGAAAGTTTCATTCTGCATGGCTTCCCTGGCGATGATGGCCATATCCCGTGCTGTGGTATAGTGGTTATCATCATGATAACCGTGGGGATTGGCAAAGTGGGTATTGGTGCAGCCGAAGATTTCCGCCGTCTGGTTCATCAGATCCACGAAATTAGCAATGCTGCCGGACACTGTTTCAGCAATAACGTTTGCGCCATCGTTAGCAGAAATCATCATGGTGCCGTACAGCACGTCTCGGAGGCTGAGTTCCTCGCCTGCCGTCAGGCTCATGGTGGAGGAGTCCGACGGAATATCCACTGCCGTTTCGCTGACCACCACCGTCTGATCCAGGTCTTCCACCATCATCAGTGCCAGCAGCACCGTCATGATCTTGGTGGTAGAAGCAGGATACCGTACCGTGTCCGCATCCTTTTCGAAAATCACTTCGCCGCTGTTTTCTTCCACCAGGATGGCGGAGTAGGCAATCAGCTGATCTTCTTCCAGCAGTTCCGGGGTTTCCTCGGAGTAGGTGGCTGCATCCGGCGAGAGGGTAGGCTCGACGATGGTATCCCCGGTTGATTCAACAGCCAGTGCCGGACATGAGCAGAGCAGAAGCGTGCATGCTAAAAGCACACTGACAAACCGCCGAAATGAAGGCATTCCCCTGCTCACCTCCTCACCGTAATTGTGTTATTATAGCACCGAAAAAACCGTTTGTACAGCATTCACAGGGTGGGCAGCTGGAACGCCGGCAAAGCGGCGCATCCGCCCAATTGCAGGCAGAGAATCACGAAGCCCAGAATGGCCAGGTACAAGGAGAACCAATGCAGGGAGGCCTTGTTGATCAGCTTCAGCATAAACCGAATGGCCAAATAGCCGCTGATGGCTGCCACCACCACACCCACGATGGTAGGCACCAGTGCCAGCTGTGCCAGGGATCCATCTTCAATGGCATTCTTGCCCTCATACAAAAGGCTGCCCAGAATGGCAGGGGCACTCATCATGAAGGCAAACTTCGCTGCACTTTCCCGTTTCAGGCCGGAAGCCAGACCGCCGGTCAGGGTGGAACCACTGCGGCTGACGCCAGGCAGAATGGCCAGTGCCTGCATGAAGCCCATGATCAGGGCATGCTTGATGCCCGGCTGTTCTGCCTTCAGCTTTCTGCTGCGGCTGACCGCCTCGGCAATCAGCAGGAAAACAGCCGTGATCAGGAAACTGACGCCCAGGAACCAGCCGGTGAAAAACTGCTCCACAAAATCGTTGAACAGCACCACCACCGCCAGGGTGGGCAGGGATGCCAGAAACAGCAGTCCCAAGGTTTTGGACTTGAAGGGATTCTTCAGAATCTCCCACCAATCCTTCCAAAACACCACAATCACCGCCAGCAGCGTGCCTACATGCAGCAGCACATCCAGCATCAGGTAAGCGCCGGTGGCCGCTGCTTCATCAGAAATGCCCATGATGGCTCTGGCAAGAATCAAATGACCGCTGGAGGATACGGGAAGAAATTCCGTTAATCCCTGCACAAGGCCAAGCACAATCGCCTGGAGAATGGTCAATGTCAACACTCCTTCAAAAAATGATTGTGCTCATTAGGCACACACAGATGCATTATAGCATCAAATTCCGCCGCTGTCACGGGCACAGCAGGATTTTTACAATCAAGGGAGTCACCTCAGAGTTTTTCCTCAGAGTTTTTTCCTGCCATCACGCCACGGAAATCAATTTTCAATTTCAATTTTCAAGGATCAGAAAAAGGTGATCAGGTTCAAGGAGACAATCCAGCATC
>CAVIWF010000039.1:0-24286 GCA_963646285.1 bacterium
CGCCGATTTTCGATTTAGAGTTGAAGGGCTTGCGAGCCCTCCAACGCCACCTAGAGTTTGTTGATAATCTGGGCGGGTGCTTTTACAGCACCCGCTTTACTGCGTTCAGCCAACCTTGATACAGGCTTTCCCGCTCTTCCTGTTCCATTTGGGGGCAGAAGGTTTGATACACCGTTTTGGTGAAAATGTCCTCGTCGTACAGTCCCACGCTGAGACCGGCAGCGTAGGCGGCACCGATGGCACTAAGCTCTTCAGCCTGGGGTACACGGAGGACGGCGTTGGTAATGTCGCTTTGAAATTGCATCAGCCATGCATTGCGGGTGGGACCTCCATCTACACGCAGCTCCACATCCGTCAGGGAGGCGGCCTGCTGCATCAGCTTTACCACGTCCGTGATTTGGTAGGCAATGGCGCATAGCCCGGCCTTCACAATTTCCTTCTGCCCGGTGGTGCGCCGCATGCCGATGATGGCTGCCTCCGCATCTGCCTGCCAGTAGGGGGCACCCAAGCCGGAGAAGGCTGGTACAATGTAGGCATGATCCGCCGGATCGGCTTCCCGTGCCATTTGCTCGCTTTCACCGGCACTGTGCAGCAGGTGCATATCGTCCTTCAGCCAGGTGATGACAGCACCGGTGTAGTTGATGTTGCCTTCCAGCACGTACTGGGTCTTGCCCCCTGTTTTCCACGCCAGGGAGGTCACAATGCCCTGATCGGAGAAAATAGGCGTTTCCCCAATGTTCATCATGATAGAGGAGCCGGTGCCGTAGGTGGCTTTCATCATGCCGGGCTTGCGGCAGCCTTGCCCAAACAGGGCACCGTGACTGTCTCCCATGACCCCGTGAATGGGCACCTTCTTCGGAAGTACCCCTTCAAAGTCGGTTTCGCCGAAGAAGCCGTCCGAATCGGTGACTTCCCCCAGGCAGGCCATGGGAATGCTGAAGATGCGGCACAGCTGCTCATCCCACTGAAGGGTGCTGATGTTGAACAGCTGGGTGCGGGATGCGTTGGAATAATCCGTGCGGAATTCCCTGCCGTGGGTCAGCCGGTGCACCAGATAACTGTCCATGGTGCCTGCGCAGATGCCGCCGTTCAGGGCTTTTTCCCGTACCCCCGGAACGTTTTCCATGATCCAGCTCAGCTTGGCAGCGGAAAAGTAGGGGGACAGGCGAAGCCCTGTTTTTTTGCGGATGGTTTCGGATAAGCCCTGCGCTTCAATGCCTTCGCAGATGGCTTTTCCCCGGGCGCACTGCCACACAATAGCATTGTAGACCGGGGCAAGGGTTTGCCGATCCCACGCCATGGCGGTTTCCCGCTGGTTGCTGATGCCCACGGCGGCAATATCCTGCCCGCTGATGCCGCTTTGGGTCATCAGGGCCTGCACCAAATCAATCAGGTTGCGGTAGATTTCTTCCGGGTCGTGCTCCACCCAGCCGTTTTCGTCAATGATTTGCCGGTGGGGGCGATCCAGCCGCAGCAGGATCTTCCCATGCTGGTCAAAGAGCATGACCTTCGTGCCCTGGGTGCTTTGGTCAATGCCGATGATGTAGGGCATGATCGTCACCCCTTCCCATGCAGGGTATCCAGCACGGTTTTTACAATGCCATCTGCATTCAGGCCGTAGTAGTCAAACACTTCCTGGGATGTGCCGGTGATTACCGGGGCATCCGGCAGGGAAAGCTCTTTTACGTAGGTGGGGCAGGCTTCGCTGACCACCTGAGCCACCATGGCACCCAGACCGCCGTAAGGAGCATGCTCCTCCACCGTAACGATCAACTTGGCACCCCGGGCAGCACGGATGACCGCCTTCCGGTCAAGGGGCTTGACGCAGTACATATCCAGCACCGTGCAGGAAACGCCCTGAGCGGCAAGGACTTCTCCGGCAAGCTTCGCAGGGCGCACCATTTCGCCGCAGGCGATAATGGCTACTTCCGTGTTTTCGCCACCTTGCAGCACCGTGGCCTTGTTCATGGCAAAGGGCACATGATCTTCCTCGTAAATGTCTTCCACCGGGTTCCGCCCTACACGGATGTAGGCCGGCAGCTGATCCAGCAGCAGATGCTCCACCAGCTTGCGGGTCTGGTGCCGGTCACTGGGCAGATACACACGCATGTTGGGCAGGGCACTCATGGCGGCAATGTCCTGCGCCGAGTGGTGACTCATGCCCAGTGCGCCATAGCTGACGCCACCGCTGATGCCAATCAGCTTCACGTTGGTGTTGCTGTAGCAAACATCCACCTTGCACTGCTCGTAGCTCCGTGTGCTGAGGAAGCAGGCAGGGGAGGCGGCAAAGGGCTTCTTGCCGCACTTGGCAAGCCCTGCGCTGATGCTGACCAGATTCTGCTCCGCAATGCCCGTTTCCACAAACTGCCTGGGATACTGCTGGGCAAAGGGGGTCAGGGAAGCACTGCCCCGGCTGTCCGAGCAGAGCACCACCAGGTTGGGATCCTGGGCGGCCTTCTCCATCAGCACTTCACAAATGGCTTGACGATTGGGAATCTTATTCATGCAGCGCAGCCTCCTCCCGTGCCTTCAGATCCTGCATGATCTGGGCGTACTCTTCCGCCGTGGGTACCTTGTGGTGCCAGTTGGCCTTGTTCTCCATCACCGGGGAACCGCATCCCTTGGTGGTATTGGCAATGATAACGGTGGGCTTGCCCTTGGTGGCCTTGGCTTCTTCAAAGGCACGGCGGAGGGAGGGAATATCATTGCCGGGCACGGCAATGGCATGCCAGCCGAAGCTTGCCCAGCGTGTGCACTGGTCATCCTGCTGCATCACATCTTCTGTGCTGCCGGAGATTTGCAGCCGGTTCCTGTCCACCACGGCGCACAGGTTATCCAGCTTGTAGTGACCGCCAGCCATGGCACCTTCCCATACAGAGCCTTCTGCCAACTCCCCGTCCCCCATTACGGTGTAAACTCGGGTGGGACGGTCATCCATCTTGGCTGCCAGCGCCATGCCGATGGATACGGGCAGGCCGTGCCCCAGGGAGCCGCTGTTCATCTCAATGCCCGGCAGCTTGTTGTTGGGGTGGCCGATGAACTTGGAGCCAAACTTGCTGAACTCCGCCAGCACCTGCTCGTAAGGAAAAAAACCTTTTTCTGCCAGCACGGCATAGAGGGATTCTACGGAATGTCCCTTGCTGAGGACGAACAGATCCCGGTTGGGGTCATCCTGATTTTCCGGGGAAATGTTCATCTGGTCAAAATACAGGGTTACAAGAATGTCAATGACGCTCATGTCCCCGCCAATGTGTCCGCCCTTGCCGGCCATCACAATGTCCAGCACGTGCTGACGCAGATGGTAGGACAGAGCCGTTAAATTTTGCTTCATGTGCTTATACCTCGTCAAACACAACATCTTCCCCGTGGAGATAGGCCTTGACCTTCTCTTCAATGGGGTCATACAGGTCAGGCTTTACGCCCAGGTACTTGCAGGCTTCATACACCACCGGCACCACGTCCCCGTGGATGGCAGCCACGTGATGAATGTAGGGGCCTTCCACCACCTTGGCTTCCAGCCGCTTCAGGTTGGCCACTTCCACCCACACATAGGTGCCCCGGGTCCAGGGACCGTCAATGCCCTTGGCATGACCCAGCAGGATGGAGTATTCCCCATCATCCCCGTCAAATCGGACAAGGCTCATGGGGCCGTGTTTGGCTTCGGCGGATACGGCACCGTTTTGCGGGAAGGCTACCGGCACGCAGATGCTGGGCTTTTCCTTTGCCACGGAAATGGGCCAGGGGCCGCAGTGCTGCAGCAGTTCCCCGTTGTCGTTGTCCGGGTGGCGGACAGTCCAGTCGGAGAACATGACCCGGCGGGTATTCATGGAGGCAGCCTCGGCAATCAGCTGGGAAATGGCGCCGTGAATATCCGTTTCGCATACCACGGGGATGCCTTCCTCGTTCAGCAGGGCATTGGCGGCGCAGGGCATAATGCCGATTTCATCCTGCAGGGCGTTCCAGCACTGAATAGCAATGGCGTTGCAGCCATACTTCATGGCAAGGCTCTTCATGGCCACCTTCAGGGCAGCCACGGAGGTGAGGCCTGCATCATCAATGCGGCAGGTCATGTTTTCCTTGCAGTAAGCCACCACCTTGGCTACTTCGGTCTTTTCTTCACGCCACTTCTTCATTTCCCCGTACAGTTCCGGCAGGGGGATGGGGGAAAGCTGAATGTTGAACTTCTCCAGCAGCTCTCCTTCATTGCACATGGTGGACCAGAAGTCGAAGGGGCGGGGGCCAATCTGCAAAATTCGGGTGTGGCGGAAGGTGCGCACTACATTGCACACTGCCAGGAAGTCCTTGACCCCCCGGGCAAACTCCGGGTCTTCCAGGTTGCAGTTGTTCATGTAGGTGAAGGGCACATGGAAGCGGCGGAGCACCTTGCCGGTGGCAAACAGACCGCACTGGCTGTCACGCAGGCGCATGCCGTTTTCATCCGGCCGCTCGTCCCGGGGCCCCCACAGCAGCACCGGCACATTCAGTGCCTTGGCCAGCCGGGCACACTCGTATTCCGTGCCGAAGTTGCAGTGGGCCAGGAACAGGCCGTCCACCTTTTCCGCCCGGAACTTGGCAATGATCTTTTCCAGCCCGGCATCATCGTACAGCAGGCCTTCCTCATTCACATCGTCAATGTCAACAAAGTCTACATCCAGCTCCTTCAGCCGCTGAGCCGTCAGGTTGCGGAAAACCACGGCGGCAGGGGCGCTGAAGATGGCACGGCGGGTAGGGGCAAAACCAAGCTTGATCGCGTTCATGATGTTCTATCTCCTGTTATCAAAGGTCGTAGTGGACAGGAATCTTTTGCAGTGCCTCTTCGATGGACTGAATTTCCTCGTCCGTCACTTCGGAGAAGGGGGAGGAAAGGAGCTGCCGAAGGGTGTGCATTTCATACTGGAAAGCAACGCCGCGGAGGGCACGGGGGAACTTCTCCTGCAATACCTGCCGGGCAGGCTCATACTGAAGGAGGCTGCTCAGGGGCGCATCAATGGAGTAGCAGGCTCTGGGCATGGTGACCGATGTGTGGTGATCCCCAGGCATCAGGGGGGTGGAGGAGCCGTCCGGCAGCTTCAGCAAAGCTTCACAGCCGAAGGGAACATGCACGTCCAACACCCAGGTATCCCCATCCCAGTGCCAGGCTGTGCGCCAGGTGCCGCAGGGGGATACATAGGCAGCCTTGCAGCCCTTCACACGGGGATCCGGCAGGGGGGTGATTTCCATGTACCGTCCGCCGGGATGATCGGCCTGAAGACCTGCCATGGAGCGGTACATCCAGGCGGCGATGGAACCATAGGCGTAGTGGTTCAGGGAGTTCATGCCGTCCTTGTTCATGGTGCCGTCCGGCTCGATGGAGTTCCAACGTTCCCAAATGGTGGTGGCACCGTTGTCAACTTCATACAGCCAGCCGGGATATGCCCGGCGCAGCAGCAGGGTGTAGGCGATATCGATTCGTCCGGCGGCACATAGGGCGGGCAGCAGCCAGGGCGTGCCCACAAAGCCGGTACGAAGCTGGAAGCCATTTTCCTCAATCAGCTTGACCAGTGTGTGCTGGGTCTTTTCCTTGGCGTGGTCGGGTACAAGCCCCATGCCCAGTGCCATGACGCAGGCGGTTTGGGTCTCAATGGCGATGCGCCCCGCAGGGGTGAAGTATTCCGCCTGGAAGGCCTCCCGGATGTGCTCCGCCAGACTTTCATACTTGGCGGCATCCTCTGTCAGCCCCAGCACTTTGGCAGCCTTGGCGGTCAAGCTGGCGGAATAATAGTAATAAGCGGTGGCTACATAGATGCGGTCGGTGCCGCCATAGACGCTGTCTCCATCCAGGGCAAGCCAGTCGCCCAGCTGAGCATTGCCTGCCCAAATGTAGCCGCAGTGGTGGCGTTCATTTTCCCGGGCAATCCAGTCCACCCAGTCCTTCATGGCGGGATATTCCTGCTTCAACATGGCCTTGTCTCCGTAGTGGAGGTACAGCTGCCAGGGAATGACGCAGGCTGCATCCCCCCAGGCGGAAACCCCGTTCAGCTCATACTTGCACATGGGCACCACGCAGGGAACGCTGCCGTTCAGCAGCTTCTGCTCACAGCGGAGATCCTCCATGAACTTGCGCAGGAAGCTGGCCACGTCCTCATGATAGCAGGCCGTGTCGCAGAAGATCTGGATGTCCCCTGTCCAGCCCATGCGCTCGTCCCGCTGGGGGCAGTCGGTGGGGATGTCCACAAAGTTGCTCTTCAGGCTCCACTTGCTGTTAAGATACAGCCGGTTCAGCAGGGGATCGCTGGTTTCCAGCGTGCCGGTTTCCTCCACATCGGAGTAAACGGCACAGCCTACGAACCTGCTGGGGTCAAGCTTGCCATTCCAGCCTTCCACCTTAACGTAGCGGAAGCCAAAGTAGGTAAAGTGGGGCTGCACAAACCGGGGGGTGCCATCGGATATGTAGCGGAAGGTGCACTTGGCAGTGCGCAGATTGTCCCGGTAAATGGTGCCGTTCAGCACATGCTCCCCATACAGCAGGCGGATTTCCGTGCCCTTGGGGGCATCGCACCAGAAGCCGCACCAGCCGGCAAAGTTCTGCCCCATGTCCAGCACAGTTTCATCCGTTGCCAGCAGGGTGGGGGTGAAGTGTTCATGAACCAGAATTTCCGGGTTGCTTCTGGGCAGCAGAGGCACGGCGGGGGCGGAAGTCAGCAAGGCAGCCTTCGGTTCACCGGCAGGTTGATTGGCATCCTGGGTTTCACCGTCGTAGATGCTTTCCATCAGCACCGTGCTCTGGGTGACCAGCCAGCTTTCATCGGTACCGAATACCTCTTCCCGACCGTCGGCATACTTCAGGTGCAGCTCTGCCAGCAGCTTATATGCCGTGCCGTAGTGAGGGGTGGAGCGTTTCAGGCCGTAGTTGCCCATGTACCAGCCTTCTCCCAGCATCACGTCGAAGGCGTTGTCGCCCACCTCCGGCTGAAGCTCCAGGGTCTGGTACATCACTCGGCTGTCGTAGGTATGGAAGCCGGGGCGGAGCACTTCTTCCCCGATGACCTTGCCGTTCAGGCTGGGCTCAAACAGTCCCAAGCCCACCATATAGCACCGTGCCCACACCGGCTTTTCCGTCAGGTGGAAGGTTTTGTGGAAAACGGGGCGTACATCCCGGCCAAAGGGAGAAGTGACCCAGGCAGCCTGCCAGGGTTCATCCTTCCCCTTGGGGGTTTCAAACCAGCTCCATGCACTGGTTGCCTGCTCCTTAGCATCGGTCACCACGGTGACACGCCAGTAATACCGGGTTCTGGGTGCCAGCTCCATGGGCAGCGTCCAGCCGGCACTGTCCATGCCCTCCAGCAGCTCTGTGCCCTGCCAGCGGCTTGCCACCATGCCGGAATCGTACACGGGCACGCCATCCGGGGCAAGGGCAACCTCCACCCGGGAGGTAGTTTGCTTCTGCCCCAGGCTGTCTTCCACACGCCAGCTAAGCTGTGCCTGGTCAAAATCAAACCCCAGGGGATGGGTTTCATGACAAGTTTTCAGGCCTGTGATGTTCATGCGTATTTCCTCCTTGCCTGTCAGCGTTCCGGGTGACGGCTGTGGAACAGGGCCAGCTTGGCGTACAGATCTTCAAAGATCAGGCGGCTGTCCACATGCTTGTATACACGAATGGGACGGTTGATGGGATTGTCCTGCACATAGCAGCCATCGGGCTGCACATGGGGGGCAGGAATCCACTCGTAATCAAACCGGTGCTCGTACAGGATCAAGCCCACTGCCGGGCTGTCCCCCAATACCCAGGTTTCGCCGGTG
This sequence comes from bacterium, assembly GCA_963646285.1. Taxonomy (GTDB): domain Bacteria; phylum Bacillota; class Clostridia; order Christensenellales; family Aristaeellaceae; genus CAKUFA01. The sequence continues at coordinate 7,780 of CAVIWF010000039.1, forward strand.
CGGAAGTCGCTGGCAGCCGGTTCAGGCTCGTGGGCGTGGTCGTTCAGCTGATCACACAGATAGGCACCGATAGCACCGCAGGGGCGTACCCGATATTCCAGCTCTGCCAGAGATACGGCCATCATTTCGTATACATTCTTCGGCACCTGCCACACCGGCACCTTGGAACGGAACACCACATTGGCGGCAGTCACGTCATTGCCCATGTTGAATTCCGATCCGCCCTGGGGATAGGGAGCACCGCCGATCCAGATGACCGTCAGCCGGGAGGCAATGCGGGGCTCCATCAGCAGGGCGGAGGCCATGTCGGTCAGGGGGCCAAGGAAGGTGACGAACAGGGGGCGTGGATCATCCTTCATGGCTTCTTCAATGATCAGCCGTGCCCCTTCGGAGTCCACCGGAGTGTTCTTATCTGGCAGGGCGTGGGGAGCACCGTGGAAAAGCATGCCCTCCTTGGGAAACTGCATCTTGTCAAAAATCGTTTCCAGCTCGTGATAGCTCCGCTCCATGGCATCCGGCACCCGGGTGCCGAAGTGCGCCCCAATGAAGCCCCGATTATCCAGCTTGGGGGACAGCATGGTCTGCACCACGCAGAACTGGTCGTCTGCCTCGTTCTTGGCATCCGTGTCCGTAATGACACGGACGATTTTGCTTTCGGGCACGTGGAACTGATAGTCGTTGTAGATCATACCCTTGCCTTTCTCCTGCATGATGCAGGGTCAACACCATAACAGCCTGAGGCTGCTTAAACCAATCCTGTTTCCCTGGCCATGGATAGCGCCAGCACATTCCAGTTGATGAAGCCGCCGTTCATCACAGGTGCTCCCGTTTCCGGGCTGTAATACTCGTGGAGGCAGCCGTGATCCAGCAGATCCTGCCCCAGCAGGTGCACGGAACGGGCGGCAATGTCCTGGGCTTCCTGATGGTATCCGTACTTTTCCAGCCCTGTGCAGACAATGTAGTTGGCAATCAGCCAAATGGGACCCAACCAGTTGGAGGGGTTGTTGGTGGCGGACAGGTCGTACATTTTTTCATTCCGGGCAAGGGTGCGGATGCCGAAGGGGGAAGCAAAGGTTTCCTCATCCACTGCCCAGCGGCGCATCCTTTCCGCCTGCTCCGGCGTGGCTATGCCTGCATACAGGGGAATGAAGCCGCTCCACACCCGGATGCGGATGGGCAGAGTCTTCCAGAATACGCCCAGCCCTTTGTGGAACCAGTCGTAGGGACGGGTGCGGATATCCACATCCACAGAATAGAAGAACCCATCCCGGGGATCCCAGCATTCAGCCTGAATGCTGCTGATCAGCGCCTGCCTCCTGGCGGCATACCGGGCGGCTTCCTCCGGCATTTGCCACAGGGTGTACAGCTTCTCCAAGCTTTCCAATTCCCGAACCATAAAGGCGTTCAGGTAGATGTTGGCTGTGCTGTCCTGGGGGCGGCCGAAGCTGGCAGGGTCGTTATCCATGCCGATCATAATATCATCATGCCAGACATACAGCCCGCTGTGCGGCTGAAAATAAGTGTCGTAATAATCCATGTACTGGCGGAAACCATCGGCGTAGGACTTTGCCCAGTCGGCACTGCCTTTTTTCTCGGAGACCAGCAGGGCTTGGCAGGCAAGGAAGGGCTTGTGCATGTTCATCCGCACCCCTTCCTTGTGCTTCCGGTTCAGGTAGGTTTCATCTCCCTTGCCGTCATCCACGATCATCATGGGAATGTAGCCGTCCGGCAGCTGATGGTCGAAGAAGTTCTGCACATTGCCCATGGCGTGGCGGAGGATTTTCTGCTGCATGGGTTCATCAAAGGCATCCCACAGGCTAAGCAGACCATAGGCGGACCAGTACGTGTCCCAGTCCCATACGTTGCCCTTGTACACCGAGCCGGGGTCGATGAAAGGATAATGAATGAAGTGATAAGGCTCCTTCAGCATGTCCTTTGCATGGGAGAGAACATAGTCCCTGACACGGGCGTAGTCAGCCTGAAATGCATCGTTCATCCTTGTCTCTCCTTTACAGTGCCGACGGAATCCCGGCACACCGTGTCCACCGTTACCCGAATCTGGTTGTAGCCTTCCCGGGTTTCCGGCACAAGGCTGAGCAGGGTGCGAATGGCGGTCATGGCCAATTGTCGGCGATAGACGTGAATGGTGGTCAGCTGAGGGGTGCAGGCAAGGCACACGGAGGTATCGTCCATGCCCACAATGGAAATATCCTCCGGCACACGGTAGCCGGCTTCCCGCAATGCCCGCATGCAGCCGATGGCCATTAAATCATTGGCGGCAAAGAAGGCAGTGGGCAGCGTGCCTTTGTTATTCTCCAGCAGGGTCTTCATATCCTGATAAGCCCCTTCGATGGAGGGAGAAACTTTCCACAGCCGTGCTTCATGGGTGGAAAGTCCCAGGCGGCGCAAGGCACTGTAGTAGCCGTTGAGCCGCTCCTCAATGTTGCTGAAGGCAAAGCTGCTGGTAATGTGATCAATCCTTCGGTGCCCATGGTCATGGAGCAGCTTGACAGCCAGGTAGGCGGCACCTTCGTTGTCCATCACCACGGAATGGAAGGGCTCAAAGGCACAGGCATTGTCCAGCACCACAAGGGGAGCGTGGCAGGAGGAGAACGCCGCCAGCTCATCCTTCCGCATTTCCGTGCCAAGGAGGAGAATGCCGCAGCAATCCTCCCGGCAAATTTCCTGCACATGCTGGAGGGTATCCCCGCCCCGATAGGCGTTGATGTGGGTGACCATCAGTTCCATGCCGGCATGCTTGCATTCTTCCTGCACGCTTTCGATCAGCTCAGCGAAGAACACCGTATCCATCAGTACCGTGCCGCTGGAACGGTAGACAACCAGGCGGACGTAGTTCTTCCGCCCGGTGCCCTCCTCCTGGCAGTGGTACCCCATTTCCCGGGCGATGGTCAGGATCCGATCCGCCACCGCCTTGCTGACACCGGGTTTCCCGTTCAGCGCATTGCTTACCGTTGCCGGGGATACATTGGCAATGGCTGCAATTTCTCTTACCTTCGGCTTGGCCATGTGCATCATTCCTTTTTCACGCTTTGCGTTGTTTATATTATACGAGTAAATTTGTTCAGCGTCAATATAAATCGTTTAGATTTGTTAAGCTTTTTGATTTGTTGTGTTTCCGTGAGGGTGCATAGAAAAAACATAACCGTTTGCATGATTGTGTTGCAAAGTGACCTGTATGGGGAAAATCGTGAAAAAAAACCACCCTGCCTCGGCGAAAGACGATTCGCACCGAAGCAGGGTGGTTTTTGCTGTTCTGCCGGTTACTTCAGCAGATTGTTTTCATCAAAATAGTCGATTTTCATGGCGTGGCGAACTTCCTGCAGGGTCTTTGCTGCCGTCTTTTCGGCAACGGCACTGCCTGCCTTCAGGATCTCGTACACTTCATCTGTGCGGCCTTCCCAATAGGTGCGGCGTTCCCGAATGGGCTGCAATACGGACTGCATCACATTGTTCAGGAACTTCTTCACCTTCACATCTCCCAAGCCGCCCCGCTGATAGTGAGCCTTCAGCTCATCCAGGCAGGCGTACTCCGGCAGGAACTCGGCAAAGTGCTCATCCGTGGAGAAGGCGTCCAGGTAGGTGAACACCGGGTTGCCTTCCACCTTGCCCGGATCCTGTACCCGCAGATGATCCGGGTCGGTGAACATGGACATGATCTTCGTCTTGATTTCCTCGGGAGAATCCGCCAGATAAATGCAGTTGCCCAGGGACTTGCTCATCTTGGCCTTGCCGTCAATGCCGGGAAGGCGCATGCTGGCACGGTTGTTGGCCAAAAGGATCTGGGGCTCCGTCAGGGTTTCGCCGTACACTTCGTTGAACTTCCGCACGATTTCCCGGGTCTGCTCCAGCATGGGCTCCTGATCCTCGCCTACAGGCACCACCGTGGCGTGGAAGGCGGTAATGTCCGCTGCCTGGCTGATGGGGTAGCAGAAGAAGCCCAGAGGAATGCTGGCTTCGAAGTTCTTCTGCTTGATTTCGGCCTTTACCGTAGGGTTCCGCTGTACCCGGGACACAGTGACCAGATTCATGTAATAGAAGGTCAGCTCGGTCAGCTCCGGCACCATGGACTGAATGAAAATGGTGGACTTGTTGGGGTCAATGCCGCAGGCCAGATAGTCCAGCGCCACCTGCATAATGTTCTGCCGCACCTTTTCCGGGTGTTCCGCATTGTCCGTCAGTGCCTGAGCATCGGCGATCATGATGTAGATTTCATCGAAATTGCCTGTGTTCTGCAGCCGCACCCGCTCCCGCAGGGAACCTACATAGTGGCCTACATGGAGCCGTCCCGTGGGACGGTCACCGGTTAAAATAATCTGCTTCATTCTGTTCTGTTCCTCCATATCTTATACGCTCAGCAGCATACGGTCATTGTCCATGGTCTTGCCCTTTTTGCCGCTGTAGAGGCTCATCAGCTGTTCCACACCCATGCCGTCCCGCTGCCTGGCGTCAATATCCAGGATGATTTCGCCGTCATCCAGCATCAGGGTGCGGTTGCCGGTCTTCAGTGCCATGTTCATGTTGTGGGTGATCATCATGGTGGGAATGTGGCGGTCTTCCACGATCTTCACTGTAATGGCCATCACCTTTTCCGCCGTGGCAGGGTCAAGGGCTGCCGTATGCTCATCCAGCAATAGCAGCTGAGGCTTGGCGATGGTGGCCATCAGCAGGGTCATGGCCTGCCGCTGCCCCCCGGAAAGGAGCCCCACCTTCATTTTCAGCCGATCCTCCAGTCCCATGCCGAAGGAAGCCAGCTCCTCCCGAAAAAGGGCCATATCGCTTTTCCGCACAGCCTTGGACAGAGGAAATCTCCGCTCCTGATTATACGCCAGGGAAAGATTTTCTTCAATAGTCAAATCCGGCGCCGTCCCCTTCATGGGATCCTGAAAGAGAATGCCCAGCCGACGTGCCCGGCGGAATTCAGGCAGATAGGTAATGTCGTCCCCGTCCAGGAGGATGCTGCCGCTGTCCACCAGAAAGCTGCCTGCAATGGCACCGAACAGGGTGGACTTGCCTGCACCGTTGGAGCCGAGGATGGTAATGAAGTCCTGATTTTCAACCTTCAGGGATACATGATTCAGGGCGGTATGCTCATTCACCGTGCCCTTGCCGAAGGTTTTGCTGATGTCACGAATTTCAAGCACGGCGTTTTCCCTCCCTGCGTACACGAGCCACGTGAAGCCGTTCCTTCACCGTGGGGATGCACAGCGCAATGGCCACAATGGTTGCGCTGATCAGCTTCAGGAAATAGGTGGGGAAAATGTTGGTGGACAGGGCCAGGGCAATAATCAGCCGATAAATCACCGAGCCGACCACAGCACTGACCAGCCCCAGGGTGACCCCTTTCCTGCCCAGCAGCACTTCGCCGATGATCACCGAAGCAAGCCCTACCACCATGATGCCTACGCCGCCGGAAATGTCCGCATAGCCCTGATACTGGGCAATCACGCCGCCGCACAGGGCGATGCAGCCGTTGCTGATCATCAGCCCCAGATTGCGGATGCGATCTGCGTTGATGGAGGAGGAGCGCACCATGGCTTCATTGTTGCCCGTGGCACGGATGCACAGCCCCAGATGGGTGCGGAAGAACCAGGAAAGAATGGCCAGCACCGCCGCTGCCAGCACTACGCCCACCAGCACCCGCACCACATCCTTGCTGAAAGGCAGCTGCTTGATCAGGATGCGGAAAAGGGTCTGCTTATCCAGCAGGGTAATGTTGGCACTGGCACCCATGACCGCCAGGTTCACCGTGTACAATCCGCTCATGGTCAGGATGCCTGCCAGAATGGGATGAATGCCCAGCTTGGTCTGCAAGACACCGGTGATCCACCCTGCTCCCATGCCCGCCAGGAAGGCCAGCAGCAGCCCCAGAAAGGGATGCCCGGCAACTGTCATCATGGCGGATACCGCTACCCCCAGGGTGAAGGATCCTTCTGCTGTAAGATCCGGGGTATTCAGCACGCGGAAGCTGATGTACACGCCCATGGCCAGCAGGCTGTAAAGCAGCCCCAGCTGAAGGGCACTAAGCACCATGTTCACTCCGCTTCAACTCCTTTTTGCGCAAAGTGCCCGACGAGCAGGAGAAGCCTGCCCGCCGGGGAAGGACGGGATGATTATTCCACGATCTGTGCCTGAGCAAGCACGTCCTCGCTGAGGGTAACGCCGATGGCGTCTGCCGTGGTCTTGTTGATCACCATGGTGAAGTCGCTGACCACCACGGCGGGAATATCGGCAACAGCTGTGCCCTTCAGGTACTGGGCAGACATGTCGGCAGTCAGGGCGCCGATTTCCCGGTCGCTGATGGAAATGGTGGCGAAGGCACCGGAGTTCACCATCACGGCAGAAGAGCCATATACGGGGATTTTCGCATCGCTGGCCACTTCAGCCACAACGCTCATGGCCGTCTGCACCACGGAATCGTTGGGCACGAAGATGGCATCCACCCGGCCTACCAGGGACTCCACTGCCTGCTGCACCTCGTTGGAGGAGGTAACCACCGCTTCCACATACTTCAGGCCGTTGGCATCCAGGTAAGCCTTTGCGTCATTGACGGTGGTAACAGAATTGATCTCGCTGGTGCAGTAGATCAGGCCATAGGTTTTGCAGCCGGGGGTCAGTTCATCGGAAAGCTTGAACATTTCGTCCACGGGAATGGCATTGCTGGTGCCCGTGGCGTTCTTGTCAGGGTGTGCCATGTCGGTAATCAGCCCTGCGCCTACAGGATTGCTGACGGAAATGAAGAACAGGGGAATGTCACTTTCCATGTTCAGGAAGGCCTGTGCCGGGGGCGTGGCAATGGTCACCACGTAATCCACGCCGGATTCTACAACGGCCTGGCAGATGGCAGCCAGGTTGCTCATGTCGCCCTGAGCATTACGATAGTCGAAGGTCATGTCTGCTTCGCTGTAACCCAGCTCACGCATCCGGTCGATGTAGCCTTCCCGCATATCGGTGAAGGCGCCGTTGTCTGCCATTTGGATAATGCCCACCCGAACGGGTTCGGCAAAGGCGGCGCAGCATACGCACAGGGCAGCGATCAGGGTCAGGAGGGAAGTCAGCAGCTTTTTCATGGGGATCCATCCTTTCTTTGTCGGGCAGCGTCTTTGCTTGCCCGTGTCCGGCGTCTTGATCGGCGGCGCCCATGAAGTATTGTTTTCCGCAGGATAGAAAAAACGCACCTGTCCTTTTCTCAAGGACAGATGCGGTAAACATCTGCGGTACCACCTTGTTTGACGGTTACCCGTCCACTTACTCGGATGCCGACACATCCGCAGCCCTGTAACGCTGGCTCTGCGTCACGCCATACTCGGGGGGAACCCCTTTCCGCATGCCCTCGGCGGTCCATTTGCCGATCCGCTTTCTGCCGGTTTCCATCCTCCCGGCTCTCTGGAAGTGCGCTGTCGGTTTAATCTCCGCCTCAACGGTTTACTGGATGGTAGCATATTCGTTTCTCTGTGTCAAGGGTAAAATGGATATTTCGGGATGTTTTTTTCCTGTTTTTCAATTTTTGAAGAAACAATGGGCTTATTTCTGATCCTCCGGCAGTCCGGCTTCCTCCATGCTGCCCAGCCTGCGCTCGATGCTGCGGGTGCGGACAAAGGCGGAATCAATGGATTCGCTGGCCTGACGGAGCCGCTGCTGAGTCTTTTCCAGGGTATCGGCAAACAGGCCGAAGTCTTGCTTCACGGCTCGCAGCAGCTTCCACACTTCGCCGGAACGCTTCTCAATGGCCAGGGTGCGGAAGCCCATTTGCAGGGCGTTCAGCAGGGCGGCAAAGGTGCTGGGGCCTGCCACCAGTACACGCTGTTCCCGCTGCAGGCTTTCCATCAGTTCCGGGGATTGGACGGCTTCGGCATACAGGCCTTCCACCGGCAGGAACATGATGGCGAAGTCCGTGGTGTAAGGGGGCTTCACATACTTGCCGGCAATGCGCTTGGCTTCCGTCTTCAGTGCCTGCTGCAAGGCCTTCCGGGCTTCCTCGGTGGCGGCGGCGTTGCCGGTTTTGGAGGCATCCACCAAGCGCATGTAATCCTCCTGAGGGAACTTGCTGTCAATGGCCAGGTAGACCACCGCATCTCCTTTGCCCGGCAGCTTCACGGCGTACTCCACCCGCTCCAGACTGCCGGGGATGACGGCCACATTGGCTTCATACTGCTCGGGGGAAAGAATCTGGCTCAGCAGAGCACCCAGCTGCATTTCTCCCCAAATGCCCCGGGTCTTCACATTGGTCAGGACTTTCTTCAGGTCGCCGACACCGGCGGCAAGGGTCTGCATTTCTCCAAGCCCCTTGTACACCTGCTCCAGCCGCTGACTGACCTGGGCGAAGCTTTCCGTCAGCCGGCGATCCAGGGTTTCCGTCAGTTTTTCATCCACGGTTTTCCGCATTTCCGTCAGCTGCCGGTCGTTTTGCTGGCGCATCTGCTCCAGGCGGGTATCCACCTGCGTCAGGCTTCGGTTCAGCTGCTCATTCTGCTCCCGGGCGGAATAAGCCAGCTGCCGCTGAATGCTTTCCAGCAGTGCCGTTTGTCCGTTGGCAATGTTGGTCATGGCACGGCCGCTGCCCTCCACAATGCTTTGGGCGGTGTGCTGACGATCCTGCCGCTGGGCGTCCAGCTCGTCCATCACCGTGTTGCCCCAGTCATCCTGCCCACGGCGCTGCTTGCGGAGCTGACTGCACACAATGCTCAGCAGCACAAGCAGCAGCACCACAGCCAATGCGGCCAGGCCGGTTGTGATCATCCACATGGTTTCCTGCTCCATGGTACACTCCTTTTTCTATCCTGCATGATACAAAGCGGCGGGAGGCGCAAAACGCATCCTCCCGCAGTTGATTCACATATCTCTGCGCCCTTCCAAGGCAATGGAAAGGGTGACTTCATCCGCATACTCCAGGTCGCTGCCCACCGGCACACCGTGGGCAATGCGGGTAACACGAATGCCCATGGGCTTGATCATCCGGGCAATGTAGGTGGCAGTGGCTTCACCCTCCACATCCGGGTTGGTGGCAAGGATGACTTCCGTCACGCTGCCGTCCGTCAGCCGGGTCATCAGCTCCTTAATGTGGATGTCATCCGGCCCCACCCCATCCATGGGGGACAGGGTACCGTGGAGCACATGGTACAGCCCGTGATAATCATGCATCCGCTCCATGGCGGCTACATCCCGGGGGTCACGCACCACGCAGATCTGCCCGTTGTGCCGCTCCTGATCCTTGCACACATCGCAAAGCTCGTCCGTGGCATAATTCCCGCAGACGGAGCAATAGCGGATGGTCTTTCTGCCCTGCCAAATGGCGGTGGCCAGGGAACGAACGTCGTCAAGGGGCATGCCCACAATGTAATAGGCCAGCCGCTGGGCTGTCTTTTGCCCGATGCCGGGCAGGCGGGACAATTCCGATACCATCCGCTGGATGGATTCGATTTGTCCTGCCATCAGAACATGCCGCCCATGCCGGGAGCCATTTTGCCCATGGCTGCTTCCCGTGCTTCCTCGCCCTTGCGCAGGGCTTCGTTCACGGCGGCCATGATCAGATCCTGCAGCATATCAATATCGTCAGGATCCACCACCTGGGGATTGATGGTAATGCTGGTCAGCTCCCGCTTGCCGGAAACCTTCACCGCTACCATGCCGCCGCCGGAGGCAGCTTCATATTCCTTAGCGTCCAGGGCTTCCTGTGCCTCCGTCATCTGCTGCTGCAGCTTCTGTGCCTGCCGCATCAGCTGCTGCATGTTGGCACCGCCGCCGAAGCCGCCAAAATTCTGTCTACCCATGGGTTATTCCTCCTCGACTTTACTGTTTTCGTGAATTTCCAGATCCCCTGAAATGCTGTTGATGCGAATGGCAGGGCCGCCCTCTTTCAGGAACACGCCGCTGGTGCGCACCCGCCCGTTCAGGGAAGACAGGGTGGCATCCGCCTCCGTAATGGGGGCATACAGGCGAATATTGCCCGATACGGTGTTGCCCTCGATCTTTTCAAAGGGATCCACAAATTCCAGCGTGGTTTCTCCGCTGACGTTAAAGGTCTTGACTTGCCGGGCACTGACATCCTGCACCTTTACCTGACCGGAAACAGAGCGCAGATTCAACCCGTCGCAGGCAATGTTCATGGCATGAATGTCGCCGGTGGCTGTCTTCAGGTTCAGGTTCATGCTGTTCATGCCCATGGTGCGCAGATCGCCGGAGACCGTTTCCAGGGAAAGGTCGGTGCCGGTTAAGCCACGCACGTTAACAGCACCGGAAATGGTACTGAGACTTGCTGCACCCTTCCAGCTCCTGGGTACACGGACAAACAGCTGCATCCACCGCTCGGTGTTCAGCTTCATGGTCAGCCCGTAGGTGGGCTGCTCCAACAGCAGCTTCCCGTCGCTGCAGGAGATTTTCAGGTCGCTTACGTCGTGCTCGTCGCCGGACACAACCACCTGAATCTCCGGCACATCGTCCACGATCATTTCAAGGGAAGCCCAGGCGAGCCGCACATTCAGTGCATTGACCTGCGGAGCTGCAAAGCTTTCATTGCGATTCATTCTTCGTTCCTCCTTGAAACTCCCTGTTATCATACCACGTTTTTTTTGCTTTCGCAACAGCATGCACAAGGGACAATTGACCAAAAAAGCCGCAGGCGCACAGGCTTGCGGCAGGGGAATCAGTCTTCCGGGGCGTTGCGTTTATTCTCCGCAACCAGCTTCTGCAATTCCTCCATGAAATCGCTGATGTCGGTAAACTTGCGGTACACGGCGGCAAAGCGAACATAGGCAACATCGTTCAGCTTCTTCAGCTCCTCCATCACCATATCGCCAATGCGCTGGCTGGGAATTTCCCCGTCTGAGGAGCTGTAGGCCTGCTGCTCCACCCGCTCTGCCATCTGGTCAATCTGCTTCAGGGATACAGGAAGCTTTTCGCAGGCGTTGAGCATGCCGCTTTTGATCTTCTGCACATCGAAGGCTTCCCGTCGTCCGTCCCGCTTGACCACCATCAGGGGCAGCATTTCAATCTTCTCATAGGTGGTAAAGCGGCGGCCGCAGTTGACACACTCTCTCCTGCGGCGGATGCTGTTGCCGTCCTCTGTGGGGCGGGAGTCGATTACTTTGCTCTCCGTGCAGTTGCAGTACTGGCAGCGCATCCTGTCATCCTCTTTCTTGTGGAAAAAATGTGGATAAACCTGTGGATAAATAATAGCACATCCCTTGCAGGTTGTAAAGCTGTCTCCTGTCCAATTGTAAAATTATTTGCCATGGGGGATCAGGGCGAGAAATCGTGTTGACGTTTCTGTTCCTTCATGTTATATTGTCAAAGAAATTTCGAAGCTGGAGGAATCACTGAACCATGAAGTTCTTGCTGGACATTCTGCGGGGCTTGGTCATTGGCCTGGCCAACATTATTCCGGGCGTCAGCGGCGGCACGATGATGGTCTCCATGGGCATCTACGACACGCTGATTCACAGCATTACCCACCTCTTCAAGCAGTTCAAGAAATCCATCATGACCCTGCTGCCCTTTGCCATTGGCATGGTGGTGGCCATTGCCGGTCTGAGTTTTGTGATCACCTGGGCGTTTGACAGCTATCCCCTGCCTACCAACACCCTGTTTATCGGCCTGATCTTGGGCGGCCTGCCTGCCATCATCAAGCAGCTGAAGGGGGAAAAGTTCGGTGCAGTGGGCGGCATCCTGTTTGCGGCCTTCTTCGCACTGATCATTGTGCTGCAAATTATCCAGAAGGAAAACGTGACCACCATTACCCTGAGCTTTGGGGAAGTGATCAAGCTGCTGTTCCTTGGTGCCCTTGCCTCTGCCACCATGGTGATCCCCGGCGTCAGTGGCTCCATGATCCTCAAGCTCATGGGCTACTATGAGCCTGTGATTGCCAGCATCAAGGGACTGACCAGTTCCCTGTTTGCCGGCAACTGGTCTGCCGTGTTGGCCAACGTGGGCATTCTGCTGCCCTTCGGCATTGGCATTGTGATTGGTATCTTCGCCATTGCCAAGCTGATCGAGGTGCTGATTGCCAAGTACAAGGGCTGGACCTATGCCGCTATTCTGGGCCTTGTGACCGCCAGCCCTGTGGCCATTCTGATGGCAACGGACATGACCGGCGTAACCTTCGTGACCGTGCTGGTATCCCTGGCAACCTTCGCTGTAGGCTATGTGGTGGCCTATGTGCTCTCTCCCAAGGATGAACCCCTGAGCAAGCAGGCGTAAACCATCGGGTTCGGAGTGGACAAACATTTCGGGCGCAGTTTCCTTTACGGGGACTGCGCCCTTTTTGCATTCGTTTTTTCCCAAGGGACAGATGGATGAAGGAAATTTTGTACACAGTTTTGTAACATAATCGTCATATCTATTTACAAAGTCGTCAACATTTGATATACTTGCTTCATCATGAAGCAATTTTCGGCTTGTGGTAAGGAGGCATACCCATGAACAAGCGCAGGATTCTGCTGCTATTGACACTGGCTGTCTGGCTTGTGTCTGCCACTGCGCTGGCGGATACCTACACGGTGCTGCGCTACAACGATACCGGCGCTGCCGTGCAGCAGCTGCAAACGGCATTGAAGCAGCTGGGTTACAGCGTGGGCAGTGCAGATGGCAAGTATGGGCCAGCCACCGAAAAAGCTGTTCGCCAGTTCCAGCAGGATTATTCCCTGACGGTGGACGGCAAGGCAGGGCAACAAACCCAGGCCTTGGTGTATCAGCTTGCCTCCGGCTCCTCTTCTTCCGGCAGCAGCAGTACCACCACCACAAGCAGCAGTTATTTCAGCGGCAACTACGACAAGCTGGAGTATGGCAGCAAGGGCACCCGGGTGACCAAGCTGCAGGAGGCACTGAATCAGCTGGGTTTCAGTGCAGGCAAGGCAGATGGCCGCTACGGCACAGGCACCCAGCAGGCTGTTACGGCGTTTCAGCGTGCCCAGGGCCTGAGCGTGGATGGCAAGGCCGGCAAGCAAACCCTTCAGCGGATTGAGAAGGTACTGGCAGGGGAGGTTACCAACGTGACCCCTGCCCCGGCTACCCCCACCCCTACCCCCAATCCTTACGGCACCGTTCCTTCCCGTACCCTGCGCAAGGGGTATCAGGGGGACGATGTGAAAAGCGTCCAGAGCCGCTTGAAGACACTGAAGTATTATTCCGGCTCGGTGGATGGGAAGTACGGCACAGGGACCATGGCGGCCGTGTCCGCCTTCCAGGCTGCCAATGGCCTCCATGCGGACGGCCTGGCTGGAACAGCCACCTATAAAATCCTCTATTCCGATGCAGCTGTTCCCTACAGCGAAACCGTGGTGACCCCCACGCCTGCCAGCACGGTTCCTTCCAGAACCCTGCGTTCCGGCGATTCCGGCGATGATGTGAAGAATGTGCAGACCCGGCTGAAAGCCCTGGGCTATTATACCGGCACGGTAGACGGCAAGTATGGTTCCGGCACGGTGGCGGCGATTGTTACCTTCCAGACCCAAAACGGCTTGAAGGCAGACGGCGCAGCAGGCAGCGGCACCTACAGCGTGCTTTTTTCCGACAGTGCCAAGGAATACACCAAAACAGAAACGGCTGCTCCTACGGCGACCCCGGTGGCAACTCCCTCCAGAACCCTTCGCTCCGGCGATACGGGGGACGATGTGAAGAGCCTGCAGACCCAGCTGAAATCCCTGGGCTACTATACCGGCACGGTGGATGGCAAGTATGGCTCCGGTACGGTTTCTGCTGTGGTGGCTTTCCAGAAGAACAATAACCTGACCATGGACGGCGTGGCAGGCAGCGGTACTTACAAGGTGCTGTATTCCTCCTCTGCCAAGAATGCCAGCGACACCAGCAGCTCCGGCTCCAGTGCCACGGCAACTGCCCCGGACAAGAGCAAGATCAAGCTGATGCACTGGTATAATGAAGTCAAGCCCATCCTGAAGGGCAAGAGTTCCATTTACGTCTACGACCCGGAAACCAAAATCGGCTTCACTCTGCACCTGTATTCCCTGGGTCGCCATGCTGATGTGGAGCCCATGACCGCCGACGATACAGCCAAGATGATGGAGGCCTTTGGCGGTGTTGCCACATGGACGCCCAAGTTCGTGTACGTCCTGCTGCCTGATGGGCAATGGACGGTTGCCACCATGCACAACGTGGCGCATGGCGGACAGAGTATTAAGGACAATAACTTTGACGGACAGAACTGCGTCCACTTCCTGCGGGATATGGACGAATGTGCTGCCGCTGACCCCAAGTACGGCGTAACCAACCAGCAGGTTCTTCGGGCTGGATGGAAGGCACTGACCGGGGAAACAGTGAACTGAATTAACAAGAGGGAGGATACGCCGGATGGGCATCCTCCCTCTTTTGATTTATGCCTGATTGGGCAAGGCGGCGGTTTCTTTCTTCATCATGGCCGTTACGTAGAACATGACCAGCAGCTCCGTAATGGGCATGACGTACCACAGGGAATCTGCGCCCATGACCGTTGGCAGAAGCATGATCAATGCACCGCTGATGATGAGTCCCCTTGCTACGGAGACCACAAAGGCGATGGAAGGCTTCATAATGGCCTGAAAGTAGTAAGTGGAAAAAATGTTCAGCGGCAGCAGCAGGAAGGACAAGGCGTAGGTGCGGATAATAGGGGGCGCCATCATCAATATTTCCTCCGTTGGGGTCATGAAAATGCGGATATAGAGCTGGGGCACCGCCATGCTTAACCCTGTCCAAAACAGGCCGAAAAAGGCAGTGGTCCATAGGGCATAGCCCAGGGTTTCACGAATGCGGCTGCCCTGGCCTGCACCGTAGTTGGTGGAAATAATGGGTTGGGCAGCCTGCCCCACACTGTAGGCACAACACTGTACGAAGGTGCTCACGTTGATAATGGGGCCGTAAATGGCAAGGGCATTGGTGCCCAGATACTTCATAATCTGCCGGTTGAACAGTACGGTCAGAATTCCCATGGCCACATCAATGAAGAAGGTGGAAAACCCGGTAACAGTAATTTCCCGAAGCATTTGCAGGACTTTAACGGGCTTTACCAGATGCAGGGTGTTGGACTTCTTCGCAAAATGGGTCAGCATCACAAGGAAGGAAATAGCGGAACCGATGGCTGTTGCCAGCCCTGCACCATAGATGCCCATGTCGCAGGTGAAGACAAAAAAGTAATCGCCGAAAATATTGAAAATGCCGCCGGACAGCACGCCCAAGGTAGCCAGGCCCGGATCGTTGTCGTTGCGCAGAAAGGCCGCCAGCATTTGATTGAACAGGAATAAGGGGAACACCCACAGGATGGGCGCCATGTAGGTTTCCGCCATGACCAGCAGCGTTTCATCTGCACCGAAGAAAGTCAGCACCGGCTGTTCAAAGCAGAGAATGCCTGCCCAGCTCAACATGGCCAGCAATACCGAGCCAATCACGGAAGAGGTAAAGTACTGCATTTCACTGCCGTCACGGACAACGTTGCTGCCCCGCTTGGTGCTGAAAATCACGCTGCCGCCGATGCCCATGAGCAGCCCCAAACTGTATATGATGTTCCACACCGGCGCCACCACTGCCAGGGCTGCCGTGCCGTTGGGACCATGGTACTGTCCCACCATGGCCATGTCAACAACGCCATAGATGCAGGAAATCAGTGCACTGCCAAAGGCGGCACTCAGGTATTTGAAGTAAAGAGACTTAATGTTACCCCTCAGCAAATCCATTTTCATTCCTCCTTTGTAAAAAAGCCGGATAAAAAAGCCGGACAAGGAACAGACATTTCAGTCTGCGCCTTATCCGGCTCATGTTTCTTTGAACAGATTGCCCTCCGACGAACAGGTGTCATTGTAACAGATTCCGGTGGATTGTCAAGGGGGATTTACAAAACCGCAACCACCCCTGCCCCCAGAGCCGCTGCCAGGGCGAAAAGGGGAATGCCCCGCAGGAAAGAATCCACATGCAGGGCAGGATCCTGATAGGCTTCCTTTTCCGGCAGGAAAGAGAAGCGAATCCGGGGGGTATTCCGCCACCAGCACAGGTCAATCATCACCAGGTCGAAAAGCCCCAGTCCTTCGCCTAAAAAGAGGAAGTACAGGAAGGCGGACAGGTAGCTGTCCAGCTCCAGCACATGCTTCAGGGCAATGCCCAGCAGGGAAAAGGCCACCGTAAACAGGATCAAATTGCTGAGCAGCACTGCTGCCACAGGCTTGGGCGCAGACACCTTGTCGGCCAGAGACTTTTCTGCACGTACCCGCTCCTGCACTTCCTTGGGGTAGGAACGAAGGCTCCGCAGGTTTTTCTGATCTCCTCCCGTACCCAGGAAGCACATGCCCCAGTACAGCAGGTAGAGCACCACGGCAACAAAAATTCTCATGATCATCACCCTCCTATGGGCGATTATAGTAGACTAACCGCCTGAACGTCAAGTGAAAATCATGAGAATATGGTTCAGACCATCAACAAACCCCAGGTGGCGTTGGAGGGCTCGCAAGCCCTTCAACTTTAAATCGAAAATCGGCGACATGTGCGGCGATTTTCGTGCTTTTTCGCCAGAAAA
>CAVIWF010000040.1:0-24133 GCA_963646285.1 bacterium
CTTCCGTCGTTTCGACCTCATCAAAAAAGTCGATGAAACTTATTCTTTCCATGCTCGTGTTATATCATATTTTTCGCCGCTTGAAAAGGTCTCATGTGGGAGTTTCTGAAAATTGATTTCCGTGCCATCACGCTTTCAAGATTGCTTTTCTTATTTCAATCAAGTATAATGTTTCCTTGGTAGAGGATCAACACGAGAGGAGAACGTACCGATATGAAACTTGGCGTTGTGGGACTTCCCAACGTGGGAAAGAGCACACTTTTCAATGCAATTACGAAGGCAGGCGCACAGGCTGCCAATTATCCTTTCTGCACCATTGAGCCCAACACCGGCGTTGTCATGGTGCCGGACGGGCGACTGGATGTGCTGGCCAATATGTATCACCCCAAGAAGGTTACCCCCACCACCATCGAGTTTGTGGACATTGCCGGTCTGGTGAAGGGCGCAAGCCACGGCGAAGGTCTGGGCAACAAGTTTCTCAGCCACATTCGTGAAGTGGATGCCATTGTGCACGTGGTGCGGTGCTTTGAGGATGAAAACATCATCCACGTGGACGGTTCCATTGACCCGGCACGGGATATTGAAACCATCAATCTGGAGCTGATTTTCGCCGACATGGATACCGTCCAGCGCCGGAAGGATCGTGCCGTGAAGAACCTTCGTGGCGGCGACAAGAAAGCCGGTGCAGAGGCAGAACTGGCTGAAAAGCTGTATACTCATTTGGAGAGCGGTAAGCCTGCCCGTACCTATCCCTATACCGATGAAGAGCAGGAAATTGTGGATAGCTGGTTCCTGCTGACCACCAAGCCCGTCATTTACGCCGCCAACATTGCCGACAGCGACCTTGGCAAGGATGTGAGCGAAATTTCCGGTCTGGACAAGGTGGAAGCTATTGCCAAGGCAGAACATGCCGAAATGCTGGTGATTTCCGCACAGATTGAGGAAGAAATCGCTCAGATGGATCCGGAGGAAAAGGCCGAGTTTATTGAAGAGTTGGGCATTGGCCAGAGCGGTCTGGATCGACTGATCACCGCCTGCTACCGGCTGCTGGGGCTGATTTCCTTCCTGACGGCCGGCGAGGATGAGTGCCGTGCCTGGACCATCAAGGAAGGCACCAAGGCCCCCCAGGCTGCCGGCAAAATTCACACGGACTTTGAAAAGGGCTTCATCCGGGCAGAAATCGTTCCCTTTGACACCTTGGTGGAGCTGGGTTCCATGGCTGCCTGCAAGGAAAAGGGTCTGGTTCGCTCCGAGGGCAAGGATTATGTTATGAAGGACGGGGACATTACGCTGTTCCGCTTCAACGTCTAACGCAACGTCTAAAGAAGGGATCTGAAGGCAATGAGCAGATTATCTTACTTTATGAAGCGTGCCGTAAGGATTGACTGGAAACGCATGCGGGAAACCACCAAAACGCTGGAGGAGCGCAGCGGCAAGTCCCATGCATGGCTCATGCGTGACATGCTGGACTGTGCGCTGAAGTACAATGCCGGCTATGTGGATTACAAGATTGCCGAGATGTACAAGCTGAATGATGCCCAGCGGAAGACGGTCATTACCCGGGGCATTTCCAACAACATTGTTCGCCGGATGAATGACAAGGCATACTGGCATTTCTTCGATGACAAGACCCAGTTCAACCAGCTTTTTGGTGCCTATATCCACCGCAAGTGGCTGCTGATCAATGCTGATACCGACCCTGCCGCCCTGGCGGACATCACCAAGGGAAATACCCAATTGATCGGCAAGCCTCTGGAAGGTTCCAGCGGTCAGGGCATTCTGAAATTCACAGAAGAGGACTGGAAGGGGGGCGCAGAAGCCTTTAAGCAGCTTTTGCTGGACAAGGGCATCGGCATTCTGGAAGAAATGGTTGTGCAGCATCACGATATGGCCGCCCTGTGCCCCACGTCCGTTAACACCTGCCGCATTGCTACCCTATTGGGGGACAAGCAGCAGGGCATTGTGTACGCCTTCCTGCGCATTGGCAATGGTAAGGTGATGGATAATGTGGACTGCGGCGGTATGGCTGCCCGTATTGATTTGGACAGCGGCATGCTGAAAACCGTAGGTGCCGATAAGCAGGGCAATACCTACGAGAAGCATCCCATGACCGGCACGCCCATTGTGGGCTTTACCATTCCCCACTGGGAAGAAGCCAAGCAAATGTGTCTGGAAGCCGCTCAGAAGGTTCCTCAGATGCGCTTTGTGGCGTGGGATGTGGCCATCACCGAGGATGGTCCCACCTTCATTGAGGGAAACTCCTTCCCCAGCCATGCCATTCCCCAGTTTGCAGCCCATTATCCGGACGGCATCGGCATCCTGCCGGAATTCGAAAAGTTTATCGATTTGTAAAGGAAAGACTGATTCAGCGTGGTAAGGGGGCGTTCCTGTGCTGGCACAAACTTTGGGCTATGGGTTAAGCGGTGTCAACGGCTTCGCCGTAAAGGTGGAAGTCTATGCCGCTCCCGGTCTGCCCGTGTTGGAAATCATCGGCCTGCCGGACGCTTCCGTAAAGGAAAGCCGTGACCGGGTGAATGCCGCCATTGTGAACTCCGGCTTTGCCATGCCTGTGGCACGGGTAACCGTGAATCTGGCGCCTGCGGATATGAAAAAGGAAGGTCCTGCCTTTGACCTTCCCATTGCCGTCAGTGTGCTGATGGCTTCCTCCCAGCTGGAACAGATGGACTTAACCAAGGTGCTGCTGCTGGGCGAACTGTCTCTGGACGGGTCTCTTCAGCCGGTTCGCGGTGCGCTGCCCATGGTGATCAGTGCCAGCGAGCAGGGCATTACCGATGTGATTCTGCCCAAAGGGAACGCCATGGAAGTTGCCTGCATTCAGGGCATTTGTGTGCACCCTGCCGCCAACCTGCGGGAGGTTGTTGCCCACCTGAATGGACGGGAACACATTCCGGCACAGGTGCAGCGCACCTATTCCGACATTTTGCAGGAGCGGCAGCCCCTGTGCGACCTGGCTCAGGTGCAGGGGCAGTTAGGTGCCCGCCGTGCATTGGAAGTAGCGGCGGCCGGTGGTCACAATATGCTGATGATCGGCGTGCCCGGCAGCGGCAAAACCATGCTGGCACGGTGCCTTCCCGGTATTCTGCCCCCCATGACCTTCGAGGAAGCACTGGAAACCACCCGCATTCATTCCATTGCAGGCAAGCTTTCCCCCGGCAGTGGACTCATGGTCACACGCCCCTTCTGTGCGCCCCACCACAGTGCTTCCGTTGCATCCCTCATCGGCGGCGGCGCCAATGCCAAGCCCGGCGAGGTATCCCTGTCCCACAATGGGGTCTTGTTCCTTGATGAATTGCCGGAGTTCAGCCGCCCCGCCTTGGAAGCCCTGCGTCAGCCCTTGGAGGATGGGGTAGTTTCCGTCACCCGGGTGCAGAATCAGGCACAGTATCAATCCAGTTTTATGCTTATTGCCAGCATGAACCCCTGCCCCTGCGGCTACTTTGGCAGCAAGACCAAGCAATGCCGGTGTTCCCAGCGGGAGATTCGCCGCTATCTGGATCGAGTATCGGGTCCTCTGCTGGATCGGATTGATATTCAGGTGGAAGTGGACGCTGTGCCGGTGAAGGAAATCAATGCTTCTCAGGGTGCTGAATCCTCTGAGGTGGTGGCGGCACGGGTTCGCAAGGCTCGTGAAATTCAGCAGCAGCGTTACCGCAAGGATGGCATTCATTGCAATGCCCAGCTGGATTCCCGGCTTTCCAAACGCTACTGTGCGCTGAACAGCGAAGCGACCCAGGTGCTGCATCTTGCCGTGGATCGAATGGGCATGAGCATGCGTGCCTACGGGCGGGTGCTGAAGGTAGCAAGAACCATTGCCGACCTGCGGGGTTCCGAGAACATCGAAACATCCGACGTAGCAGAGGCAATTCAATTCCGAGAATTGGATGGAAAGTATTGGCAATAATGCAAATTGGGCACGGACGAGTTGGTACGTCCGTGCCCAATTTGTTTATGCCTCTACATCTTTGCCGTACACTTCCAGCTGCCGAAGGGCTGGGAATGCCGAAGGATTGTCGCACTTGATCAGGTGATCCAGCAGCAGCGTCCTTGTTTTGTGGCTGCCCAGTGCAATGCGCTGTCCACCATCCCGCCCTTCCAAGGGGAAGGTCTTCGTAAAGCCGTCATCCAGAGTAACCGTGCCGGAGATCCAGTAGGCATCATGGGGAAAATCTGCCCGCAGATACATCACAAGGGTATCAATTTCCACTTCCCGGCCAAAGTCCAAGGTCAGGGCAGCGTCCGTCCTTGCGCCGATGCCCCAGCTGCCGAAAGGCCACTCCCCATGGCCGCAGGCAATGTGCTCGCCGTCAATAACATTCCGGGCAGCAAAGCCGCTTTCATTTCTGGTTTCCACATTGGCCGTTGCATGGGGATAGGCAGTCACATCCCCCCGCTGATCCGCCGGGTTTTCCGCCAAATTGCGATAGCAGTTGTCTGCCGCCGGGCGAATGGAAATCAGGTGCATTTCCCCTGCAAATGCCTTAGGCGGATAAACCACCAGTCCATCCCCCTGCAGCGGAAGCCGGTAGGTGAAAGCCTTCTCCGGCAGGTACAGGCGGGCAGGCTTCACCTGCTGATCCACCTGTGCAATCACGTGAGCACTTGCCGAGGCGAAACGAATTTCGTCGCCCTCTTCATACGCCCCTTTGTAAAGCAGTGCCGCTTCCGCTTCGCCGCTGCTTTGCGCCAGAAGAACCCCCTGACGCCAAATTTCAATGCTGTACATACTGCCTCACTTTCCAGCCATCCACAGACCAGCGTCCGTGCCCCGCAGCTTGCAAAGTGCCTCCACAAAGAAGTAATCCCCATAGAGGATATTCACGTGGCGACCGGCTCCGTCATTGTGATAGCTGGCGGTGCACTTTTGCAGAATGCCCATGTTGTTGTCCGTCCAGTCAGCGCACAGGGTGTTCAGTGCCGTCAACAGCTTCATGGCTGCCGCCCGGTAAGTCTCCCCTTCCTCGCCGCCGACCACTTTGGCAAGCTCCAGCAGACCGCAGGCAGCGCAGGCACCGGCAATGTTGTCGATCCGCTCCTCATCCTTGGGCTGCCGGAAATCGCAGTCGGTCAGGCCGTCTTCACGGATATTGGCAATGAAGTACTTTGCACATTTTCTCGCCACATCAATATACTTGCTGTCGCCGGTATTGATGCCAGTCAGGGTGAAGCCGTACAGCGCCCATGCCTGTCCACGGCTCCAGCTGGAGCCGGGTGCATAGCCCTGTCCGCCGGGCTTGTCCAGTGCTTTCCCGGTTGCAGGGTCGAAGACCACAATATGGTTGCTGCTGCCATCCTCACGGATGAACTCCCGAATGGTGGTATCCGCATGGATGCGGGCAATGGCCTCAAATCGGGGATCTCCCGTCTGCTTGCCTGCCCAGTAGAGGATGTTCAGGTTCATCATGCAGTCAATAATGGCATATCCTGCCCGATCTTCCCCCGGCCAGGCACGGATAAATCCTACCGGATTAAAGCGCCCTGCCAGCAGGGTAGCGGCGTGGAGCGTATCTGCATGGGCCTGCTCATCCTTCAAAATACGGTCGTGTGCACCGGTGGACAGCAGGTACATGAAGCCCACATCGTGATTCAGCAGCATGAAGGAACGCAGCTCTGCCGTCAACAGTTTTTCCACACGGAGGGCTTCCTCCTTGAACACATCCTTGCCGGTGGCCACATACATCTGCCACATCATGCCCGGCCAGAATCCGCCCGTCCACCAGCTGTTGCCGTCAAAAGGGGCAGGGGCATAGCCATCTTTTTGTCCCATGTAGGGGATGATTCCCTGCTCTGCCGCACGCTTTGCGCCTTTCTCCAGCTTTTCGCAGGCACGGTTGAAAGCCTCGTCAACCCATCTTTCCATATTGCAAAACCTCCATCGGCGGATTCTTCCAAGCTACCTTTCCGCCGGTTTTTGTGCCGAATACCCCGCTGATGAGCACCGTTTCACCCTTCCCGATTTTTGCCGTCAGGGTGGGGATCAATGTGCGGGGCACCATCAGGTTGGTGTTAGGTTCCGGCATCACGTTCTGCTGACCATCATAGCCCTGCAGATTCATCACACCGCTGATTCCCCAGGGGGCAATCACTGCTGCCTGACCGTTTTCACACACTTCCAAGGGCGTTTGGGCATGCTGTCCGTAAATCACGCTGCCGTCACAGCCGTCACGGGAAATGGCGTAGCCGCCTTCAGCGGCATACAGCTCCCGGTCGCTGGTGATATGGTGAATACGCACATGCCATTCCCCATAAGGACGCAGCTCCGTCCGCACCGTAACCCCGGCAAAGGGATGCCAGGTGGAAAGGACGCAGTCTTCCCTGATTTCATACTCCTCGCAGCCGTAGCGGGGATGCCAGGTATCCCCGTCTTCGCTCAGTGCCAGCATGTTGTCGAAGGCACCGTCCTTCAGCAGCTTCTGGGCCTTACTGACGCTAAAACCAAACAGGCTGGAATAAACGAACTTCTCGTACTTGGCTTCATCGTGGCTGTGTTCATGGGCACGATTGCCTGCCACGAAGGCCATCACATGGCTCTTGTCATCACTTCTGGTCACCAGCATACGGGCGTGAGGCTGCAGGGAAACCTTGGGGGTATCCACCTCTGCCTCTTCTGCCTGCCAGAAGGGATGATCCTCCGGCAATGCAAGGCAGGCGAAGGCCTTCATGGCCCAGTAAGGCGAGCCGGGAGCGTTGTAGCCTTCCGCCATCAGCAGGCTCGGGTACCCATAGCCAATGGTCAGCACACCATCCCGGGTGAAGATGGGCTTGCTGAACCACTTGCGCATATTGCCCAGCAGCAAATGCTTCATCTGCCCATACCCGACCGCTTCGCATTCCGCTTCTGCCAGCGCCTGAGCCGCATAGAAGGCGCCCTGGGCAAAGCGATAGGTCAAGCTTCTGCCGTAGGCCAGTGCTTCACAGGAGCTGTCAAACCAGCAGGCAAAATCGGCAGCCATTTGCTTCCCCCGCTGGATATAGGCCTGACTGCGCTCCGGGTCTTTGTCTCCCATGACCTTTGCATAAACCAGGCCATAGAAGTGGAAAGCCCACATGGTGTAATACTCACGCTGATTGAAATAGTCGAAGTACCAGCCATCGCCTTCGTAGTGCTCTTCAATCATGGCAAAGTCTTTCTGCATCCGTTCTTCATCGTGGGGAACGCCGCAGACAATAAAGCCCATATTGACCAGCACCCGGAAGAAGGTCCAGTTGTTCTTCGGCATGTCGTGGTGGTTGATTTGATCCAGCCATGCATGGAGCTGCTTTTGGGTCTTCTCCGGCAGGTCGAAGAAGAACTCCTTGGGTGCCAGTGCCATGCCCATGCCAAACACAGCCATTTCCACCAGTCGCTGATCGTAGTCCACCACTTCGCCCCAGTATTCCGGATTTTCCGGATCAACACCGGCAATAATGCCCTGCCGCCAAGCCTGCCACAGGGGCTGTACGCTTGCACAGTGCCCCGCCAACATGGGCACAATGGCCCACAGTGGACGAGCGAAAGCTTCCATCTGGGCAATATCATCCGGGTACACTGCTCCTGTGTCCCCCAAATGCAGGCGAGCCTTGTTGGGGCTAAGGAGCGGCAGCAGAGGCTCAATCAGCTGCACCGCCGCCTTTTCCACATCTGCCCGGGTACGCAAAGGATTATTCTTCACACAATTTCCCATAAGATGAACCCTCCACTTGTATTTGAAAGGTATGCACATGTTGCCGTGCCGGTAAGGTTTTCAGTGTCAACCGCCAAAGGGTACCAGGGAAATTCCTGGCCATGCGGGCATCCGTAACAGGGATTTCTTCCACGCAAGGCTCCAAGTCCCCATCATAGTCCATGCGAAGCTTGCCAAAGACCGCCTGTCCGCCAGCCAAATGGGGTTCATGGCGGAGCATGAAGACAAAGGTCACTGCCTTCTCTTCCGCCAGTACCACTTCATCGGTCAGCGTAATGCCGTCATCAGACATTTTCACACTGCGCAGCATGGAATGCACCCCTGCCTCAGAAGGATAAGCGCCTGCAAGGTTCAGCTGCACCCCATTTTCATCTGCTTCAAAGGCAGATGCGGCATGTTCCCTGCCTGCTACCTGCTCATGGCTTCCAATCAAGGGTACATTGTGATTCCATGACCGGGTGTTCATCACCTCGTACCGATGAGGGCCAAAGGTTTTTGCCGTGTATACGCAGTTGCCCACGTCAATGATTTCCGGCATGCCGTCCACATAAACGATGAAAGTGCCCACATCGTTATGATTGTGGCTTTCCCCGTTATGGCCGCCCTTGACCGCCGCATACAGCCTGCCCTTTCGCCATGCGGCTACCTGCAAACTGGGCAGAAGCGCAAAGGGCTCCCCTGCCGGTTCATCTCCCGCCGGTGGCTGGGCAAACAGGCTTTGCAGCACCCGGCTCAATTGGGGCGTATCCACAGGGCGAACCGAGTTTCTTTGTCCTTCCAGCCACCAGCCGAACTGCTCCACATCTGCCTGATGGGTACGCTGACCGAAAAGTGCGATCCGCTGTCCGTCCAGTTGGGGCTTTGCATCGCAGTCGGCAAAGTTGATGAAGTACTCGCCTGCAATGTGGGCGTGCATGAGGAAGGCCGCAATACGGGCAATCATGGGTTCTTCATAGAAGCTGACAGCCCCATTGGTGGCCTGATACACGCTTTCCAAAGCGTCAAAAAGCGCTGCTCCCGCCATGTTGAAGTACCCGGCTCCCTCATCGCATCCGCCGTCCTCCGGCAGCACCGCCAGGTAGCTGTCCAGCATGCGCAGGGCACGGGCGATTCCTTCGCTTTTGCGCCAGCTGTCCCGCTCCAGCAGCAGCAGAACCTCGATCACATTGGAAAGGATCCAAGGCGTCCAGTTGCACACATCCTTGCGGATCATGCCCATCCACCAGAAGTCATCATGCTGCATGAAGGGCACAACAATCCGGCGGTCAATTTCCAGCCGAACCCTGCGGGCAATCAAGGGGCTGACCGCATCCAGCTTATCTTCCAGCAGATAGAGAATGTCTGCCAGTGCCGCTGCCGTCTGCGCCGCAAAAAGATCCACATAGGGGTTGGTCACATCCGGCAGCAGCCGTTCATTCATAGGGGGACGGCCAGGATGGTCACTGCCGTTGTGGGCACTGAGCACCCAGGTGGTTTCCTCGCAGATGCACCAAAGGCCGTCGATCACTGCATCCAGGTAGGTGCCATCATCCAGCAGGCATTCGCCCAGTGCCGCACCCATCAGCAGCTTGCGTCTGGCAAAGTACGGGGTTTCATACACCATTCGGTCCCCCGTCCGGCAAAAGGCCAGGAACTGGGTTGCCGTTACCATGGGAAATCCTTGCCTGGATTCTTCCGCCCAGGCAAGGATTTCCTCACGCTTCACCTTGGAAAGGTGATTCCACGCCTCCCGCTCCTGCCTGCGGGGGAAGGGATGATAATCCTCCCTCAGCAGGGGATGGAGGGGATGGGTATCTACATATGCAGCAAACATTTTATCCCTTCATGCCAGTGGTGGCAATACCCTCGATGAAGTAACGCTGCAGGAACAGGAACACAATGGTCACAGGCAGCAGCGAGCACAGGGACGCAGCCATGATCAGGTTGTAATCCGCCGAATAGGCCTGAATGAATCGGCGAAGACCCACCTGAATGGTCTTGCGAATGTCCGTGGTCAGGTAAATCATGGGACCCATGTAGTCGTTCCATGTATTCACGAAGGTGAAGATGCACAGGGTTGCAATGGCAGGCTTGGACAGGGGCAGCACAATCCGTGCCCAGATGCCATACTCACTCAGTCCGTCAATGCGGGCAGCCTCGCTCAAGTCATTGGGGATGCCCATGTAGAACTGCCGCATCAGGAATACGCCGAATGCAGAGAAGCTCTGCAGTGCCACCAGTGCCCAGATGGTATCATACAGGCCGATGGAGCGCATCATGATGAACTGAGGCACCATGTACACCTGCCACGGCACAGCAATGGTACCGATGTAGCACATGAACAGCAGGTCACGTCCCCGGAAGTTCATCTTTGCAAAGGCATAAGCCGCAAAGGAGGACGTAAGGATCTGCATGAAGGTCACAATCACTGCCAGCACAGCCGTGTTCTTAAAGTAGGCAAGCAGCGGAACCTTCTCCCAAATCTGCGTATAGTTCTCCCAATGGAACGTCTCTGGAATCCACTTCATGGGGATGGAGAAAACGTCCACGCTCGTCTTCAGTGAAGAGGAAACCATCCACACAAAGGGAACCAGTGCAATCACCGTCAGTGCCAGCAGGAAGGCATACTTGAGGATCGTGCCGATCACGTGCCCTGCCGTCAGCTTCTTGCCGGTGTGTTTTTTCTTCGTAACAGCCGTTGTCATCTCATTCGCCTCCCCTTACATGTAGTTAACCCATTTCTTCTCGCCGCGGAACTGAATGTACGTTACCAGCAGCACGATGGCCAGCAGCACCATGGATACGGCGCTTGCCACGCCATACTGGGCAGAAGTGGCAATGCCTTCACCGCCGAAGCTCAGCTCGAAGATATAGGTTACCAGCATCTTGGTCGAGCGGCCGGGACCACCCTGGGTCATGATAGCGACCACGTCGTAAATCTTGAAGCAGGAGATCACCAGCATGATGGATACGAAGAAGGTGGTGGGCGTCAGCATGGGCAGGGTCACCTTGGTGAACTTCTGCCAGCCATTGGCGCCGTCCATGGTGGCTGCCTCGTACAGCTCTGCCGGCACGCCCTGCAGGCCTGCCAGATACATCACCATATAGTAGCCTGCATTCCGCCATACGCTGACAATGATGATGGCCCAAATCGCCAAATCCCGGCTGGATGTCCAGCTCTTGGTGATGTTGATGCCGAACAGGCTCAGCACCTGATTGACGGGACCCGTCTTCATCAGCAGGAAGTTCCAGCAGACGCAGATGGCTACCAGAGAAGCTACGTAAGGGAAGAAGAACACAGCCCGGAAGAACTTTGCGCCCTTCACCGCCTTGTTCAGCACCAGTGCCAAGCCCAAGGCGCATGCAATGGTAATCGGTACGGTTGCCACGGTATAGTAGACGGTATTCTTCAGTGCAATGCCCAAATTGCTTTTCGTAAAGCTGAAGTCCTTGAAAATCAGCTTGAAGTTATCCAGCCCGGCCCAGGTAATATTGGAGCCGCCGCTCCAATTCATGAAGGCCAGCACAATGGAGAACAGCACAGGGATCAGAGTAAAAACAACAAAGCCGATGAAGTTCGGCGCCAGGAAGGAATAAGCAATCAGCGTATTGCGCCGCTCCAGCTTTCCCATCTTGCGCTTTCCAACGCTCTTTGTCATGTCGTGCACATCCTTTCGGGCAAAATTCATTGATCAAAACGGAAGCACCGGGATCATACTCCAACCCCACTGGAAACTGAGGCTCCCCTGGCTCCCTGCCGAATGGTCATACCATTCAGCAAAGCAATGTTACCGATAAAGGAAGGGGGAAGTGCACCAGCGCCTCCCCCTTCCCCTTCGAAGTTTCAATTACTTCACGTATTCAGCGGCACGCTCTTCCATTTCCGCAATGCCTTCATCCACGGACAGCTCGCGGGTCATGATCAGGGTATGCTCTTCGTTAACGATGGTCTTGATTTCGTTGACGCCTTCACCAACGGGCCATTCCAGAGCGATGGCAGTGGGCAGCAGAGCAGCCTTGCTGTTTTCATCGGTGGGGAATCCGTCAGCACCAGCCAGCACGGTAGCAACAGCCTCGCTCACATAAGCGGGACGGGTACCGGTAGCGGCGATGGCCTTAGCGCCTTCTTCAGAGCACATCCAGGCAGCGAACTTCCAGGCAGCATCCTTGTTCTCGCTGGCACTGCTGATGGCGATACCGGTGGGAGAACCGAAGGAAGAACCGGCGGCTACGCCTTCCTGATGAGGAACAGCCACGATGCCCCAATTCATGGAAGCGGTGCCGTCCTTGATGTAGCCGATCAGGGTGGAAGCGTACCAGTAACCCATGGGCATCATGGCGATGTTGCCCTGTGCAAATGCGCCGGAGTAGTGGAGGCCAGCAGCCTTCAGCTCGTCATAGCTCATGCACACGCCTTCATCTTCCAGGCTCTGATACAGGTTGTAGAAATACTTCAGGTCGGAATACTCGCCGTCAGCCAGGGTATTCACACCATCGCACACGGACCAGTTGGCCACGCAGGACAGCCAGGTATGATAGTGGGTGCCATAAGCGCCGGTCTTTTCATGGATGTCACGAGCCATCTGAGCGTACTCATCCCAAGTCCAGTCATTGGTGGGATAGGCCATGCCAGCCTGGTCGAACAGATCCTTGTTGTAGAACATGACCCAGTAGTCTGCACGGAAGGGCAGTGCATACTGCTGGCCATCGGTCAGTCCCACATAGCAGCTGTCCATGCCGGCATACTTGGTCATATCCGTGCCGTCAGCCTTGATGTAATCGTCCATGGAGACGATCAGGCCTTCCTTTGCCCAGTTCTGCATGTCGGAAAGTTCCTTCACGCAGTACAGATCCGTGGTGTCGCCGCCGGACAGCATGGTGCTGGCCTTTACGTTGTAATCCTGGGAGGCCAAGTCCACCCATTCGATGGTCACATCAGGATTGGCTGCTTCGTAGCCTTCCTTAATAGCGGTGTAGTAGGGGGTGCTGCTGATGTCCCATCCAGCAACCTTCAGGGTCGTTTCTGCCATCGCAGGCGCCATGGTGGCAACCATCATCGAGGCCAGCAAGCCAGCAACCAGTTTCTTCATCGTGATTTCCTCCTTGTAACGTACATTGGTGGTTGACTGCAATGTTACCGTTTACATCGCCCATCTTTTCAGGCTTTGCTTTTCCGGAACATTGCCGTTCCTTCCCTTGTTGCCCTCATTATACCGTCACTTCTCACAGAAGTCAAGAACTTTTTGGTCTTTTTTTGCCCATTTCTTTCATCATCTTCATCAGTAATCGCCCAACCCATTGTTGTGCGTAATTGTTACCGATAACATTTTTCTTGCATTTTGCCGCTTGATTGTCTATAATAGCCTGTAAAGGGAGGTTACTGCCCATGGAAAAGAAGGTTACCATTTACGATATTGCCCGGGAAGCCGGTGTTTCGACTGCCACCGTCACACGGGTCACTTCCGGTGATGCAAGGGTCAAGGCCAGCACCCGTGAGAAAGTACAGCAGGTGATTGACCGCTATGCTTATGCCCCCAGTGCAGCTGCAAGAGACCTGGAGAGCGGGCATTCCCATTCTTTAGCCATCGTGCTGCCCCAAATTTTGAACCCCTACTTCACCCGCATGTATGAAGTCGCCCGCGCTGCCGCCGTGGAAAACGGCTACTCCATGTGGCTGCTTCAGGCAGAGGATCACAAGCCCATTTCCAAAGACTTGGTGGACGAATTGATTCGCCGCCGCTTTGATGGTGCCGTCTTCGCCGGAAACATTTGGGGCAGCGAGCGTTCCGGCTTGTGTGAAGCCTTGTCAAGGCTGCGTCACCACATGCCGGTTGTTGCTATCTGTCCCCCTGCCACAAAGCTGGACTGCATCTGCATTCACAGCGATCTGGTAGGATGCTCCCGGCTGCCTGTGCGGCATCTGCATACCCTTGGGCACCGGCGTATTGCCTTCATTGGCGGCTCCATGCAGTTCCACGACTACAGCAAGCGGGGCGAAAACTTCCTGGAAGAGCTGCGGGTGCTGGGTCTGCCGGATGACCCGGCTTATCACGTAGACTGCGGCTACGATGCAGAAAGCGGCGAACGTGCCGTGCTGCGTATGCTTTCCGGCCTGCCAAAAAGCCACTGGCCCACAGGCATCATTGCTTTCAATGACTTGGTAGCCTTGGGTGCGCTCAAGCAGCTGAAGAAAATGGGGCTCCGTGTTCCGGAGGATGTAGCGGTCATCGGCTGCGACAATCAGTTCTTCTGCCCCTACACCGATCCGCCCCTGACCTCCGTCGAACTGTACCCGGAGGAAATGGCACAGAGTGCCGTCCGGGAGCTCCTTTTTTCCAAGGATAATTCCAGACCTTCCTTTGCCATGATGCGGGAAGCTTCCCTCATTGTGCGGGAAAGCTGCGGTGCCAAGCTGGGGTATCGAAAGCTGGGATGAGAAAAGCATCAATTTGAAGAAAAACGTCGCAGAAAGAGCGTGAATAGCACTTGACATGAAAGGGCTTACGTGCTATTCTGTAAGCGAATTCGAACAGCGTTCATCATTGTGAACGGAGGTGTGACATGGCAGAGGTTGCAAATCGAACACTGCAGCGTGGGCTGAACGTGCTGGAGCTATTAAGCGAGCATCCGGACGGCCTTGAGCTGCATGAGATTGCCAACACGCTGTCCATGCCCAAATCCAGTGCTCACAACCTGATGCAGACCCTGTTATCCATGCGCTATGTGCGGCTGACCCCCAGTGCGCAGTACCAGCTGACGCTGAAAACCTTCGAGGTTGGGGCAGCTGTGGTGCAGGGTACGGATATCAATCAGGTTGTGCGCCAGTACATGATGAAGGCCTTTAACGAATGCAATGAAACCATGCACTGTGGTGTCTTGGCCGGGCGAAAGGTGCTGTACATCGACAAAATCGAGAGTACCCGCTCCATTCGCATGGCCAGCCACGTTGGCATACAGATGCCTTTGCACGCCACCGCCATGGGAAAAGCCTTCCTTGCCGCCATGCCGGAGGAAGACGCCCGTCATCTCCTCATGCGTGAAACCCTTGAGCAGCTTACCCCCCATACCATCACCGATGTGGATGCACTGATGCTTCAGCTTCGGGAAATTCGGGAACGGGGCTGGGCGCTGGAGGATGAGGAAAACACGGAAAGCGTATGCTGCGTCGGTGTTGCCGTTCTGGATCGGGACGGCAAGCCTGCCTACGCATTAAGCATTTCCGCACCTTCCTTCCGCATGAATGAGGAGCTGCAGGAAACCTATGGTGCGCTGCTCATCACTGCCAAGCATCGCATTGAGCGCGTTCTGCGTGCTCTTTGAGAAACACATGCTGAATCGAACATGGAAAGGATGTTGAATCATGGATTTTCTGGAGAAGCTGTCCCTGGCTGGTCTGGTTCCCGTCATCGCCATCAATGATGCAGAAGATGCTGTACCGCTGTGCAAGGCACTGAGCGACGGCGGTCTGCCCGTTGCTGAAATCACCTTCCGTACCGCTGCCGCTGAGGAAGCCATCCGTCGGGTGCACGAAGCCCTGCCGGACGTGCTGCTGTGCGCTGGCACTGTGCTGACCACCGAGCAGGTGGATCGTGCTGTGGCTGCCGGTGCTGCCGCCATCGTTTCCCCCGGCCTGAACCCCGAAGTGGTAAAGTACTGCCTGAGCAAGAACATCCCCGTCTGCCCCGGCACTGCCAATCCTTCCGACCTGGAAGTGGCACTGTCCCTGGGTCTGCACACGGTGAAGTTCTTCCCTGCTGAAGCCCTGGGCGGCCTGAAGCTGATCAAGGCCATGTCTGCCCCCTACGGCTCCATGAAGTTCATGCCCACCGGCGGCATCAACGAGAACAACATGCTGGACTACCTGGCTAACCCCAAGGTACTGTGCTGCGGCGGCAGCTGGATGGTGCCCGGCGATGCTGTGGCTGCCAAGGATTGGGATCGCATTACCGAGCTGACCCGTTCCGCTGTAAACAAGATGCTGGGTCTGGAGCTGCGCCATGTGGGCATCAACTCCGGCGATCCTGACACGGCCATGAAGGATGCAGAGACCATCTGCAAGCTGCTGGGCTGGACGGTAAAGGACGGCAACAGCTCCACCTTCGCCGGCACTGGCTTCGAAATGATGAAGAAGCCCGGCCGCGGCAAGAATGGCCACATTGCCATTGCCTGCAACAACATCAAGCGTGCTAAGTGGCACCTGGAGCAGCGTGGTTTTGCCTTCGATGACAGCAGCGCTGTTGTGAAGGAAGGCAAGCTGATTGCCATCTACCTGAAGGATGAAATCGGCGGCTTCGCTTTCCATCTGGTGCAGAAGTAAGTCATTCCCTCATTATTTGATCGGATCATAAGGAGGTTATTCCCATGGCTAAGGTTGTTACTTTCGGTGAAATCATGCTCCGTCTGAAGTCCCCGGGATATGAGCGTTTCTTCCAGTCCCCCAGCCTCGAAGCTACCTTCGGCGGCGGCGAAGCCAACGTGTCCGTTTCTCTGGCCAACTACGGCATGGACACCGCTTTCGTTTCCGTGCTGCCCAAGAACGACATCGGCGAAGCATGCATCCGTGAGCTGCGTGGCTTCGGCGTAGATGTCAGCAGCATCGTTCGCACCGATGGCCGCATGGGCATCTACTACCTGGAGACCGGTGCTGTGCAGCGCCCCTCCAAGGTAATCTATGACCGTGCCGGCAGTGCGATTTGCAATGCCAAGGTGGGCGATATTGACTGGAAGAAGGCCTTCGAAGGCGCTACCTGGTTCCACCTGACCGGCATCACCCCCGCCATCAGCGAAGGCGCTGCAGAGCTGTCCCTGGAAGCTGTGAAGGCTGCCAAGGAAATGGGTCTGCACGTATCCTGCGACCTGAACTACCGCAAGAACCTGTGGAAGTATGGCAAGCGTGCCGATGAAGTAATGACCGAGCTGGTCAAGTATGTGGACACCGTTATCGCCAACGAGGAAGACTTCCAGAAGTCCCTGTGCCTGAGCGTTGAGTCCTCTGCCGCTGTGGAAGAGGGTCAGATCAATGTAGACAACTACAAGAAGATCGCCGCCCTGGCCATGGAAAAGTATCCGAACATCAAGCGTGTTGCCATCACCCTGCGTGAAAGCAAGAGCGCCAACCACAACGACTGGAGCGCCTGCCTGTACAACGGTAAGGACTTCTTCCTCTCCCGCAAGTACGCCATCACCGACATCGTGGATCGTGTGGGCGGCGGCGACAGCTTCGGCGGCGGCCTGATCTACGGCCTGAACACCTATGCTGACGAAAAGACTGCTCTGGAGTTCGCTGTGGCTGCTTCCTGCCTGAAGCACACCATCAACGGCGACTTCAACCGCGTGTCCGTTGCTGAGGTTGAGAGCCTGATGAAGGGTTCTGGCACCGGCCGCGTGCAGCGCTAATCCTCCCCTGGCATTCAGCGATTTTCCTTCACATATCACAAGGCGCAGCCTCCATTTTGGAGGCTGCGCTCTTGCTTTTTGGAGTTTTATTCAATGACAAGCTCGACCGGGCAATGATCTGAGCCATAGATTTCAGGATGAATGGAGGCACTTTGCAAGCGGGGTTTCAGTGCTTCCGAAACGAGGAAATAATCAATGCGCCATCCGGCATTATTGTCCCGGGCGTGGAACATGTAGGACCACCAACTGTACGCCCCCGTTTCCTCCGGGTGGAAATAACGGAAGGTATCAATGAAGCCATTTTCCAGCAGTGCGGTCATCTTTCCCCGTTCGCTCAGGGTAAAGCCGGCGTTGTTTTGATTGGTCGCTGGATTCTTCAGGTCAATGGGCTGATGGGCCACATTCAGGTCCCCGCACAGAATCACCGGCTTGGTTTGTTCAAGGGTCTTCAAATAATGGAGGAAATCATCCTCCCAGCGCATACGGTAGCTGAGCCGTGTCAGTTCCCGCTTGCTGTTAGGGGTGTACACCGTCAGCAGGTAGAAATCCCCCATGTCCATGGTGATCACCCGGCCTTCGTGGTCGTGCTCCTCCACGCCCATGCCATAGGTAACCTGCAGGGGTTCCTGCCTGGTGAAGATGGCCGTACCGGAGTAGCCCTTCTTTTCCGCATAGTGCCAGTATTGATGGTAACCCGGCAGATCCAGTTCAACCTGCCCAGGCTGCACCTTCGTTTCCTGCAGGCAGAATACGTCCGCATCCAGCGAATTAAAGCTCTCCATAAAGCCCTTGCCCATGGCCGAGCGAATACCGTTAACATTCCAGGAAATCAGCTTCATTGTTCCGTTCCTTTACAGTAAAAGTCCGACAGCATCATGCCGCCGGACTCATTATAGGGGATGTTCCTTCCAGGTGTCAACCGTTGCTCTGCCGTACGGTTCGTGTCAACTTGTTACGAGCCTGCAGAAATTAACGCTTGCCTTTATTTGCTTCGATGTTTATAATGATACTGTGGTTGTTAGCAGGTGCAGCTGACCATGAAGTATTGATCTATCACACGAATCGCCGGACGCTGGTACATCTCCACATATGTAAAGCGAAAGGTATATTCCCTGAGTTATCCGTATTGACTCGTTTTCAAAAAAATTCTAGTGAGCGCACAGAAGCTAACATGTGCATGAAGCAATGTCAGGGAGTAATGAATCAAGGAAGAAGGCGGAGATTCATTTGAAGAGATATCATATTTCGATGGAAGTCGCCGGTGATACCGCAATGTGGACGAGACCGGATACCGGAGATTCCCCGTGCAGCTACCCAGTGCCGACTTATTCTGCTGTGAAAGGACTATTTGAAAGTATTTTGTGGGGGCCAGATGTTCTTGTAATACCGCAAAAAGTTGAACTGTGCTCTACACCGCATTTTCACTCATATGTAACGAATTACGGAGGGCCGCTTCGAAAGAGTGATTCAATCAAAAAAGGCAACAACTATCAATTATTTGCAACCGTGCTGACGGATGTCTGTTATCGTCTTTATGCAGAAGTGATTCCAAATCCAAATAAAGAGCTGCTTCCGCAAAAGGCTCGTGAATGGGATCGTCGCACAACATCGCCCGGTCACGCCTACCAGGAAATCTTTAATCGCCGTTTATCACGTGGACAATCATTTGCCACACTTGCTCTTGGCTGGAGCGAATTTACGGTATCCTACTTTGGTCCGTTCCGTGATACAAGCCATGTTTGTACTGAGCTTCCAGATATACATATTCCTTCCATGCTTCGTGGCGTGTTCCGGCCGGAGTATCAAACCGAGTATTGTCCTGTATATGATACGGATTTATGGATTCATCAGGGTGTCCTTGAATATCCGAAAAGGAGTGGCTGGATGTGATCAATGAGCTGTTCGACCTTACGTCTGCCCTTGACAGCATACAGGTTCAAGCACAGGGCTGGCACAGAAAATACAAACCCATTCCCAATATTCGTCCTGATGCACCTTGCGTCCGCATCACTGTTTCGGACGGAAAAATTGTTGATGTTTCACTGATTAGTGCAGAACTCGGCAGGAGCCTGCGGAAATATGGTTCAAATCAAGGAAGTTACCCATGCATGAACCTGGCACCTCTGTATCGGATTGATGATGAAGCTACAAAGAAAGAACTGGCTGCACTCAGTAAATGTCCCGAGAAGATTGATGACGCTTGTCTTTGTAAAATGAAGTCATGGCGTACGAAAAACAATTGGACACAGAAATTCCTTGGAAAATACAAAGTTTCTATGGTGAAAATTCCAGACGAATTATCCCAGACAGCCGTTCAATATCCCCTGCTTCAAACATTGCTTGCTGAAACAAAACGGTTTGTTTCGCCTTCTGTTTTGCATGCAGAACTTGAGCAATTCGCATGGGGAATGTTAGAACGAAGGGAACGGGTTTCATTAGCGTTAAAAGTACTTTTTTCCCAAGGGAAAGAAGACAAAACTGCAGAAGACGATTACGGATCATTGTCTGTCGCTTTTGATTCAGAAAAGCTGATTGGCGAAGGAACTCCTGCAGTAAGCGAGAGGTTTGTTCATGAATTTAATGAGCATCTCATGAGAATAGATGACGATGACAACATGCGTTGTGATGCTGATTCAATAGATGCATTTGGGATTCCTTTCCATATGATTGAAGAGCCTATGCCAAGCGTTAAGCTTGATGGCGGATTTGATGTTACGCTTCGCACGATGTTTAAGGAACAGCGGTGTCAAAGCAGATACGGAAAGATTGAAAATGCAAGCTATCCGATTTCTCCACAAATGCGTAGGCGTCTTCAATCAGCACTCACCTGGATAGGAGATTCCCAGCTGAAGGATAAGACATGGATGAATACGAATGCAAAAGAGATTCTTTTCGTCTTTCCTTCGGTCATGCCAAAGGCACCGATCTCGTATACTGCATTGTTCGAAAGAAGTGAAAACGATGAGACAACGTTTTCCGAAAAAGCAAAGAAATTGATTCATGACCTTCAACAAGGAAAGGAACTCGGAACAGATACTTATCCGAAGCGAATTACAATTTTTGTTCTCCGAAAAATAGACAAGGCTCGCACAAAAATTGTCTATACATGCCAGACAGATCCGTATGAACTGGAAAAATACAGTGAAGAATGGACAGTAGGCTGCACCAATCTTCCGAGTTTTCCATTTGAAATGCCGGCTGTGCCTTATCCACTGGATGTTGCAGATACGCTGAATCGTTTTCTTGATCAAAAAGGGATAACCAAAAGCAATAAATTCAAGCTTTATCCACAATATCATGGAATTGAAATGCTGATGGATCCCGCCTTATCCGTCACTACCGATTTACACCAATTAGCCGTGCACGCAATGCAAATTGGCGCCTCGTTGGGAAACTTGTGTGCAAATTTTTTTTGGAAAACGCTGCCTTCAAAAATGGAAAAGATATGCTATCGCTGATGGGTCTGCTCCTTTACCGCGAGCATATCGGAAAGGATCACTACATGGATAATTTACCGTATCTTTATGGTCAGCTGCTCAAGGCGGCGGATGAATTGCACGCACTGTATTGCCGTGTTGTGAGAGGAGAAGATTATCCGCCTCAGTTTGTAGGAAGCAGCCTGTTTCAAAGTGCAGCAGAAACGCCAGTACGGACAATGATGCTTTTGAGCCAGAGAATGATGCCGTACTATGCATGGGCAAAAAGCTACCGCCTGAAAGACCAGGAGGAAAGTTGGTGTGCCGGATGGCTGTATGCCATGTGTGAAAAAATCATGAGCAGATTGCAAAACAGCTGGGCCTCCAAAACACGCTTTACTGATGAAGAAAAAGTGCAGTTTTTCATCGGTTACCTTGCAAAATTTCCCCAAAAAGAAGAAGTCAAATCAACGACTGAGGAAGAATCAGAAAATGAGTAACGAGATTAAAAGAGCAACAGGGCTTTTGGTCATTGAAGTTGTTAATTCGAACCCCAATGGTGATCCGGATCGTGAAAGTGATCCGAGACAGCGTTCGAATGGCTGCGGAGAAATTTCTCCTGTTTCCTTCAAGCGCAAATTGCGCGACTTGCTGGATGACCACGACGCTCCTTTCTTCAAGGCGCTTCCCGAGAAATTTATTTGCAATGCGGAACGTTATTCCATTCTGGAGCATCGAGGAAGGGATAGGCAGCAAATTCACTCCGAGAGGGGTACGGATCCCACTAAATTCCTGGAAAGTGAATTTGCCTGCAAGTATTGGGATGCCCGGTTGTTCGGAAACACATTCCTTGAAGACGGCAGTAAAAAGGAGTTCATAAAAACTGGCGTTGTTCAATTCGGAATGGGCTTATCCATAGCACCGATTGAAATCATACGGCAAACAAATACAAACAAGGCAGGAGTACAGCAAGGGAAAAATGCCGGTATGGCACCCCTTGCCTATCGTGTTGTTGAACATGGCGTATATTGCATGCCGTTTTTTGTCAACCCGAATTATGCCAGCAAAAGTGGTTGCACTGCAGATGATGTTGAGCTGCTGAAGTTTTTGATTCCGCATGCATACGAACAAAATCGCTCTGCAATTCGTCCTGATGTGCGTATCCGCCATGCATGGTACATTGAGCACAAAAGCATTCTTGGAAGTTGCCCGGAATATCTGCTGTTTGAGGCATTAACTCCTGCAAAACGAGAAAATGCCAGCGTTCCGTCTGAATCATGGACTGACTATGAGGATAAGAAAGGGTTGCCCGAGGACCTTCTTAATAGAGTAGAAAGCTGTATTGATTTGGTGAACATGTGATGAATACTTTCATTGCACACAGCACATATCATGGCAGACCTGCACAGACATATGAAGCACATATTCAAGGCGTCCTCGAAAAAGCTCTAAAATATGCCATGGATGCTGAGCAATATTCAGAAAAATCAGCCGGTCTGTTAATCTCTGCTGTAGAAGACAGTGCTGCGCTTCACGATCTGGGAAAGCTGGACGATGAAAATCAGCAAGTACTGCGAAATCCGGAAAACAAGCTCCGACATTTACCGTTCAACCATACAGACGCTGGAAGTGCTGTTCTGCTATCGGCGGACAGATTATATGCGGCATTGCTGGTATATTCGCACCACAGAGGATTACCAGATTGTGGTGCTGAACAAGCAAAAGAAGAAAACATTTTTCGTGATGCGCATCCGAAAGTACGGGAACACGTGAATAAAACACTAGACGAGATGCTTTTTCGTCATCACTCACTTTTTTCGCCTCTTCCCGATGATAAGCAAAGGGCTCAGTGTTATAACGGCGATCAGAATGTATTTTGCCGCATGGCACTTTCCTGTCTTGCCGATGCCGATCATACTGATACAGCTGCTGCATATGGTCAAATTACGGAGTACGAAAAACTGCCGCGCCTTCGCGCCAATGAAAGGCTTGCAGCATTGGATCAATATGTGGCCAGCCTAAGCAACGACAATGAGCGTGACCGTTTGCGCAATGAAATGTATGCGTCATGTCGCAATGCCAACATTCATGGACATTTTTCTTCATGTGACAGCCCTGTCGGTTCCGGAAAAACGACGGCGGTGATGGCCCATCTCCTACAGCAAGCCGTATTAAGGAATGCCAGGCATGTTTTTGTCGTTCTTCCATATACCAGCATTATTAGACAATCTGTCGATGTTTACAGGCGTGCATTGGTATTGCCCGGAGAAAATCCTGACGAAGTTGTGGCGGAACTCCATTCTAGAGCTGATTTTGATGATGAGGAGACACGATATCTGACTGCATTATGGCGGACACCGATCATTGTCACAACTGCAGTAGCATTCTTTGAAACACTTTCTTCATGCCGACCATCTGCATTGAGACGACTCCATGAACTGCCCGGTAGCGTGATCTTTTTGGATGAGGCACATAATGCACTTCCGATCCGACTTCTTCCGCTGGCATGGCATTGGATGAATGTCTTAGGCGATGAATGGAGCTGCTATTGGGTATTGGCATCAGGTTCACTTGTCCGCTATTGGGAACTTGATCGGTTATCAGAAATACAAATGGTTCGCCCTGTAGTTTCAGAGTTAGTTGATCCGAAGCTTTGGCAAAAGCTTATGCAATATGAGCAAAACCGAATTGTTTTCCGATGGAACGAAAAACCAGTAAGTCGGTCTGAGCTGATTGAAAAAATACAGTATACCCCCGGTCCTAGGCTTTTGATCCTGAACACCGTACGAAATGCAGCGGTAATCGCCACAGACATTTCGAAAAAGCTGGGACGCAATTGTGTTGAGCATCTGTCAACGGCTCTAACCGCAGAGGATCGTGAAAAAACAATAGACCGAATAAAGCAAAGGCTAGTTGACCCGGAAGACACTGACTGGACGTTGGTCGCAACCTCATGCGTTGAAGCAGGTATGGATTTTTCATTCAGAACTGGATTCCGTGAGATGTCGTCACTGCTGTCCCTTTTACAAGGTGCCGGAAGAGTCAATCGGCATGGTAAATTCGCAGATGCAGAGATGTGGAGTTTCTCGTTGCAGGATGATTCCATGCTAAGTCGGAATATCAATTTGGAGTGTTCGGCAGCTATTCTTCAGCGATACTTTACGAATCATGTCAAAATTGCCCCGGAGCTTAGTACGCGCTCAATGAATGACGAAATCATTCGTGATGACAGCTGCATTAGAACTATAAAACATCTCCTAAAGCAAGAGGATACGATGCAGTTTAAAACAGTCGACGAAGAATTCAAAGTCATTGATGATAATGATGTGGTCATTGCTGTGATTGATGAATCGCTTGCTGCCGCAATTGAGCAAGGTCGTGGAAATTGGCAGGAACTTCAAAAGAGGTCTGTGTCCATTCGTGGAAATAAAATAAGGCAGTATAAGATGAAAAAAATCAAGGACAGCATCTATCAGTGGACGATAGAATATGATACCTTTATAGGATATATGTGCGGCGTATTAAAGAATAACTTGTAAATATCAGATCAGACCATCAACAAATCCTAGGTGGCGTTGGAGGGCTCGCAAGCCCTTCAACTCTAAATCGAAAATCGGCGAGCCCCTTCGGGGCGTTAAACGGGGCGAAGCCCCTGTGCGG
>CAVIWF010000041.1:0-24024 GCA_963646285.1 bacterium
GCATCGGTGCAATACAGTACGTTGATTTCCGGATGCTTGTCCAGCATTGCTCCAATGCGACGAATCGCTTCCAAAGAGTCATAGCTTGTTTCACATTTTGTTACAATCATAGCACCTTTCTCTGCAGCACTCTTCTCGAACTGCGCTGCACGGGCACCGACGCTGCAAAGCGAAGTGTTTAAGGCAGGCATAAGCACAGCAATGCGAGCTGCCTGTCCGCAGCGATCTGCGATCCAATTTAATGCCCAATCTCCGGACTGTGCATTATCGGTGCCAATGTAAGCAAGTCGTCCTGCTTCGGGAACGTCTCCGTCCACCAGGATGAGACGAACTCCTGCTTCGTGCAGCTGTGCATAAGCGGCAAGGTACTTCTCGGAATTCACGCCATTGCAAAGCAGAACATCTGCCTGCATGTCAATGGCTGCCTGAATTGATTGCACAACATCCATCGATGCTACGCCATAGCAACTAAGAGCAACTTCGGGGTGCCCTTCCAAGGCAGATTGCGTTTTGTCCGCAATTTGCTGCATGATATTGAACTCCTGAAGCCACGTTTGTTCCTGATAAAAGATAACTGCCCGCAGTGGTTCTTCTGCCTTGGCCAATGAGCATAGCATGATGCAGCATAGCATGGCAAGGATTCTTGCAAGGCGCTTCACGTTTTTTCCCTCGCTTTGCTTTTCGTTTGGACGACCCTTTGGACGACATTCTCGCATAGATATTATAACATTTCCGTTTTGCTGTGACAAGAAACAAAATGGAAAAGAAGACCTACACAAAATGGAAAAGAGGACCGCCACATTCCATGACGATCCTCCAAGGAAAGGAGTATTTTTACGGAGCTACAGGAGCAGAATCCACTGCTTCATAGCTGTTCAGACGGATCAGCAGGGTGAACACGTTGGCGGCGCAGCGTTCAATTTCACCCAGGGTAACATCGCCTGCTACCAGGCCGGTGATCAAACCGGTGCTGTCCAGCAGCCACGGGCTGTATTCGGTTACGACTTCGCCCTTCTCATTGTAGATGTATTGTTCATCATGGGTGTAACTATCAGGCAGCGTGGGCACGGCAGCGGTTTCGTAGGGGCGTTCACATCCTTCTACCTTGTTGCCTTCTACATCGAAGCAGGGCTCGTTGGCGGGAACATGCAGGTTATTGATCTTGAACAGGGAATAGTCGCCATACTTGGTGCCGCAGTAGGTACAGTACACTTCCCCTGCATGGACGGTGCCATACCAGCTGGTGGTTGCACTCTCGCTGCTGAAGCCCTCGGGCAGAACAGGGTCAGCACGACCGGTCAGAGAAGGCATGCACAGGTCGCCTTGTGCACGGAGCAAGCCGGCGTTGCCGTTATCCTTGCCAGAAGCCCAGTCAGTGGTCACGCAGCCATCAAAGCCCCACTCATTGCGAAGTACGGTGGTGTTCAGTTCGTAACTGGTAGCGGCATAAGCACCGTTGATCCGGTTGTAGGATGTCATAATCATCCAAGGATTAGCGTCTTTCACGTACTTTTCAAATCCGCTTAGGTAGATTTCACGAAGTGCACGTTCGGTAACAATGGAATCACCGCCGCTGCGGCTGTATTCCTGACTGTTGACAGCAAAATGCTTGGTGCCCACTGCCACACCTTCAGATTGAACGCCGATGGTAACAGCTGTTGCGCATGCTGCAGACAGCACAGGATCCTCGGAGTAGTATTCGAAGTTGCGGCCACACAGCGGATCTCTGTGAATATTCATGCCGGGAGCCAGCCAGGCACTAACATGATTGTACTTGGCTTCCTTGCCAACTTCCACGCCTACCTGCTGAATCAGCTCAACGTTCCAGGAGCAGGCCTGTGCAGTTGCCAGCGGAAAATAAGTGTTGCCGGTTTCACCTTCGCCCATGGTTAAACGGATACCTGCAGGGCCATCCGCCATGACGGCGAAGTTCACGCCCCGGTTGGAAAGGGTTTGACCGATACCGCCGGCGGCACCGGCAGCGCCTTCGGGGAAATATTTGTAGTTGTCGGTACGGACACCGTAGATACCGCCGAAGATCTGCACCAGTTCAGCCAAAGTGAACTGAGAGATGAAAGCCTCCATCGTTGCGTAGCCGGCAGCAACGTGTCCCAGCTTGATACCGGCATCCACACCGGTCAGTGCATAGGCATTCAGGTCAGTATCCCATTTGTCTTCAACCTTGTTATCACTGTGACGCAGGGAAGCTTTCTGCATGGTCAGCTGATATTCACCGCTATCATCCAGCACAGCCTTTGCCGTCATGAAGGAGAAGGTGGGTGCCAGGACTTCCGTCACTTCACGCACAACCCTGGTTTCTTCCAGGTTCATCTGGCCAACCTGCTGAACATTGCGAACGCTGTCGCCAACAAAGAACAGGTAATCGCCAGCTTCCATCACATAGCAGTTCTCATGGCCGGTTGCACCGGAATCATCATAGGAAGCCATGTCGTCAATAGCAAAGGACAGGGTAACGGTTTCAGTTTCACCCGGCTGAAGTTCCTTTGTCTTAGCAAAGGCAGCCAACTCAATCTTGGGATTGCCCAAGGCACCCACGGGAGCACGGTAGTAACCCTGTACCACCTGCTTACCTGCGCGGTCACCTATGTTGGTAACGTCAACGTTCATGGTCACGGTGGTGTCTGTGACCTGAGCATCTTTTGCCTGTAAGGCAAAACTGGTGTAGCTCAAACCAAAGCCGAAAGGATAACGAACGGCTTCAGGATCAAAAGTCTCGAAGTAACGATAGCCAACGTAGATGTCCTCGCCGTAAACGGGATTGATGACATATTTGCCGAAGGTGGCGCTTGCCACTGCTTGAGTGGGATAGCTGGCATAGTCATGCGCCCAGGTATCCATCAGACGACCGGAGGGATTCACCTCGCCAGTCAAAATCCGACCAACGGCAATTGTGCCGTAGCCGCCAGGCTGCCAGGCCTGAAGCACAGCATCCACATGGTATGTATCGATCCAGCTTACGTCCAGCAAGCTGCCGGTATTGAGGATGACCAATACCTTGTCAAATGCGCTGCTGACCTTGGCCAGAACAGCTTCTTCGCTGTCAGACAGGTACCAGTCGCCTTTCTCTTCCGTGCGGTCACTGCCCTCACTGGAGTTGCGGCCGAAGATGATCACGGCAGCATCATTGCGGGCTGCAACGGCATCCATGTCGATGTTATCCAGGGGCATTTCTTCCTTCGAGGCTCCGCTGCCCATGGTGCCGAAGGTACTGCTGCTGCTTTCATCTGCATTGGCTGCACACCACTCGGTATAGGTCTTGGCCAGTTCCTGGTCGTACACCAGTCCAGCCTGTTCGAAACCATCAATAAAAGTGTAGGACACGCTGGTGTGCACCGTGCCGGAGCCACCGCCGCCCCAGTACACATCATCCTGCGCCCGGCCAAACACAGCAATCTTCGTCTCATTGGCCGTAAAAGGAAGCAGGTTATCCTTGTTCTCCAGAAGAACAGCGCCTTCCGCTGTCACCTGAATGGCCACATCCTTGGCATTCGAGGTTGGATCAATGTTGCCAGCACTTACCGGAATGACCACACTTGTGAC
Source organism: bacterium (assembly GCA_963646285.1). Classification (GTDB taxonomy): domain Bacteria; phylum Bacillota; class Clostridia; order Christensenellales; family Aristaeellaceae; genus CAKUFA01. The sequence goes on from CAVIWF010000041.1 coordinate 3,562, forward strand.
CATCAGCATGGCACTGAGCACCCCTGCTAACAGCTTTTTCCCGCGTTTCATCTCTATAACCTCCCTTTGTGTTGTAAGAAACGCACCGCATTTCGTTGTTATCACCTTAGCAAAAGGCATAGCAAAAAGCAATGATTTAGCTGTTGGTTATGAAGATCATCAACATTTTCGAAAGATTTTCAACAAATGATCACCGCAAAGAAAATCAAACTGGCTTTTGATGAAAAGCTAAAAAGGGACACGGAACATGGCTAGATCTACATGCTATTGGAGCGGCACGGCTGGAGAAAAAAGCAAGCCTTGCATCAAACATCCCCAGAAGCCAGGCGATGAAGAAACTGCTACATCAAAAATGAAAACAGAATTAAAAAAAACAGGTTAGTTAACGCAAATAAGCCAGCACGCTTTTAATGCGGAACCAGTATTACTGTTAAACAAAATTAGGCAGCGCAGCATTACGGCAACCGTTTTTGTAAACATCCGCATCCGTTCATCCTTGATTTGCAGCATCCCTCTTGACTTCTCCCCACTTTTGCGCAATCTATAACATGATTCCAAAGATTGCCTAAAAGGAGGGTTTCCATGCTTCAATCCCAACACCCGCTCCGCACTGCCGCCTACTGCCGTGTGAGCACAGAGAAAGACATCCAAGAGCATTCCTATGAGGCTCAGCAAGCCTACTTCCGCCAGCGCATTGAAGCCGACCCGACCATGACCCTTGCCGGTATCTACGGCGACATAGGGAAGTCGGGACGCTCCATCCACCACCGAAAGGGACTGCAGCAGCTCTTGCAGGACTGTGAAAATGGCAGGATCGATCTTGTACTGGTGAAGTCACTGTCCAGATTCTCCCGCAGCCTCTCTGATTGCCTGACCATGGTGCGAAGACTGCGGGAGCTTCACATTCCCGTCATCTTTGAAAAGGAAGGCATCAATACCATGGAGGGCTCTGGAGAATTGCTCCTGTCCATCATGGCGTCCATTGCTCAGGAGGAAAGCCGAAGCATTGGCGAAAATCTCCGCTGGGCTGTAAAGCAGAGCAATGCCAGGGGCGAGCCGTTCTTCCATCCATCCTATGGATTTCGGCGGAAAGAGGACAGCCGTGCGTGGAAGATTCACCCCGTGGAAGCCCAACGGGTGCGCCGGGCATTTAAGCTGGCGGCGACTGGCGAGTGGACGTATCGGGAGATCCTGACGGCCCTGAATCAGCTGGAACAATCCGAGGGCACGAACGTTATCTGGCGAAAGAAACGATTGGTGTATCTGCTGACCAACGTGGTGTACATGGGGGATTGCCTGACGAATCGTACCTATCACATTTACACGGACAGGCTGGTTACCCGCCCTAATCATGGAGAACGGGATCAGTATTATATTGAGGATCATCACCCTGCCATTGTCAGCCGGGAGATGTTCGAGCGAGTGCAGCAAGTCATGCAAAGTGGTTTGCTGCACTCTTCTTATCAGCGGAGAACTGCCGAACAGTGGGCACTCCTTGCGGATGAACGGTGGAAACTTGACCGGCAGGAGGAACAATGTTCATGACCTGCACGGTTACGAAGATACAACATACACCGGCTGCAACAAAAGCAGCTGAACCTGCCAGACTCCTGCAGGTGGCGGTTTACTGCCGGGTCAGTACCGACCTCGCCTGTCAGCAAACCAGTCTGGAAGCTCAAGTGGAGGCTTTCCGCTGCCGCATTAGCCAGCATCCAGGATGGGCATTGGCCGGCATCTATGCAGATGAGGGGCTTAGTGCCACCTCCACAACCAAGAGGACCGCCTTTAAGCGCATGATGCAGGATGCCGAGGCGGGACGCATTGATTACATTATCACGAAAAGCCTGTCCCGTTTTGCCCGCAACACCCTGGATTGCTTGACCTGCATCCGGCGCTTGCAGAGCCTTGGCGTGAACGTTCTCTTTGAAAAGGAAAACATCGATACCGGTACCGCCATGTCCGAAATGCTCCTGACCGTGCTGGCAGCCTTTGCCCAAGAAGAAAGCCGCTCCATTTCCGAAAACATCAAGTGGGGACTGCGCAAAGGATTTGTCCACGGACGGGTTCGCTGGCAGCGGATTTACGGTTATCGCAAGGGTGGTACGAACGGCAAATCTTTCGAAGGAGCATGGTGCATTGAACCAACGGAGGCCGCCGTGGTGGGGAACATTTTTTACCAGTACGAGCACGGAAGCAGTCTGCCAACCATCGTGAAAATGCTGGCGCACACGCCTACCCCAACCGGCAAGGGCAAGTGGACGCCCCGCACTGTGTGGAACATATTGACCAACGAAAAATATGTGGGGGATGTGTGTGCCCAGAAGTATGTGACGCTGGATCATCTGAGTCACAAAGCTGTGCGCAACACCGCCAAGAACGTGCCCAGCTACTACATCCGCAACCATCACATGCCCATTGTGACACGGCAGACCTTCGATCGTGTGCAGAAAATCCGCACCATGCGGAACGAACAGCAGGGCAGCACCCAATACCCCTATGGGGAGGCCAACTTGCGCTGTCCTCACTGCGGTCAGCCATTGGTGCAGCGTCAAATGCGCACCAACGGCCCCAAAATGCTCTGGTGCTGCTTTGGCGAAAAGGGATGCCGTCTGTATGCGGTGAAAACGTGGCAACTCAACGCAGCTGTGCTGGAAGCCTGGCAAAAACGCACCGACCAGCCTGCACCTGAAACCGTCGAGTTCTGGTGGCTGGATACGTACGTGGAGCGCATCGCACCAACGCTGGACAATAACGTAATTGTTTACTGGAAGGATGGCACGTCAACAGTCGGTGCCATTCCCATTAAGGCTTGGCAGCATGATCCTGCCCGTCTGCTCGCTTGCTACAAGCACTATATCGAAGACCTTGAGCAAGGCAAGCGTGACGGACGATTCCCCCGCACGGCAGAGGATAAAAAGCGTGCACGGGAAATAGCAGCCCAGGACGTTTGAAACAGAGAGCGGGAATGTGATGAAAGTTTATGAAATCAAGCGCACATCTGCCGCACACCTCAAGCAGGTTGCCGCCTACTGCCGTGTCAGCACCGATTCTGCCGAGCAGGAGGAAAGCTATGAGCGGCAAATCATCTACTACGAAAACCTCATCAGGTGCAATCCAGACTGGGCTTTTGCCGGTATCTATGCGGATCATGGGCACAGCGGCACGGGCATCAAATCCCGTTCGGCCTTCCTGCAAATGATGGAGGATGCACGGAACGGCCGAATCGATCTCATCCTAGTGAAGAGCATTTCCCGTTTTTCCCGCAATGTGGTGGATTGCGAACAGGCTGTCAAAACCCTTGCCGCCACAGGCGTGGAGGTGCGCTTCGAGAAGGAAGGAATTCGCTCCCTTGACCCGTCTGCCGGTTTTATCTTTTCCCTTCTTGCTGCTGTGGCGCAGGACGAAAGCCGATCTATTTCGGAGAATGTCCGCTGGCGGTATGCCAACCGATTCGCCCAAGGGGATTACAATCTTGGCAGCAATCGCATCTTTGGCTACAACACTGTGGATGGAAAGCTTGTGCCCAATGAACAGGCTTGGGCGGTGAAACGTGTTTTCCAGCTTTACATCCAAGGCAGAACACTGACAGAAATCGAAGCAGACCTTGCAGTCAATAACGTGATGGGACTGCGGACAAAGCAGCCGATGAAGATTCCGTCCATCCGCAGCATGCTGCAAAATGAAACCTATGTGGGGGATAAACGCCTGCAGAAGAAGCCGCCCCTGAACTTCCTGACCAAACAGCCTGACCCCAATGGGAAACACGTTTCCTACTACCTGACCCATGACCACGAAGGTATCATCGATCGAAACACATGGGAACAGGCACAGGCACGGCTTGAGCAGAAACGTGATGAAGTGCAGCAGGGCATCCATAAGCGTGGCCATCAGCATCCCCTGTACGGAAAGCTGTTTTGCGGCGTGTGCGGTGCACCCTACAAGCGGCGAACGTTTCAAGCCTGCCGGGCACAGGGCGGGGAACTGTACAAAGCATGGAATTGCCGGGAGAGGCAGAAAGGGCGGCATGGCAATGGCTGCAAAAATCGGATCATCAAAGAAGAAAAGCTGATGGAGGCAATTGAAAAGGAACTGGGCATAAAGGTGGAGCAGGGGACACTGGAGAAGGTGCAAAGGATTCTTGTTTATGAAAGTCACATAGAGATTGTCAGAAGCTGATAAAGAAACAAAGCAACCCCACCCACGACAGAATGCAATGATGCAATCTGCCGGAGGTGGGTTTTCATGCGTGGGAATCTGTGCTTTTGTATGGTCTTGGAGATAACGAAGCAAACAGAAAAGAGTTGCTTCACGAAAGGTGGCTCATTTGCCCCCTTACGCCGGAACGATAGACCGCAGCAGCTTCTTTCCTTCTGCCGTGCGGAACAGTTTTTCTTCCGCCGTGTCCACCGCATGGGCGGACATGTTGCCTTCCACCATGTTGACCAGGAAGTCAGCTTCCAACAGAATCTGCCAATCGAGGCCTTCCACGTGGACGGTGGTATGATGATGACCAATCAGGAAGCACACCCGCTGAATGACGCTTTCCTCAAAGCCCAGGGAGCGGAGCATGGGCTCGGCATCAATGGGCCCCAGTTCCTCCTGATGCTTGCCGATGCAGTCGCCGTACTTGGCCTCAGAAGGATGAATGCCGATGTCATGGGTAATGGCGGCAGCTTCCAGAATAAACAGCGCATGATCATCCATGCCTTCGGCGATGCCGATTTGCCGGGCAAAGTTGTGCACCTTCACAAAATGATGGATGCGGGGGGCATCCCCAGCGTCAAAGGCGCACATGGCGTCCATCAGCTTCGCCAGCATATCACGGCGGCGGAGGGCGGCATACCGCTCCCGAGTAAGGCGCAGGTGGAGGAGACCTTTTTCCTGCCGGAGGACAACAAAGCCTTCCTGCTTGTGGATGGTCAGGGCAGCGAGGTTGCTTTCTGCAAAGGTGTTCATCAGTTCCGTGATTTCCCTGTGGCGGAAGGCTTCATCAACCAGCAGGCGCAGCCCTTCACGGCCATAGCCTTTGTCACGGTGGTCAGCGTGGATCACAATGCCCATGCCCACCCCGTAGCCGTGCCAGCTGGCTTCGCCGACCGGGGTGCCATCCTCGTTAATTAAATAGAAGCAACCGCATTCGGGAAAGTTGGACTTCTGTACTTCCAGCCAGGCGTCCCATTCCATTTCCGGAAAGGCAATGCACCCATCCGGCGGTGCCCAGTGGGCGTTGTAGGCCATGGTTCGGGGATCGTTCATCAATGCCTGACGAAAAGGCATCCATTCCATGGAAGCAGGGCGGAGTGTTAGCATAGAGGGCACCTCCTGTGAAGACGAACATTAGGGTTTTTGTACTGCCTTCAGTATAGCAGAATTGTTCGCCGCCTTCAAGCATGGACTTGCAGGATGGCGGATGAAGAGTTGCAAAAAGCAGGCAAACCGTTCGCTGAAGGAAAGAACGGATGTCCGCACGGCTGCATTGTTTTTTTATTGTACTAAATGATGCCAATGCCATGCTCTTTTGAAAAAATGTAGCATTTTTATGCAAATGCAGGGCCTGTCCAAAGCCTTGTACAGGCTTGACGTTTCCACATTTTCATGGTAAAATATTTGCACGAATTTTTATAGGAGGAAGGGTGTGCCCCCTGTAACAATTCTTCCATCGGGGAATACTTTTTAAGGAGGATGAACATGAAAAGAACATTGTCTCTGTTTTTGGCACTGTGCATGGTTCTGGGCCTTGCGGTAACGGCCGGCGCAGAAACCACCAGCGATGTGCCCAGCTACACCTACAATGACTACAGCACGGCACTTGCCAACAACTGGAATCCTCACACTTGGGAAACCAATGCTGACGATGCTGTTCTTACCAACTACCTTTCCAGCCCCTTCGTATCGATGCAGGCTGAGGACACCGAAGAGGGTGTCTATCAGTGGGTGTACGAAATGGCTACCTCCATCACCGACGTAACGGCTGACCACCAGGATGACCTGACCAAGTACAACGTTACCCTGCCCGAAGGCAAGACTGCCGCAGACGTTACCGAGGGCTACGTCTTTGAGATTAAGCTGAACGAGAATGCCAAGTGGCAGGACGGCACCCCCATCAATGCCGACTCCTATGTGTATTCCATGCAGCAGCTGCTCAACCCCGAAATGAAGAATTACCGTGCAAACCTGTACTACGCCGGTGAGTCTGCCATCGCAGGCGGCAACGGCTACTACTATGCAGGCGGCGATTCCTACAACGAGAATGCGGGCAAGTACACCATGGCTGACCTGACTGTTGGCGACGACGGACAGTATGTCACTGCCGAAGGCTACAAGATGTACCTGGCTGTGAACTATGCCCTGAGCACCCAGCTGGGCGGCAACACCCTGAAGGACTATGTTGAAGCTTACGGCGATGCTTACTTCGGCATGGATACCTGGGAAGAGCTGGTTGCTCTGTGCGATGACAACGGCCTGGTTCCGCTGACCGATGCGAACTATGCCCTGTTTGCACCTGTGACCACCGCCAATGAAGCATGGGGCGAGACCGAAGCCGATCTGCCCATGTACTTCATCTACACCGTGGCTATGCCTGAAGTAGGCTTCGATACCGTTGGCCTGTACAAGGTAGACGATTACACCATCGTTTACGTCATGCAGACCCAGATCGACTACTACTACGCACTGACCTCCTTCACCTCTACCTGGCTGGTGTATGAGGATCTGTACGAAGCAGGCAAGGACACCACCGGCACCCTGGTGACCACCAACTACGGCACCAGCCTTGAAACCACCATGTCCTACGGCCCGTACAAGCTGGAATCCTTCCAGGAAGAAAAGCAGATGGTTTTCGTGCAGAACGAGAACTGGTACGGCTGGGAGCAGGGTGAGGACGGTACCCTGGTTTCCTACACCCCCTACCTGGTGAACGGCGAAAACGTACAGCGCTATCGCACCACCAAGGTGGTTATCAACGTGATGACCGATGACGCTGCCAAGCAGGCCTTCCTGAAGGGCGAGCTGGACGGCTGGTCTCCTTCCGCTGACGAACTGCCTAACTACGCCGCTTCCGAGCAGCTGTACAAGGCACTGGAAACCTACTCCATGTCCTTCTTCTTCAACACCGGTCTGGAGAACCTGAAGACCATGGACGCTTCCAAGGGCAACACCAACTCCGTTGTGCTGAGCAACGTGAACTTCCGTAAGGCCTTCAGCCTGGCCATCGACCGCAGCGAGTGGGTTACCGCTACCGCCGGTTATGCACCTACCTTCGGCCTGCTGAACACCCTGTACTACTACGATTTCTACAACGATCCCAACTCCATGTATCGTTCTTCCGAGCCTGCCATGAAGGCCATCTGCAACCTGTATGGCGTTGAGTACGGCGAGGGCACGCCCTATGCTACCCTGGCTGATGCCTACAAGTCCATCAATGGCTACAACCTGACCGAGGCTCAGGCTCTGATGGCAACCGCTTGCCAGGAGCTGGTAGATGCCGGCCTGTACACCGCAGGCGACGCCATCACCATCCGTGTGGCTTACAAGAAGGGCGCTCTGGATTCCTCCGACAACAAGCAGCTGGAGCTGATGAACAAGTACATCAACGCTGCTGCTGAAGGTTCCGGATTCGGCACCATCACCCTGGAAGGTCTGGGCAACATCAATGACCGTTACGGCGATGTGGCTAACGGCGAATATGCCATCGGCTACGGCGCATGGGGCGGCGCTGCTCTGTATCCCTTCCGTAACTTCCAGGTATACTGCGACAACGAGCAGTACAGCATCAACGAAGCTGGCTGCTGGGATCCTTCCACCGAACAGCTGACCCTGACCGTGGACGGTGAAGAAGTCACCATGTCCTGGCGCGATTGGTCCCGTTCCATGGTTGGCACCGGCGCCTTCGCTGGCGCAAGCCTGGAGACCAAGCTGCAGATCACTGCTGACATGGAAGAACAGTACCTGCAGAAGTACTATCGTATTCCTCTGGCAAGCTCCACTTCCTGCAGCCTGCTGTCCTACAAGTGCAGCTACATCACTCCTGACTACAACCTGGCATATGGCTGGGGCGGCATGGAACTGATGCAGTACAACTATACCGATGCTGAGTGGGCAGAGTATGTTGCCAGCCAGAATGGCGTGCTGAGCTACGAATAAGCTTCAGTCAACCATAAGGTAAGGTTGTTCTATCTGGATACCGAACGGCAGGGGGAGTCGTTGGCTCCCCCTGCTTTCGGTTAGTATCAGTTCACCCGCTGCTCAGTTTCGGATGCGCCGATCCGGCGTTTTCCGGAAAATTCGGGCGAACCATTCGCCCGGCATTTCCTCAAACAATTTCAGAATCCGCCGGATTCCCAAAGGAGTGAGTATCGGTGACAAAGTACGTATTCAAGCGACTGGGCTTGATGTTGGTAACCTTCATCATCATCACGATGATTACCTTCCTGCTCATTCGTGTTCTGCCAAGAGAAATGCCCACCGACAAGGTGCAGAGAGCCGCTATTGAAGAGCGGTGGGAAGCACTGGGCTACAACGAACCGCTGATGACACAGTTCTTTATTTATGTAAAGAACATTGTGACCAAGTGGGACTTTGGTACATCGTGGTACGTGTCCTATCGTACGCCTGCTGCGAAGGTACTGGGGGATCGGCTGCTGCCGACGGTTCTCATCAATTTCTATTCCATGATTGTGTCCGTTCCCATTGGTATTCTCTTCGGCATCTATGCCGCCATTCGGAAAAATAAATGGGACGATTCCCTGATCAGCACGCTGGTCATGGTGTTCATTTCTGTACCGAGCTATGTGTACGCATTCTTGGTGCAGTATTTCCTGTATTTCAAGCTGGGCTGGCTTCCCTTGACCATGTATTCCCTTGCGGATGCCGGCGGCAGTTATTTTACGGGCAAAATGTTTGTCAGTATGATTCCTGCCATCATCGCTTTGTCCTTCGGCTCCATTGCGGGCTATACCCGTTTCGTTCGTGCCGAGTTGACGGAAGCGCTTACCTCTGAATACATGCTGCTTGCCCGTGCCAAGGGTCTGACCCGTGCACAGGCCACGGCTCGTCATGCGCTGAAAAATGCTTTTGTGCCCATTCTGCCTTCCATCCTTTCCGAGTTCGTAGGTCTGTTGGGCGGCTCCATGATCATCGAGCAGATTTTCGCCGTGCCGGGCGTTGGACAGCTCTACATAAAGTCTCTGAACCTGCTGGACTACGACGTGTTCATGATGGACTGCGTGTTCTACACCTTCATCGGCCTGCTGGCTGGTATCGTCATGGACCTGAGCTACGGATTTATTGATCCTCGAATCAGAATGGGGGAGAAGTAATGCCGGACAAGAATATGAAGGCCATTCCGCCGGAGAAGTTTACATTCGTAAACATGAACGAGCGCCTGACCGATACCAAGTTCGATGATAAGCCCATCGGCTACATGAAGGACGCATGGATTCGCTTCCGCAAGAACAAGGCGTCCGTCATTGCTGCGGTGATCATCATCCTCATTTGCCTCTTCTCCATTACGGCTCCTCTCTTTACGGATCATGCCAATAACTTCATGGACGTTGTATACGCCAAGAAGGGTCCTCGTGTTACTGCGCTGTATGGCCTGGGCATTGATGGCGGCGTTAATGGCAACTACTCTGAGGTGGGTCTGATTAAAGCCATGGGCATTGGTGCCGGTGCGGAAAACTGGGACGGTCATGACGTGACCATGGCAGAAGCCATGGAAAGCGAGTACCAGCCCATCATCAAGCTGGGCGATACCTATACCCAGATTGACGCAACCAAAAAGGAAAAGACCTACTACACCGCCCGTACGGATGCTTACCTGAACGTAGGCTTCCAGTACAAGAGCATCAAGCAGTCCGAGCTGGCCGCCATTCAGGAATACGAGCAGAAAACCGGACTCCATATCCTCTATCCCCTGATTGAAGATAATGAGTACAACGTGGACTCTACCGATGCCAACAACTGGTACAAGTCCAAGAAGAACACCCCTGTGGTGACCACCAGCGGCAAGGCTGTGAAAATGGCCTACTCCGAGGATCTGGTACTGGAAGACAACTACAAGCGGGACAGCGAAGGCAACCTGGTGTACTATGAATACACCGGCGGCGGCACCTTCGAAACGGCTCAGCTGAAGGTGCGTGTGCTGTACTACAACTACTACCAGTATGTGAACGGCAGTGAACCTGACTACATCTTCGGCACGGACAGCCAGGGCTATGACCTGATGCTGCGCCTGGCCGGCGGTCTTCGCTTGAGCTTGCTGCTGGCTGTCAGCGTGTCCATCATCAACTTCATCATCGGTGCTGTGTACGGCGCTATCGAAGGCTTCTACGGCGGCACGGTGGACCTGATCATGGAGCGGATCACCGACATTCTGGGCAACGTTCCCTTCATCATTGTGGCTACCTTGTTCCAGATGCATTTGTCTGCCCAGCTGGGCGCCATTCCCTGCTTGATCTTCGCCTACGTATTGAACGGGTGGATCGGCATTGCGTACCGTGTGCGTACCCAGTTCTACCGCTTCAAGAAGCAGGAGTTTGTGCTTGCTGCCAAGACCTTGGGTGCAAAGGACAGACGGCTGATCTGGAAGCACGTGTTTCCCAACTCCTTGGGCACCATCGTGACCAGTACGGCACTGATCATTCCGGGCGTCATCTTCAACGAAAGTATGTTGAGCTACCTGGGCATTGTGAAGCTGGGCTCCTCCAGCGTGACCTCCTTAGGTACCTTGCTGTCTGACGCCAGTGCCATCTGGACCAACTACCCCCACCTGATGATTCTGCCCGCAGTGTTCATCTCGCTCCTTGAAATTTCGTTTAACCTGTTCGGCAACGGCCTTCGGGATGCGTTCAATCCCTCGCTGCGTAATGTGGAGGATTAAAGCATGGATAATATTCTTGAAGTAAAAAATTTGAAGGTCTCGTTCCGCACACAGGCAGGCACGCTGAAGGCTGTTCGTGACATCTCCTTTAACCTGGAGCGGGGCAAAACCCTTGCCATCGTTGGTGAATCCGGCTCCGGTAAGTCTGTTACCGCCAAGGCCATGCTGGGCATTCTGGCAGGCAACACCATCATCGAGGGCGGCGAAATTCTTTACGACGGTCAGGATCTGCTGAAGATCAGCGAGGATGATTTCCACCACATTCGTGGCGATAAAATCGCCATGATTTTCCAGGATCCTCTGTCCTCCCTGAACCCCATTGTGAAGATCGGCAAGCAGATCACGGAAGCCACGCTGCTGAAGAACAAGTCCAACCGGCGGGAAGCCAAGGCAGAATTCAAGCGGCTGATGAACACGCTGAAGACCAGCGTCATTGCCTCCGGCAAGTACGATGCTGCCAAGGTCAACGAAATGTTCGCCACCTTCAACAAGTTCTGCATGGAAAGTAACCGCCTGGAGAACGAGTTCAACATTGCCTTCACCAGCACGGTGGATCTTCGGGCGGATGCAGAGGATACCATTTTCAAGCTGGGCAAGGATCAGAAGCTGGACGTGAAAGCACTCCTGCGTGAATACGTAGGCAAGCTGAAGCGCATCAACACGAGCATCCTGACCCGTGATTTCCACGAAGATATTAACAAGCTGCTGACCCGGCTCTCTGCTGCGGAAAAGAGCTATCAGGACACCAAAACCGGCAAGGAAGAAGCTTCCAAGGTACTGGAAAAGCTGGAAGAGCTGATGCGCCAGGTGGAAAACCAGACGAAGCCGGACTTCTTCTCCTGGGGCTATTACAAGCTGTATTGCCATGACGCCGACATGGATCAGGAAGTGGAAACACTGAATGCCAAAGCCAGCAAGTACCTGAAGGAAAACTTCATGGATCAGTTTGTGGAAATGGCACAGAGCGGCGTGGCGTACTCCTACGAGACGGCTCGGAAGAACAAGGAAGCTGTGCTGCCCAAGCTGGCAGAAGCCCGGAAGTTCTTCGAAGCCGACTTTGACAAGGCTGCTGCCAAGAAGCTGTGCGGCGAACTGTCTGATGCAGTGGATGCTTCCATTGATCATCTGGAATACCTGAAGGACAGTGCAGCCTACACCTTCCGCTCTGCCCTGACCAACGCCATCAACCGCTACTTCTACTTCCTGACCAACAACCCCAAGGAAGAAGCCCGGTTTGAGCGTCAGTCCAAGAAGCGGGAAGCCCTGATTGCCAAGGGCAAGAACGTGACCTGGAAAGTTGTGCCCAAGGTGGTGTATGCGCCGGAAGAGCTGCGGGGCAACATTCTCGCCATCATTGACCGGCTTGACCAGCGCTATCAGGAATTCCTGGCGCAGCCTGTGGACATTGCCCAGCGCACCGATAAGCTGATTGAGCACTTCAAGGAAGAAGGTTCTCTGGCTGTTCACCGCATTACCAAGACCATGGCCAAGGAAATGGCTGTGAAGCTGATGGAAGAGGTGGGCATTCACGAGCCTCGCCTGCGGTACAACCAGTATCCCTTCGAATTCTCCGGCGGCATGCGGCAGAGAATCGTGATTGCTATTGCCCTTGCAGCCAACCCGGACATCCTGATCTGCGACGAGCCTACCACGGCCCTGGACGTGACCATTCAGGCACAGATCCTTGAGCTGATTAACAAGCTGAAGAAGGAACGGAACCTGTCCATTGTCTTCATTACCCATGACCTGGGCGTGGTGGCCAACATGGCAGACAACATTGCCGTGATGTATGCAGGCAAGATTGTGGAGTATGGCACGGCGGAGGATATTTTCTATGATCCTCGCCATCCCTATACCTGGGCGCTGCTCTCCTCCATGCCTGACCTGGATACCAAGGAGAAGCTGGACGCCATTCCCGGCACGCCCCCGAACATGATCTATCCCCCCCAGGGCGATGCTTTTGCGGCACGGAATAAGTATGCCATGCAGATCGACTTTGAGGAATGCCCGCCCTTCTTCAAGATTTCCGATACCCATCAGGCGGCAACGTGGCTGCTTCATCCCGATGCGCCGAAGGTGGAAATCCCCAAGACAATTACCGAGCGCATTGCGCGCATGAATGCAAAGCGGACGGGAGGTGCAAGCCATGCCTAATCGCAACGATGAACCCCTGCTGCGGGTGGAACACCTTTGCCAGTACTTTGGCTCCACCAAGGCGGTGGACGACGTCAGCTTTGACATCAAGAAGGGCGAAGTCTTCGGTCTGGTAGGCGAGTCCGGCTGCGGCAAGACCACCACCGGACGTTCCATTATCAAGATCTACAACATTACCTCCGGCAATATTTACTTCGAGGGTCAGCGCATTGGTGCAGGCACGCTTTCCTACCGCAACGCCATGGAAGAGGCCAAGAAAAGCACCAAGGAAGAGATTGCTGCTCTGCAGGCAGACTCTGCGTCCAACCCCAGCCACAAGGCTGCCAATGATGCAAAAATCGGTGAAGCGAAGAAGAAGCTTGCCGATTGCCTGAAGGAAAATAAGAAGGAAATTGCCTTAGCCAAGCATGACCAGAAGTATTCCGACAAGGAATATGCGGCGAAAAAGGCTGCCGAGGTAACGGCAGAGTATGAGACGAAGCTGAAGAACGCTTCCGGTGAAGAGGCACAGAAGCTTCGCAAGAAGTACAAGCACGACCTGAATGTGGCCAAGCACACCAAGCTCATTACCCAGATTCAGATGATTTTCCAGGATCCTGTGGCTTCCCTTGACCCCCGCATGACCGTAAAGGAAATCATTGCGGAAGGTCTTGTGATTCAGGGCGTGAAGGATCAGGAATACATCGACAACAAGGTGTATGAGATGCTGGAGCTGGTAGGTCTTGTGCGGGAGCATGCGGGACGGTATCCCCACGAATTCTCTGGCGGCCAGCGTCAGCGGATCGGCATTGCCCGAGCCATTGTCATGAACCCGGAATTGCTCATTGCTGACGAACCTGTATCCGCCTTGGACGTGTCCATTCAGGCACAGGTCATTAACCTGCTGAACGAGCTGCGTGAGCGGCTGGGGCTGACCATCCTGTTCATTGCCCATGATCTTTCCGTTGTGAAGTACTTCTCCAACCGAATCGGCGTCATGTACTATGGCAAGATGGTGGAGCTGGCGGAGACGGACGAACTGTTCGCCCATCCCATGCACCCCTACACCCGTTCCCTGCTTTCCGCCATTCCTCTGCCTGACCCGTACAGCGAGCGGGAGCGCACGAGAATCATTTACAATTCCCTCAAGGATCACGATTACAGCGTGGAGAAGCCCTCTCTTCGGGAAGTCTGCCCTGGGCACTTTGTCTACTGCAGTGATTCCGAGGAGCGCAAGTACAAAGAGGAGTTCGGACTTTGAACGAGGACAGAAGAAGCACCATCATCAAGATCATCACAGGCTATGCCGTCAGCCTTTGTATGGGCGTCGGCCTGCTGCTGATCATCCTCCGCAATTACGGCTTTGCGGATGCAGAAACGGAGGCGGAGAAGTATCGCATCCTGTGCGATGCCTTCACCATCCCCGGCTTTACCCTGATGCTGTGCGCAGGCCTTGTGGCGGTGTACAATCGGGGGGCTTTCACCGGCGTGACCTATGGTCTGCGCCGCACGAGGGACATTCTGCTGCCGTTTTTGCATACGGAGTATATTAAGTATGGCGAGTACAAGCAGCGGAAGGAAAAGAAGAAGATCAAGCATTATTCTTTCCTGTTTTTCTCGGGGCTGCTGCTTACCCTGCCTGCGGTGTATTTTATGATTTGCTTCTATCTGCTGCGAGGGTAAACCAAATGCATAAGGAACTGCTGCGGAATGTGGTTTTGCGGCAGTTCCTTTTTCTGTACAAGGGGCGATATTGCCTTTTTCCACCTGCTATGATACACTTCAAAACGGTGATCATCTTAACTTTGCTTTGAAAGGGAGCGGGCTGAAATGCTGCGAAAACGTTTGCTGACTTTGTCCATGGTTTTCATGATGGTGCTAGGAGTGTGGCAAGAAGCATTGGCGGAAAGCAAGCCGTCGCCTACCATGACGCCGGCACCTAATCAGGTATCCGACAGTGTGCTTACGCCGCCGGAGCAGATTCAGCAGGTGCTGGACATTGCCTATAACGAGTGGCAAACCCTGAACGGCAAAACCCTGTCCAAGTGCAACAAGTACACCGAGTGGCGGGGCAAAGGGGTCAGCTTCGGCTGGTGCGGCGGGTTTGTTACCTGGTGCATGATGGAAGCGGACATTCCCATGGAAACCTTGGAAAACGTGGAAGAAGCACCGGTAGAAGGACTGTACCATGTGAAGGAAGCCAGCGTGGGCAAGATTCTCCGGGGCTATCTGCGGAAGGATCGGATGACGCTGGTACCGCAAAAAGGCTATCTGCTGGTATACGGTGTGCGGAAGAGTGCCAACAAAACGGTGCACATCGGCCTGGTGTATGATGTGGAAGAGCTGGGAAACGGCAAGTACCGCATTACCACCATCGAGGGCAACATGTCCAACCGGGTGAAAATGTACATTCATGATTATGACATGAATGCGGAGGAACGGGGACTGAACCTGTCCGTGGTGCCGGAGGATGAACGTACCATGGAGGCCAGTAACTGCCTGGACTACAAAATTCCCAAGAGCGACGGCAAGCCCTTTTATGTGAATTGTTTCCTGATGCCATGGCTGCCGGAAGATGCACAGTAAGGAGAAAATAAATGCAGCACTTATATACGGAACATGCTTTGCGGAAGGTGTGCGAGCCTGCCCCCCTGTGGCAAATCACTGCCCTTGAAAAAACTTTGGGACTTGTACCGGGAAGTGTGCCGGAAACGAATGCCGTGACGATTTATGAAAAGGCTGTGACCTGCGCCGGTACGGTACGCTTTGTGTTCGGCGGCAGTGACGGAAGCATCCGGGCGTGGCTGGATGGCGAATTGCTGGGGGAAAGCGCAACGGGTGCTTCTTTTGATGCTTACCGGCAGGATCTGCCTTATCAAGCCCATAGGCTGAAAATGGAGCTTGGAGCAGGGGCAAAAACCATTGCGCCGGTCACCTTGGAGCAGCTGGGCAGTGCCCTGATCACCAACATGCACACGGAAGTGAAAAAACAGGGGAAAACGTTCCTCGTGGGGTTGGAGGTAAAAATCCGCAGCCTGTCTGACGAGGAACAGACCGTGCAGGCAGAAGCGAAAGTGGGAGAAGCTGCTATGCACTGGAAGAAGCGGGTACTCTTACCCGGGGAAGAAATGCTTCTGACCGGCACCCTCCTTCTGCCAGGCAGCAAGGCCTGGACGACAGAGCACCCGGAGCAGGTCACAGCGGAAGCAGTGCTGTGGTGCGACGGAGAGCCTATTGACGACCTGCGTACACGACTTTGCCTGCGCACGGTGGAAGAAAAAGAAAACAGCTTGGTGCTCAATGGCATGGAACAGCCGCTGCGAGCAGTGACCATGGAACGGGGGCTCACCCTGGATGCAGCCTGCTGCCTGCTGCGGAATGCAAAAGGACAGGGATGCAACGGGGTGCACGGCGTTGGGCACAATTTGCAGTGCAGAGATCTTTGTGATCAAATGGGATTGGTCGTTCTTGACTGAGGATTGCCATGGATGCAGGGCAATCCATGAAGAAAGGGAAAGGGCAGCGGGTGAAAAGACCGATTTATGACATGCTGGCAGCAGCAGCCAAGGCGCAAAGTGCACACATGCCGGGGCACAAGGGACATGCGCCCTTTGGTGTGATGGATTTGTACCGCTTGGATACCACCGAGCTGCCTTCCACCGATGATTTATATGTGCCGGAAGGAGGCATTGCCAAGGCGGAGCACCTCTATGCAAAGGCTGCCGGAGCAGGGGCAACCCTGCTGCTGCACAACGGTTCCACAGTGGGCATCCATGTTATGCTCCAGCTGTGGGCACGGGAAGGGGACACGGTGCTGCTGCCTCGAAATGCCCACCTGTCTGCCATGAATGCCTGCGTCATTGGTGGTTTGCGTCCTGCATGGATGCAGGTGATCCGCCGGCAGGACGGTTACTGTTATCTTCGCCCGGAGGATGTGCTGGAGGCCATCCATCAGCATCCCGAAGCGAAAACCCTGCTGCTGACAAGGCCGGACTATTATGGAGGTGCCATGCCTCTGCAGGAAATTATTGCTGCCGCCCATGAAAAGGGAATGCGGGTGGTGGTGGATGAAGCCCACGGTGCCCATCTGCCATGGATGGAGGGCGGACTGCAATCTGCCGGTGCCTATGGGGCAGATGCCTGGGTGCAGTCGGTGCACAAAACCCTGCCGGGGCTGACCAGCTCGGCGGTACTGCACCTAAGGCATGCAGAGGATCGGGAAAGAGCCCTTCAGCTGCTGCGGCGGGAGCAAACCTCTTCCCCCAGCTTTTTGCTGATGCTGTCCGTGGATGATGCCAGAGCCTTCATGGAAGCGGAAGGCAGAGAGAGGCTTGCTTCAACAGTCGCAGCGGCGAATGCTGTGCGGGAGCAGATTCAGAGCACACCTTATCGGGATGCCCATGCCCTGTGGCAGACAACGGGAATGGAGTTTGACCCAACCCGGCTGGTCATTGATGCGCCGGAGGGAGGCGAGCGGCTGGCACAGCGGCTGCGGACGCAGGGCATTGAAGTGGAAATGCATGATCCATGGCGGGTGGTGATGATCCTGACCTGCATGGACGAGCCAGAGGAAATCCGGCATATCGGGGATGTACTGACCAGTTTGACGGAGGAAGCGCCCATCCATCATCCGCCGATGGAAGCCAATGCAGCCCTGCCCCAGCAGGTGATGACGCCGAGAGAAGCCGTGATGAGGGACACGAAGCGGGTACCCATTGATCAGGCAGTGGAAGAAATTGCGGCAGTGTCGGCAGGCTTGTACCCGCCGGGGATTCCACTGGTATGTCCCGGGGAGCGAATCACCAGCGAAACGGCGGAGTTGCTTGCAAAGGCAGCACCACGGCAGCGCTTCGGAACAGAAGGAGATACGATCTTATGTGTGAAATAAAGTGTGCGGTTTTTGACCTGGATGGTACGCTGACCCAATCGGAAGAGGGGATTTTCAAGTGCGCCCAGTACGCCTTGCAGGAAATGCATTTGCCCCCCCTGGACGAAGAAACCCTGCGGAAGTTTATTGGTCCGCCCCTTGGTTGGTCCTTTAAGGAATACTGCGGCATGTCCGATGAGGATGCAGCGGAGGCACTGCGGCTTTACCGGGTGCGGTACAATGATGTGGGGCTGTTCGAAAACTGCGTTTATCCCGGCATTCGCCGTCTGCTGCGGACGCTGAAGCAGCAGGGGTGGTATGTGGCCATTGCCACGGGCAAGCCGGAGATTCCTGCCAAACGGATCATGAAATATTTCCGGCTGGATACATATTTCGACCGAATCGTAGGTACCGGGGAGCACATGGGGGCGGATAAGGAACAGCTGATCCGCACCGCTTTGCCGGAAAAATGGGATACGGCCTGGATGGTCGGGGATCGAAAGTTTGACATGGAAGGCGGCCGTGCCGTCGGCATCCATACCCTGGGAGTGGGCTACGGCTACGGCACGGAAGCGGAACTGAGAGAAGCAGGATGCGAAGCTTATGCCGAAACGGTGCAGGAGGTTATTGACATCCTTTGTCCCGGTGCGCCTGTGCCCGGCGGACATTTTGTGTCCATGGAAGGGTTGGACGGTTCAGGAAAAACGACCCAAATCGAGATGCTGACCCAAAGCCTGACCCGCTTTGGTTTTGAAGTGCAGCACAGCCGGGAGCCCGGCGGCTGTCCTGTGGCGGAAGAGATTCGCAGGGTCATTCTTGACCGCAACAACAAGGATATGGAAGCGGTGGCAGAGGCTTACCTCTATGCGGCATCCCGTGCCCAGCATGTGCGGCAGGTGATTCGTCCGGCTTTGTCCGCAGGAAAACTGCTGCTGTGCGACCGATTTGTGGATTCTTCCGTGGCCTATCAGGGCGGGGGAAGAAAGCTGGGGGTGGATCAGGTGCTGAATATCAACGCCTCAGCGGTGGATGGCACGCTGCCCACAGCCACGATCTATTTGGAACTGGATCACGTAACGGCCCTGATGCGGCGGTGCAGGGCAACGGAGCCGGATCGTATCGAAATGGAGACGGAGCAATTCCATGCCCGAGTGGAAAAAGCTTATCACGAACTGATTGACCGTGATCCTGCAAGGTTCGTTGTGGTAGGCGCTGCCCGGGACAAGGAAGCCATTGCGGCGGATGTGCTGGCAGGCGTGCTGGACAAGCTGACGGAGGCGGAAAAATGAAGGAACGGGTAGTAGTCGGCATGTCCGGCGGCGTGGATTCCTCTGTAACCGCTTTGCTACTGAAAGAACAGGGCTACGACGTTGTTGGCGTGTTCATGAAAAACTGGGAGGAAGAAGAGGGCGGCGCATGCACGGCGGAAACGGATTGGCGTGACGTGCGTGACGTGTGCGACGTTATCGGTATTCCCTACTATTCGGTGAATTTTGCCAAGGAATACTGGGATCGGGTCTTCAGCTATTTTTTGAGCGAGTACAAGGCCGGACGTACGCCTAACCCGGATGTGCTGTGCAACCGGGAAATCAAGTTCCGTGCCTTTCTGGATTTCGCCATGGAGTTGGGTGCCTCACGGATGGCAACAGGTCACTTTGTTCGCACGGATGAGGAAGGACGACTACTGCGAGGTGTTGACTCGGGGAAGGATCAAAGCTACTTTCTGTATATGCTGAAGCGTTCCCAGCTGAAGAAGGCCATCTTCCCCGTAGGCGGCATGACCAAGGCGGAAGTCCGGGCTTATGCGGAAGCGAAGGGTCTGCCGGTGAGCAAAAAGAAGGATTCCACCGGGGTCTGTTTCATTGGTGAACGAAATTTCAAAAAGTTTCTGTCTGAATACCTGCCTGCTCAGCCGGGAGCCATGATCGACCCGGAAGGTCATGAAGTTGGAAGACATGACGGTCTTATGTATTATACCCTTGGGCAGCGCCGGGGACTGGGCATTGGCGGATGCGGCGATGGACGTTCCTGGTTTGTGATCGGGAAGGATCTGGAGAAGAATCAACTGCTGGTGGCACAAGGGGAAGATCATCCCATGCTGTATTCCACCCTTTGCCTGGGTACGGATGTGACTTGGGTGGGGGATGCGCCACTTCAGGTTGGGGAAACGATGCGCTGCACCTGCAAATACCGCTATCGGCAGCCGGATCAGGAAGTGGAGGTTGCCATGGAGGGGGACAAGCTGCTGATTCATGCACTAACGCCCCAGCGGGCGGTGACGCCGGGGCAATCCGCAGTGCTCTATCAAGGGGAAGAATGCCTCGGTGGGGCAATTGTGGAAAGCATTTTCGATGCCGGGAAAGTAAATATGCCGGAAGAATGATGACAAAAGCGCACGCAGAGGGAAATGACTGCGTGCGTTTTTGTGCGGAGCTCCACTAATTTCCGAACGATGCAGAATATGAATGAATTGTAAGCCCCATGTAAACCCGAACGAAACTCACAATAAGACCATTATACAATCGTCTTTGCACAAAGTCAAGAAAAAAGTCGAAAAAACCTTGAAAAAGGTGTTGACAAACGG